>CAZMMQ010000076.1:0-16412 GCA_964567435.1 uncultured Saprospiraceae bacterium | reverse complement strand
GGGCTGCACAACAGCATACCTCTGATGAGACTCTAGGGCCAACCAGAGGACCAGATTGGGATGATAATGGTATCTGGAGATCACTTCATAACCACTCTTGGGATGAAGATCACGCATTCTTAGGTAGCACATTTAGTGAGTTACTTCAGATTGTATTTTCTACAAGTAATATGTTGCAATTTGAGCCATCAGCACAAAATGCTGCTGAAGCTAGATTACTTAGAGCATTCGTTGTTAACTCTGTCTTAGACGGATGGGGACAGGTACCATTCAGAGCAGACCCAAGTGACCTACTCAATGATGCACAAGTACTAGGACCTGCTGAGGCTATAGATTTTATTATGAGTGAAGCGCAAGAAATCATAAATGATCTTCCTGACGGTCCTGCAAATAGAGCAAACAAAGATGCTGCAAGAGTTCTTATGATGAAGACACTTCTAAATAGAGGTATGTACTTGAATAGAGCGGCTCCATCTTTTGATAATGGTGATATGAGTCAAGTGATTTCTTTGGCTGATCAGATTATTGGTTCTGGAAGATATTCATTAGCATCTAATTACTACGATAATTTTGCACCTAACAACGATCAAATTTCTACAGAAAACATATTCACTGCAGAAAACATCGGAGGTGTAACTTCTGGTAATGTAAGATCTCGATGGTTCTGTACGCTACACTATAACCAGAATCCATCAGGATGGAATGGATTTACAACACTTGGTGATTTCTATAATAGCTTCGAAGATGGAGATATTAGAGAAGGAGCTGATTATGTTGGTATGACAGAAGTTTCTGGTATTAATGCTGGATTCCTTGTAGGTCAGCAGTTTGATCAAGATGGCAATGCGATTATGGATAGACTTGGGAATCCATTAGCATTTACACCTGAGGTTGCAATCCAAGAATCAGGAGGAAACCTTGAAGTAACTGGAGTAAGAGTTATTAAGTATCCTATTGATTATAATAGTGGTGACAATGCAGATAACGATTATGTATACTACAGATATGCTGACGTATTACTTATGAGAGCTGAGGCTCAAATGAGAATGGGCGACACTGGTAGTGCACTAGAAACAGTAAATGAAATAAGAGCTTCACGTGGAGCCTCTGCTCTTTCTTCTATAGACGAAACGACTATGTTAGCAGAAAGAGGAAGAGAACTTTACTGGGAAGGCCACAGAAGAACTGACCTGCTTAGATTCGGAAGATTCTTAGATGCATGGCAAGAAAAGCCTGCCGGTGGCGAAGAAAGATTATTATTCCCTATTCCTGCAGCTTCATTAGCTGGTAACCCTAATTTGGTTCAGAACCCAGGGTATTAATAGAGAAAATATATTTAAGATTAAAGAAAGGTCATCCAGTTTTGGATGGCCTTTTTTTATCTTGTAGAACTAAAATTGTCCTATCCGTTCATGAGAATAATTTTCTTACTAAGTATATGTTTATTCCTGTCATGTAGTACAGATAGAAATTCAGATAATAGCATATTTAATCTTCTTACTCTGTCGAGAACAAACATCGATTTTTCGAACGAGCTACCAACCAATCTTGATCTCAATATCCTTAACTATATGTACTATTACAATGGTGGTGGTGTAGGTGTCGGTGACCTAAATAATGATGGATTTGTAGACTGTATATTCAGTTCTAATCTGGGTCATGAAAAAGTATATCTCAACAAAGGAGATTTGAACTTCGAAGATATTTCTGATAAGGTAAATGTAGATGGTGGTCCAAATAGTTGGACCAATGGCGTTTCTATTGCAGATGTTAATGGAGATGGGATGCTAGATGTATACCTTAGTCAAGTAGGAAATTATAGAAAACTAGATTGTCGCAATAAATTATATATCTGTCAGACCATCGATGATCAAGGAGTTCCACATTACAAGGAATTAGCCGAGGAATATGGAGTTGACTTCCAAGGGTTTTCCACACAGGCCGGTTTTTTCGATTATGATAATGATAATGATCTTGATTTGTTTCTGATGAATCATTCCTTACATCACAATGGTACCTTTGGTCAGCGTTCTGATTTTCTCGATACCTACGATGAGGTTTCTGGAGATAGACTATATGCTAATGAGGGAGGACAGTTTAAAGATGTGACTAAGGCGTCAGGAATTCATAGTTCAGTAATAGGGTATGGCTTGGGTCTGGCTTTCGGCGATTTGAATAATGATGGATGGACAGACATCTATGTCGGTAATGATTTTCATGAAAATGATTATCTCTATATCAATCAAGGTGATGGCACCTTTGTAGACGAATGCACTACTCAGATAAAACATACATCCAGGTTTTCTATGGGGGTAGATATCGTGGATGTAGATAATGATGGAGATCAAGATATAATAAGTCTAGATATGCTTCCTGAGGACCCAATTATATTAAAGGAATCTGAAGGGGAAGATGCGCTTGATATTTTCAATTTCAAATTGAGATATGGATATAATCCCCAGTACGCCAGAAATGCCCTACAGCTTAACCAAGGCGATGGTCATTTTCAAGAGGTGGGTGCCTATGCACAAGTTCATGCGACTGATTGGTCTTGGACACCTTTGTTTTTCGATATGGATATGGATGGCATTCAAGATTTATTTATCAGTAATGGCATTCCTAGAAGAATGAATGACATCGACTACATTAATTTTATCAGTGGAAATGATGTCCAATACAAAATCCAATTTGACCATTTGGAGGAACAAGACTTAAGTGTCCTTGACAAAATTCCTGAAATCAAATTACCAAATTATTTCTATCGAGGTAATAGCCAATTACAATATGAAGATATAAGCTCACAAGTCGGAAACTCAGTGCCCAGTTATTCCAATAGTGCAGCTTATGCAGATTTTGATAATGATGGGGACTATGATCTGATCTGCAATAATATTGCTGACAAAGCATTCTTCTACGAAAACACCTCTAGTGCTCCTACAGTCCGAATAGACTTAAAAGGTCCTAAAGGTAATGCCTTTGGCTTTGGTGCTAAGATAGTAGCTGACTATGAAGACAAACAAATAACGAGAGAGTATCATGGAGTTAGAGGATTTCAATCGTCAATGGTGTCACAAGTTCTTATACCTAGAGCTGATCTAAAAAGTGTCTCCGTCAGTTGGCCAGGAGGAAAGACTCAGAATAAGACCTATAATGCAGCCGATAGTCTTTTGGTATTTAACTATATAGCTGCCACAGATGATGCCTCCACTAAGATTCTTGCTGAGACTACTACAACGACTTTAAAAGCTGAATTACATGAAGAGAACAAGTTTGTAGAATTTAATCGAGAACCACTCATCCCATTTTCCACCTCTGCACATGGTCCCGCCTTAGCTATTGCGGATATTAATAATGATGGACTCGATGACTATTACTTAGGTTCTGCAAAAAGAAAGAAGGCACAATTGATGACTCAGACTCCAGCTGGGTTTATGAATGAACAACAACTAATTGGAATGGAGCAAGATAGTATCTATGAAGAGGTAGACGCTGTATTTTATGATTTGAATGCAGATGGATACAAAGATCTCATAGTGGCCACTGGAGGAAATGAATATAGACTCAATAGTGAATTTACTGAGCCGTTATTGTACTGGAATAAAAATGGAAAACTTCATAGAGATACCTCAGCTTTCAAAAACGTTAATCTGACTGCCTCTACTATCAGCATAGTGGAATACGATAACAAACCCTTACTATTCTTTGGAGCGAGAGCCTATCCAAGATCTTATGGGGAACCTGCTCCTTCAGTTTTGCTAGCCTATGATCTATCGACAAATACCTTCAAGGATCTGACTTCAGAGATGTTGCCTAGTGATGGTCAACTTGGTCTGGTAAGAGATTCAGAATTTGCTGACGTCAATGGAGATAAATTACCTGAACTTGTAATTGCAGCAGAGTGGAAACCCATAACTGTCTATGCTATGAAAGGAGACAAATTTGTTGCAAATGAAATCGATGATAGAAGTGGGTGGTGGAATAGTGTTGATCTAGTAGACATAGATGGTGATGGAGACAAAGATTTATTTGCAGGCAATCTTGGGCTCAACAGTAGACTCAAGGCGTCTAAGAAAGAACCAGTTCGAATGTATTTCAATGACTTTGATGATAACAATATCAAAGAGCAGGTTCTTAGTTACTATGTAAAGGGTAGGGAGATACCATTTAGTAATATGATGGAGTTACAAAAACAGATTCCATCAATAAAGAAAAAATTTGTTTATGCCGAAGATTTTGCCAAATCATCTCTTGGTGAAATATTAGGTGCTGATAAGATTAATTCCTCAAAGGCATTCGAAGCCAATTACTTTGAATCTACTTTATATAGAAACGATAAGGGCAGCTTTACCAAGATGGAAATTCCTAAAGAGGTACAATACTCCACTGTCAATGCCGTCCAATATGCAGATGTAAATGGAGACGGTAATCAAGATATTTTCTTAGGGTCAAATTACCATTATTGTAATGTGCAAATGGGAAGATATGATGCAGACAACGGATCTATACTTCTATCCAGTCAAGACGGTAAATATACCTATCAGCACATCATCGGCGCACCTCTACAAGGCCAAGTCAATAACCTGTCTCTAATAAAAATCAAGGATGAACGCTACCTAGCTGCTGCTCAAAATTCTGACTCACTGACCTTTGTAAAACTTCAGTTCTGATGAGAATCTTACTCCTCATATCAATTGTATTTATTGTAAGCTCTTGTTCTGAGGACACAAAGAGAAATCTAAGTAGTAGTACCACTGGAGGCAGTTCTCTATTGCAAGACTTGCCCAGTAGCCATACTGGAATTGATTTTATAAATGAAATCACAAATACCAAGGACTTCAACATATTCAACTATCGGAATTTTTATAATGGTGGTGGTGTAGGTATTGGTGATGTAAATAATGATGGCTTATCGGATATTTATTTTACGTCTAATCAGGGCAGTAATAAATTATATCTCAATAAAGGAGACCTGCAATTTGAAGACATATCATCAAAAGCAGGAATCGAATCTCCTGACAAGTGGAGTACAGGCGTAACGATGGTTGATATAAATGCTGATGGTTATTTAGATATCTATGTCAGCAATGCAGGAAACAGAGAAGGGGGAGACCAACGCAATCAATTATACATCAATAATCAGGATACAACTTTTACGGAGAGTGCCGCTCAATATAGATTGGACGAAAACGGATACACAACTCATGCAGCCTTTTTCGATTATGATAAAGATGGTGATCTGGATGCTTATATTCTCAATAATAGTTTCATTCCTGTCAACACTTTGAACTATAGCAATAAGAGAAATCTAAGAGCCAAAGATTGGGCAGTGAAAGATTTCTTAAAAGGTGGTGGTGATAAATTGCTGCGTAATGACGGCGGTATGTTTGTAGATGTATCAGAGTCTGCTGACATCTATGGTAGTTTGATTGGCTTTGGATTAGGAGTAACAGTAGGCGATGTCAATGGCGATAATTACGAAGACATATATGTGTCCAACGATTTCTTTGAAAGAGACTATCTCTATATAAATAATAAGAAAGGTGGATTTACTGAAGAATTGGAAGATCGTATAGATCACTTATCCCATTCTTCAATGGGTGCTGATATGGCCGATATAAATAATGATGGTCATCCAGAAATATTTGTTACAGACATGTTACCTGATGATGATTACAGATTGAAAACCACAACCACCTTTGACAATATCAATCTACGGAAAATTAAGAAGGATAAAGGTTTCTACAACCAGTATATGCACAACACCTTGCAGCTAAATGATGGACAAGGAAAATTTCGTGAGATTTCATATTTCAGTAATGTGGCCGCTTCTGACTGGAGTTGGGGCGCCTTAATGATGGATCTGGATAACAATGGCTACAACGATATTTTTGTCTGTAATGGGATTATTAATGATGTAATAGATCAAGATTTTATAGATTTCTTTGCCAATGATATCATCCAGAAAATGGTGCTCAATGGAGAGAAAGCCCAAGTAGATTCTATCATCAACAAGATGCCATCTGTGCCAATTCGTAATAAATTATTCTTGAACGAGAAAGGATTTAAATTTTCAGATCGTTCAGAAAGTGCAGGCATAAGCAAAGCTACTTTTTCTAATGGTGCAGCCTATGGTGATCTCGATAATGATGGCGATTTAGATTTAGTTGTGAATAACAATAATCAGGTTGCTCAGCTTTATAAAAATAACGCCTCTAGTAATTATCTAGCTGTCAGTCTAAGTTATAAAGAGGACAATCCTTTTGGTATAGGCTCGAAGATTAAGTTGTTTGCTGGAGGTCATGTGCAACTAAGAGAGTTGGTACCTAGTCGTGGCTTTCAATCGTCTATTGATTATAAGATGATATTTGGTCTAGATACCTTAGCGCATATAGATTCCTTGGTAGTCACTTGGCCCAATAGAAGAACCACAACTCATGTTATAGAAGACGTGAATACTAGTCTTCAGATAGCTTATATATCAAGTGATTCTAGTGTTTCAGATTTACCCAAAACAAACTCTCCATTGTTCTCAAGTACAGAACTCCTAAAGTTTGTACATGAAGAAGATGATTACAATGATTTTTTCTACGAAAGGAATATACCTACCCAGTTATCTAAAGAAGGACCCTGTGTTGCCAAAGGTGATGTCAACGGTGATGGATTAGAAGATCTCTATCTAGGTGCTTCTGCAGGTAGTGCTTCTCAGTTGCTACTAGGCACAAAGTCAGGATTTAAATCTGTCCAGGAAGAGTACTTTGATAAGTTCAAGGCTCTAGAGGACAACTGTGCTGTCTTTGCTGATGTAGATGGAGATAGTGATTTGGATCTGATTGTTGGTAGTGGAGGAAACAATGTCACTTATGTAAAAAGGGCCTTTCGTGATAGAATCTATTTTAATAACAATGGAGTTTTTGAGGTCGAACTTAATGCGATGCCACAAGTATTTGTCAATACCTCATGCATTAGACCATTTGACTTAGATGATGACGGCGACTTAGATTTATTTGTTGGAGCAAGGTCAGTTCCCGGTGAATATGGCTTAAGCCCAGGTAGCTTTATTCTCATGAATAACGGTCAAGGTCAATACATAGATGTCACTGATCAGGTTCAACCTCAGCTACGTCTGGCAGGTATGATAACTGATGCCACCTGGGTAGATGTATTGCCACAAAATGGTAAAGAGCTAGTGCTCGTGGGCGAATGGATGGCACCCAAGGTACTTTTCTATGATGGGAAACAATTACAGATTGCTGAGACACCATTGGATAATTACGCAGGTTGGTGGCAATCTGTTGCTGCACTTGACGTAGATAATGATGGAGATCAAGATTTACTTATGGGAAACGTAGGTGAGAACTTTTATCTCAAAGCTTCCGATGATGATCCTTTATTTATGTGGATTAATGATTTTGATGATAATGGGTCCATTGAAAAAATCATAACTAAAAGAATAAATGGTGAAGATAGACCGATAACCGTAAAGAGAGATCTAGCAGATCAGTTGCCAGGTCTGAAGAAGGAAAATATGCTTCACAGTGATTATGCAAAGCGGTCCCTAAAGGACTTATTCCCAAAAGAAAAACTTCAAAAATCCACGATCAAGAAAGTGAATTATCTTAGTTCAGCAGTAGTTACAAATGAGGGTAATGGACAATTTGCTATCGAAAAGTTAAATCCTGAGATGCAATTTTCTTGTATTAATGTCATCACGAGTATGGATATAGATAATGATGGCGATGATGATGCTATTTGTGCAGGAAATAATCACTATCTTATTCCACAGTTTTCCCAATTAGATGCCAACAAAGGTGAGATTTTAATAAATGAAAATGGCCAGCTGAGTCATCTAGATTCAAACGAATCTGGTCTTAATATAAAAGGAACAGTTAGAGATATGACAATCATAGAAAAAAATGGGAAGAAACATCTTGTTGTACTTATAAACGATAAACCTGCTCAAGTATATACTTTAAAATAAATGCAATGAAAGTCCTTAGTTTTTTCATTACACTATTAATGAATTAGAGGCAACAACAGTAATCCTTCAAGAAGGGCTGAAATTGGAAAAGACAACAAAACATATAAAGTCACAGGTAAGTGATTAAACAGATACAAATAGCACTATTAGTTTTTCTAAGTTGCAATCTGGCAGCTCAGCAGCCTTTTGATTGTCTGGGACAGGTATGGATGCTGGATGAGGAAGTTGATAGAATTGTATCTATGGAAATCAACCCCTCTAATAACGCAGTTATAATACAACCATTTATTGCCGATATTGGATTCACACTAGATGGTCTCGCGTTTAGATCAGCGGATAACTTCTTATACGCTATAAGTTCTGCTACTAAGGATCTATATAGGATAGATGCTGCTGGAGACCTAGTTGTTATTGCATCACTCAATTTGCCACTAGATGAAATTCATGATGCGTTTGGGATGACTGCAGATGGAAACCGTATTGTACTTCTTGGAAACAAGAATAATAGGATGGAAAACATTTACATATTCAACTTTGGCAATTGGGATAACCCGACCGTTATTCCAGGTACAGCTACACTTGATATTACTGATTTGACAATTAACCCTTCTGATGGATTATTCTATGGAATAAATCAGAATGACGGCCGTGTTGTTTCTTTTGATCCCAACAGTCTGAGATTTACAGGACTTGGTATTCCCAATCTAGGTGATAGATTTAGTTTGACCTACTCGGATGCATTCGGAGGTGTATTCGCCTTTGGTTCTGCACAGTTTGAAGTAGCCAGTGGGCTATTTGAAATAAATACTTCAGACTTAAGTAATCGAATTCTTACGAATGGCCCAGAATCTAATATGAAGGATATTGCAGCCTGTCCATTTAATGTGGGCTTACAATGCTTAGTAGATCCTCAATTTAGTTTTCCTTGTAATGAAATTACTTATTCATATAGAATTGCAAATGCGACTGGTCGTCCTATAAATAATTGTGACCTGAAATCAGATCTGCCATTTGGGTTTGAATTTGAGGAGCTCATGTCCAATAATATTGATGGCAATGTCACTTTCAATGAAGATCAATTTGATATCCGAGATTTGAATCTGCCAGTTGGTAAGACTGATTTAAACTTTACAGTAGAATTGTCAGAAACATTAGGTCCAGGCAATTATTTTTCTTCTTTTAGGATAGATGGATTACCGACGACTATCGGTAGTAGTGCCACTTCTGATAATCCAAGGACTGTGACTCAGAACGATGAGACGAGGTTAGAAGTCAGGGTACTGGATTCTGACATGGAGGAGAGAGAGTTTTTCTTTTGTACTCATGTGCCAGCCTATTTAGATGGAACACCATTTGGAACAAATTATAAATGGAGTACGGGGGAGGAGTCTGATACTATAGAAGTATTTGATTCGGGATTATATTCTTTGGAAGCTCAAACCGGTTGTCAGGTAGTAACAGTAATGTTTGATGTGACTATTGCCTCATGCCCATTCACGATAGATATGGATCATCTAATCGTACCTGACTCAATCTTCCCTTGTAATGAAGTATTATACAAGTTTGCTGTCAATAATGATTCTGGCGAAAGCCAAGAAGGAATAGAATTTGTGGATACATTGGCTACTGGGATTACCTATGTATCATTGCTAAACAATCCGTATGGCGGCGAAGATAAATCTGAAGGAAATATACTTAGTCTGACTGGAATGAATGTGCCTTTAGGAATAGATAGTATAGTTTTTCTTGTGGAGGTAGGAATTGTTTCGCCTGGAGAATATCCTAATGGTGCAATCATCAAAAATTTTCCAGAAAAATTGGGTTCATTTCGTCTATCTGATAATCCTAGTACTCTCGAGTTTGATAACACAATATTGACAGTCTTAGGAACAGATGTAGATTCTCTTTTTGTACCTGAGACTTTATGTGATGGTGAGACCCTTATCCTAGATGGAAGCATTTATGGAACTGAATATGAATGGTTTAATGGCAGTACCGAAAGTGAAGTGGAAATTGATGATGTAGGCGTTTACGAGCTTAAAATATTTACTGGTTGCCAAGTTTCATTTGTATTTTTTGAAGTAGTAGAAGGTGAACCTATTGAGATTGAGATAGAATCTCTAGTAAACGAAATCGCATTAGGTGATAGTTTGCTTTTGAATCCACGGATTATAACAGCCGCAGACTCAGTGAGTTTTGCTTGGAGAGATCCTCTTGAAAATTCGTTATCATGTATCGAATGTTTAAATACTTACGCAGGACCATATTGGGATACTGAATACATATTCTTTGCTACCAATGAAGTATGTAGAGATTCTATAGTTGTCAGATTGGATGTAGATAATACCCGTCGTTTGTATATTCCTAATATTATTTCTTTATCTGCCCAAGGTAATGATCAAAGTTTCTTTATTCAAAGCCCTGATTTTGGTATCATAGAGGAAATTTCTGTCTACGACCGATATGGATCAGTCGTCTATAGAAGTAGTGATCCTGACTTTGAAACCAACAGATGGAATGGCAGAAAAGGTTCGAAGAGAATAGTTACTGGGGTTTATGTATGGCATGCGAGAATTACTTTCCTTGATCAACTTACGGAATCCTTTTCTGGTACGCTAACTATAATAGAATAGCCTCCTTATGAATCAAAGAACTCGTCTGAAGATATCCTTGTACTTAAATTATTTTGTATTTGCAATACTACTCAATAGTGTAGGTATAGTAATCCTGAAGGCACAGAAGTTATATGGAGTAGATGAAGTACAAGCTAGCATCTTAGAATTGTTTAAGGATATGCCTATTGCCATCGTTTCGTTTTTAGTTGCTTCCTTTTTGCCTAGACTAGGATATAGAAAAGCAATGTTGTTGGGATTAGCTATTGTGACTTTTGCTTGTTTGGGAATGTATATAGGAAACAGTTTTCTTGCGGCAAAGCTTCTTTTTTTGGCTGTAGGTGTTTCGTTCGCTTTGATAAAGGTTTCTGTATATTCGACTATAGGTTTGCTGACGGAAACGCAGCAAGAACATAATAGTCTCATGAGCTCTATTGAGGGTTTTTTTATGTTCGGAATTACCTTTGGTTACTTCCTCTTTCCGCTTTTCAATGATGAGGGTAATCCTAATAGTTGGGTTAATGTCTATTTGCTTTTGACTGTCATGTCAGTCTTGTCATTCTTGTTTTTATACTTTGCTAAATATGAAGAGGAGGATGTCATACCAGGTGCAAATTTAAAAGAAGACTTTGCAGCTATGATGAAGCTAATGGCGCGATTGCTTGTAGTTATTTTTGTTTTCACGGCATTCCTCTTTGTAATGGTCGAACAAGGCATCATGACCTGGTTACCTAGTTTCAACGAAAGAGTTTTCGATCTTCCTGAAAACTTGGCAATAATGATGACCAGTGTCTTATTTATCTCTCTAGGTGTTGGAAGATTGTTAGCAGGTCAGTTGGTAAAGAAAATTTCGTGGTTTTGGATACTCACGGTATGCATCATCCTAGCTATCTTGATGGTTGTTTTCGTTTTGCCAAAGGCAATTACAGCAAGAATAGAAAATGTTGATTCTTTATTGGATATTCCTTTTTACGGCTATGCTTTCCCATTGGTAGGTTTATTTCTGGCACCTATTTATCCTTTGATAAATTCAGTAGTTCTAAGTGCTCTTCCAAAACGCTTGCACAGCCCGATGTCTGGCCTGATAATTATCTTCTCTGCAATAGGTGGCACCTTGGGATCAAGACTAGTCGGTTATTTGTTTAAACACGTAGGAGCGGAATCGGCCTTCTCTTATATGGTCATTCCTTTGGTTGGATTATTTCTGGCTTTGTTTGCACTAAATGCAATGACCAAGAAGAACCAGCTTACACATGCACATTAAAACACCTTACCAAATCTATGGTGAGCTTTTCGTAGCCCTGCACAAAAGTGGTCACTGGAAAGATGGAAAAATCATTTCTGATGCGATTCCCAAAATGTCACCTGAAGTTTTATTGAGAAAATACAAAGAAGAGAAAGTAAAAAACAACTTCAATCTAGTAACCTTTTTTGAATCACATTTTTTTTTGCCGACTACGGCTAGTTCCGATTTCGAGTCAGATTCCCAAAGAACTGCTGAAGAGCATATCTATGCCTTGTGGGAAGTCCTAACTAGAGCAGCTGATAAAGTCGAGGATGGCACATCCTTAATCAGCTTGCCTTACCCTTATGTAGTACCTGGTGGACGATTTAATGAGATTTACTATTGGGATAGCTATTTCACTATTATTGGACTGGGGATACATGGGAAAGTAGAGTTGGTTGAGAGCATGATAGATAATTTTGCTTGGCTGATTGAAACTTTGGGCTTTATCCCTAATGGGAATAGATCATATTTTATAGGTCGGTCTCAGCCACCATTTTTTGCTCAGATGGTGGAGCACTTAGCAAGCATGACTGGTTTAAATACCTTGCTGAAGTACAAAACTGCACTAATCAAAGAACATAGTTTCTGGATGGATGATAATGTAGAAGGAAATAGAAGATGCATCCAATTTGCCGAAGGCCAACTCAATAGATACCATGATCAATATCCTAGACCCAGGGAAGAAATGTATAAAGATGACCTAGACTTGCTAGAAGTCAGCGGAAGAGAGTCTGAAGAGTTATTCGCTCATGTGCGCGCAGCTTGCGAATCAGGTTGGGATTTTTCTTCCCGATGGTTTTCGGACTTTAAGTCTTTGAAGACGATAAGATGTGCAGATGTTATTCCTGTAGATCTGAATTGTCTTCTATATAGTCTAGAGACCTTATTGGTGAAGATTGCTGCAATGAGTAATGATAAGCAAAGTCTTAAGAAATATGGTGAGCTAGCAGAAGCCCGTCGATTACTCATTCAGAAGTATTTATGGAACGAAACCTTAGGATTTTTCTCTGATTATGACCACATGAATGATAGCAAAATAATCCATTATCACTTGGGTGGAATGTTCCCACTATATTTTCAGTTAGCTACTAAAGCCCAAGCTTCTTCAGTAGCAGATATTATAGAACAAAAATTTCTAAAGGATGGAGGTGTTTTAACAACTACTATTTACTCAGGGCAACAATGGGATGCACCAAATGGCTGGGCGCCGTTGCAATGGATAACTGTGATAGGTTTGGATAATTATGGTTTCGTTGAATTGGCAAAAAAGATATCTAGACGATGGGTCGCTCTGAATGAACGTGTATATAAGACCACCGGTAAATTTGTAGAGAAATACAATGTAGAAGATATGACCTTGGAAGCTGGTGGTGGCGAGTATCCAGTGCAAGATGGTTTCGGATGGAGTAATGGTGTTTACCTTGCAATGAAAAATTATTTAGAGAATAAATAATATCTAGAAAAGAGCATATGACAACGATAACTAAAGCTTGGTGGAAAGAACAGGTCATCTATCAGATCTATCCTAGGAGTTTTATGGACAGTTATGGTGATGGAATAGGGGACTTGCGCGGAATAATCTCTAGGCTAGATTATCTTGAAGATTTAGGTGTAGATATCATTTGGTTGAGCCCAATTTATGAATCTCCTAATGACGACAATGGCTATGATATCAGTGACTATACTAAGATACATCCTGAGTTCGGCACCATGTCTGATTTTGATGAACTGTTGGATGGGCTACATTCACGAGGTATGAAACTGATTATGGATGTGGTCTTCAACCACAGTTCTGATGAGCATAATTGGTTTGAGCAGTCCAGAACTTCTAAGGATAGTCAGTATCGTGATTACTATTTCTGGAGACCTGGTAAGGACGGAGGACCACCTAATAATTGGAAGTCATTCTTTGGTGGTAGCGCATGGGAGTACGACGAGAAGACGGATGAGTATTATCTGCATCTCTTTACAAAGAAGCAACCTGATCTGAACTGGGAGAACCCAAAAGTAAGAGAGAGCATTTTTGAGGTAACGCGTTTCTGGCTTGACAAGGGCATCGATGGTTTTAGGATGGATGTGATTCCACTTATTTCTAAGCGGTTAGACTTCTCTGACTCACCTTATGAAGCGCTGAATGATACGATAGAGCATATCTACTCTAACGGCCCCAAAGTGCATCAGTATTTGAAAGAGATGAATGATAAGGTACTCAGTCATTATGATATTATGACAGTAGGTGAGGGACCAGGTATTTCTAAGGATGTAGGACTTAGTTATGTCGGACATGATAGAGGCGAGCTCAGTATGATTTTTCATTTGGATCACATGTTTTTGGGACATGGACCTCTTGGGAAATTTGACCCAGTTGCATATGGTTGGAAAGAAATCAAGCAAATCTTCAATGATTGGGATACTGCTATGGGGCAATCTGGATGGATAAGTATATTTATGGACAATCATGATTTTCCAAGACTGGTATCAAGATTTGGAAACGATAAGGAATACAGAGTGGAAAGTGCCAAGTTATTGGCAATGATGATTCTAACCTTGAGAGGCACTCCATGTATTTATCAAGGGTCCGAGATAGGAATGACTAATGTGAAATTTGATTCTATCTCTGATTATAGAGATGTAGAGACACATAACTATCATAAAGAATTTACTGAAGCAGGACTGAGTACACAAGAGTTTTTAGAGTTGGTGCATGAGCATGGAAGAGATAATGTAAGAACGCCTGTGCAATGGAACAAAGAATCGCATGCAGGGTTTACAGCAGGGACGCCATGGATAAAAGTCAATCCAAATTTTGAACGGATCAATGCAGCGGAAGTTGTTGCAGAAAAGGACTCTATCTATCATTTTTATAAGGACTTTCTTTCCTTTCGTAAGGAAAATAGCACCTTCGTGTATGGTTCATATAAAGAGTTGGATTATGGATCCGACAACCTTTTTGTTTACGAGAGGAAAGATGATGAAGCATTATTTGTGGTTGTATTGAATCATAGTAATAGTCATGAAGTTCTGAATATGGACATAAATTCTTTTTCTCTTATAAAAACCAATATAGACAATAAGATGGGCCAAGTCTTATTACCTTGGGAAGCTAGATTATACAGGAAACAATGACAAAGAATTTTCTTTTACTTTTGAGTCTCATAGTTGCTTTTTCTGCTTGCAGGAATACGCATATTTCTAATGAGCAAGCCCATGAACTTTTATCTGATTCTAAGTGGTTTCATAATTCCTTAGACCAACTTACCGATGTTATAGTCCATGATATTTTTTCCCCTCCAGTGGCAAGCCGCGTCTACGTATATCCTTGTATTGCTGCTTATGAAACTCTCTGCCAAGACAATAGTGAGTATAAGTCCTTGTCTGGCCAACTCAATGGTCTTTCCCAAATTCCAACACCTCCTAAAAAAGAAGGACTCTATTTTGAATTGGCAGCTTTAGAAGCCTTTCTAACTGTCAGCCAAGCTCTTATTTTTTCAGAGGAAAAAATGATCAACTATCGTGATGATTTATATGGGAAATTGGATTCTCTAGGTCTATCTGATAAGCATGTAAAGCAATCTGAGGACTATGGTAAACAAGTAGCTCAGCACATTCTTGCTTGGGCAGATAAAGATAACTATAAGCAAACACGATCAGATCCTAAGTACTCTATCACGGACAGACCAGGAGAATGGAAACCTACTCCACCTGCCTATATGGAAGGAATCGAACCCAGTTGGAACAATATACGTCCGTTAGTCATAAAGACTGCTGATCAATTCCGACCTGTTTCTCCTACAAAATTTGATGTGTCCAAAAACAGTCAGTTTTTTAAGGAGACTTTGGAAGTCTATGAAACTGGTAAGAAACTTAAAGAAGAAGAAAAACTCATTGCCAGTTTCTGGGATTGTAATCCCTATGTAATGAATCAGACAGGACATATGATGTTTGCTACAAAGAAGATAACACCTGGTGGACACTGGATGGGTATTGCCAATATCGCTTCAGAAGCTGCAGAGCATAGTCTTATGCAATCTATCGAAACTGCCATGATGGTTTCCATATCGTTGTTTGATGCCTTTATTAGTTGTTGGGATGAGAAGTACAGATCAAAATTGATAAGACCTGAGACGGTTATCAATGAGTACATAGATGAAAGTTGGAAGCCTTTGTTGCAGACACCTCCATTCCCAGAGCATACTAGTGGACATAGTGTCATTTCTACTGCCTCTGCTGTAATGCTAACCCACTTATTGGGTGACAACTTTGCTTACACAGATGACGTAGAGTTAAAGTACGGCCTTCCTGTCCGAAAGTTTAGTTCATTCAAGGAAGCATCTGCTGAAGCTGCTATATCCAGATTGTACGGAGGCATACATTACATGCCAGCAATTACCGAAGGAGTTAAGCAAGGCGAAGCCCTCGGAAAACATTTAATTGATAATATAGAAACAAGAAATAATTAGACCCAAAAAGACTATCATCCCTGTACTAATTCATTATCTTGATATACAATTAGAACTATGGAATTCAATCTGGC
>CAZMMQ010000075.1:8633-16518 GCA_964567435.1 uncultured Saprospiraceae bacterium | reverse complement strand
TCAGGCCTACTGGACTGAGATTAAAAACCAATTTAAAACATTGAAAAGTGATTAAGATTACAATCAAAACATTCCTAATTCTTACAACGATCTTATTCAGCAACACCATTTACAGTCAAATATCCACCTATAGTGATCAATACCAACCACTAATTGACTCCATAACCTCGAGCATGAAAACTGCTCCTGCGAAATCTCTCGTCCTCACCAATAAATTAATTAGTGAGACTATAACTAACGAAAAAGAATACCATTCAGAACTTGCTTGTGCATATAGAATCAAAGCGACATTATTAGCAACCCAATCAATAGACTCTGTAGATATTTATAGAATCAAATCACTTGAAATCGCTGAAAAACATAAGGATTGGGATCAATATATACAAACACAAGGCAACATAGCCAACAGCTATACCAAATACGGTAAATTTGAAAAAGGTGACAGTTTATTCCAATTGATCTTCTCTCACCCTCATTATGATCATAATCCGAAATTTGAAATGGTGTTGCTATTACAACATAGCAGGCTCTTTGACAAATGGGGAAAGGATGATGAAATGATAGCTACACTAAATAAAGCTATAGAATTAGCAAATAAGGAAGACATTCACAACTATGACAGTGTGATATATAACATCTTATCTACTTCCTACGGAGAAAATGAAGAGTTTGAAAAATCAATAGAATACTCAAGAAAAAATATAGAACACCTAGACAAATCGGATTATAGGGTCTTTATTAGTTATAACAATATTAGTAATTGCTTCCTACAACTCAATCAACTCGATTCGGCACGACACTACTTAATGAAAGTTATAAATGGCAAACCTAAAAAGAGTTCTCTTATACATACCTATCAGTCTCTTGCCGATTTGTATCAGCAAGAAGAGGATTATGACGAAGCTATGATCTATGCTAAGAAATGCCACAAGCTAGCAGAAGAATTCGACAGGTGGACAAGCAAGTGTCAGTGCAAATTTTTTGAAGCCACTATTTTATACAAAACTGATAAGCCAAAAACAGCAAAAGCTATCCTAAGCGAAATAGATGGTTGCACTGAAAAAATGAGCAAACTCTATAGAACCCAATATGAAGAAATTGCATTTGCTAATGAGTTGACATTACTAGGTAAAGAAAACTTAGCATCGGAATGGCATAAAATTATAGAACGAAAAGATTCCTTAAGGAATGGTATAGCCAGCAAAAATTTAAGAGTATTGGAAACCAAATACCAAACCCAGAAAAAAGAAGCAGAAAACCAACTCCTCAAAAAAGACAATGCCCTTGCAGAAGCAAAGATAGCTAGCCAACGGACAATCATAGGTGGTGCAGGTGCCGTCTTGCTCTCCCTCGGATTGCTACTCTGGAACATGATAAGTAGAGCACGAGAAAGAAAAAATAATATCGCCGCTCTCACAGAGAAAAACGAAGCCATACATGCCCTCAATAATGAGATAGCTCATCGAACCAAAAATCATCTAGCCCTGGCCACAGCTCTACTCTCCAAAGACAGATCCTCTTCTGATGATCCAGCAGTAAAAGCCTCTCTTGCAGACAACGAAAATCGCTTGCGCACCCTCACCCTTGTCAACCAAAAACTTAATCAGGCTTCAGCATCCAAAGAACTTAACCTCAAAGACTATCTGCAAGAACTGTGTGACGACCTGATGTTTGGACTAGAAAAAACCAGAACCTCTGCTCTATCACTGAACTGTCCAGACCTCAGCCTCGACTCAGAAAAAGTGTTGCGCCTAGGACTTATTACTAATGAGCTCATCACCAACTCCTTTAAACATGCCCACACCTCAGCTCAAGCTCTGAACATAGACATAGAGATAGCCAAGCAAGGTGCAGAGTCCATTCTCTACAGCTATTCGGATAATGGGGAAGCACAAGAGCTGACTCCTTCTTTAGATTCCAAGGGTATCGGCCTTATAGACAATCTGTGGCTACAAATGCATGGTGAGTATCAGCAATCATTTAGTCCACACTACAAACTGAATGGGACATTGGCGATATCGTCTTAGCACTCTGAAATTATAGGTTAGATTCGCATTGGAAATATTTAGTCTATCTACTAAGATTGCTTGTCAACTTAAAACAAGGTCTGTTTAAAATTGTCTACCTTAACCCATTAATATATTTAGATATTGAAAAAAGACAACAGACTAAGAGTATTCATATCGGACTGGACATCGCGTAGACCTTATAAAAATCATAGCTCTATAGATGTTCATTATCTCACGATAGCCAATAGAGTATTAAAAGCCATCACCTCTGATAGTACTTGTGATGAACTTTTCCGCATCATTGGAAATGAATGGTTGGTACCATTGTCAGTTTTTCTTACTTCTTATCTAGAAGATATTGTAAGTGATACAAGAATTTGGGATAGCTTTCATACCCAACATCAAAAAATATACGGCACCCCTTTACCTTTTTATCCTTGTGAAGAATATCACTCAGACGAAGTGCATGTAGATGTAGTAAAGTTTTTGATCTGGTATTTTGTGAACACTGTACAACAAAAGACTTTAGTTTTTCCAGAGAACAACTTATTCTATGGTATCGGTGAGAAAGTGTATGAGATACTCGATCAAGAATGGGAAACAGCTCCCGAAAACCCATTGCTTAAATCATGTTATCACATAGACTCAGGTGAGACAGATTACTTCAAGATTAGGGACATCATGGAAAAACTGTTATTCCATACTTATCTTTTTCATATAGATACTGGAGTTAGATTAATGTTATCACAAGAAGAGTTAATCGCAACTTCGAGATACGATCCTCACTTCGAAATCTACTTCCATGGCCACGTCGTAGAATGTTTGCATACATTCCACACAAGATTACTAAATCTCCAGGCTAAAGAATGGCTAGCTGCCATATTAGGGGAAGATCATCAACTCTCAAAAGACATAACCAATATGTCAAAGAAAATAAATGGATATTTTCTTATAAAAGGAGAAGACAATAATCATATTCTTATCGAACATATAGCCTCTTCAAAAAAATTCAAACTGATAAAGGAATCTACTAAACTAAAATTTACACAAGAGGATAGGATCTGCCACATCTCTATTGTCAAGTGGCAGGGTGCATGGTGGAATTCTGGACCATTAATGGAAATGGATTTTGATGCTGATCTCATTTTGGATGAAAAACAATCACCTGAAAGCATAGCAAGTGTCAGCTTCCTGCAACATAAATCTATTGATGTCCAAAAAGATATCAATAGGCAACTGGAGGCGTTTCTCCAATATAACAATGGCCATCATTTTGCCTTTATGCGCATACATAAAATTGGTCAGTATTGTAAAGACTTTATGAACTTCTACAGCGAATTTCTGAAGCTGAGTACAGAAGAAAAAGCTGCCTCACTAAAAAGAGCCAAAAAAGCTGGATTTATAAATCCATCAAAGAACATAAAATTACAATCAGCATCTATAGAAGACACGGGCCTTGTTTTTTTTAATCCTAAGTCGGGTATCGAAATAGTAGAAAACCTCAACGCCTGTTTTCCTATGGATCATAACCCGTACCACGATAATGCTGACGAAAAAACCATAACAGCATGCATCAATACTTTGCTTATGACAGATATCTGTTCAGCAGAATTGGTAAGACATTGGATTAAGTTATGTAAAGAAAAACTTGTCTACTTTGAATCTGTACATGGACAACATATCTACAATAACTTAGACCTCTTAGTACGTTTCTGGAAAGTGGAAAATTACATCACTGTACCCACTATAGCATACACTAATGAACCTGATACTAACAACGAATATCAATAATCAATAAGCCGACAGTTGTCTACCTCAAAAGATGTTTTCCCCTAATCAAAGAGTGCCATCAGATCCTTCTTATTCATGTTCTTAAAGGAACTCTCATCTACCTTTATTAATTGAGAAGCGATCTTTTTCTTTTTTGATTGTAATTGGAGGATCTTTTCTTCTACCGTGTCTTTACATATCATCTTATAGGCAAAGATGTTTTTTGTTTGACCTATTCTATGTGCCCTATCTATTGCCTGTGCTTCTGCAGCAGGATTCCACCAAGGATCTACAAGAAAGACATATTGTGCCTTAGTCAGATTGAGCCCTGTATTACCAGCTTTGAGACTGATAAGAAAGATTCTATACTTAGGATTTTCCATATATTCTTCTACTACAGCTTCTCTATTTCTGGTGGTGCCATCAAGATAAGCATAAGGTATTCCCCTCTTATCTAGCTCCTCTCTGATAAGACTCAGCATTTGTACAAACTGAGAGAAGACTAGTGCATTACCGTTACCTATACCCTCTGTTAGTTTTTGGACAAGTGACTCTATTTTTGTCGACTGTGCTTTTTCGCCCTTTAATTTATTATCTACTAACAGTGGAGAATTACACAATTGACGCAATCGAAGTAAGCCATCAAGAACTTTGAATTTGAGCTTAGAATCATCTTCGCTTATAGAAAGCAAGTCTCTTCTTATTTGTTCCTTGAGCTCATTATACATTTTGCGTTGATGTGAAAACATTTCACAATAGATGGTAGACTCTACTTTCTCTGGCAAATCGCTTGCTACTTGCTCTTTTGTCCTCCTCAGGATAAAAGGATGTATCATTTTCTGTAGTAGTTTGGCGGCTTCTACATTCTGGTTCTTATCTATAGGAGTAGCAAAATTCTGCTTAAAATAACTCTGATTTCCTAGCAAGCCTGGGTTAGTAAAACTTACTTGTGCATATAAGTCGAAAGTATTGTTTTGTACTGGTGTACCCGTAGCGCATATTTTAAATTTGCCTTTGAGCAATCTTATAGATTTATATCTCTTTGAAGTTGGATTTTTGATGGCTTGTGATTCGTCTAGTACTATGTGGGTAAATGTTGTTTTTCTGATTACTTCTATATCATTCACCACTGTACCGTAAGTACTGATGACAACATTGGCAGCTTTCATCTCTTTAGAAGCTAGATGCCTTTGTGTACCATGATGAACATGTGTGGTCAAGGCAGGACAGAATTTTTTGATCTCTTTGGACCAGTTAAATATTAAGCTTCTAGGTAATATCACTAGCGCATGACACTTTCCTGTTTCCTTTGCAGAAGCAAGCATGCATATAATCTGAAGTGTTTTCCCTAGGCCCATGTCATCTGCTAATATGCCGCCAAAACCTGATGACTGTAGAAAATGCATCCATTGAAAAGAGGCCTCTTGGTAAGGTCGTAGAATTGCCTTGATAGAGCGGGGTATCTCTTTCTTCTTGTCTAGTTCCTTATAGGAAGAAAGCAACTTCTTTTGTGCAGAAATTTCATTCAGCAGCTTCTTGTCACTAACATTGGCAAAGAGGTTGTCGAGTGCATTGAATCGCAGTTTATTGACATTAAAATTAGTGCCTGACACTTCAGCTAATGCCAATACCTCGTCCATCCTCCGTCGCCATTCTTCCGGTATTATTCCTAAGGTGCCGTCAGATAGTTCTATATATGACTTTCCTTCTTTAAGCGCCTTAATCCATTTTTTTCTTGGAACTATTTCATCTCCAAACGATAAGGTAACTTTTAGTTCAAACCAGTCAATTTTTGACGTGATGTCTTCCTTTATTTCTGCCTTGAACTTACTGAATTTTATATTTTTAAATTGGTCCAAGCCCTCCAACTGTATGCCCAGAATTTCGCATTTTGATAAAAACTCTAAATACCAGCCAGCATTGATATACTCACTTACCCCCATGTGGATAAAGCTAATTTCTGGCTCAGGATAAAATTCTTCAGAAAATAATTCCAAAAACTCTTGCTTATACTCAGCTACTTCGTGCTCATCTGGTACTACCAGTTCAGCTTTTTTATTCAATACAATATTTGGTTCTAATACATTAAATCGTCTTTTGGACTTTGTTAGAAATGGATAAAACAACACATGCTGGCCTACCTCTTTTAGTTGTATTAGTTTCTTTAATTTCTGCACACGTACACATATATTAGATAGGTGCTTGTCTTTTACGACCTCAAAAGATTGTTCTAATTTGCTAAGAAGTCTTACAAATTTTTCTTTGTCGCTTGGTAGGAACTTTAAGGGTGTTTTAAAATCTAGTGCTTGCAAAAAATGGTAGGAGAGTGGATTGTCGTACACATAGGCGACGTCATCTATAAGTACGAAGTGATAGTTAAAATCTACCTTATTAGCGAGACTAAGATCTAACCTTAATTCATCGGCATAAGTAAGTACCTTTAACGTATAATGATTTTCTTGCTCGCTCGCATCAAATGATAATTTGAATAGTTTATTAGAGAAAGTAATGCACCTAAGATCTTTTTTATACAACTTTCCCTCTCTGTAGTAATTGTAACTTTGATTAGACTTAGGATTGTAGTAATAGTTTATACAAGACTGGAGCTGTGGCAGATTTTGCTTGATTAAGTTTAGAGTAGAAGTTACATTCAAGTGCTCATTGTAATCTATATATTCTCGATCAAAATTATGTGCTGAGACAGCTCTGTAGAGTGCCTTTGCTTGGGGAGCTAATAATGTAGGTTGTTCTTGGCAACTTATTTGTGATGCCAGTTTATTTCTTGTCTTATTGAGTTTGCCTTTAATTACAAATAGCATTTTCTGACTTTCTATACCTGTGACAGAAGACCAGCAAAAACCTTCTCCATATTGCACACTTTCCTCTATGGAAGCTAAAAGTTGGTTTTGCTTGATAGCATTACTTTCTAGAATAATGAGCTCTAGTTTCTCAAGGTCTAAGGGATTAATGACATCTGGGTCAGTTATCTTGATTTCTATTGTGTTCCATTTTAAAATGAGTTCTGCATTTTCTTGGAGGTACTGTGATGTAAGGCCAAATTTCTTTGCGAAGTTCTCTATCTGATTATTATAATCATAATATGATGGATCTATCTCCGTAATAATACATAAGAGATTATTAAGTGATGCTTTTGCATGCTTACAAATCTTGTTCTTATTAAAATTGCAATCAGGACAAGTTATCGTCACCGAATCTTTAGTAAACTTTATAGCGGATGTGTGGACTTTCAAATATTGCGCTCCTTGTGGTGTCCAATCATGCACGTATATTTCAGATCTCACCTCCCCTTTTGCAAACAAAACTTGGAGGTACTCTGGATTATAACTGTTATTCCGCCGGACTGTAGAGATGGCGTCTATATTGTCCAAAATTTCATTTAAACTTGTGGCCTTTATGACATGTGATCTCGTGGTGGGCAATGCCTTAAGACTTATTGCTTGTGATTGGTTGGTCGCAGTTCTTGCACTAGAATCATCCTTAAGTGATTCTATAAGGACTTTTATCATAGCAGCAAGATGCTTACATTCTCCATTGTATGGACAACTACAAGTACCTTTCACTCTCATTGACGATTTCTTTACTCTTAGTGAAACCTCGTAAGCATATGTGCCATAAACTATCGTCGTAAACATAGTTCTATCACGGTTAGATTGGATAGATTCCATACTGTTCTCTGAAATACTATTTCCCCTCGATAAAATATGAGCTTCAAAATCGTCCTTGTAGTGATTTAACGCTTCTAATATTTTTGAATTCTTTACCATGTTCATGAAAATACTTTGCATCAATAGGCTATCAAAATAAATAGTTCCGTGCAATAAGATTGCATTTAGCACATATAAATTTTTGCTTCTGAAAAACTTCTTAGCCAAAAAAACTCTTCCATATAACTCATCGAGAGATTAGAAGACCTTCGATTCAGTAACCATTTCTTATAACCGCACCTGAGCCAATGGACTCCCGTCCTCTTTGCGGCCTCTGGAAAACTCTCGAGCCAAAGGACTCCCGTCCTCTTGGCGGCCTCTGGAATCTCATAGGTAATTATTTATTCTCTTATCATGGAATCTAAATATGCCTCTATCCTA
>CAZMMQ010000075.1:0-8533 GCA_964567435.1 uncultured Saprospiraceae bacterium | reverse complement strand
CTCATAGGTAATTATTTATTCTCTTATCATGGAATCTAAATATGCCTCTATCCTAGCGATTGCATAATAAGGCACATTGATCAATTGAAAGGGTTTACCTTTTATGGTTTTGACCTCTTCTACAGAATACTTATTTGCCAACAACCTTATGCCTAAGCTGTGCTCACATCTATCCATATACTCATAGAGGGATCGCAGTCTGCCTTTCGCACCAGACTTAACCTCTAAGGGCATGAGTTGTTGTCCATGCGGTATGAGCAAATCTACTTCGGCATTGGCATTGGCATTTTCTCTCGTCCAGAATGGAGGTATGTAGCCTAACCGAGTAGACTGGGCTATCAGCTCCTGGGTCATCATATGATTAGTGATATAACCTTTGTAAAGACTGTTCATATCCTTGACACCTATCATTGCAGCTTGTATGCCTGAGGCATAATTGAGCAAGCCAGTGTCCAAGAACTGAATTTTGGGCTTACGTCTATAATTGAGTTGTACAGGTGAGCTTGTGCTGCTCGTAGGATAGATCAATCTGATAAGACCTGCTTTGTCCAGTTTTCTAAAAGCTTCTCCTACCTCTCTCGATCTGTAGTTAGAATTACCAAAGCCGTGAAAAGTAATACGATCTCTGACGTAAGGTGCTGTAGAGACAATGTGCCTCAGAATTTGTCTCTCACTCTGATTGGACCCATATTTTTCTATGTCCTTAGTGTAGTTGTCCCAGATAGAACTGTAAGTGCTGCTAAGTGCGGCCACTTGCCTGCCTTCAGCTTCATACTGCGCGACTAT
Source organism: uncultured Saprospiraceae bacterium (assembly GCA_964567435.1). Classification (GTDB taxonomy): domain Bacteria; phylum Bacteroidota; class Bacteroidia; order Chitinophagales; family Saprospiraceae; genus RFSX01. Next base: position 7,747 of record CAZMMQ010000075.1, on the reverse strand, counting down.
TTCTGGCATGCCCCCTATCAGCATATAGTCATGAAAAAGTGCCATCAGCTTATCAAAAGCAATATCTGGCGGAGGTGATTTTTTGTAATACTCCAGTGCTAGCTCCTCCACCATAGCTTCTAGAAACTCTTCAAAATCCATAGGATGTAAAGACAGCAACTCTACTCTTCCTACAGGAAAAGAAGGCACGTCTCCGATTGCAAATTCTAGCAAAGACCCAGCAGCGATAACATCTATTTCTGGTAGCTCCTCATAAAAGTATCGCAGAAGTGCAATCGCCTCAGGCACTTCTTGTATCTCATCTATAAAGAGCAAGGTGTCTCCAGGCACCTTGCTTACATTTTTTTCTAAGAGTATACTTTCTAGTATCTGGTCTACTCGATCAGCGTTTTTGAAAAAAGCTGCATCGGCGGTTTTCTCTAGATTTAGAGGAAGGTAAGTGGCATAGGCTTCGCCTAGGTGATGGACAGTTGTGGTTTTGCCTACCTGACGAGCCCCTCTGAGCAATAAGGGTTTATTGGACTTTTTATGCTTCCATTCTAGTAATCTTGTATGTATTCTTCGCTTGAACACATGACAAAGGTAAGTACTTTGTTAATATAATGTAACAGATAAGGGGTTAATTGTGACTTTTAGTGTAACAAATAAGAGGTTAATTGTTACAAAATCTACTTCACTAAGGATAACTTACCAGATCGAGAAGTATGGACTTTCGATTCAGCAGCCCTTCCTTATACACATCCGAGCCAAAGGACTCCCGTTCTATTGTCGGTCTCGTTGAAAACTCATCGAGAGGTCAGGAGACTTTCGATTCAGCAACCCTTCCTTACCAACCACTCCTGAGCCAAAGGACTCCTGTCCTCTTAGCACCTATTACAATAACTTATCTGAATAGCGCATTTAAGATGCACCATAACTCTACGGATTCACCTAGATAGTAATGCTAAACTGTTATGGAAAATGAGCAGTTTTCACCTTTAAGAATCTAGCTAATCGTAGTTGCCTACCGACGGTTTTCTTATTCATTGAAAAAAACAAAATTCTAGGCTCTACCCATTTCTTAACGCTAACTCAGCTTTAGATAGCTAAACAAGCACCAAACTCTTCCATCCAGAAATCAAACAACGGCCATTGTTATTATCGTCATTTAAAACCTCCTTAGCTAAAATGACTAAAGGCCGTCCAATCAACTATCCAGCAATAAAAATTGTGTGGCCTAAATGGTCTATTCAGTAACTTATTATTCTTGCTGAGAGAACCTAGATAAGGACAAACTGAGAATTATATTCTGATTCTAAAATCAATGTTGTATTAGTGTAAAATAGGAGCGAAGAAAATAATAGATGGAATAAATGATAAATACTACATTTATTAGTAGTAAGATCCACTTAGTAAAAAAACAAAAGCATACAGTGACAATAAGTACTATACTCAAAAATCTGAGCAGCACCGATAAAAAAGCCAGCAAAAAATTTATAACAGCCATCAGAGAATTTGAAGAAGAGAAAAAAGGACAATTTGTTGCCTTTGTGGATGAGGGTAGTGACTCCTGGGATCTCCGATTATCTATGGACCACAAATCCTTAAAAATAAAGTCATTTAAATGTGATTGTGGTTCCAGAAAAAAAATTTGCCCCCATAAGGTCGCTATGCTCATGTATATGGACATGGGTCATAGTAGAAGTAATACCCTAGCCAGAAAAATAGTTACTAAAAAAACCACTAAGGCAGATAAACTTATGTCGAAGGTAGGAGATGATGACAAAATTCTGGAATGGCTGAGGAACAAGCTGAATAAAGACAAGGTGTTTAGGCTAGCTTTTGAAAATGATCTCATCCAATCTACGGAAGTTATTGACGCGGCCTTCTTTGCAAAACAATATCAGTCTGCTTATAAGACGGTAGTGGGTCGCAAGAAATATGCGACTGCGGCAGAATTGCCTAAGCTGCTAGACCTTATGCAACCATACATTGAATCTTCACTGAAAAACATATTCGATAACCCTAAGAATAAGAAAAACCTCAAGCTATATGAAGAATTACTGAAAGTAGCAGAAGACTTAAAGTATCTACCCAAAAGATCTACAACAAAAACTGATACCCATTTCAAAAAATGTGTTACTAATATCCTACCCCAAATTCCTCATAACGCTGACCATATATACACACTAGGGAACCTGCTCATCTCGGCTGATCATAATATGATTAATGTCTTCGACATCTTCTACCGAGTCATGGAAACCTATGGTCATCTAATGGGCAATGCCCAGCAATTGGAGCTATTGAAAAAGAGATTGGAGCCTATTCTCAAGTATATGACCAGTGAAAAAATCCTTGTCAATTATATTAACTTGACAATGAAGCTTAATCTCTTTCCAGACTTAGCAGAACAATTTGATTTAATTGATTACCAAAACAGATATAACAAAGCGCTATTGGAAGCGTTATGGCAGAATGGATTATATGACCAACTCACAGAAGTCTGCAAAAAAGGAATCATCACAAATGCTTCAAAATACCAAAAACCCTATTTTGACTATTTAATTCTCATTGCTGAAAAACAAAAAAATAATTCATTGCTTTTTGACACTATTATGAAAAAAATAAAGTCAATTCCAGACTATGAAGATTACAAAATGCTTTACAATTTAGACTTAAATGCAAAACAAAAAGCTAGATTAACTCTATACTCAAAAAAAATTGTTGTCAGTTCCGCTTATGGTGCCTACCATCATTATATACAAATGAAATATCTATTCTGGAATCTTACTGGTAACAAGCAAAAGATAATAAATAGAATAAAAGATAAAGCAACGCTTAGGTACGCATTAGAGTATGCGGATGATTTGTGGGAACTAGACTATGATCTATTTATAGCTAGAGCAGGTAAGGTCTTTGAGTACAATAGTATCTTTGATGATTCTGGTCTGATAGATGTGGTAAAGAAATACCTAAGAAGTAAATTAAATTCCCTATCCAAGAATGCACTCAATAACCTATCCTCATCTGCCAGAAAAGGATTGGGATTTATAGGTTTACAATTATAGATAATCAATGTGGTACAACCTTGTGGCCATACTCATATCATAAGACAAAAACATCGCACATCTTACCAGTCTACCTATGGACTCTCCAATCTATTTTTACTAAATAACAATAAGATAATCCCGACAAGCGCAGCTACACATATCGAGAGTGGACGTATATAATGAGCAAGCGTTCTCGAAAAAATGGCCGCATTATTACCCTGTACTTTCATCGCTGCCCAGTAATAGGGATGGGAAAATTCTGGGTCCACGGACGCTAGGTAATCCTGCTTAGCTTGGCGCATGGCCTGTCCCTTGTCATCTCCTTTTTTAAGATGACTATAGAATTTGCTCATAATGATAGCACTCGACTGATCATTGATGTTCCAGAGCGAAGATATGACAGACTTTGCTCCAGCTACCATAAAACTTCTAGCTAGGCTAGTCACCTCACCAGACACTTCGTTTCCCAAGCCTGTCTCACAAGCACTGAGCACAACCATTTCTGCATCCAAGGGTAGGGTTTTTATTTCATTGAGATATAATCTAGATGATTCCTTGTCATTCTCTGTATCTGTAAATGCAACAAAGGATAGCACGTTGTCTCTCTCATTATAAGTCTTGGCATGTGTGGCGAAATGAATAACATCATGACTGGATGCTGTACTAAATATATTTTCCTTCGTAGCATCTTGATTCTTTAAGACAGAACCTTCCGAAAATTGTTTTTGGAGTTGCCTTATCTCTTCACTGGCATAGGGTAAGTGATATAGGGATGATCTTACGTAGGCATACCCGTCTGGTGAAGGTGGAAACTCAGGTTGTACAAACAAGTAGGACAAGTCTTCTTTTGTGATCTCTTGCTGGTTATTAAAGTAAAGATGAGATGGTGTATAGGTGATGGGAAGTTCTGAAATTAGAAAATCATCATTTACCACAAGGCAATCAAACGAGATATTCTCCATATAGCCGTGGGGAGAAATGACCAGCTGTTTTGACTTAGTTATGCTTGGGCTATGCAAGTCCAATAGCTGGTATAAGGTTTTATAATTAGACTTTATTTGGGACAGCGTTACGGATAAGTCTAAGGAGAGATCAAGTGCTGCAAGCGTATCTTTGGACACTGAGGAAATTTTAGAAAAATTATCTTTCTCATGATAGCAGTACAGTTTCTTATTGCCTTCCCAAAGGAATAGATAATAAATGTCTCTATCATAGGAGGCTTTCTCTGTCCTGTTGTCTGACGATAGTATTGCTGACTTAGCTAAAAGATTATTCAAAGTATCCTTTAATTCGAAGATGCGATTCTCAATATACTTATCCTCAAATAGTAACTTGGCTCTCTCCAAGTATTCTATCTGGCTTGTCAAGGCTTTAATCTTATAATCATTACTAGAATTTAATCTTGAGTATTGGGAAGCTTCGTTGATCAAGCTTATGGACTTATTACTTTCCATTATAAACGGGACGAAATCAATGAGTTCTGGGCATTCATTCTTAATACTAGTAATAGTCTGGTCGAGAATTTCATTATAGCGACTCATCAGATTGTAATGTACCTCAGACTGTATGTGTGGATAATAACTAGCCTGTAATTCTTGCACATGTTCTATGATTAATCTGACTGCATCACAGACCCTATTATGACTATACAAGAGTTCTACCTTATGCTTTACCAGCTTGTAGCCAAATGTTGGGCTTTGTGAGGTGCTATTCTCTATGCGCAGCTGTGCCTTGTCTATATACTTTAAAGCATTTTCAAAATCACCGTTAGCCTCTACTGTCTTACTTAAGGAAAGCGCTACTTTGGCATAGAAGTCATCAGACATATAATTAGTCACTGACGTATCCAATAAGGCCACTAATGACTTGTAGGCCTTATCATTATTGCCTTTAAGTCTTTCTATCTCAGACTCAAAATATTGGCATTGCCACAGGTCTTTTTGCTCTCGAGTCTCAGTCGATTTTATGGCAGCAATGAGCTCTTGAGGCCTGTCTACTTTACCACGGAGTAGGTCTAGCTCTATGGTATAAATGAAGTTGGCTATTTTATAGGCTTCTAGATCACCTACCCAATAATCCTTAAGATATTGTTTGTGGGTTATCTCATTATTACTATGGGCTGCCTCTAGCAAACCCATCTCATTATAAGACTTGGATAATCTGCTGTAGATAGACCAGATGGTAGAAGAACGGTTTTGTTTCTCTGCCATTTCATTCTCTATCTCTATCGTATAATTATAATGATCTATAGCTTCTTGATATTGACCTCTTTGATAGGCAATATCTCCTAGGGCTTGGTAGGCAAGATTAAAGATCGTGGTGTATTGACTCTCTTCATATCCTGTCTCCTGTAACAACTGTAAATTGGCTTGGCAATAATATTCTGCTTTATCTAATGCGCCTGTTTGCGTATACAGATTGATCCTGCGTTGATTAAGGTCCATCCAAGGCATATATGGAATAGTGTCATAACAGCATTTCTTATATAACTCATCTAACGCATTAAGACAGGATTCCATTTCTATATAATTCCCTTCATTTTGAGCAGTATAACTACGCCAGATGTAGATGTTGGACTTAAGCTCGCAGGCTGCAGAATCTACCTGCGATAGATAACGATCGTAATCTGTAATTTTTATTTTGTGATAGTTATCATTTATATCAAATGGAATTTCACTTACATCCTTTTGTGCATTAGCTGCAATGCTGAAAATGAGGCAAACAAAGAGGAATTTCATTTAATGATTTGACTATGCACTAAGGTAAAATCTATATTCAACTCAATGTTTTTTATCCCAATTTGAATTTCATAAGTACCTGGTGCTATTTTCGAATTATTGTTATTGAAATCAGGAAAGATTAATGAGTTACCAATCACTTCTCCTTTAGAAATCACTTCTTTTTGTTTAATAATAGAAGCATGATTTATCAAAAAGTGATCAGTAAATGCTGGCATTATAACTAATTCATATGGATTCAATCTAACAGCCCATATTCCATCACCACAAGGCTTTGGTTTCGGTAAAGGCTTAGGTTTGACTTTGTCCTCAAGTTCACTTGTCATCAAAACAATGCCTTTTAATTTTTCTTCACTCTTCAATTTTGCATTCTTATCACCTCCATAATTAGTGACATCCTGCGGACTTAAAAAATAGAATTGAGATAAAGTATAAGCTGTTCTCAGTTCATTGTTTGCTTCGAACTGGTATTTACCGTCAATTCCGTATAAATCACAAGCAACTTTTTTATTAGGATTACATGAAGCAAAAAGAAATATTGCTAAGAATAGAAGAAGAGGATATGTTTTCATAGGTTAATTTTTTTTTGGTTAAAATAAAAATACAGAATACTCTCCAATTATTACAACTGAAAAGCAAAGGAATTTATAATGTCTAATATGTCTAATGACAAATAGAACCCTATAATATAGAGCACCAGGGCCAGCAAAAAGTTACCTTAGTTTCAATGGATTTAATACAAAGAGAAGTGGATCAATTGAAAAAGTGCTTCTATTTGGATATTATATCTAATATCTCTCTTGCCTTCTTCTCATAGCCTGTTTCCGGAGCTGCTAATATTTTCTGTAGTAAGCTTGAGGCGTTATGGAACTGATTGTTCTTAATCTCGATGAGGCCCATATAAAAAAGTGCTTTTTCTCTGCATACAGCATTATCTGAAGATTGCAGCTCAGAAAATAACTGATAAGCCTCTGCGGTATCACCAGAGTCCAAAATTCTGTGGGCTGAGTCGCAAGGATTTGCTGATGACCCAGATGAATTATCTCCACGGACTTGCTGTGCCAAAGGAGGGGTATAATAAGATGCATATAATTGAGGACCATCAGGGGGGGTAAGATATTTATAGCCTAAATAAGCTGCAACTAGTAGTAACACTGAGAGTACAATCCAAAGCAGAGGGGGGCGGCTTTTTACCTGAAGCGTATCAGCTGCATGCATCTGCTTTCTGATCATTCTGGAGAGGTCCTCATTGATGATTTCGTCTGCCACCAATGAATACAAATCATGATCTTGCACTACTTTCTTAAGCGCATTATCCTTTGCCATCGCCTGCTCAAATCGCTGTGACTCTTCTGCACTCAGGCGACCATTCAGATAGTCTTCCACCTTGGTAAAATTGTCAAACATATCCTTTCAGTTCTGCTTTAAGTTGAGGATTGCGCTCTACAATAGCAATCAATTTTTTTAGACAGAGGTGTTTTTTCTTTTTGATATAATCGACTGAGTTGGACCCTATCTTATCTGCAATCTCTCTGATCTTATACTTGCGTGACCACAATACTAATATCTCTCTACAGTCCTCAGATATCTGACTCAGTAAATCTTCTAGTAATGATTTTCTGTCAAAATCAATCATGTAGGTCTCACTTAGTGTCAAATTATCATAGGCTATAGGCTCTACCTGCATCTTATTCTTTCTCAGCTCTGCATACCAATAATTCTTGGCAATTGTCTTAAGGTAGGCAATTGGTTTTGTTCTGAGTTTAAAGTCTGGTTTCATTGCCGTCCTGACAAAACTCAATATCGTATCATGAAATACAGATTGGTAGACTACCTTATCGTGCTTGCAAAGACTATTTATATAATCGCTCAAAGACCTATCTCCCAATATGATTTTGACGACATCCTCTTCTTTGCCTCTACGACAAAGCATTACGAGGTCATCTCCATAACTATTAATTGGTTTCACTATATAGATGC
>CAZMMQ010000074.1:4249-19033 GCA_964567435.1 uncultured Saprospiraceae bacterium | reverse complement strand
CACCTTTTCCACTTCAGAAGATTCAAAAAAGTCTACTTCACCAATGTCAAATTCCTTAAAGAAATCAAGGAAGAAAAAAGCACTAGAAACAGACTAAGAAATCTTCTAGTGCTCCTTTCTAGACTTGCTGCTATGGCTTGTCTCATTTTTGCCTTTGCTCAGCCATTTCTTGCCAAAGAGGATTCCACCAAGACTGGAAAAAACTATATCAGCATATTCGTAGATAACTCCAACAGTATGATGGCCTCATCAGAAGATGTGCCATTATTAGATAAGGCGAAGAAAAAAGCTGAAGAAATAATTTCCGCTTATGGTCCTTCTGACAATTTTCAAATTTTTAGTCATGAAATGAGAGGCAGCCAACAGAGATGGTTGTCTCAGGAGAATACTGTCGCTGCGATTGAAGAAATCAATGTTAGTCCAGAAGTCACCAGGCTATCCCAAGTCAACTTCAAGCTAATGCAATCAGCACCTGATGATGGTAACCATATTATCTACTACTTATCTGATTTCCAAAAGTCCATCACCGACTTCGAGTTTCAGTCTGATACAACTACGGAAGTAAACTTAATTCCATTCCAGGCTATAAAAGAAAATAATATTTCTATAGACAGTGCCTGGTTTGAAGCTGTTGTCCCATCGGTCAATCAGAACAACAAGCTGTATGTCCGAATTAAAAACTATAGCAATGAAAGAAAGGATGATGTGAGATTGAGCATCGTTCATAACGGACAAACTAGGCCAGAAGGTACCGTCAATATTCCAGCCAATAGCAGCATCACTGACACAATCAACATACTGGTTACAGAAGCAGGATGGCAGGATATGACCGTTAAGATAGATGACTATCCTATCCAGTTTGATGACCAATACTATATCAGCTTCGATGTGAAGAGTAAGGTCAACACCTTATCAATCAATGAAGGCAGCAGCAACAGATATCTTACTGCTCTCTTTAAAGGAATGAGTCAATTTGACTTAATGGACATGACAACGGCTAATATTCAATATGATAGATTCAAAGAGAAAGACTTGGTTATACTAGATGACCTTAACTCGATCAGTTCTGGATTAGCTGCTGCTCTCCAAAGCTATGTATCCAATGGTGGTAACTTACTGATTTTTCCTTCTTCATCAGCGGATATTAAGAGTTATAATGACCTCTATGCCAGATTGGGCACCAATACAATGCAACAATGGAATAAAGAGGATCAGAATGTACATAAGATTAATACAACAGAGTTTGTATTTAATAATGTGTACGAATCAACTGGAAGAAATCTCAAACTACCAACAACTAAAGGACATTTTACCTTTTCTAATTATAGCACAAGGGGTGGTGAATCTCTGTTAGAATATAGAAATGGTCAGGACTTCGTCACCAAATATACTTTGGAGAAAGGCAATATCTACCTTTGCGCTGCGCCACTTAATAAAGACTATAATGATCTGGCAATAAATGCAGAGATATTTGTCCCATTGTTGTACAAGGTCTCCTATTCTAATAGTCAATCGGAAAAAATAAGTTACACTATAGGCGTGGATAATCTAACTGAAGTCAATAGTGTCACAGATGGAAGTGAGATTATATATAAAATCACTGGTGAGGAAGAATTTATTCCAGGCCAAACCAACCAGGGAAGCTCTACTGTAATCACCTTTAATGATATGGTTAAGAAAGCTGGATTTTACAAAGTGAGGTTACAGGATCAGATTGTCAAAGGACTAGGGTTTAACTTTGATAGAGTGGAGTCTGCCTTAGAACAATTCAGTGCAAAGGAACTGAATTCGCAATATGGAGAGAAAGTTAACATCCTGGATAATATTCTTAATGCTGATTTAGCTACAATCATCAAAGAAAAAGATCAAGGTGTGACATTATGGAGATGGTTTTTAATTTTGGCCTTGGTTTTTCTAGCTATAGAGACCTTACTTCTCAGATTTTGGAAATTATAAGAATTTTAAAGCAATATGTCCATTCTTATTAAAAATGCTACAATCGTCTATCCAGGACACAATCTTCACAAGAGCAAAAGAGATATCCTAATTAAGAATGGTATCATAGAAAAGATTGCCGCCAGAATTAGCTCTAAAAATTCAAAAATTATAGAATCACCTCAATTACACCTATCTCCAGGATGGATGGACATTGGTGCTTTTTGTGGTGAACCTGGCTATGAGCATAGAGAATCTTTGGAGACTCTAACCAAAACAGCAGCATCAGGAGGCTATACTGCCTTAGCTACCTTCCCTAACACAAATCCAATCACGGAGAGTAAATCAGGCATTCAGTATATACTCAATATAACCAATAGTCATCTCGTCAATTATTACCCAATAGGTGCATTAAGCAAAGGGTGCAACGGAGAAGAGATTACAGAGATGATAGATATGCATAGTAATGGTGCTATCGCCTTTTCTGATGGACTCAAATCAATCGACTCAAGTGGATTAATGATAAGAGCATTGGATTATGTCAAGTCAGTAGGTAGCCTCGTCATACACCACCCTCAGGACAATACCTTGGCTTATGGCAATCTCGTTCACGAAGGAGAAGTAAGTACTAGATTAGGCATGAAAGGCAATCCGTCCTTATCAGAAATTCTCATCCTTGATCGAGACATTGAACTTAATAAATATACCCACAGCCAATTATTAGTTCACAATATTTCTACTAAGGAATCTGTCTCACGACTTAAGGGATTATCCAAATCTGGAATATACAGCTCAGTAGGGTATCTCAATCTGTGCAAGACCGCAAAAGACGTATCCACCTTCGACAGCAATAAGAAAACAGTACCCCCTCTTCGCGCTGAAGAGGACAGGCAAGCCCTTATATCTGGAATTAATAAATCTATAATCCAAGTCATATCAAGCAATCACATTCCTTTAGAAGAGGAATCCAAGAAGCTAGAATATTCATATGCAAAACCCGGAGCTACAGGTTTGCAAACCTGCTATAGTGGTTTGATGACTGATGCACCTGAATTAAATATCGAAAGACTAGTAAAGTGCTTAGCGATCAACCCACGGACTATATTAAGCATCAAACATCCAGAACTCAAAGCCGGTGCAGAGGCAGAACTTTGCCTATTCGATCCATCGCTTTCGTGGACTTTATCAGACAAAACAAATACCTCTAAATCAAAAAATTCTCCTTACTGGAATCAAGAGCTCAAAGGAATGGTTCTAGGTGTAGTTAATGGGAAGAAACAACATTGGAATAATTACTAATAATCAGATACAATGATTCGAATTTTTGCACTTGCTATTGCCCTAGTCTCTTTGACTTCTTTCACACCTGAGCCATCGCTTAGACTTGCAATTTTAAAATACGGTGGTGGTGGTGATTGGTATGCTAATCCTACAGCCCTTCCTAACTTAGCGGTATTCTGCAATCAACAACTAGGTACTAATATCAATAAGAATTTTGCTACCGTAGAGGTAGGCAGTGTAGAGATATTCAATCATCCTTTTGTCCATATGACGGGCCATGGCAATGTGGTATTCTCTGAAGCTGAGGCTGAAAATTTAAGAACATACTTAATAGCTGGTGGCTTTCTTCACATAGATGACAATTATGGGATGGACCCATTCGTAAGACCAGCTATGAAACAAGTGTTTCCAGAATTAGAGTTCAAAGAAATACCTTTTGATCACCCTATATACCATAATGCCTTTGAATTTGACAACGGCCTTCCTAAGATTCATAAGCATGATGACAAGCCAGCAGTTGGTTACGGACTGATCTATGAAGGTAGACTAATCTGTTTTTATAGCTATGAGACAGACTTAGGAGATGGTTGGGAAGATCAGGTTGTACACAAAAACCCAGAAGAGAAGCGCCTTCAAGCACTTCGAATGGGTGCTAATATTGTAAAATTTGCATTCGAGTCTGAGTAATATATATTTATTAGAGACCTGCATATACTCTTACTACCCTATCCATTAGATATCTTCTGTAGTTAAGTGCATACTTACGCATTTCTTCCAGTTGCTCCGGAGTAAATTCTTCCACTGATAATCCATAGGACATGTGATTTTTAGATTCATCTTCTTTTGATCTAATACCAATCCTATGCTTAGCAAAAGTGCTGAGTTCCCATGGATGTTTTAGACCAAAGAAATGACCCATCTCATGTACCATGGTTTGATTTCCTTCTAGACCTTCATAAGCCATAAGTATTCTATCAAACCTTGGACTATTGGTAGCATAAGCATCTTGATTAGCAGAGAGTAATGGTGTAAAACCCATTAGAGCATCACTATGACCTCCCTCACTATATGTGTCAAACAAGTATATATTGATCGCTCCTTTCTTTTCTATAGGATCGACGATAGGTTCTATGATTTCATCTCTGTCTATTCTGTAACTCTCGTAAATATCTGGCAAGTAAGCATGATTGGGGTCCATGAATAACTCATTGAAAACAAAGGCAATCTGACCTTGAAAAGCTTCATTCAAGTATTCTATATTCTCAAATATCTTAACTGATACAGATTCGTCCACTTCCTCCCTACCCATCATATACACGTTAACTCTCATAACTGGGAGTTCTTTGAAAGCCTTAGGCGTACCCATTGGATCATGCATGGGTGCTTCTGTCCATGCACAGAGGATAATCACAGAAAGTAATATGTAAATCCAGTTTCTCATCACTCAAAATTTTAAATCTGGCAATAATGTTGGATAGAATGCCAAAATGAAATTTAATCTAGACTCTACTTACTCCATCAGAATTGGTTGGATTCTGTATGGAATTTCTCCGGATAGATGGTAGTGTAGTAATTAACTGTTTCTAAGAAATAAATGTTGCATTTGTTTCGACAAAACAAGTTAATAGAGGAAAAATTAATGGATACTAAATAATTTTTAGAATTTAATTTGGCATTCGGGGTATCTATATAACTCCAATAACGATGCCACCAGAATTCTAGAAAGATAGATTGCAACCTAGCTTACATAGAAATATAGAAGTAATGTTTAATACGCTGACATCTAGCTGTTTATATATTTTTTAAAGTATATATTAGCAGCTTCCATCACTTTCCAGCTTAGCAAAATAGTTGCCACCATGGTAGGTAATGCCATTACTGCGAATGTGCCGTCTATTATGTTAATGATTATTTCTAATGACAAGGTCGCTCCAAATAAGATACTCATCAAGTAAAAGATATTATACCATGACCTACCACGTTCTCCAAATAAGAACACGGCGCATTTACTACCATAGTATGAGTAACTAAGAAGTGAAGAAATACTAAATACAGCTATACACAATAACAATACATATTTGCCTACACTTGGAATCCCAAGCGTAAACGCCTGTGCTGTCAAGGTAACGCCGCTAGCATCCGTTGTCTGCCAAACTCCTGTGACTAAGATGGCCAGCGCTGTCAAAGTACAGACAATTATTGTATCTATAAATGGACCAAGCATAGCTACTAGACCTTCCCTTATTGGCTCAGCAGTCTTGGCTGCACCATGGGCCATCGGAGCAGTACCAATTCCTGCCTCATTAGAAAATGCGCCACGCTTGATACCTAGAACGATAAGTGCACCTAGAACCCCTCCAGTCACTGAGTCTTTCATATAATCAGCCCTAAAGGCATCAGTAATGATTAGTCCAAGGTATTTAGGCAGTTCTCCTACATGAGTGATAAGGACCACAAAGACGGCAATAAAGTAAAGCAACACCATACTTGGCACTAATCTAGAGGCCGTCTTACTTATTCGCTTAAGGCCGCCCAAGATGACAGCACTGGCCAGTCCACAAAGAAGCAAGCCTGTGATGAAGTTACTTGCAAGACCTACCTCTATGTTCAATGGCTGCAGTAATATATCCGCCGTCGCCTGAGTAAACTGATTCACATTAAATATCGGCAGCGCCCCTATCAATCCAGCTACACTGAACAAGACCGCCATAGGCTTCCATTTCTTTCCGAGTCCATGAATTATAAAGTACATGGGACCCCCCTGCGCCACACCATTGCTATCCGCTCCCCTATACATGATAGCGAGGGTGCAGGTAAAAAATTTAGTGGCCATCCCTATGACACCACTCATCCACATCCAAAAAACAGCACCCGGTCCGCCTACACTAATGGCCACTGCTACGCCTGCTATATTCCCCATACCCACAGTAGCTGCCAGCGCTGTGGTCAATGCTTGAAAATGATTAATCTCTCCGGGATCATTGGGGTCATCATACTTGCCTCTAAGCACATTAATAGCATGCCCAAAATATCTAAATGGTAAAAATCGAGATAGTACCAAAAAGTAAAGACCACCCCCAACCAACAAAACCAATAATGGCATACCCCACATAAAGGAGCTATAAGCAGATGCAAAGGTGTCTATTTTCTGTACAAGTGAGCTCATGCTCTAAATAAACTAAAAAGAGGTTAGCGACCTATCAAATTACTAGTAATTATGACCTAGCACTTAATCAAATTGATACTCCATAGTTCGACGGACTCTATGCTTATAATTATTTCCTAATTTGAGTACATCTCCATTAATTAGAATCAATTTGCGCTCAACCATTTCTATTCTTTCTAGCATCGTTATATTAAAAGCAGTTGATCGATGACATTGAATAATCAGTGTATTATCCAGTTTTTCCAATATGCGTTTAAGAGGTTTCTTAACAACATACTTTTTCCCGGTGATTAAGTATACATAGGAATAATTACCTTGAGTAAGTATCTTAACAATCTGAGCCTGGAGTACATTGATGAATACCCTCTTATGTCTGATCACAAAGGATTTTTTACTTTGATTTTTTCCTAATTCGTATGACAACTTCTTAATATAAAAAGAGAATGAGGCTTGATCTTTAGGAAAACAGTAAAATCCCTGAGCCTGCAATTTAACAGCATTCTCTATTAGTAAATCAGAATCTGAAGCTGATACAATCACAAATGGTATCCTAACCGAATTAAGATAATTAAGAAAAGATATCCATTCGTCAGTGCACACATCCTTAATGCATAAGACTGCGAGCGGGACAGATACAGTTTGTAGAAATTGGTTGGCAAGCTCGACATCATTGAACTCATGGATATCTGAAATTCCAATATCTGATAGAACTTTACGACACGTTCTAAGATAGATAGGGTCTTGCCCTAATAGCATTGTTTTCAAAACTTGGGGTTTTTTGTTGTTTAAATATAAGGGATTTTAATTTTAAGTGAATGTATTTGTTCTGAATGGATTCTATTAATTCTTATTCTACAAAATAGTCTACCTTGGCATCGCAAAATCAAATAATCACAATTTGAAAATAGCAGTAAACACCAGATTACTTCTTCCAAATAGAATGGAGGGAATTGCCCGGTATAATTACGAGAATCTCAAAAGGATGGTATTGGCCAATCCTACCACTGAGTTTCATTTTATCTTTGACAGACAGTATGATTCAAAATTTCTATTTGCTGACAATATAACACCTCATATCGCCTGGCCTCCTTCTCGTCATCCCATCCTTTGGTACTATTGGTTTGAGATTACCATTCCTACATTACTCAAAAAAATAGGTGCTGATGTATTCTTTTCAGGTGACATGTACCTCAGCCTTAAAACTGAGATTCCCACTCTAATGGTCAGCCATGATTTGAATTACGAACATTACCCTCAATTTCTTAAGTGGTCGCATAGACAATATATGCTCCACTACTCCAAAAAGTTTCACAAAAAGGCCAACCATCTTATTGCTGTATCTAAAGCAACAAAGCAGGATATTATCAATACGTATAACATACCTGAAAACAAAATTTCAGTCGCTTACAATGCCGCACCTCTAGGATTCCTGCCCCTAGATGATGTCACAATTCAAAAAATCAAATCCTCTGTAACAGGAGGCATGGATTATTTTATATACGTCGGATCTTTGCATCCTCGTAAAAACGTGGACGGCTTACTTAAAGCTTTTGATACATTTAAAAAGTCAAGTGGTCTTCCGCACAAACTTGTTGTATTTGGGAGAAAAGCTTTTAAAACAGGTCAAATATTCAACACTTATAATGCGCTTCAATATAAAAAAGATGTCCTGTTTGTGAGTGATGACGTTGCATCATTGACTGACATGTTAGCTGCTGCAACTGCACTTTGTTATGTGTCTTACTTTGAAGGATTTGGTATTCCAATATTGGAAGCCTTTCATGCGGAGACTCCAGTAATTACTTCTAATGTATCATCTATGCCAGAAGTAGCTGGAGATGCAGCACTATTAGTCGACCCAAATGACACTAGAAATATCGCTAATGCAATGAATAAAGTTGCAATGGATAGTCATCTCAGGACAGACCTCATCGCCAAAGGAAAATTACAAAGGGAGAAATTTTCTTGGGACAAAAGTGCTGACCTTATTTATAATTGTCTCACGGACCTAATCTAGATAGATTGTTAGGTGACTGTTCCTTCAGAAGGAGGTTTCATATCAGGAATGGAGAAATCTGGCTTCCCTTCTGATTTCTTTCCTACCATAAAAAAACCAATGATTCCTACTAAGAATAGAATAGCAGATATCCATTGCGCTTGTGACCAATCTAATCCAAAATAATCGTACCTGGGATTGACTCTGATAGACTCCACCCAAAATCTGGCAAAGGAACTCAATATGAGATAAAGGAAAAATATACGTCCTGCTACTTTTACTTTCTTCCTTATAGACCATAGAAAAGTAAATAAGATTATGGCTATTGTAATCTCATAGATAGGTGTTGGGAATACTGGTGGATCAAGATGTGTACAGAAATTCCCTTCGCAACCAGGAATCTTTGCTCCTCTCTGATAGAAATCTGCGACATTCCTTGGATAATCGTATGACCACACCCAGTCTGGGAGTACAAACCAATCTGGCTTCGGCGCTTCATTAGCGATACCCCAATCGCCATCTCCGCTCATCTGACAACCCATACGACCAACACCATATCCACCTGCTACAGCAATAGCAGAGATGTCCATCATCTGGCGTGGAGGAATACCCAGTTTCTTAATGTATTGATATACACAGAAGGTAGCCAGAATTAATCCACCGTAGATCGTGAGTCCACTACCAGACAACAATTGCCCCATCGGATCTGCCCAAAATGCATCTAAATTTTCTAGTATTGAAAAAAGCCTTGACCCAATCACTCCCGATACGGCTGCGAGTATTATTATATCACCTGTTTTATCTGCAGGGTTAATGGCTAATTCACCGCCTTTGGTCGGTGGTCTGTTACTGGCCATCATATAAGCGTACATGCCAAATAACACAGCTCCGGCTATTCCCAAAAGCCAATGTCCTTGCATAGAAAAGATAAAACCACCTGGATCCTCTTTAAAAGTCTCAAAGTTGGATACGATAGCAGGAACTTTAAAGCCGATAATAAACCCAAATATGGCATTCAATAATCCATCTTTGAGAGGAGAAGAACTGGCCACTTTGACCTTAAGAGCTGGGATAAAACCCTCCTTGTGACGCCTTCTGAGTTCAGCTCTGACCACAATGAAAGCGAAGACAAAGGTCAGCGCCAGAAAAATTCCAAAAGTCTTAAATATGGAACTCCAATTATCAACCTCTGTTCCAAAGAGGTCATGCAGTATGTAGGAAAAGTCTGGATACATAGCTAGTGTCTTGGCTTTAATTGTAAAACACCACTAAGATAATATTTCCAACGCCAGGATTACTGTACAGATGAGGCAAGAGTTAAGGTCGCTTCCTTAGCGTCTCTCCCTCTTTTATACATAATTGTTATTCTATCTCCAGGATTAAATTTCTCCAAGGTCTCTATCAAGTCTATGCCAGATGTAATCTCATAATTATCTATACCTATGATGAGGTCTCCAGCCAATATTGATCCTGAACTAGATCGACTCAGTCCTAATAGGCCTGCTGTATCAGCTGGGCTATCTTCGATAATCTTACTTATCATAGCTCCTGGTTGTTTGACATAATTTTGATTAACGAGTTCTATACCCATTATAGGTCTTCTGAGCTGTCCATATTCAATCAAATCAGGCACAACGATATTTACCACATTGACTGGAATAGAAAATCCTATCCCTGAATAAGCACCAGAAGGCGAAAATATTGCAGTATTTACACCGATAAGGCGACCGGAAGAGTCAAGCAAGGGTCCCCCCGAATTACCTGGATTGATAGCAGCATCTGTCTGTATAACATCATAGATCTTAGTGCCCATAACAGAGGTTATCTCTCTACCCAATGCACTGATTACACCTGTAGTCAGTGTCTGATCAAACCCAAATGGGTTTCCGATTGCATAAGCAAATTGACCGACTTTCAAGTTATCTGAGCGACCTATAGGCAGTGCTTTAATCTTATCGTCAGCCTGTATTTTAAGTACAGCTAAGTCTTTATTTGGTGCCCTACCTACAACTTTGGCGTCATAACTAGTCTGGTCACCAAGAGTAACTGTAAATCTATCTCCACCCTCAATGACATGATAATTAGTTACTATGTGACCCAATTCATCCCACATGAAACCAGTACCAGTGCCTCTTGGCATTTCAGTTACATCCATCGACATACCTGTTCTAGCCAGTGTTGAGGTTGTGATAAAGACGACAGAGGGTGCTGCAGACTCAAAGAGATTGATTACTCCAGATTCGTGTTCTCCAAAATTGAGCATCGGGGCGATCGACCGCTTCCCATTTCTAGATGTACTATCTGGCTTAGATGAAGGCTGCTTCTCACCCGCATAAGATATTTGTAGCACATCTGCTTTATTTGCTACAGATTCCACTCCCGTTGGAGCACTGCTAAGATTACATCCAATAATAACGCCACAGACTATGCATAGGATGGCTATAAATAAATGTTGTACTTTCATCAATCGTCTTATTTCTTGTATTCAGATACTCAAAATTATATAGTATTAGGCTTAAACGAAAAGAAGAGGGCTTCTAGTTTGTTAATTATTAATTCAACATATTATAAAATTAAATATATAACAATGTGTTGAAATTGTGTTTGTACCCACTCCAATCCAAACTTATCTTTGTCATGTAATCGAGTGAAAGCACTGAGATTTTTGTCCGAGAGGGCAATATCTAAACCAAGAGTCATTTTATACGATTCCTTAGAGAATGATTCTAAACGAGATTGAGTTTTGTTATTTTTTTGAGTTGGTTTAAAAAAAATATCGAATTTATAACAGTGTCTTTAGCTTGACTAAGGAAATGTTCATGGGATTATAATTTGCAGATGGTCGCTGGGGAGCGACCATTTTTTTTGCCCCTACTCTAACTCCATATTCTATAAAGGCTTATAATTAAAAAAAGAGACTACTGTAGGCACAGCAATCTCTTTTCTTCTTATATAATAGGCAAAAAACCTATTCAAACACTGTGTTATCAGACATTCTTTACTCTTCTAGCTGGGTAAGCTACTTCTATACCTGCTTCTCCGAATGCCTTCTTAATTTCTTTGTAAGAATTGAAGTATACATCCCAATAGGTTGCATCTGTAGCGTAAGGTCTCACTGCTAGCAATACATTATTCTCATCAAATTTTTCTATTTCTATTGTAGGCTCATCAGGTAGCTTTTCAGTAACATTTGCCAAAGCTTTTTTGATTATGTCTTGCACTTTCTCGAAATCCTCTTCATAAGGCATAGCGACATTAAGATCTACTCTTAATTTTCCATTAGCAGTAAGGTTAGTCATAATACCACTTGTAGCGATTCCATTAGGCATGATCACTTTCTTGTTTTCGAGGGTATTTATAATTGTATTGAATATTTGGATTTCGCTTACGTGCCCAACAACACCTTGGATATCTACTAGATCCCCAACTCTGTATGGCTTAAATATAAGGACCATAACACCTGCCGCAAAGTGACTTAAAGTCCCAGACATAGCAGCACCTATAGCCAAACCAGCACCAGCAATTAATGCAGCAAAAGCTGTCACTTCTACACCAACTACACCAGCAGCGGTGATAACCACCATTACTTTAAGTAATACGCTTACTAGAGATTTTAAGAATGGTATTAAGTCTGCATCTATTCCAGATTTTGTTAGGGATCTACCCATAATTTTAGAGATGACACCAACAATCCAAAAACCTATAATCAGGGTTAATATTGCAGCAACCAATTTAGGTGACCATTCCATTACGACATTTACAAGGGTACCGAGATTGATATTTTCTAACATTTAAAAAAAAATTTGTGTGATTAGTAAGATTTAGTTTCAAATGTTAAGACGCATTACTAGCGGTGAGTCACTATGTTTCTTAACATTTCTATAAACAATCATGCTACATCAATTCCACATGCTAGTTTAAAGAGACAAGTCAAATAATCTATCGAAAAAAAAATCCCAACTGATTTGCAGATGGGATTTACGGTTACGTCCTTACTGTTGTAGGCTATTATTCTAGAACTATAAATTTCTTTCTAATACTAACCCCATTGTTTTCTATAGCCAGAATATATTTACCTGCCGCCAATTCAGAAGTATTCAAGGCATTATCAGATTCTAACAATTTGTAAGTACTAATTACTGCACCTCTCTCATCGTATACAGTCCCAACTCCTCCCTGCAATTCTTGCGGAACTGTCACCTTCAATTGGGTTCTTGAGGTCACTGGATTGGGATACAATTTGACCTCCGATATATCAATCTTATTAAAATCGGCATTTTCGAGTTGTCCCATATTGATATGATTGGCAATCTGACCAATGTCTTCTAATGGCATATCTCCTAATACAGAGAATACAAATAGTTGCGAATCACCTTCACCTATTCCTACAAGCTCACTAACTACACCATTGTACTCTTCTATATAGAGACAAAAATTTCCATCTTGAGAAGTAACTCTGACCAACTCCTCCATACTTGTACTGAGCGCCTTATCTCCTTTGTTGAAATGTGATTTGACATTCTCCATCGTACTGGATGCAATAAATTCTATAGATTGGATAGACTTTACAAATCGCGCCATATCCTTGGCATCCTGATCATCGACATTACTATCTAGCTCCATTTTATTAATCAACTCAAACATCTTACCAGTGACAGATATATGCGTGGCCTCCTTATCATCCATCAAATAATTAAAGTGCTTATGAATGCTGTTTTGTGCTGTTATTGATGAGATGCTTAACAAGCTGATCATCAATATGGAAAAGGTATTTGTAACTAATTTCATGATTATACTTATTCTTTTAAATTAATAATAGATTTTCAAAACTTGTACATCGATGTCTACATTTCACCTGACGAGAATAATCTGTGAGTGTTACCGAATTCTTAAGAAAAGAGCAAAAACATCTACAAAGGACAAGACGATATCGACGAATTGTCAGTTAATGAGCTGTTGAATTATAGATCTATATTATATCATCCTACATTTACCTCACTAAAAATCGGTAACACTGAATAACAAAGAAAAAGAACATATCATTGAGTTGAGTGACCTACTCTACGAAGCTTCTAAGCAAATTAGGATACTAAGGAACATCAATTGGGAGAGGTCTGTTAAGGAACGCTTTTTTATATCTAAGAAGCAGGAATTACCTAATCCGGTATACCCAAGCTTGGACTTATCAGAGACGAGGAGACTGATAAAAAAGATTAAGGGTAAAATACCTAGCTCTTCTCCATTCAAAAATTGGGCTAATGATAAGGCAGACATTCTTGAGAGTAGTGCCTTAATGCTAAGCAACCTAGGGAAGCCAGAATTCTATACCTACTCAAGTATGTTGTATGGGTCGCCCAAAGATATGTTGCCAGACGAACAGAATACCTCATTGGATCTAGCCAGACACTTTGAGAATATGTATCTTAACATAGATAAGTTGGGTCTGGATTCACAGAGTGAGGACAACCTTGATGCCAAGGAGGTGCAGCGCAGAATGAAAGAGGCGGTAGAGGATATGTTTGGCGAAGATGCTCCTAATGTCATCATAGATAAAGAAGTTTCCTCCAAGGCCATAGCTGGTAGACGGAGGATAAGAATAAGAGAAGATGCTATGTTTTCTGATATGGATGTAGACCAACTTATACATCACGAAGCCTACATACACGTCGCTACCTCTATCAATGGATACAACCAGAAAAACTTAAAAATCCTTTCTGCTGCTCATCCAGGAACTACCAAAACCCAAGAAGGGCTGGCTGTCTTTGCAGAATACATTACGGGACATCTTGACTTAGACAGATTAAGAAGGTTGTCTGATAGAATTCTTGCTATTCAAATGGCCATAGATGGCGCAGATTTCATCGAAGTATTCAAGTTTTATGTAGACCATACTGGCAATGAGGACATCGCTTTTGAAAACACCAGGAGAGTATTTAGGGGTGGTGTAATCACAGGTGGTGCTCCATTCACTAAAGACATCGTATACTTAGATGGCCTTATCAATGTCCATAGTTTTTTCCGAACAGCAGTCAGTGATGGTAAAGCAGAAATACTACCACTCTTATTTGTAGGTAAATTAGACATTACAGATATGGCGGAGATGGTCCAGTTTCAAAAGCTAGGCATATTGAATGCCCCAAAATACCTGCCTCCTTGGATAAAAGATATCCGATTCCTGTTGACTTATCTTGCCTATTCATCATTTCTTAATAATATCGAATTAGATATCATGAAGCCTCATTATCTAAGGATGATTAATGAGCTATGACCATTGGGTATCAATATTCAGCGCTGTTATTTTATCTTAGTATTTCAATTTTAACAAAAGGCTTATAATGAATCATACAGTCAAAGACAGATTTCTCAAGTACGTACAGATAGATACTCAAGCTGACCCATTTTCAGA
>CAZMMQ010000074.1:0-4149 GCA_964567435.1 uncultured Saprospiraceae bacterium | reverse complement strand
GCAAGCATTATGGATGCAGCATATCAACTCGTCAATAATCCAGAAATAAAACATGGCAAAGTCATGCTATTCTTCACTGTAGACGAAGAGATAGGTAAGGGGGTTGCGCACATGGACATGGATAAGCTTAAAGCGGACTTTGGATATACGCTTGACAGTGGCAACATAGGATCATTCGAATACGAAAACTTCTCAGCAAATGGATTTCACATAGACATAATCGGTAATAGTGCTCATCCAGGATATGCCAAAGGAAAAATGGAAAATGCCATTAAGATAGCCTCAGAGATTGTTAGCCATCTTCCGCATGACAGACTCAGTCCAGAAACGACCTCTGAAATGGAAGGTTTTGTCCATCCTACTAACCTAAAGGGAAATCTGCAAAATGCCAGGGTCTCTTTTATCATTCGAGATTTTGTTACCGATAATCTGACCAAGCATGAAGCCGAATTAGAAGACATAGCTAAGAAAGTACTGAAAAAATATCCCAACTCCTCTTACAAAGTTACCTCCAATGTACAATACAGAAATATGAAAGATGTAGTCAAAGATCACATGTACATTGTAGACCATGCCAAAACAGCCATGGACAATCTTGGCATTCCTTACAAACTAAGTGCAATAAGAGGAGGTACAGATGGTGCCGTCCTCTCACATAAAGGTAAACCCTGCCCTAATTTATTTTCAGGACAGCATGGCATCCATTCTAAGTTGGAATGGACAACTGTACAAGAGATGGAATCTGCCGTTAAGACTGTTGTAGAAATATGCAGACTCATCGAAGATAAAGCATGAGAACAACCTTCCTCCTATTATCTGTACTGTACTTAAGTTGCCAAGAGTCTTCCAATAAATCTGCTGCAATAAATAACCAGCCGCATTCATCACCTACACCTTATGAGGTAGCAGTGGCTGACCCTATGGTAGAGTTTAGAGGATCGACAGTTGACAGCAGATTCCATACCCCAGATGGATATAAACGAGAATCAGTAGCAGAAGAAACCTTTGCTAATTATCTTAGAAAATTACCACTAAAGGTGCCAGGCAGCAAGGTGAAGTATCATAATGGTGAGACCAAGTCCAATCCAGTGCATGCTGCAGTTATAGATATTCCCATAGGTAACAAAGACCTCCATCAATGCGCTGACGCCATCATGAGACTAAAAGCAGAACATCTGTGGCTGCAAGGTAAATATGATGACATCCACTTCAACTTCACTAATGGTATGAGAGTGGATTACTCAAAGTGGGCTGCTGGTCAAAGAATTAAGGTCGATGGCAATAAGACCTCATGGTACGAATTTGCTTCACCGTCAAATAATTACAAAGACTTCTGGGAATACATGGAACAGATTTTTATGTATGCAGGTACCGCCTCACTGAGTAAAGAACTGAGCAAGGTATTATCAGACGATATTCAGATAGGAGATGTATTTATCCAAGGTGGCCACCCTGGTCATGCGGTGATTGTAGTAGACTTAGCTGTGCATGCAGAGACAGGCAAGAAAGTCATGATGTTAGCCCAAAGTTATATGCCAGCTCAAGAATTACATATTCTCAAGAACAACAACAATAGCAATCTAAGTCCTTGGTATGAAGTATATCCTTCCAGAGAATTGATATTGCCTGAGTGGTCATTTAAATGGACAGATCTGAAACGATTTAAGGAGCAGTGAATTTCAATAATATCTTACTTCGCCCCAGTATGTGCTTTTAGCTGTTCTAAGGTAACCGTCTCGAGCGCTTTCTCATGTGTACTTTCTAGAACAACTGGCGGGGCAAGTCCTTTCTCCATCGCTTCCTTCCATCTGGAAACACATAGGCACCACTTGTCTCCTGCCCTTAATCCAGGAAAGGTCCCTCTTGCTGTTTTGAGGTCATTGCCGCAATGTGCTGAAAAATTAAGGAACTCATCAGTGACGATGGCACAAACCACATGGACACCATAATCTCGATGCTCAGTACGACAGCATCCATCTCTGTACCAGCCTGTGAGCGGTTCTAAACAACAAGACTCTAATTCAGTTCCGAGCACATTCTGCGCTGGAGATTTGTGCTTATTATCGTTGCTGATATGCATCATGGCCAGATTAAGTAATACAATTATAACTATGAAAGCGAGTCGCATTATGCCAAGATACGATAATCGGAATGAAGCTTAAATTCTAGAATATAGATAACCTAGCAAAGTCCTTAGCTAGTTCTTCTGGCGTGGTGAAATGAATGCCATGTATATTCAAAGCCACTGCGGCTTGTATGTTATTCTTGTTATCATCAATAAATACAGTTTGTTCTGGGATAAGATTATATCTCCTGAGGAGGATATTATAAATTTCTAAATCTGGCTTAATGCACTTCTCTTCACCTGATACAACTATCCCTTCGAACCAAGATAAAAATTCATAATGCTTCTGAGCTATAGGAAAAGTTTCTGCTGACCAATTAGTGAGTGCCAGCACCCTATATCGTTCATCTTCTACAGACTTTTTTAATATGTCCACTGTCCCATCAATAGGACCACCTAACATTTCTTCCCACCGTCCATAATAGGCTTCTATTTCTTTCTTCCATTTTGGGTGTTCGGCAATAAGCACCTGAGTAGCCTCAGACAAGGGACGTCCCGCATCTTGCTGCACATTCCATTCCATGACTGTAATACTAGTCAGGAAATCCTCTACCTCCTCTTCTGTTTCAAATATTTGTCTATAGACATACCTTGGATTCCAATCTATAAGCACTCCACCTAAATCAAAGACAATGTTTTTTATAGACATCTAATTCTTCATGAATTTTTGCACAACAAATTCTTGATTCTTGTCTATCACCTTGACTAAATAAGTGCCTACAGCAAAGTCAACTATATTATATGTCACTTCCCTGGCTTCCACTTTTTCTTGAAGTAAACTGACACCCGAGGCATTTATAATTTCTATTGTCTTCATTCCTGATTGTAATAATGACATATCAATTGTTAGATCAGATTGGACTGGATTCGGATATAAGAATATAGATAAGTTTTCGTTCTGGTCGTCAGTAGAACTAGCGCATTCTTCAGCAGGCAGTACATTCAGTGTTAGATATTCTTTATAATCGCAACCATTTGCATCTTGCATAACGAATGTATAGAGACTATCTTCTGTGAGCAATTCACCTCTCCACGCTAAGGTGTCACCCTCACATATATTCTCTTGTTCAAATCTATCAGGTTGCGCCTCGATAACTGTTTGGCAAATCAATATGGAGTCACATCCCAATGAACTTACTATAATCGACTTGAAAGTTCCTGGTGGGTTATCACTATCACAGACTACCTCTTCTATGGCCATGAGTTCTACAACCGTTAGATTAAGTATACGGATAGAATCACAAAAACTCGCAGTACTTAGGGTGTCTACAAAAGTGCCGCTCTCCGAATAGCCTTCAAAAGATTCGCCTTCACAAATAGTTACATCTAAGAACGAAGTTGGACTCTGAACTACATTAATAATAACAACCGCATTACAACCATTTTCATCCTCAATATCTGGATCAATATCAACAGGTAAGTCATTCTCACAGACTGTCATAGTCAAAATTGTAACTGGAAAAAAATCTAGGATAGTGGTCACAATGGAATCACAACCACCTATAGAGGTCAGTGTATCCACAAAAGTTCCTGCTTGTCTATATCCATTAAAAGATTCGCCTTCACAAATAGTCGTATCTATTTCATTGATGATAATAGAATCAGACACTGTGTATCCAAATAATAACGAAGTGCATAGAAGCGTAATAGAAGTAATAAAATATTTCATAATGATGAAGCTTGATGAATGAAAGTTGAATCGGAAATTCTCTAAGGAACGGGACTATAAAGATAGGCCAATAATAATTTAGATTCAATCTATACATTTAGAAGCTAGATTATCATACTTGCCTACCAGCGGTTTTCTTTTTCATTGAAAAAAAGAAACAAAATTCTAGACTCACCCCATTTCTTAACACTAACTCAGCTTTAAATAGCTAAACAAGCGCCAAACTCCTCCTTACAGTCGTCAGACAACGGCCATTGTTCTTTACGCCATTTAAAACCTCCTTAGCTAAAATGGCTAAAAGCCTTCCAAGCAACTCTCTACCCATCAATGAAAATCGTGTAGCCTAAATGGTCTA
>CAZMMQ010000073.1:14410-19500 GCA_964567435.1 uncultured Saprospiraceae bacterium | reverse complement strand
AGGAGAACCTGGATTACCTTGTTTTTGGAGCAGCTCAGAACAGCGTCCCATAGATTATAATGGATGGCGACGGTCTTTTTACTGCAGCAGATTGTATAGGGCCACATGGTCCGGATGGACCTACAGGACCTACTGGTACATTAGGCAAAGTAGGAGAAAGGGGTGAATTTATTATAGAAATGCTGTCTGTGCCACCAGCAGAGCAAGGCGAGGGTTTTTATCTGGATGATGGCTCTAATAGAGTTTCTGGTTTGCCTGGATTTCGCTTTTGGGACAGTCGGATAGAAGGATGGGTTAATTAGATTTGTTGACGTATACCTGAAGGTCAGCCTATAGTAGAGAATTGTATCTTTTGTAACTGAAAAGTTATCTCTCTATGATCGATATAGAACTATTGCTTTGAAGTTTCGGCACCTCAACTAGCCCAAATAATCAAGAAGCTAGTATTTGTATGTGAATCATCTTTACTATATTTACTTATATCAACTTTCGGCTCTAAAACATGAACCAACTCCTTAGACTAGAATGGCTAAAATTTCGACGGTCACTTACGATTAAAAGTGAAGTCATTAAACTTGTCTTTAGGAGTATAATGTATCTATACTTTGGCCTGATGTCTATCGGGCTGGGAATAGGAGTATTGTTTGCCATAAATGGTGGTGATTCAGACTTAGATATAGATGTCGCTGCACTGAATAAAGTCGGTCCATATATACTGTACTTTTTTATAGTGGATCTTATACTAAGATTTATCATACAAAAATTTCCAACGTTAGACTACAAAAGTTACTTTCTCACACCAATCAAAAAAAGGAGATTAACTCATTATATTCTTTTGAAATCTCTATTGCATTACTTTAATGTCTATGCACTGCTTTTTGCCATCGCTTTTTCGATTACGATTGCTATTACATTACAGCATGAGCTAGGTCTGAGAGTGCTTGTGTTCTTCTGCGGTATGATAATACTGAATAATTATTTGGCATTTGCACTCAGTGCTCGATTTAAGGCTCAACCCAAAACGATAATACTCATAGTAGCACTATTGATATTGTTGGTGTTTCTTGATTTCAAAGAATACATACATATTTCTCCATTCTTGCAGAATGTATGGACCTTTATGATTCACGCTGTTGGGGCATTTGTAATTCCATTGCTGGCGTCCTTCGTTGCTTATTTATTGGACTTCAAGTTTCTCAGGCAAAATCTATATCTAGAAGATGCCAATGGTTCTAAGGGCACACATAAAAACAGTATTCTACATTTTTCATTATTCGACTCATATGGTAAGATTGGCCAGCTGATGAAAGTAGAATTGAAACTGATTTTCAGAAATGGAAAATCAAAATCTTATTTATGGATATGCCTACTTATGTTGGGCTACCCACTCATGTTTATTGGCACAAGCAATTATGCGCTATTTATAAGTATTTTAGTAACGGGGATGTTTGCTTTGAACTATGGACAATTTGTATTTGCTTGGAATGGATCTTATTTCGACTTGTTGCTATCTAGAAATGTCAGTCTTAAAAATTTGTTTCTAGCCAAGTACTACTTGATGGCGCTGAGCTGTATTGTATTTTTGCCTGCTGTTTTTTATGGCTTTTTGGATTCAAAATATTTTCTCTACGTTCCAGTAATGTGCCTTTATAATGTTGGCATCGTCATGTATCTCTATATGATACTTGGTTGCTTTAAATCCAAACGAATAGATGTTCAGAATAAATCAACAATGAATTTTGAAGGTGTCTCACTCTTGCATTTTCTGATAATGATTCCAATTATTGCGATACCTTATGCTATACTTTATGTGTTTGGTTTATTTGCATCAGAAACGATGGGCCTTGTATTTATAGCTGTTGTTAGTATTCTAGGAATACTCTTCCACCAAATGATTATAGAATTTATTCTAAGAATCTTTGTAAAGAATAAATATAAACTTGCTCATACCTTTAGAACTGAAACCCAATGATCCAAATTGATAATATCACAAAGTCATATGCCGAACAAACTGTACTACAAATAGATCAGTTGTCATTCAATTCTGGAGAGACTGTAGGTATAGTAGGAAACAATGGTGCTGGAAAGACTACACTATTCAATTTAATATTAGACCTGATCGCAGCTGATAAAGGACAGATCTATCTAAAAGAAATAGCAAATCGTCCTAATGAAGAATGGAAAAGTTTCACAAGTGCATTTATTGATGATTCTTTTCTTATTCAGTTTTTGACACCTGACGAATACTTTGAATTTATAGGCGGCCTTAATGATTGGAATCCGAGTGACACTAGAACGTTTATGTCTTCTTTTGATGATTTTTATAACGATGAAATAATAGGTGTCAAGAAATATATAAGAGACTTATCAAAAGGTAACCAAAAGAAACTCGGTCTTACCAGTACGTTTATTGGTAATCCCGAAATCATCATATGGGATGAGCCATTCAGTAATCTAGATCCTAGCTCTCAAATCAGATTAAAGAATATTATCAACGAACGGAAAGGAAATTGTACTTGGCTCATTTCCTCCCATGACCTCAATCATATCGTCGAGACCTGTGATCGCATCGTTATCTTAGAGAAAGGTGTAGTCGTAGAAAATCTTGTTAATAATGAAGAAGCGAAGGTGAAACTGGATGGCTATTTCAATGTGTCGAAATAGATTCGTTTAGTTTCTAAGTTATCAAAGCTGTCGAGATATCCTGCTTCTGCTTTGCTGTCTACAAACTCTATGTTGCCTTCGTTTGCAGAATTGACGGTTCCTTCACTTTGAAGCAAGGTTTACTTGCTTTGATTCTGATGAATGAGGAGCGGATTGAAGTCCAATATGAGAATGATGACCCTAACGGTTGTATTTAGTGCCCATCAAGACTAAATGACATTTTAAAACACCTGCAAATTAATTTACTTTGAATGTTTAGTTCTTGAAAGTCATTTTTCATTTACATTTATTCTATGTAGAACAAATCATAGACAATGAAAAATCATAATACTTCCAAAATCATCCAATTATTAGTCTTGTCCTTTTTTCTAATCAAGTGTACTGAGGATATACCTGTGGTTATAGAAGAACCAACTATTAACTTCCCAGAAACGACAGAACAAGTGTCAGTCAGTATTCTAGGAAGTGTAGAGGACGTAGAAGGCCTCCCTCTTAGGGACGCTATTGTTACCTGTCTTAACTGTAATCCCATCCAAGAAATTACGACTGACGAGAAAGGAGATTTTAGCTTTTTCAATGTTGATGCCAAAGGTAATTCTGCTTACCTATCTGTGAAGTCACCTGGCAAATATGATGGCTATCGACGAATGGGATTAGTAGCAGGCAGAAATAATTATACAAGAATCCAACTTAGAGATAAGTTGTCTATTGGTAGCCTAAGCGCCATGCAAGGCGGTGAGCTCAGTCATGATAGTGGTGCTCGTATCTCCTTACCGGCTGGTGGCATCGTGCAGGCAGATGATTCTTTCTATTCTGGAGAATATGAAGTCTATATGTCTTGGATAGATCCTATAGGTGATGACCTCAATATGACTATGATGGGTGATCTCAGTGCGATAAATGCAGAGAATAATCTTGTAGGTTTATCTACGTTTGGTATGCTGCAAGTGGAATTAGAGGCTCCTGATGGGTCTTCTCTCAATATTGACAATGAGAGCAATGCAATTCTGGAGTTTCCTATACCGTCTAGTTTGAAAGACAGCGCTCCTAGCACCATTTCTTTATGGTCTTATAATGAAGTTGAAGGCTACTGGATAGAGGAGGGTAGCGCCCAACTGGAAGGTGATAGGTATGTAGGTGAGGTGTCTCACTTTAGTACTTGGAATGTTGATGTGAAAATAGACCCTGTGGACATCTGTGGTAGTATTAGTGTTGGAACATTAGACAATCAAATTGATCTTTCTTTTTATCAAATTAAATTAAGCGGAGACTCTTTTCAAGGAGTAGGTGGATGGTTGTGCGATGATGGTTCATTCAGATTTCTAAATGTCCCTAGTAGTGAGGTGCTGACATTAGATATATTTGACCTTTGTGAACATCTAGTGGAAAGCATTGAAATAGGTCCATATGAATCGGAAAAAGTAGAATTAGATCCCATTATTGTTGATCCAGAAAATCCAATCACCTATGTAATGGTCACAGGAATGGCTGTGGATTGTGACAACTTACCTCTGACTCAGGGGATAGTATCTTTTGATTTGGAGTTCGATACTTACATATTCCCAATTGCATCTGATGGCAGTTTTGAGGCAATATTGACGACCTGTGAGGAGTTAGCACATGTGCAAGTTGTCAATACTTTAGATTTTTCTGCTTCTGTCCCAATAGCCTTGTCACTAGTAAGTCAAGATCTCAATCTAGGAACTATACAACCCTGCGGTGAGACCCCAGAAGAATATTTTTATTTTAAATGTGAACATTCGAATCGTACTTTAGAACCATTTGTAACTGAACCAATTTCTTATAGGTTAGACAGTCTTTCAAATGAATACTTGATTACAGTAGAGGTCAGTAATAGCTCATTTCACGTAACTGCCTCATTCGCAGATGTGCCAGAAAGGAACACAGCGCAAAGAGGACCGTTAATAATCTGGCAAACGATTTCACCTTTAAGTATAAATGTCAATTTTGAGTTTATAGCTCTTGGACCTGAAATTTCACCAGGCGTATTTGAATATATAGAAGGTCGCTTTGAAGGTGGTAATGTGAATGCTATTATCAATGGTTCGTTTCGAGTAAAACCTGAATGACTTTCTACAGCCGTTGTCGAGACCTGTAGTAACTTGTAGTCTCTATCACCGTTCGTCGCGACTTGTAGTCGCGATGCAATATGCTTGCATAGAATCAATACCTACTAAATTTACTATGCGCCTTATCTTCATGTACCTTCATCCCCTTTAACGAGCACGGAGAAATCTCCACAAGGTCGATTTGTAAAGGTTTTCTAAAATGGAGGAATCATAATCTTGTTCATCTAATAATCCTAAAAATCTTAATCAAGACAAAAAGCATGAGCGGGCAGGGCTCCCTCCCATCCTCAACTGATGTTGAGGTTCCTTCACTTGAAAGCAAGATTTACTTGCTTT
>CAZMMQ010000073.1:0-14310 GCA_964567435.1 uncultured Saprospiraceae bacterium | reverse complement strand
CCATCCTCAACTGATGTTGAGGTTCCTTCACTTGAAAGCAAGATTTACTTGCTTTCATTCTGATAAATCAGAACCGTTACATGCCTCCCATCCTCAACTGATGTTGAGGTTCCTTCACTTGAAAGCAAGATTTACTTGCTTTGATTCTGATAAATCAGAACCGTTCAGTCCTCCATAAACTTATATCCTACACCTCTCACGGATATTATGTGAGTTGGATTCTTGATATCTGTCTCAAATCTTTTTCTAAGGGAGGAAACAAAATTATCAATAGTCCGAGTAGATGGAAAAACATCATAACCCCAGACATTTTTGAGTAAGTCATGTCGTGAAACAACTTGTCCTTTCTTACTAATAAGAAATTTCATAATCAGGCATTCCTTAGGACTTAACTCGAACGACTCATTTTCATTGTATGCTATAAATGTGCTGAAATTGATGCCATTTTTTCCAAATTGATATTCTTCTATTTCAGCGATGGGTTGAGGTTGGATTCGGGCCAATAATTTTTGCATTCTGATAAGAAGCTCTTCTATTTCAAAAGGCTTGACCAAGTAATCATCAGCACCTTCTTTGAGTCCTTGTATCCTGTCTGATGACGTATCCTTTGCTGAGGTGATAATTACTGGGAGATCCGTGTGTTGTAATCTGATTTTGGAGAGGACATCCATTCCGGATATTTTAGGCAACATCAAATCTAGTATCACTATATCGTAATGCGCTTTGCCTATTTTGCCTAGTGCCTCTGCTCCATCCACAGCTACATCCGTTGTGTAGCCTTCCAGATCTAGGTTCATCTGGATCAGCTGGCGTAATGTGGCTTCGTCTTCTACGATTAGGACATTCATATTATACAGGCAATATTATACTAAAGATTGATCCTTGTGGTCGGTTGTCCTCTATGGATATGTGGCCATCGTGCGCAGCTACAACAGACTGGACTATCCATAAACCCAGACCTGTGCCTTTGGTCTCTCTGGTGTCTTCATTCCCTACACGATAAAATTTCTTCCAGACTTGTGACTTCTCATCATCATTGATGCCTATGCCTTGGTCTGCAATTCTGATAATTGTTTGGTGGTTATCCTTAGAAAGACTTATAATTAATTTCGGAATATCTTTTGAGTATTTGATAGCATTACTAAGTAGATTGTCCAGCGCCTTTGTAAATGCTTCTCTATCTATATGATGATGTAGCTTTTCAGAATGTTGGAATTGTAGTTCGGCATCTGGATATCTGCGCTTATAACTGTTGACTTTGTCTTGGACAAATTCTTTGAGATCAGTCTCTTGAAAATTGTAAGTGTATTGACCTTCGATCTGTGCGGCGGTGAGGAGGTTGTTAACTTGCTGCTCTAATCTCAGCACTTCAGCATGTTCGGTGTCAAGTAAGGACTGCCGTTGGATTGGCTTAATATCATTCCTTCTTAGTGTTTTATTGATAAGTTTGATGCTAGCGATAGGTGTCTTTAATTCGTGGGTGATTGATAGTAAGAAATCATTCATACGTCCATTGAATGAAAGTTCTTTTTTGAAGGCGCTGAATATGAGAAAAAGTCCCAGCAATATTGATACGCCAAAGACTAGTCCTTCACTGATAATCATTTGTCGCTGTTTGTTATATTCAGCGAGCACATCATCATAGTTGAGAGATTGGTCATAGGTAATAAGTTCACTTCTGAGCTGGTGGGTTTCGTCGTTTTTCTTATATAACAGTATGGCCCACCAGGCGAAGGCTGCGATGAGGTAGCACATCACGAAAGCATGCAGGAAAAGATATTTCTTTTTGTGATTTATCATTTTCCAATTACCTCATCCAAAATAGCGCAAATGGTTATCGCTGCTGATTTTAAATCTTTACGCTTATGGGCGCTAGACACAAAACCTACTTCATATCCTGATGGTCCCAGATAGATGCCTTTGTTGAGCAAGCTTGCGTGCATCTTTTTAAAGAGTTCCATACTACTGGCATCTATTTCGTCGGATGCCTTTATCCGTTTGTCAGAGAAGGCGAACCAAAAGATAGAGCCAATATGTTGTATTCTGAATTTGTATTTTTTCTTTTTGACATGCTTCATGATAAGATCCACGAAGTAGGCTGTTCTCTTTTCCTGATCTGCATAGAAGTTCTTTTTCAGAAGTTTTTCCAACATGGCTATGCCCGCAGATAAAGCTATCGGGTTGGCAGAAAGCGTGCCTGCCTGATAGACATTCCCTTCAGGTGCCACATGCTTCATAATCTTGCGCTTTCCACCAAAAGCACCGACTGGCATCCCACCTCCAATGATCTTACCATAGGTCATCAAATCAGGTTGGATTTTGTAATAGCCAGCTGCCCCTTCAAAACCCACTCTGAATCCTGATATCACCTCATCGAATATCAGAAGGATCTTATACTTATCACATAATTTTCTGAGCGCCTTGAGATATGTCTTATCCTGAAGGAGTAGACCGTTATTAGCAGGTACTGGCTCTATGATAACTGCTGCAATATCCTTTTGGGTTTTCATCAGGTTTTCTACCTTACCAATATTTGCCAATGGAAGCACTAAGGTTTCCTTAGCCAAACTCTC
Source organism: uncultured Saprospiraceae bacterium (assembly GCA_964567435.1). Taxonomy (GTDB): domain Bacteria; phylum Bacteroidota; class Bacteroidia; order Chitinophagales; family Saprospiraceae; genus RFSX01. The sequence goes on along the minus strand of CAZMMQ010000073.1, from coordinate 11,737 downwards.
AGGAATCCCTGCTGAACTCGATACACCAAAGGTGGCTAATCCAGACCCTGCTTTGACCAGCAGAGAATCCACATGTCCATGATAACATCCATCAAATTTGATGATTTTATTCTTGCCTGTGTACCCTCTGGCGAGCCTTATGGCTGACATCACGGCTTCTGTACCACTACTCACAAATCGGATATTCTCCAAATACTTATGGTTGTCCAGGATCAGTCTGCCAATCTTATTTCCCGATGGGGAAGGTGTCCCAAAGGAAGTCCCATTTTTAAGCGCCTTCTCAATCTTTTTGCGGACATAACTATTATTATGACCAAGGATCAATGGTCCCCAGCTGCAGCAAAAATCAAGAAAAACATTGCCATCCACATCGGTAATATGACAGCCATCACCTTTGGTTATAAATAAGGGAGCACCACTAACTGATTTGAATGCTCTGACTGGAGAATGCACACCACCTGGAAACATTTTCTTCGCCTCCGCATATAACTGATTACTTTTTTGTCTATTGAGCTTCATCCTTTTAAGTTATGAGACCACGAAAATCTCAATTTGATTACTAACATCATGCTCCAAATCTATTTTTCTTTTAAAACTGAGGCATATGGATAGATATTTTACCTATTTCCGTTGTTTGAAGGAAAAATAGTTTCGCTAAGTCTTCTAACAATTCTTCTTAGGATTAGATTGTAAATTACTTCATTAACTTTACGCTAGTTCAAATCTGTCGTCCGTGAAAATTAACTTTTCGAAAGCCATTGATGCTGTTTTAGATCAGAGAGATTCTATATATCTACCTGTAATAGGAACTATACAACTAGAAAACTTACCGTCTAAAATTATAGATGATGAGAAGGCCATTACACCACCTTCTGTGATTCTTAGTCACTTTGATGCAAAGACTAAGAACAAAGCGCTAAAAAAATATTTGAAAAAGAAGTATGATCTGTCAAAAGATAAGGCAGATGATGCCATCAAAAGCTTCTCTGAGATGCTTATCAAAACCATCAATAAGCATGGTAAAGTCGAGATAGACAAACTGATGACTATCAAGAAGAAAGGAAAAAAGTATCAGATTAAGGCTAAGAAAAATTATATCAACAGATATTACAAAGGATTACCTGTAGTAGAATTGAATAAAATCAAGAAGAAAGACCGCAAAAGTGTATCCCAAGAAGCCAAATCACAAACGCTAGCTAACAATAAATTAGCCAGTGAGAAGAAGATATCTACTCCCGATCAAAAGCCTGCAAAAAATATAGCTGCAGCTGCGTCAACAGTGGCGGCAGGGCACAGTCCTAAAAAAGTAGTTGTAAAAAAAGAACCGACTTCTCAAGTGGTGTCTAATCCGAACATCAAGAAAGAAGAAATCAAAAAGGTGGTCAATCCTATAGAGAAAAAGCCAGCGATCACACCTGGTAAAACCACCCCTCCACCACCTATATCATCACAACCTCCTAAGTCGAATATCACTTATGTCAAGCCCAATTTGGTCTTTCCAGCAACAAAAGCGAAGACGCCGACCTCATCATCATCGACCAGTTCTTCTGGGGCATCTAAGAAAGCCGAGTCTATGAGCCTCAACGAAAAGTTGAAGCTACAACAAGAGAAGCCGAATTCTGCTACTAAAGCGACTACGACGACAAGAGCAACACCCACCACCAATGTTAACCAGAATTCTATTAAGGATCCTATGCCTATAGGAAAGGTGGATTTTACACCTGTTCCTCCTTCTCATGAAGGCTTTGGTTGTATTGGACCGGCTATGGCCCTACTGGCTTTACTTTTGATATTTGCGCTGGTATACTTTGGATGTAATAAGCTCAAAAACATGAGCAAGTCTCAAGCCAGCACCAAGACCACTGAGACAAATATTAGTCCGTCATCGGATGCGGAAACAACCACTTTAGATGCAATGGAAAATTCTGCCAGCAGCACAGATGCGAATATTGAAGATGATGACTCCTCTATCGCAGAAGAAAAACCAACAGAATGTATCATAATTACTGGTGCTTTCTCTAGCTATGAGAATGTCTCTAAAATGGAAGAATTACTGGCACAAAACGGATATGAAGTCTATATCAGCGAGTATGGACCATATACAAGAGTTGGCTTTACTTATGATTGTTCTAATGTAGATTTGGAAGATTATCTCAATAATATTAGACGTCATATAGAACCTAAATCTTGGTATCTGGTACCAGACTTATATGTCGAATATGAATAGAAAATTAATTACATCCTAAATCATCTCTAGAACGCGGGTCGTTATTAGGAAAACAATTGCCAGATTTAAGTTCTGTAGGTTTATATCGCGTCAGATCTGGGTCTCTTAGACTCTTTTCTAAAAAGAGTTGCAACTGGGATTTTTCTAATTCAGTCAAATTTAGTGGGATAAATTTTTCCGATAGTTGTTGTTGTTGAATCCGGTCATTTTCAGTTACTGCCAAATTCTTATAATCAATTAAATCACTGAGTTCTCTAGCGCTTGATCCATGGAAATAAAATGGCGCATCTCCTACATTATATACCTGAGGCACTTTAAATCTGTAATTGTCCATAGGATCACCAGTAAATGATCCTCTTCCCAGATTTCTATCTAGGACTTCAGCATCTGTAGTCTTATAGAATGATCTGTCACTTATGTCTTTGACTCCCAATGCGTGAAATTCTTCTGAACCAAGATTTTGATTGAAGTGGCAATTGGAACAGTTGGCTTTACCAAAGAATAATATGCCACCCAGTTTTTCTTCTCTTGACAAGGCATCCCTGTCTCCTTTCAGCCAGTTTTGAAATGGGGCTCTATTCGAAAGCAATGTTCTTATGTAGGCAGATATAGCCAATGATCCTCCATGATTGCTATACCTGTCCGCTTCACTGAGATCTGGAAATGAATCGTCAAATAGTTCTGTATACCCAAATTCATCTATTAACTCCTTGGTGATATGAATTCTATGAGTTTCTAATCCTTCAAAATTTTGAGTTTCTATAGAGGCAAACCCATCACCATTATGTATAGTGCCATCTCGTTCTTTCCAAAAAGCCTCAGTACCTTCATTCGGGCCAGTATCACCGAATCGGCCATTCCAAGTTGTATTCTGGACAAAAGCCACATTTAAGAGACTAAGTGGCCTGGCTGCTTGCACGTCTAGTTCATTATGCTCATAGTCTGGGCTACTTCTTCGATCCTCACCATTAATACCAAATCCAACACCTCCATCGGCAATGCCTTGGAAATTACCTGATTTAAATCCTGCCTCAGGCACATGGCAACTTGCACAAGAATAAGTGCCCATGCCTGATGGATAGGTAGCGTTGGTCGCAAATCCAGTTTCGAAAAATAGGAACTTACCCAATTCTACCTTCTCAGGTGTCAAAGGGTTATTTTCTAAATCTTGAGGAATATCGGCAAGTGCAGTTTCATCTGGAAGAATATAGAATTCTAAGCCCTGATTATCAGGTGCTGATCTGGAGATAAGACTCTCCAATTCTAAATCCATAGTGATTAAATCGGGCATTCGATCTTGAGTACATGAGTATACACATAGAGCGACTACAGAAAAAATTAAAACTTTTCTCATTCTTGTCTGGATAACGAAGTGCAAATGTAACAAATTATTGATAGACCAACAAATCGCATTATAACTCTTCATCATTTATAATTAATTGATAATCAATAATATAATGATGAATTTGACTTATGCTAGTCCATATATTCAGTGTAGTTCTGTGCTTAAGTATTTGAGGATAATGTTCCATGTAAGCGCAGAAAAGATAAGCTGCTCTACTATACTAATCGTCTAAGTTTAGAAATCGCTGCATCAAGAATGAAATTATTTGATATTTGGACTTTTTTTTAATTGGTTATATAACTAAAATATGGATACAACATTATTGATACTAGCAGCAGGAATGGGGAGCAGATATGGAGGATTAAAGCAGATGGATAGTTTCGGACCAAATGGAGAAACTATCATCGATTATTCTATTTATGATGCAATTAATGCAGGGTTCACTAAAGTTGTATTTGTAATCAGGGGCTATTTCAAAGAAGAATTCGAAACTTTTTTCAGAAAGAAATTAGATGGTAGAATTAAAATGGAATTTGTTACTCAAGAATTATATGACATACCTTCTGGGTCAAGATATATAGCATATAGAGAAAAGCCATGGGGGACGGCACATGCTGTACTGAGAGGGCGGAGTGTCATTAATGGACCTTTCGCTGTCATCAATGCAGATGACTACTATGGAGTGGAGGCTTATAGTACGCTAATCAAATTTTTTAAGTCTAATAAGAATATAGACACTTATGCTGTCGTCGCCTACCAACTTAAAAATACCTTGTCAGAGCATGGTACGGTAAATAGAGGTATCTGTAAAAGTGATAAGAGAGGCTATCTTACCGAAGTGGTTGAAACCTTAAAGATCTATAAAAATAAAAATGGTTCTGGTTCTTACGATACGCAAACAGGCACCAAAACCTTACCTGCAAATTCCTTGGTCTCCATGAATATGTTTGGATTCTTACCAAGCTACTTCAATAAGACAGAAAAGCAGTTTAAGACCTTTCTCAAGAACCATGGACTGGAAATGAAGTCTGAATTTTTTATTCCTTTTACACTGGATGCCATGATTAATAATAAGACTGCGAAAGTGAAGGTCTTGACCTCTCCGTCTAGATGGTTTGGTGTGACCTATAAAGAGGACAAACCCAAAGTGGTCAAAGCCATCAAAAAATTAATAAAAGATGGAGTGTATCCTAAAAAATTATGGTCTTAATCGCTTATCGACAATTAAGATAATGCTTTGATTCTTCGTCGTTATTAGGGAAGCAATAACCAGACTTTACTTGGTCTGGTTGATATCTTGTCATGTCAGGATCTCTTAGTGACTTCCTGATAAATATGGCCAATTCTGCTTTCTCTTGCTCGCTAAGTCCAAGAGGAGAAAACTTGCCTGACATATTTTTATCTGGCACTCTATGATTCTCTTTGATAGCAGCATTTTTATACTCTATGACTTCTTCTAGAGTTTGGGCACTAGACCCATGGAAGAAAAATTCTGAGTCTCCAGTATTGTATATGCCAGGTACTTTGAACTTGTACAGATCCTCTTCCAATCCTGTAAATCCACCTCTTCCAAGATTTCTTCGGGCCACAGGGTTATCGGCTTTGAGTGCTAGGGGATGCATATCCATATCATTAACTCCAAGGGCATGAAACTCTAATGAACCAAGATTTTGATTGTAATGACATCTGTTACAATTAGCTTTTCCAAAGAAGAGGATAGCGCCTCTTTTTTCTTCAACAGACATTGCATTTCGGTCTCCTCTAAGCCAGTCTTGGAATGGCGCTCTATCTGATATTACTGACCTTAAGTATGCTGAGATTGCTAGAGATCCTGTAATCTTGCTATATCTATTGGCAGCCGTATATTCAGGAAACGCATGATCAAAAAGCTCTTTGTATCCAAGGCTATCTATATGACTTTGTCTATAGTCCATTCTGTGGGTGGTGACACCTTGTATGTTCTGTGTTTCCAGACCATCATAACCCAAATAATTTCTTCTGGTACTAATATTATCAGCCCAGACATCTTCAGTACCAACATTGATTCCACCAGCACCAAATTGGCCATTCCAGGCTGTGTTTTTGACAAAAGCGACATTGATTAAGTTGATTGGTCTTGCTTCTTGGACGTCCAGTTCTAGTTCGTCATATTCAGGATCCATCTGTCTTTCATAAGCATAACCCATAGCACCATCCGCAATGCCTTGTACATTATCTGGTCTAAAGCCTTTTTCCGGTATGTGACAAGTGGCACATGAGAAAGTGCCAATATTTGAAGTATGTACAGCATCCACAGCAAATGCCGTTTCAAAGAATAGAAACTTGCCTAATTCTATCTTTTGAGGTGTCAGTCTATTCTTGGAATCTTGAGGAATCTCTCTTAGATTACTACCATCTGGTAGTATATAAAAATCAGATTCTCCGGTCGGCGAATATTGCCTTATAGAGTTTTCTAATCTATAATCTAATTCAGTTGATATATCAACCGAGTCTTCTGTACAGCCAATCAGTACAGTGACGATACAGAGGCCTATAATTATCCTTATGCTTGCAGTAATCTTTATCATTCTGGAATAAATAGTAACTAACAATAAGGGCATTATTGCTCTAGTGATTAGTCAAAATTTATGCCAAACAGATGATTATCTTTGATAATATGTTTTTTACTAACAATAGCTTGAAGTATTAGAAAAATGGGAAAAAACCTAATTATAATAGGTGCAGTGATTGTCTTAATAGGGGTGGTATATCAGTATTATCCGAAGGCATTGACCTGGTTTGGCAAGTTGCCTGGAGATGTGAGGATAGAGCGAACTAATACACGGATTTATTTTCCGATAACCTCTATAATCATCGTGTCTCTTTGTTTAAACCTAGTCTTATATATTGTTAGGAAATTGTAATGAGTGCTTACTAAAAAAAAGAGAGAGCTTCCCAGGTGGAAAGCTTCTCATTATCGAACCAGTATGAAAAAACTACTCTTTACAATTATTGAGACGTAGGATAAAAGAGAAAGTCATGTTTCATAACTGTTAAATATCTTACAAACAGTTAAAACTAGTCATTAACCAAGGAAGCTTATCAATATACCTGCTGCTACCGCCGAGCCAATCACCCCACTTATATTACTTGACATAGCATATTGTAGAAGGTGATTATTAGAATCATGTTTTAAAGCAATCTCATTGGCTACTCTGGATGCCATAGGTACAGCACTGAGACCAGTAGCACCAATTAGTGGATTGATTTTTTTCTTATTAAAGAGGTTGTATATTTTGACAGCCATGATGCCTCCGAGAATGGAGAAGGCAAAAGCAACAAAGCCTCCAAAGATGATAAGTAAGGTCTGCAGATTGAGAAAGGTGCCAGCTGTCATAGTAGCTCCAACTGTTAAGCCTAGAAAAATTGTGGCGGCATTCATAATAGTAGAAGAGGCTGCTTCAAATAGTCTATTGGTATCCGTCCCAATTTCCTTAACCAAATTACCAAAAAGTAGCATCCCTAGTAAAGGAGTAGAAGAGGGGACTAAGAGCGATATAATGATAATGAGCAAAATCGGAAATAGGATCTTGACCATTTTGACATTCTTAATTTTAACCTTATTGGGGAACAGCTTGTCCTGTTCCTTCATATTGATTTTAAGTTCTTTTTTTGTGACGGTAAATTTGACAACCAAAGGAATAATCACAGGAACTAACGCCATATAAGAGTAGGCTGCTATGGCAATAGGACCTAGTAGATGAGGAGCTAATTTTATAGCTGTATATATAGCAGTTGGTCCATCTGCTCCTCCAATAATTCCAAGAGCTCCAGCCTCCTGAGGAGAAAATCCAATAGCCATGGCTGCGATCAGTACTGTGAATATCCCCAATTGAGCCGCCGCACCAAATAGAGCCAGTTTCAAATTTCTAAGCAAGGGTCCAAAATCAGTCATGGCCCCAACTCCCATAAATATCAATGGAGGCAATAATCCAGTCTTGATAAGCATGTAGTAAAGCATATTCATAATGCCATAAGATTCAGCAATCTGATTAACAGTCATCGACTTTATCTCAGGCGCAAATTCTGCAGAGACGACATTCATTTGCCCACCTGGAAAATTAGCCAGCAAAACACCAAACCCAATAGGAACCAACAATAATGGCTCATACTTTTTGAATATGCCTAAATAGAGCATAAGCAGGGCCAGCAATATCATGACCATAGATAATGGCTCCTCAGCAATTTGCTGAAAAGCGGTCATCTCATATATTTTGGTAAGAATCTCCACTAGATAATTTCTCTTTTTAACCGATGTTGATTAGTGGCTGATCTTCTTCTATATCATCTCCATGTGAGACATAGATTTCTTTGACTGTACCGCCCTCAGAGGTCGTAATACTATTGACAACTTTCATGGATTCTACATAGGCTACAGTATCACCTTTAGAGACGGTATCTCCGACTTTGAGACCTTTCTCACCTGGTGATTTGGTTAAAAAGAACTTACCTTCCAATGGAGAAGTAACTAGGTGGCCTTCGCCGGCTGTTATCTCTGCTGGAGGGGCAGCTGCCACATTATTTGTAGGTGAAGGATTATCATTGACTTGGTCAGGGTATTCAATGCCAACATTGTATTTAGTGCCATTGACATTGACGGTAAGCTTTCTTGGCATAGGAGCAGCAGTTGGTCCTGCATGACTAGCACCTACAGGTACAGGTAAGGCTCCAGCAGCAGCTGCATTACTATCATTTGCTTTGGCCTTCCTATCTGCCAAGTCCGCTTCAAATTTTTTCTTCGCCACACCACTTTTATAGTCCTCATACTGAGTAGGGTGCATAGCATATTCGAAGAGCTCTTCATCATCTTGCCCGTGATCCCATCCTTTTTCTTTCATTTTCTCTTTGAATGAATCCAATGCATCTGGATACAAACCTTGAGGGTCATCCGTAAAGAATTCTCTGCCTTGTTGCTTAGCCATTTCAATCAATTCAGGTGCTAATTCTCCTGGCAGTTGTCCAGACCGACCCAACATCATGCCCCATGTGTTTTCATCTATCATAGAGAATCGTTCCTTCCCTTTTATTATCTGAATCACATTCATAATAGATAGATTCTTCACATACTGTGAGAATGGGGTAACTAATGGAGGATATCCTACCTTTGGCCAAGTGTGACCTACTTCGTCAAAGAGCTTGATTAGTAACTCATCTTGTGTCAGAGTCTGTTTATTGTTTTTGGTTAACCACTTATTGACAGAGGCTAGATTCTTCTCAAGGTCAGCCATCAAACTACCCATCATGCCACCAGGTAACCCTGGCTTAATGAGTAAGGAGTTCATAAATCGATTCTTCTTATTGATATAATATCCTAGTGTCTCATCTATAAACTTCTGCGTTAAGGCTCGGACTTCCATATAGGCGTCCATATTGATAGGCTTCAAGGAAAAGCCAGCATCTCTGAGCATCTCATGTACGGTTAATAGGTCAGCATGTCCTGTTCCCCATGACAAGGGCTCCATACCCACATCTATAATATCCGCTCCAGCTCTGGCTGCTTCCAAAGAAGAGACTACTGAAAATCCAGTGGTGGAGTGACCATGATAACTGATAACTATATCTGGATGACGTTCTCTGATACCCTTGACCATTTTGCCTATAGACACCGGTCGACCTATTCCCGCCATATCTTTGATGCAAATCTCTTGTGCGCCTGCATCTATATATTGGTCCGCTAGATTGATATAATAATTGACCGTATGCACTGGTGAGAAGGTAATACTCATGGCGCCCTGCGCTATCATACCTCCCTCCTTTGCATACTCAAATGATAATCTGAGATTTCTTACATTATTGAGACCATCGAAGGTTCTGGATATATCTGTCCCTTGCTTCTTTTTGAGGCTAAACATCAATCGTCTGACATCCTTCGGCACCGGACTCATTCTTATACCATTGAGTCCTCTTTCCAGCATATGTGTCTGAATACCCGCATCATTAAAAGGCTGGGTCCACTTTCTGACACTAATGTTTGGATTTTCCCCTCTGAGCAAGTTGATCTGCTCGAATCCGCCACCATTGGTTTCCACTCTGTCAAAGCAGCCCATGGCAACAATGGGTGTAGCGACTTCGCAAAGTTGATTGACATCAGGCATATACTTTCCTGACGATTGCCACATATCCCGATATACTAGTCCGAGTTTTATTTCTTTACTCATATGCTATATAATATGTTCTTAAGATATCTTTTTGATGTTTTTGAGAATGCCTTTGTTCTGGCTTACAAGGTCTACAACTGTTGCTAAGACAGCTATGTGTTCTTCTGGAATTCCAGACTTTTGAGCGGTGTTACGTCTCATTGATTTGCTAGCTGGTAGGTCAGGGCTATATTTATTGACCAATGCGATCAGTAATTTTCCAATTCCCATGACTATCCCAAGAATGATAAAGACAGTGGACATGCCTATTAATAATAGTTGAAGGGCAAGATCTAAGCTATTTGTCATATAACATTCTCATTAATTCGCTCAAAAATATCATTTTTATTCTAGGTGAAGATTTACAACCGCTCTCATATATTATCCAATGCATAAACCATTTGGCCCTTCAATTGATTAATAAATTGATCTTTTTATTCTTTAGTTGTTTCAATTCACTTGTTTTTCAAACTTATGTTCACCTTTGTGACCCTAAATGCTCAAATTTTATGTCTCTGACAATTTTCAAGTTTGGAGGTTCATCAGTCAAGGATGCGACGCATATAGATAATGTCCGGCGAATAATTAGCCAACACGCTGATGACCAATTGCTCATTGTGATTTCTGCGGTAGGTAAGACTACCAATGCCCTGGAGAAGGTATGGGAGAAATATCTTGTAAACAAAGAAGCAGCAAAAGTAGAATTGGAAAAAATTCTTGAACATCATGTCACTTTAGCTGCAGACCTTGGCGTTGATCAGGTTCAATTGACGGCGGACCTCAATAATCTGGTTGTCACCAATCTAGATAACTTGCCAGCAGAGGCCAATGCTGATCTCTACTATGATCAGATTATATCCTTAGGTGAACTCTTTTCTACTACGATAATTGCAGCTTATTTAAAACAAAAAGATCTATCAGCTGGATGGATGGATGTCAGAGAAGTATTAACGACGGATGCTAAATATCGACATGCCCAAGTGGATTTTAACACCACTAAAAGTCAAATCGAATCCAAGGTTAATGCCTTGCTGCCGCAGCATGATATAATTATAACCCAAGGATTTATAGGAAAAACTAAAGAAGGGATGACAACCACCTTAGGCCGTGAAGGATCAGATTACACGGCAGCTATATTTGCGTACTCTCTTGAGGTAGAAGAATTGACTATATGGAAAGATGTCCAAGGTATCTTAACCGCTGATCCGCGACGATTTGATAATGTAGAATTGTTGCCTAAGATTTCTTATCGTGAAGCTATAGAAATGACCTATTATGGGGCTAAGGTCATACATCCTAAGACAATCCAACCTATCCAGAATAAAAATATACGCTTACAAGTCCGATCATTTGTAGATCTCGATAAGGAAGGTACTGTGATCGCCGATCCAGGCCCTATAAGTTACCCACCAATCGTAGTAGTACAAGAGGGTATTACTTTACTGAGATTAACAAGCAATGATTTTTCATTTATCTCTGAAGCTCATTTGAGTATCATCTTTCAGAACATGGATAGCTTAGGACTAACACTCTGTGCCATGCGAAACTCCGCAATAAGTTTTACGCTTTGTCTATATGCCGCTGGACAAGAAAGGATAGAGCAGTTTGTAGAAGAAATAGGTAATCAATTCCATGTAGAGACCTACACGAATCTACAGTTATACACCATACGTCATTATAACCAATACCTTATAGATAGTCTGACTCAAGGAAAGCAAGTCATGTTTACTGAGAAGAACAAAAAGACTATACAAATGGTCATAAAGGATCAGCCGATTATAAAGGAAAAAGTCTAGAATTGAATTTTGTCTTTCTAGAAGTGGTGTATATAAATCATCTAAATCCTGTTTCTGACAAAAGAAGGAGCGCAGATGTATCTAATGGGTGTTGTATAAGAAGTAGGTTTTTAAGTTCTCCAATCTCCAAAGAGATTCATAGCCATTCCTTTCCAAATCGACCTTGTGGAGATTTCTTCGTGCTCGTATAGTG
>CAZMMQ010000072.1:0-20241 GCA_964567435.1 uncultured Saprospiraceae bacterium | reverse complement strand
AAGTATCCGAGGATAATAGAATTTATGAAGGCATTACCTACTAGTGCTACTGGAAAGATTTTAAAGAAAGAATTGAGAAGTAAATAGATAATTATACTTAAATGAATAGCTATATATTTTAAACCTTGATATCATTCCTAGAATTGATCTAGGTCAAATACCATCTGTCTATAACCTCATTTATTTCCTTTTCATTTGGATACATAGCTATTATAGCCTGACTAATACTGTTGGCCACTTCTTTGCTTGCTACAAGGCCTTCATGAGAATGTAGTTCAATTTCGTCAGCATGACTGACGTCGAATACTTCTGTAATATGCAGAGGAATGAAATTTCTGTGTTTGAGAATGTTATTAAATACAAACTCATATACTTCTGGGTCATAAGGTGGTTGGCCATCCATGGGTATAGATCGCCCCATGTCATTAGCTAATCCACATATCATTTTCCAGAGCATTAGCATGACAGACGGTTTTGCACCCAGCCAATTCTTTGCATCTTCAGATACTTCAGCGGCACGTGCAGCTTCTATCTTTTCTCTTACTTCTTTGGATGGTATTGGGCAAATGAATTGACAGTCTTTAGAAGATAGGAATGCCTCTAATTCTTCGATGTTTTGCTTGTGTGCCAGCTCCACAAATCTATGACCGACAAGTGGCGCTTCGATTAATAATATCGAATCAGAATTTTTGTTTTTTGTTAGCCAGGAGGAAACAGTGGCCATAAGCCACTTACCAGCACAAAGCTTTAATCCATTGTGCACAGTCCCATCGCCCATTGGAAAATGAGCTTGTATCTCAGGTGTCTCAAAAGATTTTCTAGCTACATCCCATTGTATAACGGTTACTTTTCTGTTAAGTGATTTGGCAATGGTTTGAAAGGCATTGATGTAGAGACTCTTTCCGACGCCAGGCAATCCAGTGAATACAACAGCTTTTGCAACACTTGCTGCATTGTTCAATGTTTTGTAGACTGGACTCGATGTAGGAATAATGTTGTTTTCTATATTTTGCTCAAAAGCTTTCTTAGACCTGAAGTTTAATTTATCCGCATTTGCAGAAAAATACGATTCCATTTTAGCTGTCTTCAAACTGACAGAATCAGAAAGCTCAATTATTTTTACATCGTTAGATTGAGTATCATATATAGCGTATGTAGCTCTTTTAGTTTTAAGAGCGGCCAGTTCACCTGGGTTGACTACCCAACAATCATTTATCTTTTCTAAAGACTGAATATGGTTATGACCAAAGAATACAGCATCATATAATCCAGACTGAGCCATGGGTTTCGCTAGGTCATCATAGTGAGAAAGGAAAATATTTTTCCCATCAAAATCCACAAAGTCATATATCGTTGTTCCTATAGATAGTGAGCTATTCTCTCTTTTGGCGGCTAGCGTTATTTCTACTTTATCTCCATCATTGTTGCCCCAAATCATTTGGGTGGGTATATCTTGAGCTGCTAGTATTTTTGCTATCCCAGAATTCATCAAGTCACCTAAGCAAAAAATCTGCTCTATATGATGCACGGACATTGATTCCAATGCCAATATCAGATTATGAAAATTTTCATGAATATCAGAAATGATAGCAATCTTCATTGAAGAATTATTATGACTTTAATTAATTATCTGATTTTTGGTAAAGCTTTGAATCGATTCGTGCTAGGTAGCCCATTACCTATCGGCACTTCTATGACAGTAGGTAAGTCTTTGCCCATAGCTGCTCTTATGGCTTTGCGCATCTCCTCATGGGATGAGACTTTTACTGCATTAGCGCCAAATGATTTGGCCATTTGAACAAAGTCAGGATTGTGTAAGTCAGTTGCGATGACTCTGTTGTCGTAAAGATTCTCTTGCATCTCTCTCACATTGCCATATAAGTTATTATTAAAGAGCAGGAGGATGACGCCTATTTTATGTTGGACTGCGGTAGCTAATTCTTGTACGCCAAACATTAAACCTCCGTCGCCTGCAATTGAAATGACTGGCACTTCAGGCTTAGCTACTTTTGCGCCAAGTGCCGTTTGAAATCCCCATCCCAAAGTTCCCATAAAACCAGTGCACAAATAGGTTCTTGGTAGATAAGCATCATAAACGATACGACTAGCAAATCCAACCTGAGTCAATTCGTCCACAAGAATACCATCAGGAGGCAATTCTTCTCTGATGATTTTTAGTATGGTAGATTGAGGTTCTAGATAAGTTGTTTTGTCATTCCATTGTTTTCTGAATTCTGCCATTTCTGTTTTACGTGAATCAGCAGGAGATTTTAATTCATGGAGTTTTTCGATGATGGCCGAAGTTGCTGTCGCTGCATCAGCTGTTATGCTCAGCGTCGGCTCAGCTATTCTGCCATGTGCAGTCTCATCGATATTGATACTAATTAAAGTCAGTTTATCATCGATTCCCCATTTACTCAAGGGCATCCGTATATGACTTCCTATGCCTATCACCACATCTGCTTCTGCCCACAAGTCATGTGCTGCAGGGACAGGATAACTTAAGTGATGTTTGCTAGATATGATGCCTTTACCTGTTCTATAGGAGAAGGTGGGCGCTTGGAGAAATTCTGCTAATGCAGTGACTTCCATTGATGCATTCATGGCACCTCCACTGACAAATATCAATGGATTTTTTGCATTAGCAATGAGATTTGCTGCTTTTTCAATTTTTGCTTCATCTAATGGTTCTTTTTCTACCAATGCCTTTTTGTAATTGGATAGATTTATGTCTTCTACAGCCTTGAGTACGTCCATAGAAACTTCTACACCTACAGGTCTAGGACGACCGTTGTGGAGTTGTTGGAATGCTTCAGCCATTACTGCAGGTACGTTACTGGGTGCAGTAGCTCTTCCTGCCCATTTAGTTAATTGTTGTTGGATGGCCAACTGGTCAGGAATCTCATGCAGAACACCTCGACCTTTTCCTTGTGCATTGAGAGGAATCTGACCAACAAGTGAAAGCACTTTAGCATTTAATCCCCATGCTGTTGCCAGAGCAGCTGAACTATTGAGGAAGCCAGGTCCGGGCACAATATTCGTTACTCCTACTTTACCAGAAGCTAAGTGATAACCTAGGGCCATATATCCAGCACCTTGTTCATGACGTGTATGTATAACTCTTATTTCATCTCGATAGTCATACAAGGCATTGTATAACCAATCATTCTGCACCCCAGGCAGCCCAAATATAGTATCCACACCTTCATTAATAAGGCATCTTACAACCGCCTGTCCTCCCGTTAAGTTCATATCGCTTTTTTTATAGAATGTGGTTAATATAAGTTAGAAAACAATATTAACCGATTTTAGAGTTGTGTAATTATACAATCCTACCTTACCTAATTCTCTCCCAATTCCTGATTGCTTATATCCCCCAAGTGGTAAATTAGGGTCTGATCTTACTGGTGAATTCACATAGACAACGCCTGCCTCCAATCGCTGGATCATTGTCATTGCTTTCGAAATATCTTTAGTCCATACTGTTGCAGCCAATCCCATTATAGAATCATTGGCCATTTGGATAACATCTTCTACATCGTCGAATGGTACTGCAACCAACACCGGTCCAAAGATTTCTTCTTGCAGTATAGTCTGCTTATTATCTGATGTACTAAATATGGTCGGTTTGAGATAGTAGCCACCTTCATCTAGGGTAGTTCCACCACTTTCTAGTTTAGCTCCTTCGTCTATCCCTTTCTTAATATATGAACAGACTTTCTTAAGATGTCCTTTTGATGCAAGTGGGCCTATGTCTGCCGTTTCATCAAAGCCATGCCCAATTTTCATTGTCTCTGCTATGGTGCAAATATGCTTAAGTACTTTGTCGAAAATACTTTTTTGGATATACACTCGAGATCCTGCCACACATACTTGTCCTTGATTTCTAAAAATACCTGCCGCCACTCCCTTGGCTGCCGCCTCTAAATCTATAGCATCTTCGAAAACTATAGCTGGAGATTTCCCTCCAAGTTCTAGAGAGATACCTGCCATATGGTCCATAGCTGATTTTCCAATAGATTTGCCAGTAGAAATGGATCCGGTGAAGGTCACTTTTTTTACTTTAGGATGAGCAGTGAGAGCTGCACCAGTTGTTGCGCCATCTCCTAATATCACATTAAATACACCGTCAGGCACACCTGCTTCAGTGGCCAATTCTGCGAGCAGTAGGGCAGAGAGTGGTGTGTCTTCACTTGGCTTTAGTACTACAGTACATCCAGCAGCCAAAGCTGGAGCAATCTTCCATGCTGCGATGGATACCGGGAAATTCCATGGAACTATAGCTGCTACGACACCTATAGGTTCCCGTCGGGTAAATGCAAAATTTTGTTTGCCTCCTTTTTGAGGCTGTGAAAGATCTAAGGTTTCCCCTTCTATCTTAGTAGTCCATCCTGCATAATATCTAAATGTCTTTGCAGCGCCACCAGCATCCGAACCTCTTGAGTCTTTTATTAGTTTACCATTTTCCAGCGTAACCAACTGGGCGAGGGTCTCTGAATGCTCTGTGATTAACTTAGCAAAACGATAGAGTATCTGTGCTTTTTTGTCGGGATTCAGCTGACGCCATGGACTGTCATGTTGAAATGCTTTGTGTGCTGCATTGACTGCAGCGTCTACATCAGATGCATTGCCCAAACAGATATAACCCAATTTTTCTTCATTTGCAGGATTGATGACCGCTATAGCGCCATCTCCTTTTCCTTTGACATATTGGCCATTGAAATAATGGCAATGATGTTGTTTGCTTAGAAATTGTTGAAGTCTTTTTGTGAGTTGGGTCATAAGCTGGTCTCTCTGTGTTTTTGATTAAACAATTTCGTCAATGACACCATTGCGCAGAATCCCTACACCTGCTCCTTCCACTTCTACCACATCTCCTGGTACCAAATATATTGGCGGATCAAATCTTGCACCTGCACCATTTGGTGTACCTGTAGATATCATGTCGCCTGGTTTTAGTGTCATGAAAGTGCTCAGATAGGAGACGATATAATCGAAAGGGAACATGAGGTTGGATGTATTATCGCTTTGCCTGACTTCTCCATTGACTCTTGTTTGTAAACTAAGGTCGGTGTAATCAGATACTTCGTCTGCCGTTATCATCCAAGGTCCAATTACAGCTGTCTTGTCAAAATTCTTACCTTGAGTTACATTGAATTTGGCATGTCTCACCCAATCACGGATGGTACCTTCATTCATAAGTGTCAATCCTGCAATATGATCCAACGCTGTCTCTCTTGGAATTCTTCTGCCGCCTTTGCCGATGACAATGACTATTTCACCTTCGTAATCTAGTTGTGGAGATTCAGGAGGTCGATTGATGTTTTGTCCGTGACCGACAAAGGAGTCGTGATATCTGAGAAAGACACTTGGAAATTTAGGCAACGCAGAGTCATCTTTGTATTCCGCGTTTCGCTTAGCATAATTAACCCCTATGCAAACAATTTTCTGCCCTGTGATGATTGGAGGTAGATATTCTATTTGTTCTTCTGTGTATGTGGCGGGCAGTGCTGAAGCAATTTCTTTAAGTCTGTCAATAGCATCAAGCTCTATCCATTTTCTCAAATTATTGCCATAAGCAGCGCCTATATCAGTGATTGAAATTGTCCCATCTGTATCTATGACTGAGCCATAGGTAATTCTATCATTGATTCTATATGTTGCAAATTTCATGTTAGTTATATATCATATTAATTATTGGACGCCTCCCCAGCACATGTATTTAATATTGACAAAATCTTCAATGCCGTATTTTGATCCTTCTCTTCCGAAGCCACTTTCTTTGACACCTCCAAATGGCGCAACTGCTGTGGATATCATACCACTATTAATACCTACCATTCCAAATTCTAAAGCTTCTGCAACTCTCCAAATACGGGCATAATCTCTTCCGTAAAAATAAGATGCCAGACCATAATTGGTGTCATTAGCTAGGGCAATAGCCTCTTCTTCAGTTTCAAATTTGAAGACAGGTGCAATAGGTCCAAAAATCTCATTAGTGAAGACCTTCATATCTGTTGTAGGATTGGTAATAATAGTAGGCTCATATATTAGATCATTAACTGAGGATACTTGCCCACCAGACAATATTTGCGCGCCTTGAGTTCTGGCATCTTCCACCACTTCTGAAACCCTAGTCAATGCCTTTTGCTCTATAAGTGGACCAACGACGGTAGATGCTTCTAATCCATTCCCTAATGAAAGCTCTTTTGTTGCCGCTGCCAATTTACTAACAAACTCATCATAGATGCCTGCCTGTGCAAACATTCTGTTAGAGCAAATGCATGTTTGTCCAGCGTTACGAAACTTTGAGGTAATGGCACCTTCTACAGCTTTATCTATATCTGCATCATCAAATACGATGAAAGGGGCATTGCCACCAAGTTCGAGAGATACTCTCTTGACACTGTCAGCTGATTGCTTAAGTATTATTTTTCCTACAGCAGTAGATCCAGTAAACGATATTTTTCTGACCAGTGGGTTGCTAGTCAATTCTTGGCCGATAGTAGGTGCATCATTTGAAGTGATAATATTTAATACACCTTTAGGAAATCCAGCTTGCTGACCCAATTCTGCTAATGCAAGGGCTGACAATGGTGTAAGCTCTGAGGGTTTGATGACAACTGTACATCCAGCTGCAAGTGCTGGGGCTACCTTGCGTGTGATCATAGCACTTGGAAAATTCCAAGGTGTAATCGCACCTACTACACCGACTGGTTGCTTGATGACAGTGATCCTTTTGTCTCTCCCATGTCCAGGTATGACGTCTCCATATATACGCCTTGCTTCTTCTGAAAACCATTCTACAAAACTGGCACCATATCTAATCTCTCCTTTTGCTTCCGCTAATGGTTTGCCTTGTTCTGTCGTAAGTATAGTGGCAAGATCGTCCACATTTTCTAACTGAAGCTCATACCATCTCCTAAGAATTCTGGATCTTTTACCAGCAGAGTAATTCTTCCATACTTTGAATGCATCATCTGCGGCGATGATTGCCTCTTTACATTCAGTGATACCCATGTCGGGAATCTTAGCTAATAATTCTTGGGAATATGGATTCCTGACTTCTAATGCCTTTCCACTCTTAGACTTTCTCCATTCCCCATTAATATAGCAGTCGGTTTTGAGCAGGTTTTTATTTATTACACCATTCATATTTATCTAATTGCATTAAAGGTAATATCCTGTCCTTTGATCAATTCTTTGATTTCTGTAGATAGGATGATTTGTTTCGAATTTACTTCCTTGCTTAAATGTGATTTAAGCAAGGTGATTCCTATTTCTGAAAAATTTTGTAGGACTTCCTTGGTGCGCCCTTCTCTTAGTCTGTACAAAAGATTCACCATTTTGTAATCATTATTACCGTCGATAATATAGAAATCATTGGTTTTTAAGACTCTGCATTTTATGCCCATTCTTGAGGCGTGCCCTGTTTCGATTAGCTTATCAGATAACTCAGCAAAGAAGGTTCTAAAATCCATGTCTATATTTTCTGTGCACTCTAAGGTTATATGTGGCATATTGGTTTGTAATTATTTAATTAAGCAACATCATCAAATCCTGCAACGATGGGATTGGATTCTATGTCAGATTCTCGAACGTCAATTCCCCTGAATGTACTACCATGTTCGAACCATGACTTTGGTGCAGGTGCCCCCCAAAGCGTTTGTCGTCTAGGATCTCTCAAGTCCCATGACAGCGGCTCCCAGTCTGTATCTATAGTAAGGTAATCACAAGTAAAAGGTTCTAAGCGATGTCCATCAGGATCAAGAATATAAAGAAAGAATGCATTAGATATACCATGTCGTCCTGGTCCTCTTTCTATATTTTCTACATAACCTTCCGAGGCCATGACATCCAAGAGATGAATGATGTTATTGATACTTGCCGTCCAGATTCCTGTATGATGTAGTCTAGGTCCTTTTCCGTTGGTTATGGCCATATCATGGACATTTCCTTTTCTATGTGTCCAAGCTGCCCACATATCCCCTTTGTCTGTAAGCGTATATTCCGTGAGTCTGAATCCTAATTGTTGTACCATAAATTCGTAGGTGCTCTGACAATTGGGAGTGAAGCAGTTTATATGGTCGAAGCGCAATGGACTTAATCCTTTGTATTTTGAGAACTCTCTCATCATTGTAGGGACGCGTTGTTGTTTGGCATGAAACTCTAACGGTAATCCTACAGGTGTTCTGACGGCTAAGGTTCTTTCTTCACCATGTCTTTGAACCCATTGAGTATATAGATTTAGGCTCTTAAAATGTACTTCCAAAGCATCTAAATCTTTATCAAAAGCCACTTTGAAACCTAGTGCGATGACTTCTGCCTTGTCTCCTTGTTCTAGAACATATGAGTGATGATTTTTTTCTTCCAAGCCTCGCAAGTACAATGTATTGTTTGTCCTTTCAGTTTCTATCATACCCATGATATCTACATAGAAGCGACGACTTTCGTCGAGGTCTGTTACGATACAATGTACATGACTGCATCTTTGTATGTTAAATGGTAACTCGAAATTATGTGGTACTAAAGCCATTTATTTTAGATGTTAATTTTTACAGTAATTACTTAACGCCTAGTTGTGGAATATGGTGGTCACCTAAGGCAACGGAAATATTTTTAGTTTCCATATAAAAATCAAAACTGTACTCACCGCCATCCCTTCCTATGCCACTGTATTTTACTCCACCAAATGGTGCAGGTAGGTGTCTGACATTTTGTGAGTTGACCCATACCATACCTGATTCTACATTGAGTGCCATTCTATGACCTCTAGCGGAATCTTTTGTCCATATGTAGGCCGTCAATCCATATCTAACAGAATTGGCTATGGCTACAGCCTCCTCTTCAGTATCAAAAGGGATTACTGTAAGAAAGGGACCAAAGACTTCTTCCTGACTGATACGCATATCTTTTTTTGCATCAATGAACAAGGTAGGTTGGACATAGCATCCATCTCTCTCTATCTTTCCTCCCCCTGCCATAAGTTTGGCACCTTCTTCTTGTCCTATTTTTCCATAACTAAGCACTTTGTCTTGGTGAGACTTATGTATCATTGGTCCAATCTCAGTATCTGGATCTAAGGGATCACCTACTTTGATGCTTTTAACTCTGTCAGCTAGTTTGGTCACAAAGCTATCGTAGACGGATCGCTGAAGTATAAGTCGACTTCCAGATGTACACCGCTCTCCATTGAGGCTGTATTTCATAAAGATGGCAGAGTCCAAGGCTCTGTCCAAATCAGCATCTTCAAAGACAATTGTAGGGTTCTGTCCACCTAATTCCAAATGTACACGCTTAAGCGTAGGCGCGCCTTGTTGCATGATAAGACTACCCGTGGTCGTCTCTCCTATAAATGCTATCGCTTTAATCAGTTTGTGTTCAGTCAATGCTTTACCTGCAGTCTCTCCAAAACCATGTACTAGATTCCATACGCCTGAAGGCAGTCCCGCTTCATGTGCGATTTGACAGAGTAGGGTAGCTGTCACTGGGCTTAGTTCTGCTGGCTTGTGCACGACTGTACAGCCTGCAGCTAAGGCAGGAGCAATCTTCCAGGTAGTTAACATAAAAGGTGTATTCCAAGGTGTTATGACACCCACAGGCCCAATCGGTTGCTTCACTGTAAAATTCAAGTGGTTGGTATCTGGAGTAGATAGACCATTAGGAGCATCGATGACCTTGTCCGCAAAATACCTGAAATTGGCTGCACCTCTGATTGCCGCTTTTTTCATAAATCTAATCGGCTGACCAGTATCATACGATTCAAGAACTGAGATGGTATCTGCATTTTCCTCTATTTTGTCAGCTATTGCATATAGAATATTTCTTCTTTCCTTATGAGGCATTTTACGCCAAGTAAGAAAGGCTTCGCTTGCCGCTTTAGAAGCATTGTTGATGTCTTCATTGCTGGATTTCGCGACTTTGCAGATGAAAGCATTATCTACTGGTGAGTGGTTGTCAAAGGTCTCTCCACTTGTGGCAGGTACACTCTTTCCGTTGATGAAGTTTGATACCCCATCTTGAGATAGTTTTTTCAGTGCCTCCGCTAATACCTTTTTATTTTTTTCATACATATTTCTTAATTAATTGACTTTGAATTTATTAGCCATATCTGTCGTTGCTTTGGCTAAGGCGATAAGATCCACACCTACGCCAATAAATTTGGCACCGGCTTTTCTGTACTCTTCTACGATGGGTTCTGTTACTGCCAATACGCCTGGTATCTTATCAGAGCCTTTTATAATATTAAGTCCTCGTACTACTTCTGCTCTGACTTTATCACTACTTGGTTGTCCTATCATTCCCATAGATCCTGCTAAATCTGCTGGGCCTATAAAGACACCATCTACACCTTCCACTGCACATATAGCCTCTATGTTTTTCATCCCTTTTACCGTTTCTATTTGTATGATTAAGCAAAGTTCATCTTGGACTTTTTGGAAATAATCTGGCACACGTTTCCACTGTGCTGCTCTAGACAAGGCTGAGCCAACGCCGCGTATGCCTTGTGGAGGGTAGGTGATTGCTCTTACAAGATCTGCGGCTTCTTCTGCAGTCTCCACTACTGGGATTAACAAAGATTGTACGCCTATGTCTAACAGACGCTTTATTAAAATTGGATCCTTAGAAGGGGGTCTAACGACTACACCAATGTCAAAACTGGAAATAGCCTGATGCGCAGTAAGGATAGAGTTAAGATCATATGGTGAATGCTCTCCATCCAACAGCACCCAGTCAAATCCTGCCCCAGCGCATATTTCTACAGCGTAGGGATGAGGAATGCCGCTCCAGATGCCAATAGTGGATTTGCCTGTTCTAAAATACTCTTTGATTTTATTTTTTCTGATTTCCATTTATATAAATTGACATTCTACAGTTCCAAATTGATTAAAATCAGCAACGATTTTATCACCAGCTGATACAATTACAGGTCTTGTAAATGAGCCTGCTAATATGATTTGACCAGCCTTTAACTGACGTCCTATGCTAGCATACTTTTGGACTAGCCAAAGTACCCCATTACTTGGATGATTAAGAACAGCGCCTGCTATTCCAGATTCTTCTATTGTGTCGTTCCGACGTATTACCGCACCTGCCCATTCTAAAGCTACGGTCTTTGGAATAGATGTGTTTCCTAGTATGATGCCTGCATTAGCAGCATTATCTGAGATAGTATCTTTGACGGTTCTTTTATAGCCTGTATCTGGATCCAATCTGAATGAACGTGCAGCAATCAATTCCAGCGCTGGGACAATGCGTTCGGAAGCTTCAATGATATGCGCCACTGTACTATCAGCTTCAGTCAAATCTCGATTGAGTACAAAAGCAATTTCTACTTCAATTCTAGGGTCAAGAAACTGGTCAACTTTGATAGTCGCACCATGCTCGAAGACCATGTCATCCAGCAGAATCCCAAAATCTGGTTCGTCGATTGACATGGCAGCCTGCATAACCTTGGAAGTTAATCCAACTTTGTGGCCGACAATCTTTCGCCCTCTTTCTTTTTTGATAGCCATCCACTTATCTTGAATGTGATAAGCGTCATCTATAGTCATATCCGGATGGAAAGTCGTAGGTGGTTTTGTCTGCTGCCGCTCCTGCTCTGCTTTGTCCATTCTCAAAGCTTGGTGCTCAATCTGTTCAGTGTTTAGCGTTAGCATGGTTGATTTTAGAAATTTCAGGTTTGTTGGTATTCGTAAAGGTAATTAGTGAGTTGTTATTAGGTTTGCACAAAAGCGCAAGAAATATTGCACAAAAGTGCAGAAGTCGATATATCTTTAATCTGTATGAGAGGCACTAGTAGATCCAATATCCTGTTCACAGACATTGATAATGGGGGCATGATGGAGATTAGAGAGTTGGTGCAGCATATAAAACCAAACCAAGTATCAGAGCCTCCTCATAGACATACTTTTCAAGAGATAATATTTCTGCAATCTGGGAAGGGATACCATTCTATAGACGGGAAGATATTTAAACTAGTAGCCAATACAATCTATCTAATTGGTCAAGGCCAGGTCCATATTTTTCATGAAGGCACGAATCTCAAGGGGTATATATTAAGGTACAAAGAGGACATGATTCCAGCTGAGATGAGTAAGTACGCTGTCGACTATACTTTGTTACAGATGTTGACTAATTCCAATGCACTTCATATGACTAAAGTTGAAGCCAAAGTGATATGGCAAAATCTTGAAGAACTGAACCAAGAGCATCTAAGAATTATAGAGCAGCGTAGTACAGATACCCTTCAGTTCATTTTATTGACGATACTATCTAGGATAAAGACCAAGATTCGAGCGACTTTCGAACAGAATCTTCATGAAACGGAAGGTCAAGATACTATCCTACATAGATATATACTCCTGATAGAAGACCATTTTAAAACCGCACATGACCTAGAGTTCTATTATGGCTCCCTAGGTATAAATAAGAGAAAATTGCTGAATATCACTCAAGAAAAAGTAGGTAAGACACCAAAGGAAATGCTGAATAATAGACTGATGACAGAAGCTGTTAGACTTATAAAATATTCAGACTTAAGCTTTAAGGAGATCTGTTTTGAATTAGGGTATAGCGAACCAGCCTACTTTTCCAGATTATTCAAGACCAAAATGGGTAAATCACCGAGGTTATTTCGTCAGGAAGAATCCTTATCTGATTAAAAACTACCTTTAGAACACAACCAAATAAGCTATATAATCATACAGTATAATGTTATGTCTGCCTATAAGATGACAATGTCTTCTATACGAGAACTTAATTCAAGATTAAGGACCATCGGGACAATGTAATAGTTAGCTTTGGGCATATTTTTAGCAAAGTATTTATATCTTTTTCTATGTATATGAGGTTTTTGCTGTTGTGTTTATTCTTGCTCACCATTTTCATTAATCAAGGTGTAGCTCAAGAAACAACAGGGAGTATATCTGGGGTTATCTATAATGAAGAAGGTGGCTCATTGCCTTTTGCGACTGTTACGGCTACCGATAAAGCCACAAATGCGACATATAGCGTGTATACTCTGGATGATGGCGCTTTTCAGTTCCACAATTTGACCCCATCACTCTATACCATAGAAGTCATGTTTGTCGGCTATAGAAATATGGTTTCTAATCCCTTACCAGTTAAGTTAGGACAGGAGGCCGTATATAATACGACCATGATTCCCGATTCTCAGGAATTGGAAGAAATTACAATATCATCTAGTCGGGTAGTGAAAGATGGTGCTGGTTATGCGGTAAGTGAAGATTTAATCGATGATATACCCGTCATCGTAAGAAGTATCCAAGAATTATCCAGAATCAATCCTCAGAATAACCTGAATTCCTTTGGCGGAGCTAGCCATAGATTCAATAATCTAAATATAGATGGTGTAGCTACCAATGATATTATCGGCTTCCAAGAACCAGCTAGTGGTTCGGCAGGCTCTCAGGCAAGTGGTACTCCTGGAAGTTTGTCTAAGTCACAGCCAATTGGATTTGGAGCTATAAAAGAATTATCAATTAAATTAACCCCATTTGATGTCAGTGTCGGCAACTTTAATGGCGCCAATATTGATATCGTCACTAAGAATGGTACCAATAATTTTGAGCATAGTGTTTTTGGCTTTGGAAATAATCAGGCTACTCTGGGAAGACGTATTGATGGTAATGAGATAACAAGAACAGATTTTTCTGATTACCAAATTGGATTTAACTCTGGTGGACCAATTGTAAAAGACAAGTTGTTCTATTTCGCCAATGTAGAGTTTGCAAAGTCTGTTACGCCATTGGCTAATGCCCCTGGATCAGCAGAATCTGATATTTCTCTAGAGGATGTCACCAGAGTAAGAGATCACCTATTGGAAAATTTTAATTACGACCCTGGCGCATTTCAAGAGGCATCTAATACTATCCAGAGTACAAAAGTATTTGGCCGCCTGGATTATATCATTAACAAATATCACAGGCTCACTTTCCGAAGTAATTATGTGAGCGGGTTTGCAGATAACTTAGAATGGAGTGGTAATATCTTTAATTTTGGTAATCAAGGATTCAGACATAACAGCAGAGCTAGTAGCACCTTGATAGAATTGAAATCCAACTTTAGCCAATTCTTTAATAAGCTTAATATTAGTTTTAATTCAGTTACTGAGGGAAGAACTTTTGAGGGAGATCTATTTCCACATATTCAAATAGCTACTTCAGCATCCTCTAGAGTGTTTGCGGGAACGTACAGAGAAGCCTCGGTCTTTAACACCTCTTTCCAGACACTTCAAATTACTGACAAATTGTCTTTCGTTATGGAGGATCACTCAATAAGTGGCGGATTTCTTTTACAACTCAATGATGTGAATTACGGCTTCTTATCTGCTTGGAATGGTAGATGGGAATATTCTTCTCTTGATAATTTTCTTAACGACAGACCGTCAAGAGTACGTGGTGTATATAATGTAGATCCTGCCAATAACAATTTTGACTTTGTACAGAACAATCCAGCAGGAACTTTTGGCGTACTTGAAGGCGGTGTATACTTACAAGATAAATGGTCTATCTCCAACAATCTTAAAGTAGCCTATGGTGTGAGATTGGATATGCAGTATCTTACAGAAGCACTTCCTCTTAGTCCACTAATAAGTAACTCAGAGAGCTTCAATAGATTTAATAATGAGTTATCCAACAACTTACAATGGAATCCAAGAGCTAGTATAAATTATAAATTTGGTGATTCTGGATGGTCAGTAACTGCAGGTACTGGATTGTTTTCAGGTAAGTTGCCATACTTATGGTTTGGTTATTTTGATTACATATCTGGCACAGATTATTTCAATATTGATATAAGACCAAGAGGTGAAGAATTGCCGCTGACAGAGTTAAGTGACTTGACTGAAGTGCAGCCGGGATTAACAGAAGTCAATCTATTGGATCCTGATTTTAAATTTCCTAGAGATTGGAAAACCAATGTGGGTATAGAATGGCAGCAGGGTGAGAATTGGAAATTTGGGGCTGAGTTTAGCTATACCAACGTATTGCAAGGACTCTTTTTCCAAACTATTAATAGGACTGAGAACTTAGCCAATTTCAGAGGTGCTGATGATAGATTATTCTACAATACAAGTGGAGAAGAAGTTAAGATAGATCAGAGTTTCACAAATGTTTTTGTGTTGACTAATACTGATCAAGGATACAGATATAATGCAACATTAACTGCTGAGCGGAAGGTAGGCAACGCCTACAGTTACTTTGGGTATACCTATGGCCTGAGCAAGGATATAAGTAGTACTGTAAGAAGTAGTCCAGCGGCCAACTATGAATGGAATCAGGCACTATTTGGGAACGATCCAGAGTTGTCTTTTTCTAATCACGATTTAAGACATAAAATAAATTTCTTGCAGGCTTACAGTTTTGGGCTTGGCAACCACAGCCTTGAAGTCAGTCTTCTGTATAATGGACGATCAGGGAGCCCATTTACTTTTGTATATCAAGGAGACTTGAATAGAGATGGGTCCTCACGTAATGACTTGATATATGTACCAGCTAATGAATCAGAAATCAACCTTGTGGACTTCACTGATATTAATGGTAACCTTGTAACGGCAGAAGAGCAATGGCAATCACTGGATGCCTACATAAGCAGTGTAGATTATCTCGATGACAATAGGGGAGACTATACTGTCAGAAATGGAGGTATTACACCATGGAATCACAGTGTTGATATGAGTTTCAAGTTTAACCTGTCTACAAAGAATGCTGACCGAGTGTCGTTTAAAGTTGATGTATTCAACATACTCAATGTGATAAACTCGTCTTGGGGTAAGCAATACTTTGTGCCTAATGTAGTTAATTCTAGCTTTAGCTTATTAGGCTTCGAAGGTGTCAATGATTTTCAGCCAGAGTTTACTTTCGATATTCCATTGGAAACTAGACCATGGATAGTAGATACCTTTAATTCCAGATGGAGATTGCAACTAGGAATTGAGTATGCTTTCTAAAGGTAAAGGTTTTAATTATTGATTATAAAAAATCGCTTCACTGTTGCTTCATTACCTTTTTGAAGGCGAATAAAATAAAAACCATTCTCCAAGTCAATATCCAGAATATTAGATCCTGAATGAAGGTGTGAAGTCATGACTTCCTTTCCAATAGAATCAAACAAAGTACAATCAAGCGCTGAATCTGTATTGATAATCAATCTGTCTTTAACCGGATTAGGGTAAATGTCAATCTCAAAAGACACATCTTCTGTGGATGTCGCTTGTTCAAATGCACCAATATTAGACTTGATAGAGAATAGCCCTCTTTGATTATCGCATTCTATTTCAGCCACTAGTTCTATTTGGTAGTAAATATCACCTGTAGGAGGATTGGTATCCGTGAAACTGAATATACTTGCTGATATAGATTTCCATAGTGTCAAATCAGTTGGAGAAGGACCTCTGAATATATTTATCTGCGAATATGGAACTCCTTCATATTCATCCCATTCAAGATTGATTCTGTTATTAATGCCTTGATTGATAACTAGATGGATTGTTTTGTGCTCATTGCTAGATGCTGATTCTATGTTGCAATCGGTAGCAGATTTTATATGATAGATATAAGATTGGACGCTTGGACTACTATCTTGGTCTACAAATACATTTTCCTTTGATTCTAGAGTAGATCCAATCAATTCGTACTCACCAGCGAAGTTGCTTTCTCGATATATATTGTACTTGGTAATTTCTGACTGATCACTTGGACTTTCCCATACCAATCTGTTTTGGCCTGTAACAGGATTGTTAGTGACAAGACATAGATGAGGAGCGACTAGCTGAGGAGCATCAGTCACATGAGATTCAAAATCAAATGTCTCCGTATATCCGTTAGCTGCAATTATCGTAATCTGATAATTTTGACCTGCTTCTATTCCTGTGAATAATGCTGTACCAGAATCTCCATCAATAGTCAATTCCTGTTGGTCAAAATTGCCACCTGTATAAGTTATCATATACGGTCCTATTCCATCAGTGCAATTGATTACTAGGTCACCTCCACCAGCTATGCAGTCACTATCAATCTCATTAATGCTGTAATTAAAAGCATTAGGTGATTCTAGTTCAAAGTTAGCTGTAAGTGAGCAATTGTAACTATCGGTTACTTCTACAGAGTAGGTGCCAACATCTAAGTTTTGTAAATCCTCATCAGTTATGAATGTTGACCAATAATATGTGTATGGAGGACTGCCTCCAGTCACGGTAATATCTATAGCACCTAAGTCTTGATTACTTAATATTGGAGTGACCTCAGATGACATTTCAAGTGGCTCACCAGTTGTACTGCCTTCAATTGCTATATAAGATACACCACTTAAATCGCATCCATTAGAATCCACTATATCAAAAACATATGTTTCACCTCCTCGTGCGCCAGTAAAAGAACCAACATTCCATCCTGATTCTACGATTAATGTATCCTGGTCAAGTGTCCCACGAGTTGGAGATTTCCACGTCAAGGTGTAGGGTGGAAAACCACCTTCTATCATTATTATATCTATTTGTCCTTCATCAATTTGACACTCATCATTTATTGCTCCAAGATTAGCATAGATTTCATCTGGTTGATTGATTGTGACGCTGCATGTAGTTTCAGTTTCATTTGCATCTATTACAACTATAGTGAACTCCCCAGCATGCAGTGTAAAATTATTATTTGTTTGTTCTAAATTGTTGGACGCTAATCGATATGTGTAGGGAAGAATGCCACCTGTCGCATTGACCAGTACGTCATGTGCTTCGCCATTGCAAGCAATATCATTCCCATCATTACCTTGTATGATACTCATTATTGAGCACTCAAACATTGAAGACTGACTATTAGCTTGAAACTTAATTGAAAGGATAACAATAGCGAATAGTACGGAAGTTAGCACCTTGTTGTTCATTGTTTTGTTTTTGGAGTTTGGATTACTAAGGGTGCTTGCATTTAGGTAATACCATAACTATACCAAAAACATCTTATCTCATCAGATAATGACTGATCAAAAATGAGAACGTAGTTTATGTTTTCTAATAATGAAGATGCCATATTAGTAGCGTTACTGGATATCAATTACTTCTCTGATATTCAACTTCTCTATGTTTATAATGAATAGATTGTTAAGTTTGAAGTAAATGCATAACCTTCTCGAGCTATAGATTAGGCTTAGTGGGTTAGCATTAAAACTGGAAAACTCGTAACTAACTATGGGCTTACTCTCCTTTTTTGGATTCACACTTTTAGTAGCCTTCGTTGCTTGGCGATCTACAAGAAATACCAATGAAGATTCATCGGATGGCTATTTCCTCGCAGGGAGAAGCCTAACGGCAGGCGTAATAGCTGGTTCACTTTTATTGACAAACTTATCTACAGAGCAAATAGTCGGCCTTAATGGGCAAGCATATAGAGAAGGGATCTTAGTGATGGCATGGGAGACCCTTGCAGCTATGGCTATGGTGGTGACAGCAGTTTTTCTATTGCCTCGCTATTTAAAAGGAGGAATTACAACAGTTCCACAGTTTTTGGAACGACGATATGATACGCTGACGAAAAGTTTGACGGCAGGGCTCTTCTTGTCTGGATACGTAGTTATCCTGTTGCCGATAGTTTTGTATTCGGGTGCGGTGGCTTTTAGTGCGATGTTCGATTTGCCAGGATTGCTAGGTGTATCTAAGACTGCTTCTCTATGGATTTGCGTTTGGGGAATAGGAATAACAGGATCTATATATGCAATTTTCGGAGGGCTCAAAGCTGTAGCAGTATCCGATACCATTAATGCCATAGGCTTACTAATTGGAGGTCTTTTAATTCCCATTTTTGGATTGCTTTATATTGGAGATGGAAGTGTAGGAACTGGCCTTTCGACTTTGATGGATAGTCATCCTGATAAGTTTAATTCTATTGGTGCGAATACAGCTTCAGTGCCATTTGCGACAATTTTTACAGGAATGATGCTGGTGCAATTATTCTATTGGGGTACGAATCAAGCAATTATTCAAAGAGCATTAGGAGCCAAAAATTTAGAGGAAGGACAGAAAGGATTATTGTTGGCTAGTTTCCTCAAAATATTGGGACCTATAGTTGTTGTGTTGCCAGGCGTTATTGCTTACCATATTTTTCAAGGGCAGTTAG
The DNA here is from genome assembly GCA_964567435.1 of uncultured Saprospiraceae bacterium. GTDB lineage: Bacteria > Bacteroidota > Bacteroidia > Chitinophagales > Saprospiraceae > RFSX01. Next base: position 1,111 of record CAZMMQ010000072.1, on the reverse strand, counting down.
AGGTTCCTGATGAAGCCTATCCAAAATTAGTTGCCAAGGTCTTACCCGCGGGTTTGGTTGGTTTCTTTGCGGCAGTTTTATTTGGTGCCATTTTAAGTTCTTTCAATAGTGCTTTGAATAGTTCGGTGACCTTGTTTGGCGTAGACATATATAAAGAGTATATCAAGAAAGATGCGACAGAAAGACAAATCGTAAAAGCTGGAAAGATTTTTGGAATTGGATTAGCTATTCTGGCTATGTTTATAGCGCCGGCCATTGCTAATGCTCCAGATGGTCTGTTTGGTTATCTCCAAGAAATTAATGGGTGTTATAGCATCCCAATCTTTACAATAATCGTGGTTGGCTATTTGACCAAATATGTACCTGCGTTAGCTGCTAAGGTAGCTCTACTATTAGGAGCTGGTATGTATATTATAAGTCAGTTTGTAATGAAGCCTGCTATGGTGAAATCAGCCTTGAGTAAGGCAGAAGCGTCTGGGATAACAGATGTGGATCAGTTAGCTGATATTGAGAAATTGGCTTATCCACATTTTCTACATGTGATGGCTATATTATTTGTTTTGAATATCGCCATTATGTTAGTTATAGGTATGTTGAGGCCTCGTGAAATTGCCTATGAACAGACTTACACCAATCAAGTGGATATATCTCCTTGGAAATATGTGAATCATATAGGCGTTGTTATCACTTTGATTGTAATTGCTATTTATATATTCTTTGCTAGGTAGACTATAAATGGCATGTATTTTATGAAGGGTGAGGTGCTTACCTTTTTCTAAATTCATAGAAGTCTACCTCTTTATTACCTTCTTTTAATTTGAAGCCATGAGATTCCAAGCCCTCTTTTATTGACTTATAAGAGCTTTAAGTCTATTGTGAGTCGATAGATTTTTTTGGAGCTGATATTGGTTTTAAAATCGTAATCTGACCTGAGCGAAATTGCCTCAGCCATATTGGTAATTGTATTATGGAAAAGGGTCAGTATATTTTCTTCAAGCTTGGGCGGTGCTCGATTTTCGCCATGAGCAGAGATCAGTAGCTTATCTTTTATTGAGATTTAATGGTCTCAATAAAGGTTTAAATCCTCGCTCTTTAGAGCGATAAATTTCAT
>CAZMMQ010000071.1:0-20669 GCA_964567435.1 uncultured Saprospiraceae bacterium | reverse complement strand
ACAATCCGTTCTACTGGAATCATTCGATGAATGGATTATATTCCCTTTAGATAAAATCACATCTAATAATGGATCCTTACTACTTATAGATCTAACGGTTAGCTTTTTCGATTTTTTGAAGCCTCTTTCTAACGCTTTAAACCAAGTAATCTCATATGGAATTACGTTGTTTATATAAAAACTATCTAAGAACTCTTGATTCTCAATATCCTCTTCCATCTGTTCTATCCCACGAGCATTAGATGATAAAACTGGAACATTAATCCAATTAGTAAATGGGTTAGACATACGTTTATTCAATTCTTGCTGTCCACCTAGTATGTGCCCTAATGCAAAAAAGGTAAGCAACAATATCCCTGATAATAAATACAATCCCCTTTTCTTCTCTCCCAACAAGAACAAGTATTCTTTCTCCTTAAATATGCCATCAAAATCTACAGCCATTATGAAATCTGCTGTTTTAAAAATTCACAAAAGTCACTCATCTGATTTCCGTCATTATCATACCAATCCTTTTCATGCTTATTGTATAATTGTGTAGGCGTAATCTCCCCTACTGAATTGTCACCTGGCTTAATGATAATAATATGGTCAGCGTACTTGTCTGCTAATTCTATGTTATGAGATACTATAATAGCTGTCTTATTCTGCTTTATAATTTGCACCTTAAGGACAGTCATTAATTTATCAGCAACAATTGGGTCCAAATTACCTGTTGGCTCATCACAAAACATCACCTCAAAAGGTGCTGTAAGCGCTCTGACAAAGGCAACTCGCTGTCGTTGGCCACCAGATAATTGCTGAACTTTCTTATCGTACACCTCACGAGGTAAGTCAATTCTGTCCATCAATGGTAGTATCCTATCCTTGGCTTCGTTACTATTCTTCCCGGCGAGTAAGAGTCCAAAAGACATGTTTTCTCCAGTAGTAAAATTCTCAAGTAGATTATTCTCCTGAAAGATAAATGAGTAGTTATTAGCCCTAAATTCAGGCACAAGGTCAGAATTCCATATATCTTTTAAATTTTGCTTACCTGAGTAAGTAACTACAGACTCCTCGGACAAAGTATCTGACATTAAGCCAAGACATTCCAATAAGGTACTTTTACCTATACCCGACTTGCCAATAACAAAATAGAACTTACCTCTTTCTATATCTATATCCTCAACACTAAGTATTGTTGTCCTGCCCTTATCATAAGAACAAGCAAGCTTTTGTATGTCGAAAAGAGTATTGGTCATAATGCTTACATGGGAATGAAATCAATACATAAATTCTACAGGAATCCAATAGTATGTATTATTCTCATCCGTACTATACTTAAACTTGTACGGTGGTTTACTTTTAATGATCCCTTCTAACTTTCTGGTAGAATTAGTAATGGCGTCACCTAATTCTATGACAGCCTCGTCTGGAAATTTTTTCTTATTTCCTAAGTCTTTTAATTTATATTGTGTGTAGGACATATTCTTTTCTATAGCAAATCCTTCTCTTTCTATACCTAGCATTAAATCCATAATATCTTCTACTTCCATATTATTAACTTCTTTTAACGAAGCAGCTGCAAATCTTTCTGCTAATTCTGTCAGAAGATATTGTAGTTGTTTTCTAGCCTGATCTTTAGGCAAATCTAGAGCATAACTCAATTTTCTTAGTTCATCTACGTAAGACTGGAGATCATTCTCAGGCATAAATAACACGATAGAAAAGGGTGATATCTTTTGCGTAGGTTGCTTTTTTGAAAAATACATTTCTGCAAAAAATCTTTTATCCCCTAGAGTCTCCAGGACTTCCTCATCAGACCATCTTATTTTTGTACTAATATTTATTTGTTTTCTTAAGACACCTATTACATTAGATGTAAAAGCCATATTATCTCCATCTAGATTAATTTGTCCTCCAGTAACAGATGACAACATTCTATTATTATAATTTTTAATCATTCCAAGACTCTCAGATAAAAATTCTGCAAGTTGTTTCGCTGTAATTTGAGAATTTGGAGGACATCTTAAAAAACGATTTGTAGTAATAAAATCCTTTGTAGAGATTAGAAGACCCGTACTCAATTTAGGTGTTCGTGGTGTTGGAATTTTTATACCTTCTAGTTGGTCTTCTAGCTGACTAGCATATTCAGTATAAATTTCTTTAGTCATATCATTGATATGCAATCTGATATTGGTATCAAAAGAATCAGAGAAATAACTATCATCATTCTTAACATTGGCTACTAACCAGTTGATATCATAATCTGAAAATAATTTTCTCAATATAGATTTATCTACAGAGTATTTTTTTGCAGAATTTTCTACTCTATCTTCATCTATAGAGAAGTCATCATAGTTACCTAATTGTATGACGACATTTGTTGCATTAGATGATAAATTTGCCGCCTTCAAAGTCTTGTATAATCCATAATGCCAACAAGTCATCTCTTCAAAATCACCTGATCTACCCCAGAAATTAGTATCGAGAAACTGACTCACCTTAGACATATCAGTTGTAGCAGGTAGAGTCTTAACATATTCGGACTCATCAGATTCCAATATATCTTTATATACACCTAAGGTAACTGTAACCTGTGTATATTGACCTTCTCTTAATAGCTGTGACGAAATATTTTTTATCACTCTATTATAATCAGCCATAAATTTTTCACATCCTTCTATCACGTATACTAAGTTGATACTTTTAGTACGATCTTCTATTTCTTGTAAGACTATTGGGTCTACATCTATGATAGTGGGAGAATCAATTATGTTTCTACTCTGGTCAGGCATACTTGCAAGTACACCAGAAGAATAAGAATTTTCATTATTCTGTAATATTGGAAATCTAATCTGATCTCCCTTTAATCTGTGTGTACCTTCTGCAACGCCTTTATTTGTTTTTACTGGATCACCATCCCACCAAATAGCTCTATCATTTACAACTGCGAAATTTCCGCTACTTATCTTTTCTGCTTGTCGCTTAGTGTAAAATCCCTTAACATGAAATTTTTCATTTTGGACTCGCTCTTCGAATCCTTCCTCAGTAAAGTTTGGCTCCAATGATAATCTTGTATTCCAATTAGTAATTTTTTCTACATCCACCCATCCCTTTAGATAGTCCGTTTTTCTAGAAGAAAGTACATTATCGGATCCCAACAAATACCTCGTAGCATTTCCCTGAGCATCTCTGTGTATCTTGAATACAAAATAAAAATCATGTAAGGGAAGTTTACCTATAAGATTATTTCCATCAGGTGAATCAAATAGTTCTGCAAATTCCAATTTTTGGAGTTGTAACGTTTCTAATCTATTAAGGATAAATCCCTTTAGGTTTATTCCAGTCTGAGCATCTAGCAAGCTATTTCTCCACTGTAAAACATGCTGTTTTGGAATCCAACCTAGATCTTGAATCGAATCTCCATTTCTCTTAGCTATTCTCAACCACCCGTTATGGTCTTCAGTCACATAGGCAATATCCCTAAATGATAGCTTGGCCTTTATATCAGATTCTATATTTCTAGAAGAATATGTATAATTGTTATTCTTATCTGAAATAACAAACCAATCTACATGGTGTTTTTTACGTGGCTTCCCTTGTACGTCTGACTCAAAACTATCATCTAAGTGTATCTCATTAAAATATACTGGATTAAAGTAGACCTTTGGTATTGATTCTATACTTTGAGAGATAACTTCGCTAAAAAAAACAGATAGCATCTGAAGGAAAATTAAGATCAGCCAAATTTTTGTGTTATACTTATCCATCATTAACAATCTTATTAATCTTGGTTGATTCTAAAATATAGACCTAATCGAAAGGAAATTCGATTAATACTTGTATCTGAATAAAATTGTTCGATGATACTTGCTGTTCTGGAATCATTGAGATTCCCTTCTAAAAATCCTACACCATCGTTACTAGATGCTGAAACCAGTGCCGATAAGCCATAGTGATAAGCTGCTCCCAATTCAAGACCAAAATCAGTTGTAATCCTTCTATGATAGGTTAATCCAGCATATAGACTATAATGGATATTAGAAGTAGATGAACCACTCAGATTATCTATAGTATCCTCATCATCTGTACGATATGCTTCTAATATTTGATTATTATTATCACTAATTATAGATATGTTATCTAAAACACTTTCTCTAGGGAATAATTCTGATGTTGGTAGAAGTATTCCATTCTCTATAATTCCTGTATAGCTTATATTAGGATTTCCTGCTGGCAACAAAAAATTCACATTACCTCCTAAGTCTAAAAATAAAGATGAATTAACTGTACTTGACTCAAAAAATTTAATTGACAGTCCAGGAGATAGACTTATAAGGTAGGTTGATACACGTTCCTCCCCATTCATAATAGAGGCATTATTATCATTAAGTATATATATCTCTGCCTCATTAATCCCGTCATTTTCTTGTATGACTTCCACTTGATCTTCACCAGAGTTAGACCTTGCCGAACCATCGATAGATGCATTATTAGTATATCCTCTTACAGATGATGCTGTATGTGCAAAGGAAGATATATCTGTACTATAATTACCCAATTCTGCGCTAACACCAATACGAAAATAAATTTTTTGTCTAACGCCTAATGACCGTCTAAAATCCAAATTTAATGTTGGAATACCAGTATAAGAAATGCCATTACTGATGTCATTCAAAATTGAACCAGTACCGCTCAGATTACCAAAGCCTACACTACCCCCAAGGGTAGCAGAAAAGAGACTTTCTGAGCTTCTGAACGACACAAAGGATGGTTTAGAATTCTTACTCTTTTTCTTCTTTCTTTTCTTACTCTTTAATGGAGTAGTTTTTTTCTCTGGTTCTGATTGTACTATCGTCTGGACAGGCTCTATATAATTCCCTATCACTTCCGAAATAAAAACATCCTCTAATTGATATGGGTCTATACTAAACTTAATTTTCAGTTCAGAACTTAAACCAGACTCTATAAATTTTAATTCATTATTCAAATCTATATATTCATCATATCGCTTCGTCATATCCACCTTTGCGAAGAAGTTGAAATCTTCAGCTACTCCTATTTCTGTGAGTATGGCATCTTCTACTTTAAATACCATACCTGTCGGATAATTTCTCGAAGTTTCTTCCACATACTCTTCGACATTCATTCTCATATCTATTGGGGTCTCCTTAAAGTCTACATAATGTTTAGCGCCAAAATCAAAGAGCAATAAAAAGCTATCTCGCTCTAATTCAGTACTAAGCTTGCTGGAGTTAACCAATGCTCTCCATTTCCGTAATACATTCTTTATAATCACAGTAGATTCATCTTCCGTAATTGTAGGGTCTATCACTACATTGTCAGTATCAATACTTTGTCCTGATAGACCTGTAAACAGGAAAAGAGTACAGATAATTAGATATATCTTTTTCATAATAATGAATTATTCTATTATAAATTTTTGAGAAATAGTCCGTCCATTCTTATAAGACAATGAGCATATGTAGAGTCCAGGAGAATTGTCAGTTAACTCTACAGATAGTTGCTGTGTATTTCCATTGAGAGTCATTGTTTTAATGGAATCTCCCAGTACACTATGAATGGCCAAAGTCTCTATGAAATTATAATTTTCTGGTAAGAGAATATTGAAAAGGCCTTGTGACGGATTCGGATAGATGACGAATTCTTCATCACCTAATGTTATATCTTCTCTAGGCGCAAATCCATCTCCTGTATAGTATAGTCTCAAAGGGCACTCCGCCGCCGAATCTTCAGTCCATATATCTACCCAATAATTTACCTGCTGATCTCCATCTAATGGAATGCCATTACTATCAAAATCATCTTCTTCAATGACAACGTACCATTCTGTATTATTAGCTATAGGGACTCCACTATCTCGACCCCATAAGTACCTATATTGCTGTGTAGAATCTAACTGGAGCGAACTGGCAAGAATATTACCAGGCCACCATTGTATAAATTCATCCTCTCCATCTACAGCCTTTCCATTACCTATATTTAAAAAAATCTGTTCACTTTCAGCGCAAGTTATATCCTCACCATAATTAAAAAATAATGTACCATTAAATTCAAGTCTAGAGTTAATTTCCAATCTATCATCTTCATACAGACCTACTAATAAAGTATCATTCTTAAACTCTCGTATGCTTTCCAGAACGATAAGGCTATCTATTGATGAATCAAAAAATGTTAATGAATCAAAAACAAAATTATCATTAGTGCCTAAAGCATTTAAATTAGAAATCACAGGAAATACTCTTGCTGCAGGTTCATTTAAACAATATTCACCTTTATCAGATTCGAGAACAAAGTTTGGTGCTTGCATTATATTTACTGGCAGTCTATCGCCTAGTCTAATGCAGCCAGATTGGGATTCCACAGCCCTATATAAAAAGAAAGATCCATGCTCTTGGGGTCCCAATAGTGTTTTTGCCAAATCTCTAGATAATTCGATTGTATCACCATCTATATTTTCAATTTCCATAGTTTGATCTGGCATGCTATCAAAAATAGAAGTTAAATCTCCATCAAGACTTGCCAGGTAAAATGAATTATCAATAATTCCTAAACTGTCAATTGGAATAAAAGAATCTACCAAATAAAAGTTGTTGTCAAGTCCATTATCACAAAAGAAAACTTCTTCTTCATTACCTATACTTCCTGGATTTTCAAGACCTATTGTAAAACAGCCACATTCTATAATCCTAAAACTGTAAGACTTATCTAATCGTGATCCACAATTGTCAATGTTGGCATATCTCACTTGTGTAAATATGATTTCGTGTTCTAGTTGATCATTAGATTCACCTAAAACGTCGTTTAAAAATATAGAAACACTGCCACCAGAAACACTGACAGAAGTCTCTGGAAGACTATCAAGAGAGTAAAATAATTCTAACTCCTCATCGGCAGGTTGTATTCCAAATAATTGTATTTGTGGATTTAACGTATCACAAACTCCAAGAATCAGGCTAGAATCTATATCAGGAAATTCAGTAACACTTGCTCGTTCAAAAACATCGAACTCAAAAGAAAACCTCTCAGAACAACCACCATTTGTCTCTTCCAAAAATGCTTCAACAATAATATCTTCTGCGATAGTCGTAAAAGTTATCTGTGGTGTTAAATCTATATTACTATCTGTTGAAATTTCACCTGCGACAACTCCATTCTGTGTAGTTACAGTATAAGTGATGCGGCCAAGATCAGGACGAGGAGTTATTGTGGAATCTGAAGGTGTATAATTAAAAATGAAATCGACTACATCATTAATACATAATGGCTGGCTAATATCCGAAGGTGAAACTAGTGAAATTCTGCAATCATCCTGTAATCGAAAATCCAATGTTTCTTTTACTTGGTTTGAACAGTTATTAGAATCTGTTGCTTTAAAAGTAAATACATGAGAATCTCTTTTATCAGAAAATAAATTCGAAAAATCTGAGCCTGTCAACTCAGTTATATTTATTCTTGGAGGATTACCAGACTCATTAATAGATGGGCTAAAACACCATCCAGTATTTTCGATGCTTGCTCCATTTTCTTGTACAATAGCAGTTCCATCTAAATCAAAGGTTGTATTTACAACTGGATTATCATTGGTAAATGGTGAAATAAATTCGAATTCCACAGCTGGTTGAGCATTCACATACACATTACCAGAAGTCTCTCCAGTACAGCCAAAACTGTCAGTAACTGTAACTACATAATCCCTTGATTGGCTACCTATTATTGTACTTAATCCAATTGATTGATTTGTTTCTCCACTGCTCCATAAGAATGTATGATTATCTTGACTATCTGTATCTATTATCTGTGATACGCTGGCTGTACCTGAAGTATTTTGACAAATCTCCTCAGGTATAGTTAAAATTGGCTTCGGATTATCCTTTAAATCAATCGTGATAGCTAAAGTATTAGATGTACAAAATTTATCATTTTGACTACTACTTTGACTCGTACCTGTAAGAATTATTGTATAAGAGTCTGGCACCTCATCATCACCAATAATAATTCTATTAGCATTTACTATATTGCTGTTTACTGTCCAACTATACTCTGTTGCATTACCACTAGCTATTAGATTTAAATCAATACCATCTTGACATATATTAGGGTTGGTCGGAATACCATTTATACTTACTTCTACAGAAGTACCTGGAGCAACAGTGGTTTGCTGTACTTCACTACACCCATTCCCATCCGTTACTGTGACTGTATAATTGCCATCAATCAAATCCCTAAAAGTACTTGACACTGAAGTACACATCATTCCATTGCTTAACTCAGTGTTAAAACCGCCAGTACCTCCACGATTAGAGAACTCTATAGATCCATCTCCAGCACCTGAACATGACTCATCTAATATTGTCAGCGTAGTTATTACTTGATCCGGCTCGTCAACTAGCAAACTATCGATAACATTATCACAAGGACCATCGTCTGAGACTGTTACTGAATAAGGAATGGTGGATGCCGGCACATTTACAGATGAGCTCATTTCCCCATTATTCCAGGAATAATTAAATGACCCAGATCCTTGGGATGCAACTGCTGTTAGTAGAGCGGTATCCCCATTACACTCTATGTCAACCTCTTGTATTCTTGCTTGTATAGGATTATCAACGTCTATACTAATTGTACTGGAAGTATACACACAACCTAGATTATCTGTAATTGTCAAAGTATAATTACCTGACATCGAAGTAGTCGCATTTTGTCTTGGAAAAGTCTGGATATCTGTTTCCTCCTCAAATCCCCCTGGCCCAGTCCAACTGTAAGTAAGTCCAGATGATGCTATACTAGATGATAGAAGGATAGTCCCTCCTGCACAAACCTCTGGCGTACTTGTCATTGCAGAAGAATTAGGTGGCGAAGTAACATTGATAATTGAAGTCACACTATCTTCACATCCTGTACTAGGATCAGTGAACCTGTAAACAATACTTATATTCCCTACACCTGCAACGGATGGATTGAACATATTATTAACTATCCCTTGTCCAGTAAAGAATCCTCCACGTGGTGAAGCCATTCCATTCAGACTGAAGGCTGGTCGTGAACTGCAAATATTATTCAAGCCATTCCAAGTAATGGGAGGCAATTCATTTACAGTTATTGTAGCTGTAGCCATCGACTCACAGCCATTCGTGATATTTTTACCTGTTAGTGTTATAAGAGAGTTACCAGGGTCATTAGTCGGAAAAGAGATGGATGGATTATTGCTGGATACGGCGCCTGACCAAGTAAAACTTGTAGATGAGACATTACAACAAGCTGTCAAAGTTAAGGACTGGTTCTGGCAAATTTCATTGTTGGTTGGAAGTCCACTTATAGAAATATCAGGTGCCACAGTATTCTGAGAGATAGAAATAGACACAGATTGACAGCATAGTCCAGTGCTTCCAGCACATGAGGTTGCTGTAAATGTCTCAGAACCTACTCCATTATTATCAGGAATATTTCTTTCATCAATCATCAGTACACCATTATTAGAAGGTAGAGTGGTACCAACACTATTTGTCCATACTACGTCTACCATGGATTCCACTGAAAGTGTAATGTCAGGTATATCACAGGAAATAATAGTGGCTGTTGCGGATACCTGATCAGACAAACCAATGTCTGGTGCAGTGATATTCACTATACAAGTCAAGCTTCTAGGATTTCCAGAACCATCCACTGCTTGATAAACTATATCGTTAATACCTAAATTACTACAGGTGAAATCCAATGAAGACATTCCATTAATAGTCTCAGAGGAGATAATAGAGCAATTATCTGTACCACTACCTATTTCGGCCGCAGTTAGTGTAAGGTCTCCAGTTAAAGGCAATTCAAAGGTCAAATCAGGATTACATGATACATCAGGTGCTGCAATATCAGTAACAGTAATTGCACAATTGTTTGATGCTGCATTTTCTGAAGCGTCAGAGACTGTCAGAGTAACTGAAGTTGTATTTAGATTAGAACAATCAAAATTTAAAAATTCCTGTCCATTTATTAGTACTTCTGTAATTGCACAATTATCACTTGAAGCACCATTGACCTGAGATGCATTAAGTACAACTGGAAGATTATTTCCTAACTCAACAACAACATTGGAGGCACAACTCAGGCTCGGCGGAATGGTATCTACTATTGATATAGCGCAGTTTGCTGTAGTGCTTTCATTAGAAGCATCTATTACAGTCAACATTACTTCAGTTATATCTGTATCATTACAAGTAAAGCTCAATGATGATGCACCATCAATTAAGAAATCTAAATCGCAATTATCAGTAGAACCATTCCCTACTTCGTCAGCAGTAAGTGTTCCCATGCCATTTTGATCGAGCACTACTTCAATACCAGACGTGCAGACGATCGTAGCAGGTATATCATCTACAACATCAATAGCACATTGAATTTCTACTGCATCAGTTACACCATCACTGACTGTGAGCATAACATTGTTTGTTCCTAAATCATCACAATCGAAATCAAGTGACTGTTCATTTCCAAAACTAAACATTAAAACACCACAATTATCAGTAGACCCTATGCCCATATCACTTGCTAACAGTATACCATTACCGACATCATTTAAAGAAACATTGAAATCTGGGTCTGCATTGCACACAGCATTAGGTTGTATATCATCAATTGCAGTCAGAATAAAAGAACATGTAACATCATCCAATGTAGGATGCTCTAAAGTAATCATCACAACATGTTCTTGTTCATGAGAAGAAGCTACTAGTCCACTTGGAGGACTCTGCTCTTTAAATATATAATCATTGCAGTCAGTTGTATCTAACACCGATTGGGAAAAATCAGGAATCTCTATTCGGCACAAGTCATCTAGTGATAGATCCATTTCTAGCTCACTGCACTCAAATACGCATTGCTGAGATTTTACTACTCCAGCTGACAATAACAAAGAAAATACTATGAAAATATGCTTCATATCTTTAATATTTATAATCTAAGTTGAAAAAATAATTATTGGATCTAACAGACATCTGTTTGGTAGATGAAGAGCTGTGATTACAAGTCTCTATGTTACCAAGCTGACCTTGGCCATTGACCTCCAAAACATAATCACCAGGCTCTATATACTTAGCAAGTTGCGTGAGATTAATCTCTGTAATGCCATCTAGTATGCGTTCATTAGACACCGAGTTTATCATATTGCCGTTAACTGCTGTCAAGCTGATATCTCCAGACCAGTTAGAATTAGAGACGACAGACAAAGAGAGAAGTTGCACTCTGGCCTTTATTGTAAACCTCATCTGAAAGGAACCAGAATTAAAATTGGAAGAAGTCTCTGCACAGTTATAATCACTAGGTATAATAGCACTCCCATAGGAGGACAATCTTACTGATGTGGTAGTATTTTGCTTTGCCGCATTATCTGGACTATTTGCTGGCGACTTAATAACCGCTTCCTCAATCTTCTCTGTGGTATTATGAGCTATAGCTATTGGACATCCATTATTGCTTTTGTCTCCTTTCTCCTCTGGGCATTCATCTAGATTATCTGGAATACCATCACGATCTGAGTCAGGACAACCTTGAAATCTTTCAGGGCCTCTCTGCTGTGCACATTTATCCTTATGGTCAGGTATTCCATCTTTATCAGTATCGGGACAACCAAAAAATCTAGCCAATCCTTTCACATCTTTACATTGATCAGTATTATCAGGTACACCGTCATTATCTGAATCAAGTATTGTGGACACAGGTTTTGATGTTTCTTTTTCAGGACATCCTCGGTTACTAGCAGATCCAAATTCATTAACACAATCATCTCTATAGTCAGGTACGCCATCTCTGTCAGTATCTTCCACAGGACGCGATGGTTCTGGATTTGGCGGAGACACAATATCTGTTTGTCTCTCAACAATTGTTGGCGGACTTGAATTTTGAACTTGACTAGAGTTAGTTGTCCTAACAATCGGATTAGCTATTGGCTCACTTTTTTGCATTTGCACTTCGCTTACAGTTTCTTCTTGGATGAGTTCTACTTCCCTACTAACTATAGGTTCCTGAGTCAAAACTTTGTTTGCAGGCAGGTAGATCCACTTGGACAAACAATTACTATCTGTACAAAGACTGATCTTCCTTATACCAGAAGAAGTAAGTTTATATCTAGTTTTACCTTGTATCAGAGGTTTTATTTTCAAACCATCAATGTGTAGACGAACTGAACCATTGACAGGCCTATTGAGTGTAATTTCAATATTATTAACTGCTAGATACTGTACTAGATCTGTATCTGACGATTGAGGTACATCCCCAATAATCTCACAACTATTAGGAAAATCTTGTCCATTAATACTAAAGTCAAGCCTTAAGTCACATGCCATTCTATCAGCCGAATCTTGTTTACATCCTACAAGTATGGTTATCAATAAGCATGGACTTATTATGAGTAAATAAACTAACCTATTTGGATATCCTCTCATACATTCTATTTAAAATCTCTATCATATTTTCCTTAGCCTCTAAGTCTTCCACTTTTATTTCATTATTACATTTTTCATTAAATTCCCTCCATTTCTGTCTGTGTCTATCTGGTATACTATCGTTATCCATGACTATATCTGCTATTCTATTTAAAAGATCTCTTACTTCTGGTTCTTCCCCTATAAATTCAGGCCTCAGGATTTCCTGTTCTTTTTCTAATTGCTCTGGACTTACATAGTGATCAGGAACTTCTTTTGAATGGTTTGGTGGATCCACCACAATTTGATTTGACTTTTCTACTTTTACTTTTGGCTTCGTGACTTTCTTTAGAGGAACATTCTTTTCGTTTACTACTTTTTCACTTACGACTTTTTCAAAGATAGGTGCCTCTTCACTAGAATCTATAACTGTCATTTTTTCAAATAAGGTATCATCAATTATATCCAGTTTAGATGCTTCCGAATTTATCGTAGAATCCTGATTCCCTTGGTTCCATAAATAATATCCACCGTAGGCCAGAGCACCCAGTAGGCCAATTATGATTAAAGGAAACAAAATAGATCTCTCCTTAAAGTCATCTCTTACTTCAATGGTCTGATTCTCACTCTGATTCTTGTTATTCAAATCAAGAGGTATAAAGACTGGACCTTCTAGTACACTGCATAACGCTAGGGTAATATTGTCTTTGCCTCCTGCGGACTTAGCAGCATGAATTAATTGATTAGTTAGTTGCTCTAAGTCATTATTAGATTCTACAATTGTATTTAACTCCACATCAGATAGCTCACCATTTAAACCATCTGAACAGGATATGATGAGATCACCTTTATATAGTGGGAAAGTTTTGGATTCGGGATGAGGTGTTTTATAGGCATCACCAAGCGATTGAGTTATTATATTTGAATGCTGAGCAATTCTTGCTTGTTCTGGCGTCAATTTTCCCTCCAATACTTCTTCCCATACTACAGAATGATCATTGGTTAGTATTTCAAGATGGCCGGCATTATAATTATGATTGGTAACTCTTCCCTCCTGACTATATCTATACACTCTGGAGTCTCCAATCCAGGATATATATAGCCTATTATCCTTAACAACACAGACAGTAGCAGTCGTCCCTAATCCAAAACTATCCGGATTATCTACACCATACTTTACAACCATCTTATGAGCTACGATAAGTGCTTCTTCCATTATACCTACAAGGGCTGCACCTCCAACCTTAGAATCTATCTTCTCATTTAAATAAAGCCTGATTCCTTGTACAGCGAGCTCAGACGCTATTTCTCCAGCAGATGCACCGCCCATTCCATCTGCTACTATAAAGGCACATCCATCAGCAGGTAAATTAAATGCTTCTTGAGGGACAACCCAATTGTCACTTCCCATAGAGGAAGTGACAATGAAGTTATCTTCATTGTTGGTCCTAACAAGACCTACATCAGTTTTAGCATGAATTTCTAGAAGTACGTCTGGCACTATCTTATATTTTGTACTGGTACGATAACGCCATTAGATGTACCTATTGCTCCTGTGACCACTCCTACAGCTATGAACTCTCCATTCTCATACAATAATGCTGGACCACCTGAATTACCTTCACCATAATCCAATCCTGACGTATTAATAATACCGTCAAAAGTGTAGTCTTGTGCGACGATTGCTGAACTGTATAGGGCCTCCACTCTTCTTCGAGAAGACTGAGTGCTATTTCCATGCGAAAATCCAAGTACATGTAATTTTGTGCCTGTTCGCAATTTTTCAGATTTCGGTCTGCTAATCTTTATTTTGGAAGTCATATTTGCAAAATTTATACTGGCCCAGTCAGAAAAGTTCTCTGTAGATTGTTTGCACTTCATCTCTACTTTCTTTGATCTCAAGAAGCCCTTTTTTAAGTCGGGAAAAAATTCAAGCTTAAATTTTCCATCTGTAGTAATAATTTCATCTTTACTATCATCAATACGCATATTTGCCGTATTAAATGCCTGTTCTTTACCGCTCTCGGAATAGGCATCGAAGAACAATCTAACATCTGCACCATTTGCTTCTAATACATTTATTTCTTCCATCATTCGGCTAAGTGTAGTTGCCTCTTTAGGACGATATCTCCAAGGTTGCACCAGATGTCTTGCGGTAATCAAATCTCCATTTTCTGTTACAAAGCCTGTCCCCTGAAATAAAGCAGTTCTATCCTCTGACCTTGAATTGGCAACATCAAATTGATAAAATCGCTCAACTCCAATATGATCGGATCGACCATTGAAATCTATCTCAATTCGTTTGCATAACAACAAAAACACGTCTTCTTTTGGCAAGAGATTTACATCAGGTAATTCAAGGTTTAAATTATCAACCGCTTCTCCGTCATCAGTATATCCTTCCGTTGCATTAGGCGTTCCTTTCTTAGTTAAATTCTGCTGATTAGCAACAGCTGCACTTGTGGGGTTTGTAGAACTTTGTGATGGCTTCTTAGCGGTTTCATTATATGTGAAATTAGCTACCCTACTATTACCCAAATTTGAATCCTCTTCCTTCTTGTACTTATATATAACTTCAGCAGGCTTATTCTTCAAGTCTGTTACTTGACTCCTTAACTTTGATAATTCAGCTCTGGCATTTTGATAAGCTCGACTGCTTTTATCTTTAATCTCCTTTATTGCATTTTCTTTATCAGCAATATCATTCTCGAGATATGCCATAACTTCTCTGGTATCAGCGATTTCTGTTTGAAGATTCTTATTCTGATACGTCGTATAGGCGCCTAATCCTAGTGAAGCTACAAGAAGAACACCAAGAACACGAACAGCTGTCTTATATGGTCTAAGAGCTTGACCTACCGCGCTTCCTATTCTAGAAGTAACTCCTATAGTAGAAGACTTAACTTGATTAGATGAAACAAATCTTGCTTTGGGTCCATTATGAGAAAACTGAATTTCATCACCAGACTTAAGCATATGCGTACTGCTTATTGGTGCCCCATTCACGAAAGTTGGATTCTTTGCAGAGGAATTATGGTTCAAAAAATGATTTTGTCCATCAGATGTAATTGATGCATGTTCTCGACTTACAGTTGCAAAATCATCCCCATATTTCACATGGCACTTAGCACCTCTTCCTATTACAATATTGGGCATAAAAAAAGATTGCTCCTCTCCTGATTTTTTATTAGTAGTTGGATCAAGAAAATAGAGCGAAAAGTTGGATACATCTTTACCTCTAATCATATTGAAACTTTGCATAATAGTAGCACCTAGGTTGCTACTAGAAGGCTGAAAAGCTTGTGTTTTAATAGCCATTGTTATTAATTTTTTACAGTTGGTTCGAAAATTATTTTCTTATTATTATCGTATAGTACTATATCCGAATTTCCACATACACATCTAGAATAGATGAATTGAGATATCTCTTGCAATTGCATATCCACAACACCAGCTTTACCATTTCGCATTGCACAAGCATAGCCTTGATCATTATAAGAACTCACTTGATCATATTCAAGATCAGATTGTTCTTTAGAATTTAAATAGTACATGGTTAAGTATGAACCTACAATTATGACTGCTAAAACCATCAAGTACTTAATCCAGTTAGAGTTACAGTGGTTACATTTAGAAAATTCGGAGTCCAGTGCACTACCACATATCTTGCAGCTGAATCTTGGAAAACATCTAGGGCAAGGCATGCCATCAGCCAATAATTCGGTATTACATTTTGGACATTCCTTATTAGATATTGGCTGAGGATTTAAATTACTTTTCTCCTTTAATTTAGATGTATCAGATTTAGGGACTTGACAATTAGGACAAACAGTTAATCCATTGTGTAATGGATAGTCGCAATTAGAACAGATTTCATCCTTTGAATTAGATTCTGGCAATGCCGACCAACCATTCCCAGAAAGATATTGATTTGTCATATCATATATCTTTGTAGCATCGGGTCGTCGGTAAGGATCTCTATGCAACATGGCCATTATAAGATTCTTAAATCGATTCGAATAACTGCCTTTTATTTCAGCTAAATCTTTATTATGATTTAGCATACTTGACAAGGGAACATCACCCATTCCGTTAGTTAATTCATATATAGAAGCACCAAGTGAGAATATATCACTGTTAACATGAACAGTAGGTTTCTTTTCAAATCTTTCAGGGGGTGCATAGGCATAGGTTAAACCCAATGCTTGAACCTTGTCCTTAGGTACAGTTCCTGTAATATTTCTTATAATACCAAAATCAGTTAGATAATATTCATGTAATCCATCAGTCTCATTGAGAAGGATATTTCCAGGTTTAATATCATTGTGAATAACAATTTCTTCACGTGTTTCTCCGCTTTTAATTTTTGGATCAAAATGTAAGTACTTTAATGCAGAGGATACATCAAGAATAATTTTAGCCAGTTCTTTCTCTGAATAATATTCTGATGAAGTCGCTCTGCTTTGTCTCAGATTGAGGTCTTGCCATAAAGAACGGTCACACAATTTCATAACCATCACTTGGTGATTCTCAAACTCAAAGTTTTCATCAGGAACTATAATATTTTTATGCTCTAAATGAGAAGTGCTATTATACTCTTCTTTTATATGATTAACATCTTGTCCATCAGTTATATGAAATATCTTAAGTGCAACTGGATCGTTACCCTTTATACCTTTAGCTGACCAAACCTCTGCTGTTGTGCCATCACCTAGAAAGTTAAGCAACTTATAATCACCTACTTTGTCATTCTTTCTATATCTCTTCATCTCTCCATTGCTCTATAATACTTTAATACAAATTCGCCTATCCTAATGGTATCACCATGAATCAGTTTGTGAGAGTCAAGCTGATTTACAATCGCATCATTAACCATAGTACCATTAGTAGAATTCTTCCACCTAGGTCCATTTTCGTCATTCAAAAATTGACCATCTCTCATATACCATTCATCATTATTAAATTCTAGTGTGGCATGACGTGTAGATACATAAGACGTATATCTTTCCATAAGAGCAATATCATTCGAATGGCCATTGCCATGTCTGCCTAATCTTAACAACAGTTTTGAATTCTTCTGGCACAACTCATCTAAATCAATAATATCACCTCTCTGCTCTCCACCCGTGATTTTTAATGTATTATGCTTAAACCAGTCTGTTGTCTCACCTCGAACACGTTGTATTTTTAAATCTAATATTTCCTTTAATTCACGTATACTTTGAAATCTGAGATCTGGATTTGGCTCTAAACATTTATCAATTACAAATGACCATTTCCCATGAATTTGTGGTTTAATATCAGTTAATAAGGAATATCGCTTTTGGTTCTTTCTATTGATATATGCATTTGAGTCATTCTTATAATCCTCAAAACTACCAAACGGAAAAAAACCGCCTGAAAGTAAAAAATACAATGTGACACCTACTGCATATACATCCATAGTAGCTCTTGTATACTTATAGGCTTTAGAAGTTATCATCTGTTCTGGTGGTGAATACAAAACTGAACCAAATGCTTGCTTTGCATTACCGAAAATACCTCTCTCCGTTTTGCGTTTATTGAGGTAAGCAGAGATACCAAAATCAGTTATCTTTAAATTATTATCGCTGTCAAAAATTAAATTTTCTGGTTTAATATCTCTATGTATTACATCATGAGCATGCAAATCTTCAAGACCTGATAATAATCTATAAGCAATTTTTTCAAAGTCTGATTCACTTGTGTATTGCTTTTGCTTTTCATAGAGATTACCATTAGGACAATATTCCATTGTGATGTAAGGATTTCCGCCTATATATCCCTTAGAATAAGTACTTACCAAATATTCAGAATTTATCTTTCCAATATCATACTCTATTTCAAACCTGTCTTTCAACTGCCTATGTTCATTCTTTAAAATTTCCCATAAATGCAAAATCTTAATCGCCTTAAGTTGATTTTTGTCTCGAACAGAAAATACTGATCCGAAACCACCTTTACCCAATTTTCTCTCTACTGTATATACATGGTCGCCATAATCCCCCAAATAGAGTTTATCATTAGGCCTCAAGTCCAATCTATCTACAATTTGCTGATCAGTCGATTCTCTGAAATCCATATCACAAGATTTCTATTCTAAAAAATTTAGAATTACCGATTAGAACTAAATCACCATCATTAATAGGATGTTTCCCATCAACTACAAAAAAGGTTGCTTTATTAGATGCTTGATTCTCAATGAACCATGTATCACCTTCCTTGAATACTCTAATATGTTTTTTCGAAATAGTATTGTCAGCAGAATCAATATCATCGCGACCAAGTTTTCTATCAGAGGTACTGATATTTATGTCATCACAACCATCTTCATTATTAAGACTAATTGACGAAAGACGAACAAGTGTAGGCAAAGATTCATATGATTCTGGTGCCAAGGGTTGAGATTCCTCAGAAGAAATATTTGGTTGCAAAACAGTTTGAGGTCCACTACTACTTGCTTGACTATTCTTTACTGATTCATAATTTTGAATTATAGTCTTTGATTTCTCTTCTGCCTCCATAGCTTCTTGATTTTTAGTTGTAGACTTATCTATGTTAACACCTTCTACGAACGGACTAATATCTTCATCAATTACTTTCGATGGCATAATTTCTCTTCCACAATTGGGGCAGTTATTCGCATCATTCCTAAGAGGATAATTGCACTCAACACAAGACAAAAACTTCACCTTATCATCCCCAACTATAATAGTTTTCATATCTGCAGGTGCACTTCTATTCTCTTCATTAGAAATAGTCAGACTTATCGCGAATCCACATTCTTGGCAAATACCAGAACTTTGGCTATTAGACTCTCCACATCTAGGGCATAGAACACTCATTACTTTACCAGATTAATAATCCCAAATTGATTTCTTTGCACCCTTAGCATTTTTGGAAGTTGATGTACCACCCCTACCTCCACTAATAATATATCCTAATTCAACTCCAATATTTGTTGTCCAAGTCTGAATGTTTTCTATTCTTTGAGGGCTTAAATAAAATACTCCTGATAAAGTAATTGCATCTATTCTATATGAGGGTAGTGCATAAAATCCTAACACACCATTCCCAAAATCCTCTAATAATGCTTGATAATTTACACCTCCAGAAAATCCAATTTTTTCCGAGTCCACAAAATCATAGACTAATGCTGGATTTGCAAAAGAAAGATTAGATCCATTAGCAAACAACAATCCAATAGCAGGTGATATTCCTAATTTTCCAATTGTGTACTTTGGAACTAATGCAATAGAATTAACTTCAAATTCCAATCCCCTTTGGTAATCAAGTTTTAAATCAAAGTTGTCAGATATGCCATAATCAATCCCTAAATTCAGCTGTCTGTCGAGATTAAAACTTTCTCCCTCTATTATTAAATCTAAGGTACTGAAGCCTATATTAGCATTTACAGTACCTGCTGAAAAAGACTTAGCATCTTGGAAAAAGGTATATTGTTGAGAGTCCACTTGGCTTGTCATCCCAAACAATAATAGCAAGAAGAATAAGAGAACAATACTAGCTTTCATAATACTTTGATTGGTTACTCAATTAGTTTTATACATATTAATAAGGCGTTAAACTTCAATGCACTATTCCCTTCATTCTAGCAATTTGAACTAATTCAACTACACTGTTACATGAGAATTTCTTAAACAAAGCACGCTTGTGATCTCGAATTGTGTATGGCGATAAACCCATAACCTCTGCGATCTGGTTAGCACTCTTACCTTCAGTCAATGCTTGAAGAACTGTCAGTTGTCGTTGAGTTAAATCATGAAGAAATCTCCTGCCTAACTCTATATTTAAATAGTCTTTCAAATAATTCAATCTTGTTGGAGTATTAAACAAATCCATCACATCTATACCCAAATAAATGATTTGTTTGACCGAATCATCAATCCTTCTTCCAAAGGGTCCAACTGAATAAACAATCCAGCTTTCTAGATTACTAGAATCTATTACCCTTGTTACACCTCCCCATCTTTCGTTCAATTTAGACTTACTAATAACATCATCTAATTTATCTCTGAAGTCAGCATCAAATAAAATTGACGTACATCGATTGAGATTATTTGAATGTTGCCTAAAAGTTTCATTTCCAAAAATTGCATTAGAAAATTCTGTCGGCGCAATCCAATGAATTTTATGAGGACTAACATCCATCACACACACAATTGCATTCATACTTGAACACAAACTATTGTAAAATTTTAAATCCTCTACACTACC
>CAZMMQ010000070.1:0-20800 GCA_964567435.1 uncultured Saprospiraceae bacterium | reverse complement strand
TAATGTTTGGTTTGTTTGGCGTAGTTTCTTTGCAGAAATGTGTCAGAGACAGATTGGAAGGCATTAGAGTCACAGACATGTACTATAACATCTGTTGGTTTGGCACCTTAATGTCTATCACGTTATTAGTGATAGGTCTATGGAATGCCAATTTATTACTCAGCGAAAAAGGGTTTTATGCTTTTGCCTTTGTGTTGGCGATGTTTGGCGCCGTGACAGTGCAGAAGAATACACGAGATAACATGGTCCCTGAGTCATAGGATTATCTTTTATATAATAACATCTACCTTGGTGAAGACTGGGGTAGCTTTTTTTGTCCCTCTGATGTAGCCGAGTTATTCAGGCCTAGAAGCAAGACTGATATTGCTATGGTTAAGGCTTATTATTAAAATTATTTAAGTTTGGTGCTTAACTTATTTACAGTGCCCTTTTGTTAGACTAGGAATTAAGGTATTCCTTAAGCATTTCATACTCTTTTCCTTTTTTATTATTTATAGAAATAATAGAATGTTTATCTAGTAATAGCATGTTAGTTTTATGTGCCTGCTCAAGTGCAAGTTTAGAATAGCCATTTGTAGAAATAAAAATTGACTTATAAAAATTTCCAGTAGATGTTGCTCCTTGAAAATCTCTAATTGAGCTAGGTGACATTTTCTTTAAGTGGTTCTTACATTGGACAGGAATTTGCTCTTCATTTATCGTTAAAATTATATCAATTCCTTTGTCATCACTTCCTTTAGTCTTTTCCGCATGATAATTACACCGTTGAAATAATTTTACCATCTCAGCTTCAAATTCATGTCCATTTAATTGAAGTCCCAGATTAAGATATTGACACCTACATTCATCAATTTTTGCCATTATTCTATCTTTTTCTTCTAGTATAACATTACGAACATTAGTAATATTATGGGTTTTAATATCCATAGGTATACTATCCCTAATTTCTTTATAGTGTTTATATCTATACTCTCTTTCTTCATAGAGGTTAATCTCAAGACGATGAACTTCATAAGGAGGGTAATGCCATTTTACCCTAGCACGACGAAAATCTATATTTCGGTGATTATATGGATTATTCTGAAGCTGATTATAATAGAATTCATTGTTATTTTTTTTCGAAAAAAAAGAACTCAATGCACTTAAATAAGACGCATAGTAATCTTGTGCCATGTCTAATGAAAAACTAAATCTTTTTTTAAATAATCTTTTGAGTTTTAATTTTGAAAAGTATCCCGCAGAATTAATTTCATTTAATAGCGAAATTACATCAGAGTTCAGTTTGAAATCAGTATGTTTTGGAAACTCTTCATAAAATTTATTAAACCAATCCAGACTATTTTGAGAACCCCTGAGTGAACTAACATAGTTTTTATGATACTCAATTGACTTTGTTATTTTTCCAGACTCAATGTTGAGAACGTAAAAGTTTGAAGTTCTTAATGCAAATTCTTTAATTGAAGAATTTGCTATAAAATTACTTTCTTTCGATGCTTTAATGTTGATACGAAATGTTCTTCTTTCGAGAGTTGAGTTAAGAATATTTCTAATTTCCTCAGCTGTTACCAATCGGCAGTTTTTATCGACTCCTATGAATGAGTGCAGTCTTAAGCAATTATTTTTTATTTCCCAAGTAGCAATATATCCCCTAAGCAATGACTTGAATATTGGCTTAAAAGTATACCTATCTTTAGCTCCTGAATAGAATAAAACATCAGTAACAACTGACGTTATTTCTTGTCCATCAATTATGATTGAATCACTCGTTTGATCTAGTTCTTCGACATTATCTGAATTGTCGAAATTCATCCATCTTTTTTTACTATCAGATAAATCTTTTAAACTATCCCATCTTTTTTCTGACAATTTCAGAATATCTTGTTTTGAAATAATAGGTAAAGACGAAAATTGGTGTCTATCATCCGTAAGGTTCGCTAGAAAAAAATCTTTGAATTTTTTTAATTCATTATCGCTTGAAGGATCATCTATAGCATTGAAAATATTGTTCGGATCTAGTTCTTTAATAAGTCTATTTGTTCTCCTATCCTTTTCACTTTTGCTAATTGCGATGAATCGTTCAGTGAACGGACTTGTTTGATATAAGTGCTTATTAATTTCAAATTCTTCAAGTGGTTTCGATAATTTTCCACTTGCCAAATATCTAGCTACAAGGCTTTGAATTCTTTTCTTACTAATTGTTTTTGGATCTATGCCAGCAAGTTTTATTGATTGTTCTACTGTTCTTGTTAGGTCAGCAGTAAATAGCTTTAAAAACTGTGATCTCGTAAACGGTATTGTTCTGTCGCCAAATGCTCTTTGGATATGATTCCATGCCTGACCTAGTGAAAC
The DNA here is from genome assembly GCA_964567435.1 of uncultured Saprospiraceae bacterium. GTDB lineage: Bacteria > Bacteroidota > Bacteroidia > Chitinophagales > Saprospiraceae > RFSX01. The sequence continues at coordinate 18,451 of CAZMMQ010000070.1, read as the reverse complement.
AGTGGATGCATCAATGTCTTCCTTAACTCCTTGTATTGCCGCCCGAAGTATTCTCCTTGCTCTTGGTGGTAGAAAGCCTTTGTTATTGGATATTTTAATTTTTAGTATCAGGTGTCCATTTTCCCATAGAAAGTCTGACTCATGGAATACTTCTTTGCCTATTTCTTTGCCAAATACTTCTAGCGTACCATTCTGCCATTTAGTTACATTATTTATGACAAATAGCTCACTCTTTATATAGTCTTGTAATTCATCATTCCAGAATCTAGTGAGCACAGAGGTGTCTTGAGGACCAAACATCAGTTCGCCTCTTCTAGTTAGTTTAATATTGAAAAACCTAAGGAACTGCATCTTAGTAAATGGTAATTTTGAGTCTTTAAAAAGGTATTCAACTTGCTCCCAAGCTTGTTCATGAGCGATAGAACCATTATCTATATTTGATATTACCTTTTCTATTGTTGCCTGAAGTGCTTTCCTATCTTTTGGTTTCAAAAATAATCCTCTTGCATTCGCTATACTTATTGTCAGTAAAAGCTTTCCATTTTCCCAAAGGAAGTACTCTTCACTAAATATCTCCTTTCCTATTTCTTCTCCAAAGACCTCTATTTTACCATCCTTCCTCCTAATCATAGTATCTATGATAAATAACTCATACGTTATGTGGTGTTGTAACTCCGCATCCCAATGCTTTGTATACACTACAGTTTCTTGCTGACTTGATATCAGCTCAAGGAGATGACTCCACTTAATGCTTTTATTGTTCATATGATATGATTATAGAATGGAGGACTGCATCTCATAAAAATAAAAAGCTCTAACAAATGAATTGCAGTTTGTAAGCTTCTTTGTTGACCCACAAGTCCATCTCTCCACTATGGTCGAGACAGGCTTTTCGCCTTATGGGTACAAAAAAAGCCCTCCAGAGGAGAGCTTCTTTGTTGACCCACAAGGACTATCCATGTGTTTTTGGTGGCTTTCTGTGTTTTTGGACATCTCACTAATACCACTGTATTTATTGCGTTTCTAGTATTTGAGTATTACTGAACATTACCGAGTAATAAAGCAAAACGACAGTTACTAGGGAGTAAACTGTCGTTTAGGTATCTTTAGAGTGCGAACAAAAAAAGATATGTCCAAAGGTACAAAAAGAGGACGGGCAATACCTAGATCCTGCAGATTCTTACGAGGTTGAGGTAACTAAGAAGAAAGGAGAATATCAGGAAGGAAAGCCAAACCCATATATTCTAGATTGTACTTTGGTGCGCAGGGCTTTTGGTGGAGATGATAGTTGTGAGACTACTGTAAGCGCCAATGAGTTACATGATTACACTAAGGCCTATTTGTATCCAAATCCAGTAGATGGTTTTCTATCAATAAAGGGACTTGACCAGAGCGGTGACTCAATCGTCATTCATGATATACACGGCAGGTTTATACAGAGCTTTCCAAACCTCATTTATAAGTGGCTGGATGTGTCTGGTTATATGACTGAAATTTATGTACTTACACTATATCGAGAGGGGAAGAACATTGATTCAATAAAATTTGTGAAGAGGTAGAGCATGATTTATGGCTTACAACTGACACTTTGCGCTAAGTTTTAGTTAATAGAGGCAGTCAGAGGAATCTAAAAGGTACAATTATTGGTTGTAATGATAGGATATGATTAGCAATGCAAGTAAAAACAACATACATTTGCACTCCTTTTCAAAAAAAAGCATAATTTACGACAGAATTTGAACCTACTTGCTAACCAACAGGAGGTACAACATTTAAACAAAATGAATCATGGCCATTACAATTAGACCTACTCCTCACTTAAAAAACGAGCAGGCTATCCAGTTTTTAGAGAAAGTAAAAGCTGAGCAAAGCCATAAGATCGAATTCTCTGCTCAAAAGAAAAAGGCTATAAGAATCCTTGAAAAAGCTAAAAAATCACAAAAAGATTGATTTAGAGGAAGACTGTTCTTTAGTCGGGTATTCCAAAAGTTTAAACATTGATGCTTTTGATTGCGGAGACCCAGACCTTAACGATTTTTTTCATAATGATGCCTTTCAATATCAAGACGGCCTTATAGGAAAGACTCATGCATTTATCCTAGATGGTACTAGAGATATAGTTTGCGCCTTTACGGTCTCTAATGATGCATTAAGGATTGACGACAAACCTAGACAAGCACGGAAATCCGTGAGAGAGTCAATACCAGAATCAAAGGTTAGATGGCCAGCCTATCCCGCTGTTAAAATTGGAAGAATTGGCGTCGATAAATCTTTTTCTGGCAATGGTATAGGATCGCAAGCAATGGATTTTGTGAAAGGCTGGTTTTGCGATCAGGGTAATAAAACTGGATGTAGATTCATAACTGTGGATGCATATAATAATCCCAAAGCTCTCGGATTTTACGAGAAGAATGACTTCAGTTTTTTGTTTGGGTCAGAAACTGATGAGCTGAATTATTTAAACGCAGATAGACGGACAAAGTATGATGAAGTTAAAACTAGATTCATGTATTTCGACTTGATGCGTATAATGTAACTAACCATCCTGTGACTAACATTCAGCTTGCTCTTATATCCCGTATCTAATAGCCTAGAATTGTACTCTTTACTCGCTTCGATGACACCAAGATGGTTTTATGGAGTACGGCCTAGCCACCTGAGGTTTGTATGCATCAAAAGACGAGGACGTATTTTTGTATGTCTCAATTTGTCCTTTGTCAAAGATAGAACAGGATAATCAAAACGACAGTCAAAACGACAGCTTAAAAAACAAAAGCCCCGCAAACACTAGGTTTTCGAGGCTTCAAGTTGACCCACAAGGACTCGAACCTTGAATGTCGGTACCAAAAACCGATGTGTTGCCAATTACACCATGGGTCAAAATGGAGAACAAAATTAAGCCAATTCCCTATAATTAGAAATAGCTACATGGTTATTTAATCCATTAAATTTTAAGCTTATATATTCCTGGCAAGTTTCTGCCATAGCCATTGATGTCTAGTCCGTAGCCTATAACAAACAAGGGTGGAATTTCCTTGCCTAAGTAGTGAATGTCTATAATATCATTGTGTACCTCTGGCTTACTCAGCAGTGCACAGGTCTTGACAGAGAGGGGATCCGCCTTCTGTAACTTTTCTACAAAGGAGGCAATAGTTAGACCCGTATCTACTATGTCCTCTATGATAATGACATGTTTTCCTTTGACATCGGCATCTAAATCAAGTATGTATCTAATCTCACCAGTACTCTCCATATCCTGATAAGATTTGAGTTTGACAAAGTGAATCTTATGCGGAAAAGTGAGTTGCCTCACAAGATCTGCCATAAAAATGAAGGATCCATCAAGGATACTAATCAACAAGATTTCTAGATCAAATACACCATAATCTTTATTGAGCTGGGTTGCGAGACTTGATACTGTATCAGCAATCTCATCTTGGGGAATATATGTTTCAAAAACCTTTCCCTCATAGCTTACCTCAGGTTGATTATTGACTACCATATTATTTATTTTAAGCCAATTTGGTCAATGAGATAGACAAGACTTGTCATTGCCGCTGCCCCCAATCGCAATTCCCGTACACTCACATTGGCAAAGATATCTGCAGAAGTATGATGGAAGTCAAAATATCTGGAACTATCGGGACGGAGGCCAATCAGAATACCCTTCTGAGATTTTAAGGGATTGATATCAGCCCCACCACCACCTGCCTTGATGTAGAGGTCATAGGGTTCCAAAAATTCTTCCAATTGCTGTAACTGAGCAAGATATGGCTTAAATACACTTGAGTGGGCCGAACAGCCAAATCCTCTCGGGGAAAATCCCCCCGCATCTGACTCTATAGCTGCCAGATGATATTCTTCATTTTCATTTGACGCTTTAGCATAGGCTTTACCGCCACCTAGGCCATTTTCTTCATTCATAAATAAGACACAACGCAATGTTCTGAGTGGCTTATAATCTAAAGCTTGTAACGTCTCGAAGACTTGCATAGCATGCACACAACCAGAACCATCATCATGGGCACCACCCCCTACATCCCATGAGTCTAGATGACCACCTACTAGAATAATCTCATCTGGATAGGTGCTGCCTTTGATTTCTGCTATGACATTATAAGATTGGACAGAATCCAACATCTGAGGGTCATTTTTAATATAGGCATGGACGTCATTATCCTGCATCAATTCACTTAACGAATTTGCATCATTGGTACTGATCGCAAGAGATGGAATTTTTGGCACTCCGTCGACATAACTTTGGGTCCCTGTATGTGGTAGATTGTCTTGTTGTAAAGTAACTGATCGTACCAATACAGCATTCGCGCCATACTTCCCAGCTCTGGCAGCACCATGCACTCTTTGGTCTACAGCCTCTCCATACGCATGACCTGTATGTATCTTTTTAGGATCCATAGGACGATTGAAGAAAACAACTTTATTTTCCAACTGTTCTTTTCCAAGTAATTCTAATGTGTCTAGACCAAACACTTCGACAATTTGTCCAGTTACACCATTAGAACCAGTTCCAATGGTATTGCCTAAAGAGAGGGCATGCAACCGCTTGGATTTGTCCTCACCTTTGGTATAATCTCCCCATCTGATGCTGACAACCTCTTCTGGACCACGTACCCACTTAGGAACCATACAGGGCTGCTTTTCAGTCCGAGTTACAATAGATATGTTAGATAATATCTGATGAGTGTAATCTACAGCTACTTCAGCATTCTTTGAGCCAGTTAAACGGCCACCAATACTGTCTGACAATACCGAAAGCCAATGGTCGCATTGGGCTTGTTCTAAGGTATGATCATAGATGCTTTTGATGAAAAAAGCATGGTCGTCCTGACTTGATAGAGGTTGGAGATAGCCTATCACTAAAATAAATAGAGCAACAATGAGTTTCATAACGTACTTAATATTGGCTGGCTTCCCCTAAAATAAAGGGTCTCGCTTATGGTTTAAGTAAAAATGCTGTGCCAATATCCTAAAAAACTAGGCTCAAATACCCCAGAATGCAGATCTTCTAGAAATTTTTTGTCCTACATGGGTAACTTTGGCGTTATTTAACGTCTAATTTGTAGAGCCACAATAAAAATAACTCATTTTGATCAATCTGCTATATCCATTATTGTCAACTGACCTTAACAAAAAAGTCACGGATGAAGAGCTTGTCAAACTCTATTTGGAGACGCAGAATGTGGCTTATTTCAACCTGATATATAAGAGATATTCAGGCAAAATATTTGGTAAGTGTCTTTCACTATTGAAGCATGAAGATGAGGCAGAAGATGCTACTCAGGACGTTATGATGAAGATTCTTCTCAATATGTCTAAATACAGTGGTAGGAGTAGATTTTCAACATGGATATACTCGATAACCTACAATTATTGTATAGATTTTATAAGGAGAAAGAAAAAGGATCCAAGTGTATATGTTGATGATTTTCTGGACAATATGGATGTGGAGGACGATGTAGAAGATACATTTTTACTAGAAATGAATGTTAAAAGACTTAAAATAATTCTAGAAGAGATTCCAACCTCCGACAAATCAATACTTCTGATGAAATATCAGGATGAAATGTCAATCAAAGAGATTGGCCAAATTCTGGATAAGTCGGAAAGTGCCATTAAAATGAAGATTAAAAGAGCAAAACAAAAGTTTAAAAAGACATACAACGAGAAATTTTGATGATTGAAGAGGGTAATGAATATAACAGTTTTAAGGTGTTGGAGAGACAGCAGGAAGAGGAATATGCTAAGAATATAAATCGAGTGAAAAATAGCATAGATGGTAATCTTAATGGACTTTCTTTCATTACTAAGATAATAGATATTTACTTTGCGAAAGTGGCAGCTTATATGGTGGCGATGACTAAAGGGACTGAGAGTGAGTCATCAGAGGGCAAGGGCCAATAGTAAATAAATATTATTAAGTACCCCTAATCTGAATCAATATGTTACTTTTTTTCTGGCAACAGACCGGTGTATTGCAAGACTTATTGTCAAGTTTTATACAAGCCGTTCCAAAATTCCTAACAGCCGTAGTGATAGCTTTAGTTGGCTTAGTCATTGCGAAGATTCTCCAAAGACTGATCGAAAAAGCACTGCTAGCCATCAATATAGATGCGTTAGGAGAAAAACTAAATGAAATAGAGATCATAGAAAAGTCTAAGATCAAACTTAAGTTCAGCAAGATCATTAGTAAGGTCGTGTACTACTTTTTACTTCTGTTTTTTATGGTAGCAGCGACTGATGTGTTAGAAATGCCGGCGGTATCAGAATTGGTGATTAACATATTTAATCTTATTCCAAAGCTTATCGTTGCCATGATTGTTTTGGTAGTGGGAACACTGCTTGCTGATATGATGAAAGGAGTGGTACAGACTGGGTTGACCTCATTGGGCATACCATCAGCTAGAATGATTGGGAACTTTGTGTTTTACTTTTTGATGATAAATATTGTCATCAGTTCGCTGACAGCTGCGCAGATAAATACAGAGTTTTTGTCTCAAAATATTTCGATTCTGATAGGTGGCATTGTGTTATCATTTGCCATCGGGTACGGTTTGGCGTCTCAGTCATCTATGTCTAACTTTTTAGCCTCATATTATTCAAAGGGAAAGTTTGATATAGGAGATACAATAACGGTAGATGGCGTATCTGGGAAGGTTGTCGAAATAGACAAGTCGTCTATGATTATTATAGCAGAGAATGGCAATAAAGTTATACTACCACTGAATAAAGTAAGTAATTCAAAAATAGAAATACATAACTAAAACTTATTTAAACAAACAAATTTTATAATGAGACATTTAAAACTACTTTTCATAATGGTTCTCTGTGCAGGTATAGCACAAGCACAGACGATTGATGAGTTAAAATCTATGCACGGCGATAAGTCAGCAAGAGTAGCAGAACTACAGGCAGAGATAGATGCAATCAATGGTGAGATGGGTGGACTTCAATCACAAATTGATAAACTTTCAGGATGGAGAAAAGGTTTAGGAGGAATTTTAGGTCTAGATTGGTCTAATGCTAACAGATGGGGTGGCGAAGCAATTACTCAAGCTGATGGAGAGGGTTCAGTAACTGGTCTAGGTATAGCCGCTGACATCTCTGGTCACTTACTTAAGGATACTGAGAAGACTTTCTGGCATAATAACCTAAAGATATTGGGTTCTTATAAGGATCTTGATCTTGCAGCAGAATCTGATGATGTAAGATCTGATGGACTATTTGATGTGCCTAACAGGGTTGCAGATTTATTCAATATTTCATCTTTAGGAGGTTATAAAATCTCTGACAAATTTGCATTATCAGCGATTGGTGAATTGAACACAACACTACTTGATGGTAACTTTTTTGATCCAGCGACAATTGACTTAGGTCTTGGAGCTACATGGTTACCTATAGAAAACATGACCGTATCTCTCTTTCCTCTAGGTTACAACATTGTAGCTAGAAGAACAGGTGATCTTGAGGGTTCTGCTGCTTTTGGCCTTAAGTACAAAGTAGTTTACTTCAGAGACTTTAACATCCAAGGCAAGCCTTTTCACTGGGATACTAACCTGACAGGATTCTTACCTTATGGCTCAGATGATACTACTGCACTAGGAGAAGGAAACACATACTGGCAATGGCTTAACAACATCACATTCGAAATATGGAATGGGATTGGTGTTGGATTTGGATTTGGATTCAGACAAGCAGATTTCCAAGCTGTAAATGCTGACAATCCAAGTGGACAACTTCAGACTTACCAAACTTTAGGTCTGTCTTACTCTCTATAAGATAATTGAAAAAGGAATTCTTGGTTTCAAGATTCTGCAGAAATATTAAATGGCTGTGATCGCAAGATCACAGCCATTTTTTATGCTATACCATGATTTAATGATTTTTATTGATTGTCATTTATAACCATTGGCGACGATTGTCTCCTCTTTTTTCTTTTCGCTTCACACTTTTAATTCAGCTTTTGATACCTATATTTGATAGAAATTTATAATATGAATTTCCAATCAATACTGACCATAGTTCTTGTGTTAGTCACAATTAGCGTATCAGGACAGGACGTCAGAACTATGGAGCAAATCAAGCTAGACCAAGAGGGGACCATCGCTCAGATGGCAGATTTACAAGCTCAACTCAATGCCTTAGAGGGAATTCTGGATACTTATGAAGATGAATTGGATGATTTAGATGGTTGGCAAAAAGGACTGACCGGACTTGTTGGCTTTAATTTTAATAGAGCTTTTGGCTGGGTCGCCAACCCGAGTCCCAGAGCTTCCACGACAGCTTTTAGTCTTAATCTGACTGCTTTTGCTAATTATGCCCAAGGGAAATTTTTCTTCAATAATAGGGGCATTATCACTGAATCTTGGCAAGATGTAGACTTGAGTGATGCAGATAGAAATCTAGCTAATGATGGATTATTTGATAATGGGCTTGTGGATATTTTCAATGTGTCTTCTCTGGCAGGTTACAAGATATCTGAAACCTTTGCGCTGTCTGGCCTAGGCGAATTCAATACGTCCATTGGTAACTTTATCAATCCTGGAACTTTCGATGTTGGCATAGGCGCTACTTGGATTCCAAATAAAAACTTCACGCTATCAGTCCTTCCTATCAATTTCCATGTTGCCTTTTCAGGTATCACAGGATTGGAAAATGACTTTGCCTTAGGTGCAAAATTAAGAGCAGATTATTTTAATGACTTTAGAGTATATGGACGTGACTTAACCTGGTCTTCTACATTAACAGCCTTTTTGCCTTATACCAGTGCAGATGAGCAGTTTGTCTTTTTTGACCCGAGGGATGTTACTTTACCTATGACCGAGGACAATGGCTTTACTGCTGGTCTGTTTGAATACACATGGCTTAACACACTGTCCATAGAGTTGTGGAAAGGACTTGGCGTAGGAGTAGGATGGGGTATAAGAAAATCAGATTTTGAAGGAGAAAAGGAATCAGCAGATGTATTAGAGACCATTGATTGCACTGATTGTTTACTTTCTGGTCCTAGAACGCAGAGTTATTTCAATATTGGCTTATCTTACGCATTCTAATTAAAAAGCAATTTATTTTATTCTAGTTGCCCGACCTTTCCCATATTGGTCGGGCTTTTTTTATTTCTGACAACTCCCTGATCTAATCCCATCCCCGTATCTTGTGCCCAATCATGGAAAAAAACTTATATCTACTTGATGGTCACGCCTTAGTCTACCGCGCCCATTATGCATTCATTAATAGACCGCTGATTAATTCAAAAGGAATTAATACTTCTGCTATTACAGGTTTTGTTCGATCACTATGGGATATTCTTCAGAAGAAAAAGCCCTCACATATCGCCGTTGCCTTCGACCCAAAGGGTGATACATTTCGCCATGAGATGTATAAGCCCTATAAAGCAAATAGAGATGCGCAGCCTGAAGATATATCTATTGCCATGCCATACATCAAGCAAATAGTAGAAGCATTCAGAATTCCAATTATAGAAGTCGCAGGCTACGAGGCAGATGATACCATCGGTACGATCGCCAAGCAAGCTGAAAAAGAAGACTTCAATGTATTTATGGTCACGCCAGATAAGGATTATGCACAACTGGTCTCGGATAAAGTCTTTCTATACAAGCCTGCACGCCTAGGCAATGGTGTAGATATTCTAGGGGTACCAGAAATCTTAGCCAAATGGGATATCGCAGAAGTGACTCAGGTCATAGATGTCCTAGGCCTCCAAGGAGATAGCGTGGATAATATCCCGGGTATCCCAGGTATAGGGGCAAAGACTGCTGTGAAGCTCCTTAAGTTGTACCATTCTGTGGAAGGCATCCTAGATAACGTAGAAGAACTAAAGGGAAAGCAAAAAGAGAACGTCATCAATTTCGCAGAACAGGGGCGATTGTCTAAAGAGTTGGCAACAATCAAATTGGATGTCCCTATTCAGTTTGATGCCCAAACCTACATTACAGAACAACCAGACAATGAAAAACTAGCGGTTATTTTTAAAGAACTTGAATTCAGATCGTTAGCCGATAGTATTCTTGGAAAGAAGGTCCCCACACAAGGCAATCTCTTTGGTGGCACCACGGATATATCGCAGAACGAGAAAGCCAAGAAGGTAGCAGAAGCCTACTCAGTATCTGATAACAACATAGACAATACCAAGCATCAATATCATCTAGTCCAAACAAATAAGGACATGCGTGATCTTGCTGATAAATTGAGTAAGAAAAAAATATTCTCCTATGATACGGAGACGACAGGCATCGATGCGAATAAGGCAGAGTTGGTAGGACTGGCCTTTGCAATGAAGGCGGGGGAGGCCTACTATGTACCAGTGCCCGAAGACAGAGATGAAGCGCAGAAGGTCGTAGATATCTTTAAACCAGTACTGGAGAACCCAGACATTGAAAAAATCGGCCAGAATATTAAGTATGATAATCTGATGCTTAAGTGGTATGACGTGGAAGTGAAGGGACAGTTCTTTGATACCATGATAGCGCATTACCTATTAGAACCGGACCTCCGTCATAAGCTCGACCTGGTAGCCGCTGGTTTGCTTAATTATAAAATGATTCCAATCGAAAAGTTGATCGGTAAGTCTGGAAAGAACCAATTAACGATGCGAGACGTGAAGGTGGAGAAAGTCGTGGATTATGCTGCAGAAGATGCGGACATAACACTTAAGGTCAAGAAAGAACTCGAAAAGTCCATTAAGAAAGAAAAACTGGATGACCTCTATTACAAGGTGGAGGAACCACTTATAGAAGTGCTGACAGAAATAGAATATAATGGGGTGAAAGTAGATGGTGATTTTCTTAGAAACTACTCCAAGACCTTAGCCACACTTATTAGGAAAGAGGAGAAAGCCATATATAAAATTGCTGGCGTAGACTTTAATATATCCAGTCCGCGTCAGGTAGGGGAAGTGCTATTCGACAAAATGAAAATTCCATATAGATGGCGCAAGACCTCTTCTGGACAGTATAGCACCAATGTAGAGAAACTCACGGAACTTTCTTATGACAATGAAATCGTCAAGATGATACTCCAATATCGGAAGTATTCGAAGCTGAAGTCCACCTACGTAGATGCGCTACCATTGATGATAAACGAACGGACAGGTAGAGTCCATAGTAACTTCAATCAAGCAAGAGCGGCTACTGGAAGATTAAGTTCTGAAAGCCCCAACCTCCAGAATATTCCTATAAAGGACGAAGCAGGTAGAGAAATACGTAAGGCTTTTGTGCCTAGAGATGATAATCACATCTTACTAGCGGCAGATTATTCTCAGATAGAGCTAAGAATTATAGCAGATGTATCCAAGGATGAATATATGCTGGAAGCTTTCAATGAAGGTCTGGACTTCCACAAGGCTACAGCGGCTAAGGTATATGATGTGCCTTTCGATGAGGTCACAGCGGACCAGCGACGGAATGCTAAGACAGTAAATTTCTCTATTATATATGGCGCAGGGGCGATGAATCTCTCCAGACAATTAGGTATTAAGAGAGCAGAGGCTAAAGAATTAATTGCTAATTATTTCGAACAATTCAAAGGCCTTAAAAAGTACATGGACGAGACCGTTAATTTCGCTAGAGAGCATGGTTATGTAAAAACCTTGGCCGGACGAAAACGATTGCTTAGAGATATCAATTCACGAAATGGCCTTGCGAGATCTAATGCAGAAAGAATGGCGATTAATACTCCTATCCAAGGAACTGCTGCAGACATCATTAAACTAGCGATGATAGACATTCATCATGAACTAAAGAGTAATAACTATAAGTCTAAGATGATTCTTCAGGTGCATGATGAATTGGTTTTTGATGTGCACAAATCAGAACTGGAAAAACTCACTGAAATGGTTTCTGATAAGATGCGTAATGCCCTGCCAGAGCTGACTGTTCCTATTGTGGTAGATCCTGGGACTGGACAGAATTGGTTGGAGGCACATTAATAGATTTAGACTAGAGTTTTCGGCCTTTTTTCATTTTAGGTTAGAAGGGCTTTAATTCCGTTTAAAACAGGGTTGCTGTCTGAGACGTACACGAGTTTAAGCTGTTTAGGAATTCAAGTTTTTATAACCGTTAAGAAATGAAAATCAGCCTTGAATTTTTTGTTTCCCGTTCGACTTTGCTCAGGGCAGGCTATTTTGTTTCAAGACATGAATGAATGGTGCAGCGTTAGGCTGCATTAAAGGTCCTAAATGGACCTTTAAAATGAGAGAACCGAAACATCAGTTTCGGGTGGGGAAAGCCCGCCGGCGAGGCAAATGCACAATCGACAAATATCTAGCTAACTAATTATAGAATATGACATTGATTGGTACATTTTAACTAGTCTATTTATCTTACCAAAGAACCTATAGACTCACTAAATAAAATAGAAGTCAATTACATAAAAGGGGAAATTTAAATTTCTACCTATTACATCTTCACAACCCTAGCGGTCCCTTTCCTATCACCTATCTGAAATCGGATAAAATATATCCCCGATTGCTGTGCTGATAAATCAAGGGTCTGCCCTTGTGCAGAGAACTTCACGGCTCTACCCATAAAATCAAATACACTTATATTATCTATAAGTTCTTCTGATTCTATTATAACCGTTCCTATAGTAGGGTTAGGGTAGACCAGCACGGTAGTCCCTTCTATATCTACGACAGATGAGGTCATGCAAGACAAGTCATAAGGAGAGAAACTACCATCATTAGTGTCACCATTTAATCCCTCTACACCACTAAAAGTCCAATCGGCTTCATTAAATGTAGTAGATAGACTGGGTGCATCATCTGTTCTCTTGGCCCATCCATCGCTGTATTCCCAGGCCTCACCACTCCCATCTACATCCTGAATGCCAAACACATCGATCAGTTGTCCATTCTCAAATAATTCAATCGCATCATCGCCATTGAAACTAACATCCTCTTCTTCGTCCTGAATAAGAAAGCTGTTATTTGCAGGGCCAAAAAAAGCACGAAACGCTATGGTGTCATTGGTCACAAAAATGCAATTGCCACCAGGTATAGTTTGATTTAGAAAAAGCTCAGGACCGTCTCCACCATTACCATTATTAGCAGAACTAAGATCATATCTTGCAGCTTGGCCCCTGGTCAAATCTTCTGACACATAGAGTTCTATCGCTTTGACATCTGGAGATTCGAGTATGCCGCGCAGCTGAATACCTTGTTGTAAAGGGCCATCATTATCTATTATAAATACAGTTACGATATCTTCCAGAAGAGGACCACCAGACACAAGAGGCGATATGGTCACTATTAAATTCTCCAGCGCTTCTTCTTCTGTATCATCTATAAGCTCAATAGCCAATGTCTGTGACGAATTGGATTCAGGTGCAAATGACAAGGTGTCTATGCTCAATATATAGTCTACATCGACAGTGGCCTGTGGATCGAGACCGCTGACTACACTAGCGACATATCGTAAGTCTCCTGAAGGCGCATTATCCATAAAAAACTCAAGGACCACCATTTCATCAGATTCTCTGACATACATATCTCTGAAAGAGGCACTGAGGATGGGTTCTCTCATGCAATTGCTTATAATAGATATTCTATCAGGCGAGGCAAAAATAGGGACGCCTTCCTCTGTATGACCTGCATTAGTAACAGACCTTGTCCAATTAAGTGGATCTGCAAAATTACCATCAAAATCACAGGCTTCCAAAGAAGCGCCACCGCCATCTGCCATCTGACTCCAAGGCAGATTATCACTGTACTCAAAACTGATGACAGTCTCTCCAGCAGCATCCACTACCATTATCAGCTCACCATTATTTGATAGTGATCCCGACTCCCACTCTAGGGCATCGGCAAAATAAATGGCTTGGTATTTCCGGCTGTCATTAGTGAGGACAAGCGTACTTTGAGGCGCTAGCGTTATAGCCGGAAAGGTGAAAGAAATACCTTCTGTAATTTCATAACCTTCAAGGTTTATAGGCTCCGCAGAGTTATTATAGAACTCTAGGAATTCTATATCCTCTCCAGGGAAATTGTACATTATCTCAGAGATGACCAGACTTTGTGCCTTGAGAGATAGGCCACAGAATAAAAGGAAAGCGCAGAATAGGGTAGTTTGTTTCATGATGTATTTTCTAGCCCCAAATTACTCATTCCTACCTTATTATTGGATAGGAGGTTAAACTATGGTTAATAATTGACCTACAATCGCCTTGGAGACGTTATAGCTATGGTATTAAGAAATAAGTTATAATACATTTGTGCAAAATTTTTACAAAATGAAACTGCTCTATTTAACACTATTTGTCTCATTTCTGAGCCTTTCCGCTTTCAATAGTATAGATGGGACCTTATCAGGAATCCCTTCTGTAGATATTAAGACCATTGAGGGAAAGACAGTTAATATAAAAGAATATGTAGGTCAAGGGAAAATCACTGTTATTAGCTTCTGGGCTACTTGGTGCGGTCCTTGCAAAAAAGAGTTGGATGCGATTTCTGAAATCTATGCAGATTGGCAAGAAGATTACAATATGGAGCTACTAGCAATTACAGTAGATGATAGTCGGTCACTCACCAAGGTGCCTGCGATGATAGAGATGAAGGGTTGGGAATTTACTGTATTGTCAGATTCTAGGAGTGATCTTAGAAAAGCACTTAACTTTCAGGCAGTCCCTCAGACATTTCTTTTAGACGAGCATGGTGATATTGTATACTCTCACTCTGGATATACACCAGGAGATGAGTATGAGCTAGAAGAAAAGATAAAGGCCTTAGCTACAAAATAAATTATTGTCTTTGATAAAAAGACATCAGTGACTGAGTTATAGCAATATGACTCAGTTTTTTTATGCCCTATCAGAAGGCAATGTCATAGAATAATTCCAATTTAGTGAGGGTATGAAAATAGGTATCGCACAGATTCAACCCCGAGCAGGAGAATACAATATTCGACGGCACATCGAGGCCATCACGCAGGCTGCTCAGGAACAAGCTGATGCTTTGTTCTTTTCCGAACTCTCCCTTACTGGCTATGAGCCCGCGTTAGCCAGCACCCATGCGATGACGCTTGAAGATGATAGATTAGCTCCTTTCCAAAAGCTCAGCCAGCAACATAATATTACCCTCGGCATTGGCCTCCCTCTACTAACGAATAACGGCATCCAAATTGCGATGCTCATCTGCCAGCCCAATGCCACCCCACAGATATATGGTAAACAATTATTGCACGATGATGAAAAACCATTCTTTGTACCTGGTCATCAGCAAGTCATGATTAATATCCATAACTACCTAATTGGTCCAGCCATCTGCTATGAGAGCCTGCATGAAACCCACCTCCAAAACGTAATCAACAAGGGTGCTCATATCTACCTAGCCAGCGTAGCCAAATCTGCTTCTGGCACTCAGCATGCGCTTGCTTCTTTTTCTAATTTTTCCAAGAAATATAACGTCCCTATCCTCATGGTTAATAGCCTAGGCCCCTGTGATAATTTCGTCGCTGCCGGTCAGAGTTCTATATGGAGTAGTGAAGGTATGGTTATGGGTCAGTTATCTTCAGATGACGAAGCGATTTTGATTTTTGATGTAGAGAATTCCACCCACAAGTCTTTTCTGGTGTAAGGTTTAGGGTATAAGGTGTGTGGAAGCTCAGCCCGCAAGTCCTTTTGGTTTAGGGTAGGGTATAAGGTGTATGGGAAACCAGCCCACTATTCCTTTGGTACAGGGTACAGGGTACACGGTTCACGGAAAAAACCCTAAACCGCATTTCCAATTCATAATTCTTCATTCGAAATTAGGTATGGTCAATGCTTAACAGGTGTATGGAAAATTCATAATTCATAATTCTTCATTCAAAAATCCGCATTCCCAAATTCATAATTCTCTAGACCATAAATCGTATTCCCAATTCCTATCTCCTATCGAGCACGGAGAACTCTCTGCGCCGCTTTGCTTTGATCGAGTTAGGAAAAGTAGTGGTTAGAAAAGAAGGAATCCCAATTTTTTGGTATACGAAAAATTCATAATTCTTCATTCTCAATTCCCTAAATCGTATTCCCATTTCATTCCTAATTCAAAAATCAAAAATCTTCATTCCCCAGTTCCCAATTCAAAAATCATAATTCAAAATCCCTAGACCATAAACCTTGAACCACATTCCCACAATTCATAATTCTTCATTCATAATTCATCATTCCCTTCCCTTCTTCTGATCCATATACGAAGCACGCATAATCTTATCCGTTCCGAAGCGCTTTCTGATATGATCCTTTCGCTCCATAAGTGAGATGGCTTTGGCCGTATCATCGAAGATGCTGATCTGGTAATTACCACCGACCAGGCCACTGAATTTGACACCGATGAGGCGGATGAGTTGTCGGCGCTCGTTCAGGGAATCAAAGAGCTCTAGGATATGTCGTGAGATGACGGCTTCATTGGCGGTATAGGGTATGCGGCGTTGTTTGGTGTAGGTGTTGAAGTCGGCATGGCGTAGCTTGACAGCGACACAGGAAGTAAGTCGGTCTTTGCTCCGTAGCTCAAAAGCCAACTCGTCTACCATCTTCAGTAGCATATTACGCATGTAACGCAAGTCCAAAGTATCTTCTGTAAATGTCCGTTCTTTGGACATGGATTTTTGTTCACTATATGGGACGACGGGTGAGCGGTCTATGCCCTGGGATTTCTCCCACAGCTTGCGGCCATTTTCGCCAAATTCTCTTTCTAGTAGGCGGACGGGAATTTCACTAAGCACTTTAATTTTTCGCACACCCATAAAGCTCAGCTTCTTGTAAGTTTGCTTGCCGATGCCAGGAATCTTCTTGACAGATAGGGGAGAGAGAAATTCTTTTTCTGTACCCATGGGGATTTCTATAGCGCCATTGGGCTTGGCCTCACCGGTGCCGACCTTGGAGACGAGCTTATTGAGGGAGAGCCCACAAGATATGGGCAGACCAGTCTCTCTGATGATCCGCTGACGCAGTTCTTTGGACCAGGTATAACAACCGAAGTGTTTGTCCATCCCCGTCAGGTCGAGGTAGAACTCATCTATAGAGGCTTTCTCATAAGCGGGCGCATCTTCTGCGATCACTTCCGTCACCAACTTGGAATGACGGGAATAGCTGTCCATATCTCCACGTAGAACGATGGCATCTGGACAGAGGCTGAGGGCCATCTTAATCGGCATGGCACTGTGTACGCCATAGCGCCGGGCCTCGTAGCTGCAGGAGGCCACCACACCACGGCGGCTCGTGCCGCCTATGATAAGCGGCTTGCCTTTGAACTGACTGTTTTTAAGGCATTCTACGGATACAAAGAAAGAATCCAGATCCATATGTAGTACAGCACGGTCGAATTGGCTCAACGCAGAAATTTAGATTTGACGAATATATCGACTTTTAGATATCGACTTATGCGACAAAGGTACTAAAAGCGGGGGAGGAGAGCAAGGGTGTGGGGGGTGGAGGGGCTTTATTGTGGGGAGGCAGGTAGGATTTATTAATTTTCAAATAGTTCGCTATTGTTCCCATAGGCATAATCATGTATTATCTAGAGTTTTTCGAATTTTCATATTTACTTTTAAAATTATTCACTTCTTTTTTATACGAACTTAAAAATGAAGTAAGCCTTTGACTTTTAGTCATGCTTGAATTTTCCGCATTCTCTACAATAGATTTATTATAGCTTATTATGTCGACTATCTTTTCGGAATCAACTTCGCTTATTTTGGCATTGCCGATTAATGGTAATTCATGGTGACCAATGAAGTCCATTGTCTTTTCTGACTTTATTTTTGTTCCATCATGTAAGTAGAACTCGAACGTTGATTCCATGATTTCATAGCCATAGTATTAGTCAGGTCTATGTGGAATGAAAGGAATAATTTCCGCCCTTTTAGCTTCTAAGTAAACATTAGGCTTAACAGTATATCTATCTTTGTTTGGTAGAATCGGTATGAAAATTACTTTGTTGAGAATCGGCTCGGCATTTAACGCTGTAAATATGAATGCCATTTTCTTTCGATTTGTTAGGCTTAGTGAAATACTGTCAATAAATTTTGGTGACTCTGTTTCATTAATTATTGTAAACAGAAAGCTATCTCTTGCATTGGAACTGTCAACAATTTTAACAAAGTTATTTTGATCTGAAGTATTATTTGGTTGAAGAGAAATCAAAAGAGCAATAACTGTTAGCCAAAACCCAAGATATGTTACCTTGCTAGGAATAGACCACGACAAAAATTGTGACCATGTTGGAATAAGTTTAAGTTTCTTTTTATTTCCCATTTACATTTGAAACAATTACACGCTATTCCACTAAAACATCCTAAGTGTATTCCTATACTCCTTCTATTAAATTGTTAAAAAAACAGCATACCCCACACACGTAAGGTATGCTGCAACACTATTCGAACCTTATCTGCCGATTACAATTCTTTCTATAATCTGCTGTCCTGAATTTACATCCTTG
>CAZMMQ010000069.1:0-20945 GCA_964567435.1 uncultured Saprospiraceae bacterium | reverse complement strand
CAGACATATTGATTCAACCATACGAAACAGTGTGAATCAAGTACGAGCTATAACAAGCGATAGGACGGCATACTTCGTACAGCCGCCTATCGCAGATCCGTCATATAGCATTAGCCTAAAAGCCAGATAGACAATGGATTTCTGCTTCTTCAATGAGATTTTAGAAATAATCAGAGAAAAGTTAATTTTTCATATACAAGATATTCAATCATGCTCTATATTTGAGTCGTTATTAAGATTTAGTCCAAATAAGAATATGTAATGCCTGATTCGATATCAGATGGGCTATTTTCTTTCAAATTTTGAACCGATAAGATAGAATCTGAAATTGAAAAATTCCTTACCTGTACTACTCATTTTCACATTGTATATAGTGTTATTCACTTCCTGTGAAGACAATTCTTGTGATGATCTTGGCCTACCCCCTGGATTCGATTGCGAAACTGATACAGATATTGGGTTCTTAACAAGTCACTTAGATGTATTTGGACCAGTGAATCTAGGAGGCCTAGAACTGCCTTCCTTCTATGATTTTGAGGGGTCATTGGCTCCAGCAGCCTTCAATGGTCAAGTGAGAAGAATTGCTCAACTTAAAGAAATAGTATCTGTAAGCAGAGATGAGCCTATCACTTTGGATATCTCAGCAGCACTAAGTAATGAAAATAGAGATCAGTTCACCATGCCAGAAGCGATGGGCAACTCTGATATCCGGACTAAGATAGATGAGTTAAATTTTGATAATGGGGATACTGCTGTAGCAGATGCCTTTGGAGAATTGGCAATTAGACTGGTTCAATCAAGTCAGAATTATAATGTTATTGCGTCAAATGGTACAGCAGGAATAATAACTACAGGTAGTACCAGAAGACACGTCAGTGCTAATGGATTGGAGTATGCTCAGATATTAGAAAAAGGTCTTTATGGGCCATTGATGTACGATCAGATGGTTGACGATTACCTAAGACCATCACAGTCAGGTCCTGACAATCCAGCGGGCAATAACGAAGCAGCTGCTGGCTCAAATTATGCAGATCAAGGTACAGACAGACAGCACAGATGGGACGAAGCTTTCGGATACTTTGGCGCTAATCCGATGACTTACCCTAACCTAGAGAATACCTCCAATGGTGATGGAAACTTCATAGCAAACTACATCTTTGACTTTAGTGATGAAGCAGAGGAGGCATTCGGCATCAACTTCGCTGAAAGAATTATGGAAGCCTTCATCCTAGGTAGGACAATTCTGAAAGCGGGTGAGAGCTTTGGACCTGAAGATGAAACGACTAATGAAGCTGCTCTTGAAGCATGCAGACAAGATATCAAACTCTATGTAGAAGCCGGACTGGCTGCAGCAGCATTTCATTACTTGAACTTAGCGATAGCTGACATCACAGACGCTGATAAGTTACACCACTTGTCTGAAGCTTATGGGTTTATTTATTCTCTGTCATGTAATAGTGAAGGTAGAATAAGTGAAACGGAAGCCTACGATGTACTTGAAGAAATAGGTTGGCCAGCTAATAATAGCACATTATCAGGCATCTATGATATCAACCTTTGGGAAGTCACAGATGAGCAAATGGAAGCTGCCAGACAAGAATTAAATAGTGTTTTCCCAGGATTTATCAATGTACCATTCTAATCCTCTACGATGAAAGCCACGAAACTTTCCTATAGAGATATTCTGCCCTTCGTCGTTTTCATAGTTGTAATCGCATCATGTACAAGTGAATCTGAAATGATGCCTATGCCACCAGTTGAACCAATAGATACAACAGGCATTGAATCCAGCTTCGAAAATTTGCTCACCAATCAAGTGAATGAAATTATCATTCCTACTGCTGAAAATTACCAGGCTGGGATGCAGAATCTTTTGTCTGCGGTGCAAAGTTTCGTAGAGGAGGTCAATCAAGAAAATCTAGAATCCTTGAGAGCCACTTACTTAGAAACCAATCTAGCTTATCAAGCAGCAGCAGTACATAATTATTTTGCCACAGCGAATCTGGATTTTGTCAATACGACCAACCTTTATCCTGTAGACATAGCCTTTCTAGAAGATTTTATAGATACTGAAGCATATAATTTTAATAGTGCAATGCAGCGGCGAGCCAATGGATTTCCAGCAATGGATTACTTACTATATGGTTTTGCTGACCCCATAACTAC
This sequence comes from uncultured Saprospiraceae bacterium, assembly GCA_964567435.1. Lineage (GTDB taxonomy): Bacteria > Bacteroidota > Bacteroidia > Chitinophagales > Saprospiraceae > RFSX01. The sequence goes on along the minus strand of CAZMMQ010000069.1, from coordinate 18,779 downwards.
CTTTTCAGATTCGCCCAAGACAGCGACGTTTCTTTTAGAATTGACGAGGGCAATGAAACAAAGAGCAGATTTAAATGTAGAGGGTTGGACTGGTAGTCTCAGAGAGAGTTTTATCAATAATGGCGGTGTACAACTCGGCAGTTCCGTGAGTGTTCAACTCAATGAAATTATGTTCTATTACGAAGAGCATGTAAGAGAGAATAAAGTAGGTATTCCTATTGGTAGGCTTGGGCCTAATGATACACCATTTGCTCCTGATAGTACTAAGATAGAAGCCTATTATCAGTCTATATCTAATGGTAATGATGCTACTGCTCTGTCATTCGTAAGAGCAGCAATAGAAGAGATGGAAGACATCTACTTAGGTACTGGAAGCTCTGGTAATGGTATAGGATATGAAGATTTGTTATTAGACATCGACCAAGCATCTTTGGATGTGGATATCAAAGCACAGTACGAAGAAATTTATAATCAAATAGACAACAGAGAATCCATTCTTGGAGATGAGAACTTATATAATAGTATCCAAGCCCTAGTGACTTTATATAAATCTGATTTATTTCCAGTCCTCAATGTGCAGGATGCAGACGGCTCCAATGATGGAGATTAATTAGCTTTTATTTATTTAGATATATTAAAAGAAGCACTTCACAAGATGTCTTTTTCTTTTAGTAATAAATACAGTGTAATATCAAGATAAGAATGAATGGACTCTAATTTAACGTCCTCGATTAAAGATTAAGATTTGATTTATATGCGAATAAATAAGATTGGAGATAGAAATGGAATTTAATCTTATGTCATTTATTTTAGATAACCTTGAAGCAGCAGGTGCAATTGGAGGTTATGTGTCCATATCTATTATAGGCTTTGCTCTTATTACTTATGTAGCGAGAAAACGCCAAAAAGTAGCTCATCAAATTGGACCTAAATGGACTCATCCAATCATTGGCTCTTTATTAGGAGCGATTCCTGGCTGCGGGGCAACGATTGTTGTAGCAACTTTATATAAGAATCGAAAAATATCTTTTGGCGGTTTATTTGCGACATTCATCAGTACTTTAGGTGAAGGGTCATTCGTTTTACTTGGAGCCTCAGATGAGGCAGATGTCGTAGGTAACCTAAAGGCATATGCTACAATTACCATTTTTGGATTAATCGCAGGATTTATTTTTGGTTGGTTAGCTGATATAATCGGCATTAGAACCTTTGGAAGTATTCAAGGTAATTCAGAAGAAAAAAACATACAAACAAATCAGAATACTCTATCTGGTCTATTTATCGAGCACCTAGGATTTTATACAATAATAGGGATGACTTTATTCTTGGCTCCAGATTCTATCATGGCCTTATGGGGAGGAGGAATAGATAGTATTTCAGATTTGACCTTTTGGATTGCTGTAGCTTTGACTGTAATCAGTATATTTTATTATTGTGTTAATCGTTTTATTTATAAAGAACATGATTGTCATTGTGATGAAGACGATATAAAATCAACTCTTGTGCATGCAATTATAGATGTTGCTATGGTTGTCACATTTGTATTTATTGGTTTGTTGGTTGCTAACTATATCATAGATGTTCTAGTGGGGCCTGAAAGATTTGATGCATGGATGACCTCATCACCATACTTGGTAGTATTACTAGCAGCTCTTATTGGTGCCACTCCGGGTTGTGGAGGAATGATTGCAGTCGTAATTGCTTTTGTCACAATTCATAACTTTCCCATGGCAGGATTAATAGCGGCAGCTATTGCAACAAGTGGAGATGGCATCTTCCCACTTCTTGCGGAGAATAAAAAAGATGGAATCCTAATAACGGTAGCTAGTTTATTCATAGCATTAATAGTTGGCTATATTGCTTTGGCATTGGGATTCTGATGATGACAAAAAGCATTTCTCTATATCATCGATACCATGGTTGGCTGTATAAGCGGGTCTCCATAGCGCCACTAGTGATATTTAGAATAGCTTTAGGTTTGCTCTTGTTATACAGTATATATCGAACTTATGAGCAAGGGTGGATAGAAGAATTGTATATAAATCCAACGTATCATTTCAGCTTCATCACCTGGATTAAGCCATTGGCTGGGAGCGGTATGTACCTAATCTTTGGACTATTGGCCATCAGTGCTTTTGGAATTGCATTGGGTTTGCTGTATCGATTGAGTACCATCACTCACTTTGTAATATTCACCTATGTAGAACTGATAGATAAGACCTATTATCTCAATCATTATTATCTGGTCACTTTGCTTGTCTTTTGGATGATTTGGGTGCCAGCGCACCATTGGTATTCTATAGATGCCATTTTCTTCCCACATATTAAGTCTACGACCTGCAATAATTGGCACATCCTTATTTTCAAGTTACAATTATCCTTGGTTTATTTCTTTGCGGGATTGGCAAAAATTAACTCAGATTGGCTACTCAGAGCTCAGCCAATGGGTACATGGTTACCCGGCAAGTATCAGTTACCTATTATTGGGTCTATAATGCATTACAGGGAGTTGGCCTTTTTATTTAGTTGGGTAGGTTGTCTCTATGACCTGACGATTTGGATTTTTCTTTGGTTCAGAAGAGCAAGAGGCTTGGCTTATGTTGCGGTTATAGTATTCCATGTCATGACAGGCATCTTGTTCCCAAGGATTGGCATGTTTCCATATATCATGATGACAACGACGATTATCTTTTTTTCGAGTAGGTTTCATGAGATAATCCTAAGTTATATTGGTGGAGGTATTCCAGTTGATAAAGTCGACGCAGAAGTTGTAGCTCATAGCAGACATTTCTTCACTTCAAAACTGATTCTGTTCTATTTGATTGTGCAACTAATTTTACCTTTAAGGCATACGTTTTTTGAAGGCAATTTGTTTTGGCATGAGCAAGGATATCGGTTTAGTTGGAGGGTGATGCTAATGGAGAAGAATGGGTATACTTCTTTCATTGTTCGTGACCCTGTAGAGAAAGTTCAGAAAGAAACAGACCAAAGTCTCTATCTAACACCATTCCAACAGCAACAATTGAGATCTCAGCCAGATATGATGATTCAGTTTGGCAGATTTTTAGGAGACCAATTCAAAGAAGAAAAAGGATATGACCCTGAAGTATATGTGAAGAGTAGAATGTCACTCAATGCACAAAGAAGCAAACAGTTTACAGATGATAATTATGATATATACGGTAATAAGTATCCAATGCGAGATGGTTGGATAATACCTTTTAAAGAAAATTGAGCAAGCGTATATTTGTCATATTATTTATTGTATGTTTTTCAGTTTTACTACTGAAAGGTCAGGACACAGTAATACTCTCTGGCGTTGTCACCGACCAAAATAATAATCCATTATCGGAAGTCATTATACAGGGTGTCTCTGATAACCAGATTACCTACACAGATGACGGAGGTATTTTTACATTAGAACTCCCAAAAGATAATCCGTATCAAGTCATATTCAAAGCCATTAACACTGAGCTCAAAGAAGAAAAATTCACCATAAGTTCAGATACCTCTGTTGTAGTAATACTTCATGTATCGCGAGCAGAACTGCCTACGGTGACTATCGGCTCTGATACGGATGCTTTTGGTATCAGACAACTGAGAGCTACAGAAGATGGGGGCCTGTATGTAGGAAAGAAAACGGAAGTTATTAACATCGATAGACTTGTAAGTAATAAAGCAGGTAACAATGCCCGTCAGGCATTTGCAAAAGTGCCAAGTCTTAATATATGGGAAAGCGATAATGCCGGCCTTCAATTAGACATAGGTGGTAGAGGACTCAGTCCTAATCGGTCGGCCAACTTCAATACCAGACAGAATGGTTATGATATGAGTGCTGATGCCTTGGGCTATCCAGAGAGTTACTACAATCCTCCATTGGAAGCAGTACAGCAAATAGAGGTCGTTCGTGGAGCGGGTGCCTTGCAGTACGGTAGTCAATTCGGTGGTTTGGTCAATTTTAAACTAAAAAAGGGAAACACCGCTAAAAAGATTAACTTCGAATCCCATAATACCTATGGTGCCAATCAATTTATCGATACCTATAATAGTCTTCATGGGCAAGTCGGCAAGCTGAACTACTACACCTATTTCCAATATAAAGAAGGAGATGGTTGGCGCCCTAATTCAGCGTTTAATCAAATCGGGGCCTATCTCGGTGCTGAGTATGCTTTTTCAGATCGGTTAAAGATTGGACTGAATTTCACACACATGAATTATCTAAGCCAGCAAGCAGGCGGGCTGACAGATGAGGTATTTGCTTCAGATCCCCGCAGTTCTAATCGTACGCGAAATTGGTTTCAAGTCGATTGGAATCTTGGTGCTCTACTTTTAGAGTACCAGCCCTCGGATAAGATAAAAATTTACAACAGACTTTTCGGATTAGTGGCAGGTAGAACTTCTTTGGGATTATTGGAAACACCAGATTTAGCCGATCCATTGTCTAACAGAGATCTGTTGGATGGGGATTTTAGAAATGTGGGTAATGAGACCAGAGTTTCTATAAATTACAAAAGTCATACAGAAATAGCTCATACTTTGCTTATAGGTGCCAGAGTCTATAGAGGATTTACAAATTTTAGCCAGCAGTTTGGCCCCAATGGCGCGGAAGCCAACTTCATTCGGGTAGATACATCATTTTTGGATAGGCGAAAATCTGATTTCGATTTTCCAAATCGCAATGTGGCGCTATTTGCTGAAAATGTATTTCAAATAAATTCCAATTTAAGTCTAGTACCTGGTGTAAGATTTGAAGTAATAGATACAGAGGTCGATGGCATTTTTACAAATACCATCAGAACCAATGCCTTTGGTGATTTTATTGAAGAGGAAATTTCAGAAGTATCAGATTCCAGGCGGACGGTATTCCTTTATGGTTTAGGTCTCTCTAATAGGTTAAGTGATAACTACGAGTTGTACGGTAATGCGACTGCTAATTATAGAGCGATTAACTTTACCGATGTCCAGATACAAACTAATTTACAAGTAGTCGACCCAGATATACGTGACGAAAGTGGATTCAGTTTTGATCTAGGAATACGTAAGAGAAACTTCTCACCTTTCTATTTAGAAGGTGGATTATTTTATACGATTTATGATAACCGTATAGGTGAAGTGATAGATGATGGCCTCAGAGTCAGAACCAATATTGGCTCTGCAAGAATATTTGGTGCAGAACTCTTCTTTGAGGTAGATATATTAAAAGCGGTAAACGTAGAAAGCAAGCACCTACTAAGCTGGTATTTTAATGGTTCTGTAAACAGAGGTGTCTATACAGAAATAAATAGCAGAGCCTTGGTTGGTGTCAGAACAGGTAATCGATTAGAGGATCTACCTGAATACAATATCAAAATGGGGCTGACTTATGCCGTAGGGAAGTTCTCTTCATCTTTACAGTCTACATGGGTCGGTAATCAGTTTTCTGATGCAGCGAATACAACGATTGCTTTTGTAGGGGTATTTGGAGAAGTGCCGGCTTACCATGTGATGGATTGGTCTATGAAGTATGATTTCTCTGGCACAATCGGATTATCATTTAGCATGAATAATGTGTTGGATGCCTCTTACTTTACGCGACGGGCAACGGCTTATCCTGGCCCTGGTATTATTCCTGCTTTGGGTAGGATATGGAGTACGAGTATAAGGGTTAGGATATAGCTATAGGTTTACTGGTCATATTTTTTGTACGCTGTACAACAATACCACATTTTCGGTTTTACGATATCTAGAGATAACTCATAAATTGTTACTTTTAGCTATGCACACCAGATATTTATTGTCTGTTTTTATCTCATTATTTCTACTTATTGGAAATATCCATGCTCAGTGCATAGACCCTTCCCCTTCAGGTGATTGTGATCAAGATGGCATTATAAATGGCCTCGATTCTGATGCAGACAATGATGGAATATTAGACTTGTTTGAATGTCAGGACCTAATAGAAGAGACTTTTGAGTCCTCCAATGGCATATCAACCACTTTTGTATTTCCGGCAGCTACAACTGGAATCTTTATTGATTTGTATGCGCTGGATAATAGTTTTAGAATAAATATCAATGGTACTGACTTAGTAGATGATGAACTGCAATTTGAGATTGGAGCATCTACTCCCGCAGATTCTGATTTGATATATGCATCTGACGGCACGAGGTACGGCAGAAGCGGTAATCCTCAGATTTGGAATATAGATGGAAGCCCTGGAGACCCTATAGTTAGATTGAAAATGAGTCCAGACGGACAGTTGTTGATACTTGGAAAAAGATTTACAAATTCGATCTTGGAGCAGCTAATCGTCCAACCTGGAGACCCTCAATTCAATAGCATTACTTGGAATCAGAACGCTACCAATATGATAACAGTTAGTCAGGAAGTTTTTGGCCCCACATATATCAATGGGCAGATATTCGGACTAGACTGTAATAATGACACTGATGGGGATGGAACCCCTGATTACCTTGATCTCAATTCAGACGATGACCTTTGTCCAGATGCCATAGAAGGAGATGAAAATTTAATGAATGATGACCTGCTGGATAATACCGCCTTAGACAGTGGTGTAGATGAATGTGGAATCCCGCTTGTGTTAGGGCCACGAGGTCAAGGCATAGGCACCAGCATAGATCCCACTCAAATGAGTGCAGCTTGTTTAAGTTTTTCTATAGCATCCTCTAGTCCTAGTTGTATAGGTAATAATGATGGCGTTGCGATAGTTAATGTTAGGAACGGTATAGGTGATTATGTTTACGAACTTATTCCAGGGCAAGTAATACAAAGTACGAATGAGTTTAACGAACTCGCAGCTGGAGACTATACAGTAATCGTAACAGAGCCTAATTCTAATTTCGAAACGACTTTATTCTTTACCATTGACCCATCACCTTATGACTGCTTGGCCTGTCAGGCCAGATCTACCATGTTTGATTGTGCAAGCAATACTAGAGGGTCTATAGATGTGATACCTTCAGGAGGGATTTCTCCATACTGCTTTTCCATTAATGGCGGCCAAGTACAAAAGGACGGTTTGTTCGAGAATCTTACTGAGGGTGTCTATTCTTTTGAAATATTGGACGGGAGTGGACAAGCAGTAACTTGTAATGAAGTAGTGGGGGTAATCGAGTTGCCGATTGTAGAATATATGCAGAGCATATGTTTTGGAGATTCGGTGATGATAGGGAACCGTGTGTACGCAGAATCTGGGATGTATGCCGACACCTTGGAAAGCATAGCTGGGTGTGACAGTATTGTAAATCTGGATTTACAGGTTTCAGATTTAATCCAATTTGACCAAGCGATTTCTTTATGTAAGGGAGACACATTAACAGTAGGGAGAAATAACTATACACTTCCAGGAAATTATATCGATACATTAGAGAGTGTCACAGGCTGTGATAGCATTGTCACTAGTCGTCTAAGTATATTTGATAGCTTTGATATTAATCAAGCGGTATCTATATGCAAGGGTGATACGTTTAGAATAGCAGAGCGCATTTACATATTGCCAGGTAGTTATACGGATACCTTAATTAACGCCAATGGCTGTGATAGCATAGTGCATACCGAGTTGCAATACTTCGATGTGCCAGAGACAAGTCAGGAGATCTTCATATGTGAAGGTGATTCTTTGAGTGTGGAGAGTAGTATTTACTTTTTTCCTGGTAGCTATACGGATACCTTAGTTAACGTCAATGGCTGCGATAGCATAGTACTTACGGAATTGGATTACTTTACTATGCCAAGCATCAACCAAGCATTTTCTGTCTGCGATGGTGATTCTATAGAGGTAGCGGGGAGTGTTTATTATGTTTCAGGGAATTATACAGATACCTTACAAAACCAGAATGGCTGTGATAGTATCATATTAACCGAATTAAATATTCTAGATCACACAGAATATTTCCAATCAATGGCGCTCTGTAATGGTGACTCCTTAGTCGTTGGCACTAGCACATATACGATAAGCGGAGACTACTTAGACACTATACGTAATGCACAAGGCTGTGATAGTATTATACACACTAACCTAGAATTCGTAGATCAAATCGCGTTTGCTCAAGAAGCTGAAATTTGTCCTGGTGATTTTATTGAAGTGGGACCAAACACATACACGATTTCTGGAACATACATAGATACGCTAGTAAGTCGTAGAGGCTGTGATAGTATAGTCAGTACGAATGTAATAGACTTAGTGCCTTCCGAATTTTTTCAGACGATTGAGTTATGTCATGGAGAAACAGTACTAGTTGGCTCACGCATTTACGATTCATCTGGCAGCTTTATGGATACAATAGAAAATGCAGTTGGCTGTGACAGTATAATAAAGACTGAATTGTTTGTCAGAGAAGAGATTGTTTTTTCTCAATCCGTAGAACTTTGTGCAAACGAGATTTTTTTAGTTGGAAGTACGGTTTATGATGAAGCTGGAATTTACTTAGACACGTTGCTTGGTAGGGAAGGGTGTGACAGTCTTGTTAGCACTAATTTATCTTTTCTGGAGATTGAACAAATTTCTGAGTCATACAAATTATGTGCAGGAGATTCCATAGAGCTTGACTTAGGCGTATTTGTCGAACCGGGCACTTACACCTTTCTGATGGAAGAGGAGGGTGACTGCGATTTTGAGTTCATCGTGAATATAGAATCGGAAGATGAAGAGATTTGCAGATTTGAAAACTGCGAAGCCTATATCCCAAATGTCTTTTCTCCTGGCAATGATATAATGAATGAGATGTTTCAGCCATTTTCTGATGCAGTCACTTTCACACAGATGATGATATATGACAGATGGGGAAGCAAAATATTTCAATCAGAAGATTCTAATCCGAGCTGGAATGGTACACTTAATGGCAGGCCATTAACCCCAGGCGTATATGTATACTATATAGAGGGATTTTGTAAAAACGGAGAAGAGGTTATATTTGCTGATGATGTTACATTAATTCGATAAGTATCTTAACTCTGGCGAGTCAGCATATTTATGCTTAGGTTTTTCTAACAACTCTATTTATAGCTAGTTGTAGTTGATTGTCAAAAATTACGCCTCTATGACTTTGGTTTTCTAGTGTAATCAAATTGATATGAGGATAAATTGATTTCAGTGACTTTGATTGATTGTATGGAACCACTTTGTCTTCTGTCCCATGTACAATTGTAATACCACATTTTACATTTTTTATATGCTTCTGATTGTCGAGCTTGTACTTTAGTAAGAAGTCAGGAAACATCCATAGCCACTGATCTTTCATGGAAGAAAGGCTTAGAAAGGGCGCAACAAGAAATAGATGAGATGGTGAATTTTGACTGGCTACATAACTGGCCATTCCAGAGCCTAGCGAATATCCTAATACATAAATGTTTTCTTCCTCATACATTCGAGAGAGATATTTGTATGCGGCATTGGCATCAGATAGCATCTGGGCATCATTTATCGGTTTGCCTTCTGTCTTTCCATACCCCCTATAGTCAACTAAGAATATATCACATGCACTAGCTCTCATAACTCTTGACTGATATATTCCTCTGCGATTGTTGCCTTTATTTCCATGAAAGTATAGAATTACTTTGTCGCTCTTTCTACCAGGAGTATCTTCCAGAAGTACCGCGTTCATTTCGATATTTTCTGTCAGTGGTATTTCATGTTCTATACCTGTTTTATATTTAGTAGAATTGTCATAAGGATGCGCAGCAAAGATAACTCGTTCTTGTACGCTGTAAAGCAATATGCCAAGGAGGACATAGATAATTGTGAGAAAAGATATGAATTTACGCATTAGTGTATACTTAGCTATCTAAATATAGAATTAGATGCACTTTGTTTTAAAATAATAGAATTACAGATATTCTAACTCAAACATGTACAAAAGAGAAAGGAGAAACAAAATGCTTCTCCTTTCTAAATTTTATATTTAACCTAATTAATTTAAACTCAATCTCATGACAATTCCACCCTCTACGTTTGTACGTCTGAAACTGGTGCTGGCATAAGGAACTGTATTATTATAATCTAAAAATGCTCTCAGTGTGAGGTTGTCATTAAGGATATAATCGACAGAAGGACTTATCTGGAAGGATTGCTCTCCTCTAGTTTCATTGCCAGATTGCAACCTATTGGTATCTAATTCGTGAACGAAGAACTGATTGTCATTCCAAGAAATATTCAGCATGAAAGTCATATCACTACCTCTGGATGAAGTGACACTACCTCCTCTGTTTATAATTCCTCTGCCTCCAGAATCATCATCATCTTCGTCTCTTGATCTACTTGTTCGAGTTCTTTTGTTTTTCTTCAAGAACTTACTGTCTTTTATGGTATATCCGAACCCAAATACAAAAGAAGTTTGTTTGTCTTCTTCAAGCTGACTAGATGTATTAATCTTCAGATTCAAGTCTCTGGATTTTACATATTCGAATTCTAATACCAAATCTTTCTTTGTTTTGAGCTTGACGCCAATAACAGGATTGAAGTCCTCTGATATCTGTATTGCTGGCACCTCTACTCTTGTGAAGTAGTTACCATTCAATCTTGTGTTTTCAGCACCAGTTTCTGTAAGGAAAGGACTTTCTTCATCATATTGTACATCACTGAAGAAGTTGCTTACCCTTAACCTGGAGTTGTAGGCATGCTCTATGGTAAAGCTGGAAAATCTATCCTTAAACCAAGGTAATTTTCTTAAGCCATCATATCTCAGACTCCAGTTTGGCTTAGGTACAAATGAACGCTGACGTACTGTGGATTCCAAATCTAAGTTCACTGTATTTGGGTCTTGTCCAGAATAGGCTGCCAAGAAGGCTGGAACCAATACTGCAGAACTTTGTCTTCCAAATCCCTGAGTAAACTCATGTCCATCTAACTGATGAATTTTTGGGTTTTCTACATTAGGTAGTCTGGCAGAAATTATAGGACGAAAACTCTCAAACTCTGCAAACAATTCATCTATATCTGTACCGAATAAAGTTCGCGCATTATAGAATGTAATATCAAATGATCCTACATCTCTAGATGCCAAATCTCCAAACTCAGGTGAGTTCGTATTCAGTCTCTTAAATACCTCAGAATGCGTTAATGTATATGTCTTTTTAAAATCGACATCGATTTTAAAATCTTTCCAAGGTTCTATTTTAACCTTAGCTTCTATATTTTGAGATTGTGATTGTATCACTTCTTGATTGAGTCCTATACTATTCGTTATTCGACCATTGCTGGCTGCTCTTTGTAAGAAGTTATTTGGATCACCTTGATCTATGTTGGGTTGGAAGCCTGCTACAAAACCGATACCAGGGTTTGTAAACTTATCATCCAGTCCAAAGTATTCTGGTGTATTAGTAAACCCAGGTACAATGGTGCTAAATTCTTCTCTGTATGTCAAACGAGCTGATCTTAGTGAGAATAAAGGCCGGAGAAGTATTTTCTCTGCGGTAGAAGCATCACGTTGTTTTTTCTTACTGGTTGTACGTCCATCAGATCCTTTGGATACAGTAACCTCATCACCTTTCCTAGAGGACCTAGCTCTCGATCTTGTCTTTCCTATTCTATCTAGACTGCTTACATACTTTGATTTCTTGTATAATTTGTCGAAGTTGAAATTAGCAGTTACAGATCTATTTTGTGAGTTTTGAATAACACCTGCTAGTGGCTCACCACCAGCATCAAAGACTAATGCACCTGCGGCCCAACTATACGTTGACCTATATTGCCCTTTGATATCGATCCATTCCAAATAAGGAATAAGTCTGGTGGGTACTGTATAGTTAACCGATAAGTTGTGGTCATAATTAGTATTTCGACCTCCATTTCTTAGATTCTGCTTCCAGTAGTCATTGATAAGATTTTGATCAGAATTTACTCTTTCTGTAAAGTCGGATACTATCAGGTTGCCGTTTGCGTCATTTTCAAATCCTTTCCAATCTCGCTGGTCTGGAGTCTCTGCTATACCAGTCTGTCTCAGCTCATCTATATATGAGACATTATTTGCTGAGAAATTAATTTTCAATGCTTTGGTCAGATTCCAATTCAAATCATAACCCCTAATCCAATCAAAGCGTCTATCATCAAATTCAAAAATAGGTGTTACAGGTAGCCTATATCGTGTACTCGAGAATGAACGATTGATTGTACTCTGGAATGAGAAGCTATTAGGAATTGGATTAAAGTTTAGTTCTTTAATAAATTTCAAATTCTTGGATTTAACCAATTTCTTGAACGGTGTGATTCCATTGCCTCTTCTTGAATAGCTGTAATCCAAACTCAGTGTCTGATCAGTCTGCTCATCGAGTGAGAATAATTCATCACTATATGTGGTATTGGTATAAGAATAACTGGCACTGAAATTTTCTATATTCCATGGCAATGGCTTTTTATTCTTCTTTTTATCAGCAGTAGGTTCTTGAGTAGCATTGCCTAGTGCAGTCCGTCCTCTTGGATCCTGATTGGCTCTGTTGTTCCCTCCTCCAGTTCTTTCCTTTCTGACATTAGTAAGGTTAAAAGTTTTTATAGTCGTTTCTCTTCTATTTCTAGATCTAATATCATCTTGTATTTCTTGTGAGCTATCATTGTTGAGTTCTAGCTGATCCTTGACGGTAATATCTTCATCATACGTGTCAAATTCTGGCGCCACTATTGTTTTGGCTAATTGTCCATAAAAAGGTAACCTGATGCCCCAATTAGATGGGAAAAATTTGCCAAGCTCTAAGTTGGTAGCTACATCATAATCTAGAGAAGATTCTTTGGCTCGTTCGTTTACCCGTTGGTCGAGAGCACCCCATCCTAGAGTGTTGAAACTGGCAGAAGCACTGATATTACCCAGATCGGCCAGTTGTATGTCAAGCCTGGCTAGTCCTGCAGCGCCAGCTCTATCTTGGAGCCCAGCCAATCTGAGTTCATTAACCCAGATTTCACCACATCGAACATCCATTTCAGATGCATTATTACTTCTTACGCCAATGGAGATACCTTTGACTAATCCTAAGTTTGGATTTCCTATGACCCTGACCTTATGACCTTCTGGTAAGAAAAGTGAGTCTAGTACTGTTTCATTTCTATCGAGTGTTGATGAATCTTTTCTTTCAGATAGAGGAAAGATTGCCGAGAATCTTTCACTGGCTGATCCAACATTATCATCTTGTAGCATAGTATTATCTACCTCGAAGACTTGATTTCTATCTGCATCAAATAGATTTCTCAACTTTTTAACTTGTGGAAGTATCTGTAGTGGAAAATCAAATCTGTTTGTTAATGGCCAAATATTATCAGCCACAGTCATCGTAGAGTCCGCCATAAATTCTCTTTCTGACAGCGTAAGTGGGATTTCGTACTCGTAGTAATGTCGATCATAGTCTTTTCCTAACCTAATAAAGACAGACATATCACCATCCTCTTGATCTATATCTTCATCACAACTTTCCCCATGTACAAACATTTGCATTCTTTCGAAAACCCTTAAGTCGATATCTTGAAGTTTTGCAATTTGAAGTGCGCAATTCGGAACTTTCAAATCATCATATCTGAGTACCAAGGCATTCTCATCTTGAAAGATAGGTGAGAAATTACTGACGACTTGCTCTCTGACTATTCCTTCTGGAATAACATATCCAAATGGTGTCTTTGCTTGATTCTCTTCGAAGCCAACCACATCTGTACTGAAAGCAACTTCTTCATTAATAAAATTACCATCACTCCCACCATCGCAGACAACAGGTAACCTTCTCCATTGACTTCTAATGAGCTCAAAGTCTGCTAATCTAAATGTCTTGGTTGTCTCAAAACCATCCATAATAATTCTGATAAACTGAATAGATCTGAATCCTGAGATACCATTAATTGGTGTTCCTTCATTAAGTGGAATTCTGAATCTATACCAAGTCTCATCACCAGCTGTAGAATTAATTGTTCTGACATCTCTGATAAATGGATGATTTAAAGTATTAAGCTGCCCTCCATCATTAGCAAGGGGCACTTTGTATTCGTAGTAGCTTTCTCCTGAATCCAATGATCTGTTATTATTGAGATCTTCTTTGTCAGGAATTGGATTCCCTCTTTGGAATGTTTGGTTATTTGCATTAGCGATATTAGGAGAGTTACCCTGCGGATTATTACTGAATTTATATCGTTCTATGATATTGTTTTCATTTCCAAAAATCGAGTCATTATTAAAGAAGACAAAGTCATCACCAGCTGGATCACGATCGACACCGTCGGGAAGCATTTGGGCTGCTATCAATGCATTAATATAATCTTCTTGTCTACTAAATTCGTCTGCATTACTCAGGCCATCTAGCCCTAAATCTTGTGGAGTAAAGTTCTGTCCACCAAAGGCATCTATAATTGGAGAGGATAGAGGAATATTTCCCCATTTAGTAGATTCGAATTCTATTGGCTGCCCATCTTGTGGTAAGGTATTTTCATAAAACTGCTGACCATCTTGTAGAATGTCTTCTGACACATTGCCCAAATGAAAGGTCAGGTTTCCAAATTCATCTTCCTTATGTCTTTCTCCGTTAGGCCTTTCTCCATATGGGTCCAACATCCAAAATTCTATAAATTCATAATTGGCGGCTTCAAAGTCATTGTTATTGAGATATCGCTGTACGCCAGCCCATCTTGATCCTGGATTGAGGAGTTTAATTTCTTGGCCATCTTCTGACAAATCTATACCATCACTGACTTCAGTTCCTTCTGGCAAGTCATAGTTATATGGTCCTCTTTCATCTGGGAAGTAAGTCAGGTCAAAGGTCAGTAAATCCTGTAATTGACCTTGAGCAATCTGCCTGTCAAAAAGATCAGGTTGTTGTATTCTTCTAGTAAAAGGATTAGAGTTGACAATAGTAGGATCTACATTGATAAATCTATCAATTATATACCAGGCTAATCGTGCTCTGTTAACTCCTGATAGTCTAACATCATCTCTGCTGTCATCATTGAACCTTGCTTCTTGTCTTGTGCCAGGGACACTAGCCAGTGTCCATCTGTTTGGTTGAGAACTTAGAGGAAATCCACTTACTGCTCCTTCAAAATCATCCAGACTCACGATCCCTTCTCCACCGGCACCATCTTCCTGACTATTAATAGCTCTGTTGTGTCCTGGACGAAGTGCTGCTACTTCTGCAGAAAAATTAATATTGGACGGTTGATTGGTACTAAAGAAAGGTAACTTGTCTACGATTTTCGTAATCAGTGGTGCTTCTTTACTGTAATCTACATCTAGTCCAAATATTTTATTCTTTATTGGATCATCTCCAAAGTTGACTTTCTGAGTGAAAGGGCGCTCTTGTAATCGGAGTGCTGTGCCACCTACATAAAAATGCTCACTGAATTCGTATTCAGCTCGTAATCCCATCAAATTTTTCTGTTGAAGACTAAAGGCTGAGTTATCTTCAAAACTAACATTGACTGGTACGCCTTGTTGTACTATAGATTGGTCAATTATTCTTACACGTCCAATACCATAGTCGACATCATAGTGTATGCCTTCCGTCAATGTTACACTACCAGCGGTCACGGTAACGGAACCTTGTGGTACATTCCATGCACCAAGAGAAAATTCTGTAGTAGCAGCTGATCGGACTTTGCCGATCATAGTAAACTTATTATTGACCAGATTATTATGTTCTGCGACAACCAGTGATGTATCATAGAGTTCCGTAAAAGAAAATCTTTCTATCAAGGCTTCCCTTACAACTTCTGGGATTGTAGATGGTAATTCTTCATTAATTGCTTGCGCTATAGCTTCTCCAAATGGTTCTAACTTTGGAAATATCAAAGAACCATTGGATGGTATAACGGTCACACCAGGTACAAAGTCAAACTTACCATCCGGCTGTGGATCTAATCTGCTATTGAGATTGTCGAGACCGAAAAGGTTGAGTAAAGGCAGGAATCTAAAATTGCCTTGATCGATAGGTAGGAATTTAACTAAGCCTAAATTTTCATCATCATTCTCATAAAAAATATCAAATTCAAATTCTCCTTCATTCAGCTGATTAGACCTCATAGGATAGACATTCTTCATCATGAGATCCCAGGTTGGCAAGTCTACTCTGTTACTAGAAGGTTTGATAAGCTTGGTGAATATGAGTCCTTCTGATTGTACTTCTCCAATGGCATTGGAGTTAGAAACAGACCCTTCATCAGTCGTTGCACCTACTTTGTAAATTTGTTCTTCTCCATCTATGGAGTTACCTGTGTAAAAATACTCATAGGCAACAGCCAATACCTGATTAGGTCTCAATCGGACATTAAGTGAGACAAAACCTAACTCTGGATTATAGAAATATTCTCCTGGATTTAGTTTTCTACCTCTAAAAACTTCTATGTCTTCAAATGTTTTGAATCCATACCTATTGCTCAAATTCGTAATAGCATTTTGAATTCTTGAGACAGAGGGGTCATTGGTTAATTTTTCAAAAATATTGTTAACCCTATTGTCAGGTAGTCGTTCTCCATTTACATCAGTCGTCTGTTGTATAACAAGTGGATTTGTCGATATCTGAATAGAAGCATTGTTAGGATTGGTAAACTTATCTAAGTTAGGTTCTGCCATATCAGCAACAGCACAAATCATAGTCTGATCAGTCTGAAAATTGGCTCTGTCATCAGAAACCCAAACCTCAAGATTCGTGATCCTGAAATTACTATTGATATAAGGAAGATTTTCGAGGGCTTGCTCGAAATTATCTACGTGGTAATGTGATAAGAAGAAATGTCTATTCTCATCGTAGTCCTGTGGCTTTAACTCAAACTCTTGAACGGTAGCCCCATTCTCAATTTGAATATTTCCTTGAGATGATCTTTGCTGAGATAAGACTCCTGTTAAACGTAGTTTACCAAATTGCAATTCTGATTTTATACCAAATAACTCTTGAGCACCTTGAATGAGAGAGCTTCTTAACGGTAAGCTTACATTACCTGCCTCTATTTTCTTAATGATATCATCCTCTGTCCATTCTTCTGAGTTGTAGACCAAAGCAATTTCTTGATCAAAATCGAAGGTGGCGTTCGTATCGTAGTTGAATCCCAAATCTAATTTATCTCCAATCTTTCCATCCACATTCATCTGGATATCCATATCAAATATAGGCACCTGAAGTTGTCTTGTCTGTTGAGTATTTAGTGCAAATGAGTTATCGTTTCTGTTATATCTGGCTCCAAAGTTTAAGTCTATACTTCCTTGTGGTTCTATTGTGATTCCATTTCCACCAAAAAGTCTATCTATAAGATTCTTTTCGATATCAATTTTGGTCATGGGGTCCAGTCTGCCACTGCTGGTCTTGTAGGTGTCTCCTAGTCCAGCTAGTTTTTCGAAGTATCTTTTTTCTTGCTCTTCACTTCTCCATTGTAGATACTCGTCGAAGGTCATGTAGGTAGGCGTACGGAAATATTCGTCTCCGATTCTCTCGTAGATGATGTAGGTATCTGTGTCCGGATCATACTCTACACTCTGTTCTACGTCTGATGGAAGGATATCAAATGGATTATTGGTAGGGTCATGTATAAAATCACCCTGCCTATCTATCATCGGTATCGTATCCAAAGCCATTGGAATATGGATGTGGGGAGCAGGATCGACCTGTGGCCCATTAGGACCATATGCTAATAACGGTGATAACAGACACATTATCAATAGTTTACTTAGCGAGACTCCAATTGCAATCTTCTGCGTACTTGTCATTACTTTATCAAATATATTCTATGCTCTACCTTGAATTACCCTGTGTCGAAAAAGCTGAATTTGTGAGCACCTATGATTAACGTATTTTATATTGTTTTATGTTAGATTATTGGCTAAAGTTTTAAGCATTCTTTTTTGAACCTCACTAACGGACATTTCTACCAAACTTTACTTATCCAAAAAGACAATCCATGCTCATAAATAGGATAATTGACAACAAGTTCATTTGTGTTAAAATCATGATTATCAGCAAGTTAGATTGGAAACTGCTAGATGGATAAAATAGCAAGGTTATGAAATTTGCCTAAGAACAGATTTAATCAAAATTTCAACCTGATCTATTGTTTTATCCTGAGAAAGGACTTTATCTACCATTTTTCCTACCTGAGACCTTGGAAAACCCAAAGCTACTAACGCAGAAATGGCTTCTTCTCGTGTTGTTTGAGTCGAAGTTTTTTCTGCTGGTACACCTTCTAAGCTCTCTTTTGCTATTTTATTCTTCAAATCAAGAATTATTTGTTGGGCAGTTTTTGGCCCAACACCCTTAACTTTTTTAAATGCAGCTGCATTATCGTGTAATATGGCCGATATAGTCTCAGAAGGGGTCATATAGGACAAAATTACTCTGGATGTATTTGGCCCAATGCCTTTCACAGAGACGAGTTTGTTAAACAAGTCCTTCTCAGATCTAGTATGAAAACCATACATTGAATGTTCATTTTCCCTGATAATCAACTGAGTATACAATTTGGTGCTGTCCAATTCCTCAATCTCTCCAAATGTGTTAAGTGAGATATTGACCTCATAGGCCATGCCACCTACATCAATGTGAACTAAAGTAGGGGATTTGAAAGTCAGTTTTCCTTCTAAATATGCTATCAATTTTCGTCAGTTATGACTAACAAAGATAAGACATATTTAGTTTACAAATTACAAATAATTGTTATGTGTATAGTGTTGTAATTGAGTGCACTTGTAATTAAAACTTTTCAAATTGTGTAAATGGGATGCATGCAGTAGTAACATCATTTTTTGAGACAGCGGAGACATCAATTTTGAATCAATACAAAAAAACAGCCCCCGATTGCTCAGAGGCTGTTTTTTGCAAGGTGACTAATCTTG
>CAZMMQ010000068.1:0-21025 GCA_964567435.1 uncultured Saprospiraceae bacterium | reverse complement strand
ATCTCTGTGAATCTGCTGATTTATGGTGCATCTTAGATGCGCTATTCAGTATTTTTATTATTGGCAAGCCTTGCTATTTGAGGCGCATCGTCAGGAGATAATTTTTTTAAGCTAACGTTATTCATTTGATATCATCAGTGAAGTGACCAGAATGTTTGCCTCGTGCATGCTTTTTTTTGTTGAATGCTTGAGATTTATTTTTGGGAATACTGAGACTCTGCCATTTTAAATCTTTCACCATCCTCGCAATGTATACTATTTGACCTATATGATAGGCGTAATGTGCCAGTTGTCGATTGATGGCTTCTGATATGGTATGCTCTTGTCTGCGGATAGTTACTATGTTGTCAAAATTATCATGATTTATTGTATCCAAAGCTACGAATAAACATTGCCACCCATCTTCCCATTTTTGCCACAACTCACTTTTGGTTTTGATGAGATTTTCAAATTCCTTATCCCTCTGTCTCCATTCCTTTTCTCCATCACTATTCAGAAAGTCAGTCCACCTTGATAACATATTGCCATTGAGGTGATTTATAATAATTGCAATAGAATTAGAAGCCTCGTTGTATTGCCAAAATAAGTCAGCGTCATCCAGTTGATTTAATGACTTTTCTCCTAGTGATTTATAATACTCAAATATTTTTCGGACATCAGTGAGGTATTTTCCCATATTAGATCTGTAGTATTCTTTATATCATTTACTAATATTTAAATTACTTTATAGCGCATCTCCTTACACTCGTCATACAAACTACCATTGTTCCTAATGCCATTTGAAACCTCCTTAGTTATATGGCTAAAGGCCGTCCAAAACTATCCATCAATAAACATCGTGTAACCTAAGTGGTCTATTCAGTTATTCATTTAATGTCCAATCATAATCCATGAATTCCACTTTGTTGGATTTATTGAGCTCTTCATTGTATTGTTGAATGTAATCTAGAAGTGGCATCACATTCTCAAAATCTGATCTAAACCAATCTAAGATGCTAGATAGTCTAGTCTCTGAATCCGTAATTATATTTTTGTTGGGGTCATTAAAAAAGCTGAAGGCTTGTTCTTCTAACTGTGATTCTAGTTTTGACGTAGTGAAGGCTTCATTTCTAAGTTTTGGGCATGAGAAAGAAGCACAATTAATGGCAAAGTGAATTCTTGGATCATCAAATTCTACTCTTAGAATTTGATGCTCTATTGCATTAAGATTGCAATCTATATTTCCAATCTTAAAAAACTTTATATCCCAGGGTGAAGTGATAATCGGCAAACCATCTTTGAGATGTTTGATGCTCTCTATAGGATAATGGTCGATGATGAGCTTTACTGTAAAGGCATTATAGGCATTTATCCAATAAGCCATTGTCTCTGCACTTGACCAATTCTTGCCAGGAGGATGGGTAGAAATTTCATACAGGTATTTTTCTAAGGCTGCATTATCCTTAATGAAGTCTTTGTAATTTACTTGCCCTTTCACAGTGACATGCTTGGATAAAAGCGAAGTCCATTCATCATGGCTGACAGAGGCAGAATTTTCTATCGTAAGTTTATTAACCGCGACGGTGCTTCCTTTCATCTTTTTAATGGTGTTCAATATCTTGAAGCCAAGGTCATTCAGACTCATGTTGTTGTATTTTGAATAACCAACCACTACAAAAATTAACAAAAATGAAATCAGAAGTTTTTTATGCTTAAGCATATCTCATTGATATTGGCTTATTCAAGTTGTCATTATAATTTATCGACTCAGTTTCTTCCTTATCATTAATCTACTAGCTAGTCTTATTACCAATTCTTGATCCTTAGTAAAGATATGTTCTTTGAGATAGCATGGTTTATAATAGGACATGTAATTGTTGAGAATAGGATTATATTTATTTCCTTTATTATCCTTAAATCCGACCATTTCACAAGTGGCATGATTGACATAAATCTCATATACGGCACCTGGGTCAGGTGGGGTGTCACATATGAGATCTCCTCTTTTAGTGCAGCTCTTGTCAGCAAAATTATCCTTGCCAAACAACCTTTCTTCAAAGGTATGATACAATCCAAAAAAATGACCAAACTCATGGGCTACAATTTTGGGATTATTAAGATCAAATTGACTAAGGACAAGATTATTGGCTCTACTCGAAAGTATATATGAAAATCCGCCAACTCTAGAGCAGCTGATACTGTTACCAGTAATTTGGCAAAACTCTTTTTGGTGATCAAGAATAAATACAGTGATCATGTCTGAAATATCATGGGTATAAGAAAAAGTATCGTACAATTGATATGCGTTGCTGGATAGGTCTTCTAACTTTACATCCGATTGGATTTGTGTAACATTTTCCTTATTGAAGAGAACGCCTGTATTTCTAAAAGCATAGTTCAACTCTTTTACAGCTTTATCTATTTTGGCATGTTTTGACTCATCTATATTGACTATAGTATCAGATACATAAGTGAATCGAAGAGGAAATTTGATCACTTCAAAATCTAGGGCTGACCTAACTACAGCATCATTCATTAGATTATCATACAAAAGCTTTTTATTCTCAGTGTGTATAGAGGGATCACAATTAATAATACACCATGCTTTCTCTTCATGACCCTGACCTTGGAGTATTCCAAAGCAAAATAGGAGGGTAAAGAGTATGCTGATTTGTTTTATATACATTATTTGGGTTGTTTTTGATAGACCTCACTATCTGATTAGTTATAGATCTAAGCTTCTAATTAAGACCATAATTTAGTCTTTTTTGTTGAGCCAGTTGGAGAAATATTGTATAACACAAACAGGAATTATATAGTTTGAGCTAATCTTTGGCATTATAGTAATGCTGTAAGACATAGAATGCCTTTTTTCGCTTACCTTTTTCAGAAATCAGATCTTTGCGATTGTATTACTCTTGTATTTTGAGTAAGACCCTTCTTGGAGACTAAAAATCAAATAATATCTAAGTGGATACACCTCCTAGTTGATCTATATTGTCTATAATCTTACAAGTTTCTTGATAAAGATATTCTTGATACTCCTCTGTCCATCGGTTATCTTTATCGCCATGAAGTCCATATTCGACACCACGCCAAATTCAGATATAACAACTGACTTGTTGTGAGATATATACCATTTAATTTTTCGACACTGTTCTACCTTGCCACCAAACCTCTTATATGATGGTTGCAGTTTAGGATGTCTACCGTACTGGCAAAAGGATCGTCTATAGTTTTAGTTTCTTAGTGGATAGAGATGCCCTTTAAAACAAATGCCTTCTCCATGGAGTAAAATATCTGGTCCATTAGTACTTATTCTTATCTTCCAATTTGGTCTAAAAGATTATCCTCTAGAGTACTGATAACAACCATCATATAGATGGGGATTAGATGATGACAAGTATTTAGTTATATCCGATTTAATATCTATAGTACATTGGTCATTGGTATCTGTCTTAAGGATAGAGTTGATGCCAAGTTGAGGGATAGAAATATTGATAGACTTTAAAGCTAGATTAGGACCAAGTATCTAAAATTACCTATCAATGATGGGTCTATCATTCAAATAGTTTTAAATTAGTGTATTTGAACCCAAATGAGAAGAACAGTAAGCGTGCGCCTCTTATTTTTCGCAATTTTATTGGTTAGTGTACAACTTAACAGCCAGTCTGTATCAGATTCATTGATGTCTATGTGGCTGGATGAGCAAGCCGTTGATTCTCTCAGAATTGATGCTTACTCAGAATATATTAGATTGAATTATTTAAAGTCTGATGCCGATTCAGCACTCATTCTGGTGGATGGATTGTTGCAGTACACCACAAAACGGAATGATAAATATGGGATAGTCAAGGCATTAGATTTAAAAAGTAAGGCATATTTTATTAAGACTGATTATCCCACGTCACTAAAATACTTAGAGCAATGCCTAAGTATGGCCACTGAGATAAATGAAAAAAAGGTTATTGCTAAGGCCCAAAGTGATTTAGGGGTCATCTACTATTTTCAAAAAGAACATGATCTAGCCTTACAGTATTTTATATCGTCCAGAGACCTTCGTCATGAAATTGGTGATCGGGAAGGTGAATCAACTTCTTATAATAATATGGGGTTAATTTATAAAGAAAAAAAACGATATGATGAGGCTATAGATTCTTATCAAAAAGCTCTCCAAATAAGGGAGACTTCATTGGATTTAAAATCAAAAAGTTACCCCTTAAACAATCTGGCAGAAGTGTATCTTGAAATGGGTGATATGAATACAGCTCTCAGATATTTTAATGAATCCATTGCCCTTAAGGAGAAAGTCAATGACCTGTATGGTATAAGATATTCCAGAAATAAGATGGGTAACGGATTTGTATCACAAGGCAATTTTAGTAAAGCTATATATAATTGCGAGGAAGCACTAAGACTATCTGAGCAGATAGGTGATATGCAAGGGATAAGCCAGTCATACGCCTGTCTCTATAGTGCATCACGCGAACTGGGAAACTGGGAGAAAGCCCTTTATTACTTAGAAAGTCAGTATGCTATAGATGATAGTATCAAAAGTGGAGATACCAAACTTCAACTCCAACGTTTTGAATTTGACAAGAAAACGCTAGCGGATTCTTTAGCTAATGTAGAGCAACGGAAGCAGGTGGAATTAGCCTATCAATCAGAAATTAATGAAGTGAAACAAAGGAGAACAATCTTTCAAGGCTTAGCATTGCTTACCTTGATATTAGCTGGCGCTTTCTTTTTCAATTGGCGTGTCGTTAAGAAGTCAGGTGAATTTCTAAAAGAAGAAAAAGAAAAATCTGATAAATTATTACTTAATATTCTTCCACAAGAAGTTGCTGAAGAACTAA
Organism: uncultured Saprospiraceae bacterium; assembly: GCA_964567435.1. Taxonomy (GTDB): domain Bacteria; phylum Bacteroidota; class Bacteroidia; order Chitinophagales; family Saprospiraceae; genus RFSX01. The sequence continues at coordinate 16,190 of CAZMMQ010000068.1, read as the reverse complement.
AGCGGACAGGAGTAACCAAAGCAAGAGAACATATTAATGTTTCTGTATTGTTCACTGATATTGTAGGTTTTACTACATATGCCGAAGCTTTTACTGCCCAAGAGCTAGTGGAGAGAATCAATGTTTATTTTAAAGCATTCGATGATATATGCGTAAGAAATAATATAGAAAAGATAAAAACTATTGGTGATGCATACATGGCCGTTGGAGGGTTGAATTCTAATGGTCTCAATGCTTCAAATAATACAGTAAAAGCGGCGCTTGAGATGCTTGCTTTTTTGGATGACCAAAAGAAATCTGTCGATGACTTACCATTTGATATGCGGATAGGAGTCCATTCAGGCCCAGTGGTAGCAGGTGTAGTAGGAAGCTCTAAATTTCAGTTTGATGTATGGGGAGATACAGTCAATATAGCTAGTAGGATGGAGTCGAATGGAATTCCAGGTAAACTCAACATATCAGAAACAACCTTCCAGTCTATAAAGAATAATGAAGACTTGCATTTTGAAGACAGAGGATTCCTTAATGTTAAAGGGAAAGGAGATATGAAAATGTGGCTTGTCCAAAAAGCAAGCTAGTCACGAAGACTTATATATCTTTTCCATTCTAGTCAGAAGAATTCATTATTGCACTCCTGGTTTTTCTTCTTGCCTAGATTTAACAAAGAAAAAGTCCCCTCCTTGATGGCCAGCATCCCTAATTGGTCCATATCCTGGGTCAGTTGTTGTATTAGATACGATCCCTTCACGTATACCTGCAAAGATGTTGGAAGTGTAGACCAAGGTGTCTTGATTGTTTTCCAGATACCAAAATAGTTGATCTATAAATATAGAATGATCAGGTACGCTTTCTAGTGATCCAGATGTAAGTGCAATTCGACTTTTCTTCTTAGATATGGTCTTAGTATCCACTTTGTAAGTACTTGCACTTCTGAGAAGACTTCCACCAAAGCAGGCGTCAGATACAACAAGGACATTCTTGGCGACGATATAACTTAAAAAATTCTTTATCTCCGTATTGGAAATCCAATCACGTCTAGAATTTTCTCTTCCTTCTACCGGAATCCAATATCCTTTATCATGATCTAATTGTCCATGCCCTGCATAAAAGATTAGCAGGTTGTCATTTTTACCTACTCGAGATTCTATTTGTTCAAAGCCATCATAAAGGTCATCTCTGGTTGCATCAAATTTCTTAATGATATTTTCAGGCTTAAAGCCATATTCGGTAATCAGGATATCTATAAATTTATTGACATCATTCTTAGGCTTAGACAAAGGTTTCATATGCTTGTAAGTTTCATTTCCAACCATAAAAGCATAGTATTCACCTATCTCAACATTTTCTGACGCTTTTGGTGTACCCTTAATAATAGCACCTCTGGTCTCTGAGAGTTCTAGTTCTTCAGGGTGATGTTGGAAGTATGATTTCATTACGGGTATTGAGATGGCTACAAGAGCCAATGCTGCAGCACAGGCAGCAATCATATATTTTGCTGCAGATGGTCTTTTGCTAGCACCAATCTCCACTTTTCCATCTAGTCTATTAAGCAATTGCTTGACAGAAGTTATTGCTGACTCACTTTCTTTATGTATACAATCATATATTAATTGTGATATCTTTTTGAGTTGCTTACCTACAATAGACTTATCTAGATTGTTGGATATATCTTCGACACTATGTTGACTAATTGTGTAATCTCTATAATTTTTGTCTTTGGCTAAGAGGTAATACAACAGATGGCCTAATTGGAATATGTCTGTCGTTTTAGAAATAGACAGTTCATCTGCTAGACTCTTATTTCGATTCTTTTGTGCAGATAGGGTATATCTATTAGTTAATTTGAAATCCAAGAGCCTTAACTCCAGCTCTTTGTTTATCATAATGTTAGCAGGGGTTATATGACCATGAGGAAAGCCATTCACTTCAACATCATGCTCATCAAGATAAGTCATGCTGTGTGCATCGTTTACAGCTAAGGCAATAGATCTGAATATATTTTCCAATTTCTCATACGAAAGTTGATCCACTTCACCTTTGGAGACAAAATTCTGCAATTCACTTCCAACAAAAAATTCGCTAACCAAGACAAAACATTTTTGTCCTTCTATCTCAGTAACAAAGTATTCATTGAAGTTTATGAGATTGGGGTTGTCTAGTTTGGACATTCCTCTGGCTAGTCTCTTGAATGTCTGCTCCAAACGTTGCAGATCATTGGCGTCTTGAGCAATCACGACTTTTAAGGCAAAAATCTCTTCTGTAAATTTATGTTTGACTTTAAAGGTCTTGGATAACCCTTCGGGATTGATGTATTGCAATATCTGATAATGCCCTACTTCTTTTAGATTTTGAAGATTGATTTGCATATCAAGGAGTTAATTATTTTCAAAAAAATGGTCAGATAACTCTAATCCATATGCATATGGATTGAAAATTCACTGTAATGTTATCAGTGGCTGGGGTTTATACCACTTTAAAATTTAAATATATCAGTAATTGAAAAACTTATTCCAATCCTATTCTTAAATTTAATACTTTTCTAATAGACTGATAACATTAATCTTTTACTTGCAATATATGGATAACATGGATTCTCAGACACTAATCAAAGGACTATTGAATGAAGAGAATTGGGCATTTGAAACACTTTATAGAGACCATTTTAATCCCATTAAGAGATATGTGATAAGAAATAGTGGGACAATGGATGATGCAAAAGATTTGTTTCAGGATACGGTTATAGCGCTGATTAAAACTATTTCAAAATCAGATTTCAAGCTGTATGAAAATACCAAATTGAGTACCTTATCATATTCTATCGGAAGTAAGTTATGGTTGATGAAACTTAGGAAAAAGCAAATTTCCGTAGCATCCAATGACATTTCTGAGATGAATCAAGAATTTGAATCCAACGATACAGACTATGATGAGAAAGTGGAATATGAAGCCAAACATCAACTTATAGCTGACGTACTTGCGGTCATGGGGGAGGAATGTAGGAAACTATTGGAATCATATTATTTTAAAAGAATACAACTCAAAAAGATCGCTGAAATGCTCTCCTATACACAGAGTTTTGTCAGAGTGAAGAAGAACAGATGTATGAATGAGCTGAGAAAGAAAGTAAATGAAAGTAAATAACCTTAAAGATAAATTATATCAATAATGAATGATTTTCAAAGTAACATAGAGACCATTGAAGCTTATCTGCGAGATGAGCTGAGTCCTGAGTTGAAAGCTGATTTTGAAGCGAGAATGAAAACAGAAGAAGGACTCAGTGAGCAGGTAAAAACTATGAAAGATTTAATCCTTGGAGTCAGTCTAGCTGCTGAAAACAGAATAAAAAAGAAGCTTGATTCGGTAGAATCTAATCTAAATAAAGAAACCTTTTTTGTAAACAAACCTAAAGAAATAAAAATGTCAAACTCAAGCAAATTTCGATGGATACCTCTAGCGGCAAGTATGTTATTGCTAGCTGCAGTCGGGTTATTCTTTCTAAAATCAGACGAAGGAACAAATCCAGATATGGGCCAGCTTTATTCAGAATATTACAAGCCAGATACTAAAGTTGTCAATGAAATTCTAGATCGAATGGAGGCAAAAGGTCTCGCTTCCGAGACTGATGAAGATGAAGAAAAGCTAAAAGCAGCTCTACAGGCTTATAGCAAGTATGACTATAATAGTGCTCGAAGCCAATTATCTAGCTTCTTGGACGAATTTCCAGAAAATCAGACTGCTAGATTCTATATGGGACTGACACAAATGAATTTAGGGAACTATGCCTTATCCACAGAGTATTTACAGCCCTTATGTACAGAGGATGGCTTTGCATATAAAGATCAAGCGAAATGGTACCTAGCCTTAGGATGTACCCAAATCGAAGGACCAGATGGTCTTATATTGGCTAAGAAATACTTCAAACAGTTGGCGCAGGACAATAAATCTGAGTACCAAGGCAATGCCAAGGCCTACCTGGAGCACCTTGGTGAATAGACTTTTTCCAGATCCACAAAGTGAACGTTAATTTCTTTTTTAAGTTTTCGTGATAACATATAGGATATCTATACAATTAACTAGCAAAACAAGAGCCGATATGTACTTGAAATGTTTGATAATAATGTTTTTGTGTTTGCCTATGTCACTATTGGCTGATGATAGCAAAGGTGCAGTAGTTAATAAGATACTCAATGATTTATATATAAGTAATGGTAATCATGTCTATTTGAAACCTTCAGTGGTGATTACCAATGATGACAATAATGCCGCTCTCTTTCTTCGTCGATCTAATAAGATTGAAATCAGTGAGCGATTATATAATGTCTGCAAAAGTTTTGAGAAGGATTCTCTTGCAGCGTTGGCATTTGTCATTGGACATGAGCTAGCACATGTTTTCCAACACGACTATGAAGTTGGAAATACAAGCTTCTTAGCCTACGATAGATTACACGAAGAAGGTCACTTTTATGAAGAATCAGCTGATGTGCTTGGAATATTTATGGCCTTTCTGGCTGGTTATGATACACGGTCAATACTTGGAGAATTGATTACTGGAATATATGATGAATTTGACCTCGATGATGAATTAAAAGGGTATCCAAGTCTGCAGGAAAGGCAAAATACTATAACTAAGGTCCATAGAATGTCAACGTCCTTAATAGATATATATGAGGGAGCAGCTTTTTTGGTATCTATTGGTGAATATCGGTTAGCATTAGAAAGTTATGCCTATGTAGAAAGGTGGTTTAAAGGCAAGGAGATATATAATAATCTTGGTATCTGCAAAATTCAGGAAGCCTTGAGTCTACGAAATAGTAATCTATTCCCTTTTGTGTTGCCTTTCGAGGTAGAATGGACTACACGAATGTCCAAGCCATTGGCATCAAGAGGATCAGATGGATTGACACCAGAAGAAAGACTACAATATGATCAACTGTTGGATGAAGCGATGGATTATTTTGTCTTAGCATCTAAGATGGATCCCACAGAAGTTGGACCTGAAATAAATCATCTCTGTGCATTAATTTTAAAGGGAAAGCCTAGTGAGGCATTAGATTTTGGTGTAACAGCTAATTTGGAGCTGAGGTCTTTTCTACAGAGTTCAGAGTTGGATTATGAAGCACGATTATCTTGTGCAAGGGCAATTGCCTACTATATATTAGGTGAAGAGAAAAATGCAATCATCCTTTGGAATAAGATTATAGACAATCATCCAGATAGTCCTGGCGCACAACAAGCGGCCTATAATTTGTCAAAAGCTGAGGATGGCAATGCTGACAATCCTGAGGCAATAACATGTTCCTACATAACTTATGATGGAACAAGCATAGATGGAGTGAGGTTGCATAGGCCGGCTCCTCAAGGCGATTGGGTAGAGCTTGATAATACTGGCGAGATTGCTTTGTGTATAGATGAAAAAGAACATTCTACCGTGTATACCTATAGGACAGAAAATGGGTACTTCACTATGCAGCGAATCTTGAATATCAACTATCTGAGTATTTCTGATTTGGACAAGATTCAGGCTAAGTTATTTACCAATGCTGGATTTATTTCAGGATGTCAAGATCAGAAAATTGCACTGAGACTTAATGAAAAAGGTGAACTCAAGGAGTGGGTACGTTACTACTAAACTGAATTTTCTTCCAGTGTAAGAGTGATATAAATTTCTGCATATCAATTGCAATCAGCTCTAAATTTTATTGTTAAAACTGATAACATCGCTTTGTTTGGTGCAATAAACAAGTACAGATTATCTTATCTTTTTCAAATAATTATTATATTCACCATACCTCAAATTTTTAATATGAGAACTCTACTCAACTTAGCAGTAGCTCTTTCGTTAGCGGGGCTCCTATGTGCTCAAGACAACACCTTAGTCATCGAGTACAACTTATACGATGACGTCATTACATACAAGAGAAATTTTGAAGTAATAGAAAAGCCCTTCGTTAAGAAAGGAGATAATATCAATGTAATAATTTCTGAGTTCAATCCATATACTACAAAGGCGACAATAGAAGTTGACCAGTTTGGATATTCACAATCTTCAAGAGTCAATGGTTTGCAAGAATCATCATATGGAGGATTAGCGGGCGGTTCACTATTTGGAGGAGATTTGAGTTTCGGAGAGGGCTTATTTTCTATGTTCAGTTCTATCCCTGGTTCAAGAGGGGGAAGTGCAAGTAAAGAAGCCATGGTGGCTCAAAGCAAGTACTCTGCGCTCACTCAGAAGACAGCTGATATTGAGAATCAGATAAATGCCTACAAAGAAAAAGCAGACCTCATTATCAATGCTGATCAAAGTCGCCAATTAGCCTTGGCTGATATCTACAATCTCAAACAAAATAAAAATATTAGACCTAGCCGAATTCAGAAATTGATGAAGGAGGAGGTATTGCACGCTTTTGCCAAAACAGAAAATGAAGAAGTAAGTATTGAAGACTTAATCGATGGTGTAAATAATGAAAAGGATATCACTAAAGTTGTCAATGGCTATAATTCTGCTATAGATGAATATGAAGTTCTGGCAAAAGAATGGAGTACGCTGAGTGCTTATTTGAATACGATTTCTATTAGTGACACCGATGCAAGAATGACCCATGTGGTCACCTCAGCAAGTAAGATGAAGGATAACATTATGGGTAGAGTACAAGATATGCCTGAGCTTAATGTTTCTGACCTTGCAAGTAACAAAGGAACTCAGATCGAAGATATGGCTGCTCTACGCCTTATATATGAAGAGTTATTCAATGGTAAGGGTTTTCAACAAACATTCACTCCTATCCAGGTAGAGGGAGAAGCAGTCAATATAAGTTTGCACTTTTCACAGAAAAATGATGCAGGAGAGTTTGAGGATTTGAAGTCATTGACACAGACTATACCTGTATCGGGTCACTGGAAAGTCAGTGGTAGCGTAGGAGTCGCCTTTGGTAAGTTTGCTAATGGTATTTCTCAGTACTCTGTAGTAAATGAAACGATAGCAGCTACGCCATCAGATGATTTTGTGCCACAGATAGCTTCTTTTGTTCATATGATAAGACAAACACCAAAAAATTTAGATTACGGATTTTCACTTGGAGTGGGTATTCCATTTCTTAATGGTGGTCAATCATCTTCCGCTTCTTTTTTCTTAGGGCCAACACTGTTGGTAGGCCATAGTCAAAGACTAATGATAACTGGAGGTGTAATGGGTGCTAAAGCCCCTAGACTGTCTGCAGGGCATAATGTCGGAGATACATTTACCTCTTCCGCAGAATTACTGCCGATATCATCGGTGTACGAACTAGGATACTTCTTGGGGTTATCCTTTAGTGTATTGTAATTTAAAACTTAGATATGTTTTGAGATAAATAACTCTTAAATCTACCGCCTAATGAAAACAATTATTGGTATAGCGCTATTGCTTACTTTGTCCTTGACGTCCAGTGCTGAAAAACATGGATTAGTGATAGCCATTGGTCAGTATTCTATAGAAAGTCTTTGGCCTCCAATCTCCAGTATGAATGATATTCCTCATGTTACATCTGCATTTAAAATATTGGGATTTGATGAGAATAATATCACTGTAATCACCAATGAGGAAGCAACAAAATCTGGTATACTAGGTGCAATGAGTGCACTAAGCAACAAAGTGAAGACAGGAGATATCGTCTATATTCATTACTCTGGTCATGGCCAACAAATAGTGGATGATAATGGAGATGAATTGGATGGGTTAGACGAAGCCATAGTGCCCTATGATAGCCCACAATTTTTCGAGCCAGGTGTATATGAAGGTGAGAATCTCATTAGAGACGATGAGCTTGGAAAGATATCTGCCGAGATAAGAAAGAAAGTAGGGCCTACAGGCCAGTTGATACTTGTATTAGATTCTTGTCATTCGGGATCAGGCACGAGAGGGTTGGCTAAAGCACGAGGTACTGATAAGATTATGGGACCTTCAAACTTCAAACCCAAATCAAGAGGGCAAGAATCGTCTATGGGCTTAAATGTTAGCCCAGAGAACGCGGCTCCTATGATTAGTTTTTTTGGAGCCAGTTCTAAAGAATTGAATTATGAAACCTTGGATGACCAATCCAACCCAGTTGGAAGTCTCACATATTCTATGGCGTCAATCCTTGCAGGGATGAAGCAAAACTTCTCGTATGGAGAACTGTTCGAAAGAGTCAAATTAAGAATGAAGACGCTAGCACCTCACCAGAATCCCCAAATGGAAGGTCCTTCTGATATGATGATTCTTGGCGGGATTTCTTCTAATCCCAACCTATTATTTCCTGTCAATGAGAAAATTTCTCCAACTGAATTAGTTGTAGGTCTAGGTACAATGATTGATGTCCATACAGGAAGTATAGTGGAAGTCGTATCCATGGATAGCAATAAGACTGTGGGAGTAGGAGAAGTCAAACAGGCTTATTTGACAGAATCAGATGTTGTATTGGATGAGCCACTTACCGTGAATGAGAATGAACTAATCAAGATAAAAGTAGTAGAGAGGATGAGCCCTCCGGTGAAGTGTAATGTAAAAAATATGTTATCTGAAGACAGCCAGTGGAGTAACGTTATAAACCCCTTTTTGGAGAATAAAACAATAAATTGGACGGAAGAAAATGCAGATTTATTTATTTCTGAAGAAGATGGAAAGCTGGTGCTCAAAGATGCTCAGAAAGATATTCTATTAGACCTAGCTTATCTAGAGACTCGTATAGATAGGAACTTCAGTAAATTAAAACAATCCATCCTATCTTTTACTCAGGGAAAATATTTGAGAGGATTTGAGAGTGAGAGTTCATTTTTAGATTTGAAAATGGAGATTGTACAAGTAGATTGCAATGATTATAGTAAATCGACGGCTACTCCTAATCCAGTTGAAGTCAAAGTAGGTAGCTGTATAAAAATTGTCGTCAAAAACCGAGGTAAGAAGGCAGCGTATTTTTCAGTATTGGATATACAGCCAAATAATGTTGTCAATCTTGTTATTCCTGCAAGCTCACTTGGGTATACTGCCGAGGAATATTACCTAGAGCCAGGGGAGTCTTATGAGACTAACTACTCAATAGAAATCGCTCCACCCTACGGGAATGAAGTCATGAAAGTTATAAGTACAGACAAGCCATTAGATCTCTCAGGGATTATGGCCAATCAAGGCAACCAGACAAGAGGGTCATCTAATGATCATCCATTTGAGATGATTATGGCTGCTACTTATGATGCACCACAAACCAGAGGTGCAAAGATTTCAAAACCAGCTGGCGATCAAGTTGGTACTCATAGTATATTTTTTAAAATAAAAGACTAAAAGTGATAACATCATAACTGAGGTTGCAATAAATAAGTGTATCCAATAAACCAATTGAACACAACATTTAATAAACTTTAAAAATTTGAAACATGAAACTAATTGTAAATTTTTTCACACTGGTACTAGTTCTAGGAATAACAAGTACTATGTTAAATGGTCAGCTAACTGATAATGATGGTGAGGTGAGTCAACAAAGGCAAAGAATAATGAATCAGTTCAAAGACTTTTGTAAGGTTGCTGAGGGTTTAAAATCTGAAAAAGCTAAAGAATTTAATTTAGAAGACCAATTAGGTGGGTTGTTGGAAAAAATTTCTGATCATGAAGGTGAGTTTAATCAAAGAGAATTAAGACTTATTAGAGCTCAAAGTGGTGTTATTGATGCTGCTATGACAGAAATCTCAGAAGCAGATGCAGCGATCGCTGAAGGTATTCCATTTGGAGATGATTATGTCATCCCTGGAGCTACAACTAAACCATCTCAACCAACAACTACAGGATCAAGCAGACCTGGATTTGGAAGTTCAAATTCATCAGGTCTTAGTGATAACCCTACGCCTCAGAGACCAAGACCGGGATCTGCTACTAATGATGTACCAACATCAAAGCCTACAGGCAAAGAAGGTGGAGATCAAACGAATGTAAATACTCTATCTGTGTTAACTGATCACGCAGAAGACGTGTTAAGAGCCGCTCAAAGAATTAGAACTGTACTCTAAAGAAATTAGGTCTTTGTAACTAACTATTATTAAAAGAGATTGCCATTGCTGGGCAGTCTCTTTTTTTTGTATTTATACACCCTTCACTTAATTATTCTAACCAATACTGAGTAGGGGATTATAAAATAACTTTGTGGAATCAGTAAGACTACCTTAGTTAAGGGAGATTGAAAATGGCAAAAGAACTATACAATAGACTTTAAATGTTCGAGATGCTGGCGCTTATATTTTTCTCTATATTGCTTGCAGAATTTTGTATGATACTTGTGCATGCTTAAGAAAGATATTTGGATATTGTCCCACTGATTTCTTGTCATATCTTTATGATCATAACGTAATTCTTCAAATAGCAAATCACCAATTTTCCAAAATTCCTTTGTGCCCAGATATTCTAAATCTGCATCTGCAAGAATGTTCTCCAATTCGTTTTTTGGCTGTTGAGGGATTTTTGTAGCCATAATCATCCCACATATTTTGTCTATATCCTCTTTGCTAAATCCATCTGACTTTAAATGTCTTTTAGCAATTTTACATGACTCTTCTTCGTGATTCTTACTGCCTTTTATAAATCCAATGTCATGGTAAAGAGCAGCTACCTTTAATAAAAGTGTATCTTTTTTATTGAGCTTTTCTTTTTGTCCTATATATATAGATTTGTCAAGCACATATATAGTATGGTTTACACTATGGTATTTGAGGTGGTCGGGTAGCTTTTTAGTCAATATCTCTAAAACCCTTTTCTTTATATCCAGAAACTTGCTCAACCTATTCTTTTCATTAATTGCTTCAAGTAGACCCCTTTTGTGACTTTAATCTATCTTAGAATCAAAAATTGGTCCATAATTACTAATCTAATGGAGTAACTTTGATTAGCACAATATGCACAAATAAACATTCTCTCCAAAGATAATTATTTTCCATTTACATTGCTTTCTAATTAGATGTCATATTCACATGATTGATAAACCGCTTAATAGCAATTACGAATTAACTTTATGCTTTTAAACAAAGGCGCTTGACGGAGATAGATATCATTAGAAAAAGGCTGACTTACTCAACCAAAACTATAAGTAATATTCTCAGATTATCTGAGGAAGGATCAACGATACCGTTCATAGCCAGATACCGTAAGGAGATGACTGGCTCATTGGACGAGGTACAAATCGGAGAGATTTTGACTGAATATAAGAAACTGGTCAATCTAAGTAAACGAAAGGAAACAATCCTAAATGCCATAAGAGATCAAGGAAAGTTGACTGATAAGTTGGAGAGTATGATTGTGGATTGCTATGATGAGCATACACTAGAAGATTTGTATCTGCCCTATAAAAAGAAAAGAAAGACCAAGGCCACTATAGCCAAAGAGCAAGGATTAGAACCGCTTGCAAGAATAATAATGTCACAAAGGGTTGACAACCTTACAAAAAGAGCACAATCATATGTGACAAAGGAAATTGTAAATGTGGATGCAGCATTAGAGGGTGCTAGGCATATAATCGCAGAATGGATCAGCGAGAAAGGTGTGGTAAGAGATATTACAAGAAAGGCATATGCCTATGCTATTTTGAAATCAAAAGTGATAAAGGCAAAGAAAGAAATGGCTACTAAGTACAGTGATTATTTTGATTATAACCAGCCATTAAAGAAGTGTCCTTCTCATAGAGTTTTGGCTATCAATAGGGCGGAACAAGAGGGATTACTAAGGGTAAAATTGTCAATTGATGAAGATAGGTTGCAGGGAAGTATTGAGCGATATCTTAAGGTTGGTACTCATCAGAGTGGTGAGCAAATTAAGTTGGCGATAATAGATGCCTTTAAGAGATTACTCAAACCTTCTATAGAAAATGAAACACGAAAAGCAGCAAAAGCGAAAGCAGATACAGAAGCCATTGATATATTCAGTAAGAATGCGTATCAGTTACTTCTAGCTGCGCCGGTTGGAAATAAAGTGACGTTGGCTTTTGACCCGGGATTTAAGACAGGCTGTAAAGTAGTTGTGTTGTCTGCAACCGGCTCATTATTGGATTACAAGACTATTTATCCACATCCTCCACAGAAGGCTACAGCTGATGCGGAAGGAACAGTCTATTCTCTGATTAGCCAGTATAAGGTTGAAGTTATAGCAATTGGAAATGGTACAGCTGGAAAAGAAACCTACCAGTGGATTAAAAAGTTGAGATTAGATCAAGATGTACAAGTATATCTTGTCAATGAAGATGGCGCTTCTATCTATTCTGCTTCCACAGTAGCCAGAGAGGAATTTCCTGATCATGATATTACAGTCAGAGGAGCTATATCTATTGGTAGACGACTGATGGACCCCCTAGCTGAATTGGTCAAAATAGATCCTAAGTCAATAGGTGTGGGACAGTACCAGCATGATGTTAATCAATCACAACTGAAGACAGAACTTGATCAGACTGTCTCAAGAGCTGTAAATGCAGTGGGCATTAATTTGAATTCTGCAAGTGCTCACTTATTAACATATGTGTCAGGACTGGGACCTGGCTTGGCCAACAATATTGTAAACCACAGAGAATTGATAGGACGTTTTGTCTCTAGAAGTCAATTATTAGATGTTCCTAAACTGGGTAAGAAAGCTTACGAGCAAGCTGCTGGTTTTTTGAGAGTTGAAGACGGAGAGAACATTTTAGATAATACCGGCGTACACCCAGAAAGGTATACCTTAGTCAAGATGATTACCCAATCAGAAGGGAAGTCTGTCCTTGACCTAATAGGTGATAAGGCGGCGCTTGATCGGATTAATCTCAATGGATTTACCAATAGTCAAGTTGGTATGCCTACGCTTAAGGATATTGTCAAAGAATTAAGTAAGCCTGGATTAGACCCTAGAGGAGCTGCTGAAGCCGTGCAGTTTGACGACAGAGTACAATCTATAAAGGATATTCATGTGGGGATGAAACTAAATGGCACTGTCACTAATCTTACCAAGTTTGGCGCTTTTGTAGATTTGGGAATTAAAGAATCAGCTTTGATTCATATCTCTCAGATTGTAGACAGATTTATTTCAGATCCAGCAGAAGTGCTCAGTATCAATCAGAAGGTGAATGTCGTCGTAACGAATGTCGACTTAGAAAGAAAAAGGATTGGATTGAGTATGAAAGAATATTAGAATTTTTAAATCTTATAGGTCCTTTGTACAACTCATGGTGTTTGAGCAGATTCCGTTATCCTTTACATGGGTATGCACTAATTTAGAAACAACATTCATAAAACCAACTTATCTTCAGTAAATCTCCACACAGTCTGATAGAAAATTATCTGTGTTTATTATTCACTAAAAAATAGCAATCAGTTTCTTGCTGCCTTGAGCGAAGATGTCGATTAGTGCCAAACTTTGGTCGCCAATATTGGCATGTATAACAATAGTTATATGCACGTCTGATTAAGTGGATACTATCTTAGCACTATAGAAAGATTAATTACTCTTGGAAAATAAGTTTGAAACACTAAATTAACTAAGATTATTTCCGATCTAATTTGAACATTCAGAATATAAACTTATGCGGTAAGTCAGAGTTATTTACTAAATATGTTTATTAGAGGGGTTGCCTTTCTACGATTATTCCCAACTACTATAATAACGAACAAATGTAATGCGAGACCTCCTGAAGAGGAAGTACTATTACATTTTATATTGGAGCATTAGAACTCCATTACATTATATCGTCTGTGGCCACTAGACAATAGTTCTTTTAATTTTTTCACCTTTTAAAACTTTAGAAAATGAGCAAATTTTATTTGATCTCAGTGGCCTTGCTATGCCTATTAGGTACGAGTTGTAGCCAAACAGAAATTGATGACGTAGATACTTCTTCACTTGAATTAGAGTCTCGTTCATTATTACCTATTTCAGTCACTTACAAAACGATAAGCGGTGTATGGAAATCTCAAAGTTGTGATAATCTAATCGTCGAATATGATAATTCATCACTGGGAATTATCACCATGTATTCTGGGGCCAATAGTACACAGGAATATGGAGGTAGTATAAATATAGTCCCTACCAATGGATTTGAATTAGAAATAACCTTAGACGGAACGACCACTGAGACTAGCGTTGATTTATTCATAGATACTTGTGAAAACAGTTTGTGCTATGAAAATTCTAATCAAAACTTTATTGGAACCGCGTTAGAGTTTATCGTAGATGATACAGCTATAGGATTCTAGATTTCTCGATTTGTGTTGAGCAGAAAGAAATTTTCTGCTCAATCTTTTAATTCTTTTAATACCCAATTGTGGTAGAATAATGGTAGGTATTTTTCTATAGGAATCTTTATAGACTTATCTCGTTTTGCTTTGTTCATCTCTAGAATAATCTTTAATAGATTTTCTATCCTGTTTATGTTAAAAGTGGGGATGCTAGAGCTATTTCTTCTAAGTTGTTTTCTAAAATTATTTATAAGATTTATTAAAGTGTTTTCTTCTGATAACTTGTACATAGCAATGATATTGAGTAATTGGCTTAATAGGATATATTGCTGATTATCAAAGCGTAGTCCAGTTGTCAGATGAGGGATATCCTCATACCTCTCATGTCTGAATGCGTTTAATGCATTGCAATAATTAATCGCAGACTGTTTGTATGCGGTGTGCACCTTGGGCACCCACTTATCTATAAACTCCTTAGTCTTATCATAACTGAGCATAGAGGCTAAAGTAGATACTCCATTAAATAAGTTGACAGGTAGAAAGCGTTGGTGTTTATTTTTTTCAGTAGCCAGAAAACTCATCTGATGAGCAATGAGAATGTTATTGGTATCAAAGGTTTGATCCTGCAACCAGATTAATACACTGCTCCTTCTTAGATATATGGTCAGTATGAGATATAAATCTGAATGTGAATCGAATATATTATCCTCCAAGGCTGATTTAAGAATCTCAAAGTCCTGGATAGACTTATGTTCCAATAACCTAATAGTACAATCTAAGATATTTGATATGTCTGTACTTGGAATAAGTGACTTTAAGGATGTTAGTATCTCCTTAGATTCTGCAGAATCTATTTCTCTTATATGGGAAAAATTTGTTATGTCCATTAAGTAGGCAGAACACCTATCTAATACTCCTTTAGTATATAGGTCTATGCACTCATTCAATAAGTTTTTGTTTTGCCTTTTAATCGGATTGCTAGAATAGTATTGATAGTGGTAGACTTTTGAAAGTATTTCGTGATGGTATAAGTCTAGATGCGCTGACTTCAATATTTGTGTTTCTACATTGTCACTTAACTTATTGGCGAGATGAAATAGGCCACGTTGATTGTAGTTTTTAATGAGGGTAAGTTCCTTAGTATATGGTTCATCCTTAAATGACTGAATAGCAAACCAATCTTCAAACAGCTGAAAGAGCTTAGACAGGATATTAGAAAAACTCTTATTGGAAATTTTTGAGAAATGTTTTTGTCTTAAGTTTTCATCGAAATCTTTATCGAGCAGCAGCTTTTTGTTTTCTAATAGTAAGCCAAAGCATCTATTATTATTCGATTCTGGCCGTGTATGTACCGATACGTACTTTCTGAGAGATGACCATTCATCCTTAGTCAGAATATTGAGTGCGGTAAATAATTTAGGACTTGCCATTTGAAAAACTAAGGGAAAAATACATCTTTTATTTCAAATTAAGTAACTGATATACAGTAGATTATACTACTACTTGCAGGTCGATTTGCTATTTGTAGCAGAGGAAAATCGGTAAAATTGGCCTTTTAAAGACTACTATTTGTGCTTAGCTTTATATAGCCACTTATTTAATATACTTACCGATAAAATTTTAACCCCGATTTTTTTGGTAAGCATAAAATCAAATTGAAAATAAATGTCTCAAAACACAATTGTTGCAATTCCCTGTCTTCGCACTTATGAATTTATCACACTGAATCAAATCGTAAGGTGCGAAGGATACCATAACAATACCAGAATCTATCTGGAAGGAGGGAAGATGCTTATTAGTTCAGAATCTATAGGGGTATATAAGAAGGTATTAGAGGATAAGGAGTTTTTTTGTTGCCACAAGTCACATGTTATCAATACCAATCACATAGAAAGGTATAGTAAAGATGGATTTGTCGAAATGAAGGATAAGTCCACAATACCGGTTTCTAGGAGAAAAAAAGATGAGTTCGCCAGATCGATTCTGAATAATTATAATTT
>CAZMMQ010000067.1:0-21135 GCA_964567435.1 uncultured Saprospiraceae bacterium | reverse complement strand
CTGTCTGCAAGTAGAGTATGCGCTGCTGCTCCTTCGTCACATCAGTTCCCTTCGGTGATACACTACTCACATCCACCGCTACTTTATTAATGGCGGGCTGCTCGACTCACTCGGCTGCGACTCAATTAGTTTTATATCGGTTCCGCTGGCGCTGCACCCAAATTTTAAAGGTGAGTCTTGTGTATTCTACATCCAGCCAGCGAGCTAATCGCTCTTTTTGCTGGCTACCTCGTTCGCGTCCGCAGTCGTCCGCCCCTCCAAGGCTCTGCTCGCTCAAGGCTGTTTCTCTGCTTTTTGCCACCACTCAAACAATACCCTACCCACTCACGCTACACGACAGAAGTGTGATAGCTGCCGCCCTTCGGTTGGCTCCTCATTTTTAGAAGTAAGCCGCTCAATGGCCAAACACATGAGGCTAAGCTCACTTCTAAAAATCGAGGGTAGTGAAAGAATGAATTTTCTTTTTTCAACTGAAGAAAATTCAATTGAAAAAAGAAAAGTACCAAAATGCCTATTTTGTGCCAAGTGAAAAATCACGACTTAAAATATCGAGCGATTAAAGAAATAAAAGCACTATTAAAAATGTGTGCTATGGCTCTGAAATGGACATTGAAAAAAGTGTGCAAGAGTACTCCGGTGTTAGTCGCCAACAGAAACTACGCAAAGCCTTATTACAACTCAGGTAATCCGTTCAAACTCTCTGCGAAATCTTTTGCTGTAGCAGCAGCAATGCCGATCGTGGCGGTGCCGATACAGGATGTGCAACTATTAGACTATGCGGTTGCTCATGAAACAGTCAACTCGACTTATGGTTTGACGGCAAGTGTAGGTGAAGAAATTATTTAGATATAAATGAGGATCCTTATACTTCGGATCAACAGAGGGAAAGAGATGAGTACGAAATAAATGACACGGATTGGAATGAGGTTGTGTTTGAGGAAGTGCTTGGAGCATCGACTGCGAAATTTGCTTTGCATGATGATTGGATAGATCAGAAAGGATATGAAGTTGATGGTGTTGTTAATCTGAATTTGCCAGAGCAAGGAATCAATGGACCTTTTAGAATTATTTCCATTAGGCATATATTACCGCAGAAGAAACCGACTGATGAGGATGAAGGTGATGACTATGACTATCGTCCTGTCACAGCACTATTTACCCACGAGTCTGATCAGGTTTATGATATTGGTTTTGATAATGGTGAATCTTTAGGAATTACATACCAACATCCAATTTTTTCTTTATCTATAGATAATTGGAAATTAGCTGAAGAATTGCAAATTGGGGAAAGAATTTTGACCCATAAAGGAGAGGCAAAGGTTGTAAGTATAGATAAGAAATTTGGGTCAGAGGTAGTATATAATTTAGAAGTCAAAGATTTGCACAACTTTCTAGTAGCTAACTCAGGGATTGTTGTACATAATAGCTATTTTGATGAAGCATGGAATTTTCTAAATAATATGTCTCCAAATGACATGTGCAATTTAATAAGCGATGCTTGGGCAGTAGGATTTCCTTGGTGGTTTCACCGAGGAAGATTTATGGAGGAAATACTTGGGCAATCTAAATTTGCATCTTGGATTTGGACAGGAGCAATTTCAAGTAATTTCCCTCTTGTTGACTGCCAAATTGGTAGGAGATAAAAATATTGCTGCAAGTGTTAAAACAACAAAAAATTCAAACGTTAGTTCATGGATAACAACAAACTCCAAACACCTTAAGGATCTAGAAAAAGCTAGGAACACTGGAGTAGTTAGGCAAGCCAACAATTCTGTGCCTGTAGATCAAATAGAACTTCATATTTTTATACCTGATTCAAATTATAGTTCAAGTGTTGCAAAGGCTTGGGAAGATGCAATTAAACTTGAATATCCTGATATAGATAAAGTTATTATTTCAACAATGGAAAAAGCAGTTGGTATATGATTAAAAGTTTTTGTATTACAAAAAATAGTGAAACTACTTTCACTTATAGACCTGAAAATAAAATTCTTCATGAGGAATTTATTAATTGGGTAGAAAATGATGAAAAATTTACTTGGTTTAAGGATACTGAGCATGGAAAGAAACTGTTTAGATATAGAGAACTCCCTAAGTTTTTAGGCGCTTACTTAAACTACAATCCAATTGAAGAGAAGAGCTATGTGCAGTTTGATTACTCGAAAAAAGGTGTGATTTCAGTTGAATTCGAATTTAAGCTTATTTATGACACATTAGTTGATTTACATAATTTTGTGATAGAAAAAGACTGTGTCTTATGGCATGATAAGACAAAGAAAAAGGTTGATATGACTTACATTAAAAAGTTATTCTAATATTATAGATTAATGACGTTCCATGTAGTTTGTCGATAGACATTGAGTTAAGCCAAACATGTGTCGGTTTGCAACGTTTGCAAACTCGATACTATACGCTTGTAAGAACCATAAAACTAATTGTTATTTGAGAATAGCAAAGCTATTAGAGAAACATTGATTAATCTAGGTTGCAAACCTCGGCTTGAATTATGGAACAGCGCACTTAAAGTAAAATCATAATAAATTTGAACACAATCGAGAATGCATTATAACTAATGACAATTTCATGATATTTATTTCAGAATCCTAATATATAACGTTCAGCGTTTGCTGTAGCTCAGCTTTAGAGCAATGTCGCCTGCGCCTGATATGAAATTTCATTCGTGTATAACAGGTTTTTTTGATTGAGGGCTAAGAAGCATTTAGTTCCACAATTTTTACATGAAAGTTCAATTATGAAAAATAAAATGCACAGGTGAAAAATTTTAATAGAGATACAAATTGGTTCGCTGTAAAGTGTTCAGATAGAAATGAGATTCTAGAATTTCTAAACTTTAGAGGAGAAGAAATTGATTGGGAATCAGGCGTTGACAATATGATTGGGACGGATTGGCTAATGGTTTCATCACCCATAAAAAATTGGATTTTATTATGCGGTTCTAATATTGCAGAAATAGCTTTCAAAAATCTTGAAGAATTTGATTCATATAAAGACTATATTGAAAAGACGAAACATATAGTTGAATTTCTAAATACATTAAGCGAAAAATTTTCAGAAGCATATTATTTTTTAACGCATGACCATCATGTGATAAATAGTGGATATTTTCAAAGCTTAAGTGGACAATTAAAAGCGGGATTAATAAATGTTGATTCTACTATAACTGAATTTGTAGAGAATAATCCGTTTGATGAGAATAATGATATCTTAGAAATTGCTGGTGTATGGACGATTAATCCAGATATAATTTATGATGATATAGATTACAATCAGCTGACATGGATAAAGAAAGAAAAAGAATCATTTTTTAAACAAATGTTCATGAAAAGATTAATGAAGTACTAAAACTGATTCTAATAAAGATAAGAGATACTCACACTGACTTCTTAGATATTGCATCTGTCACTTATTGTCCTTGTTCGGCGTAGTTTTCCGATAGGCATTGAGTTAGGCCAACTACTTATATAATTAGTCCACAACAAATCTGATCATCTTAGTATTTTCTTTATCATTAATCTTTAGAAAATAGACGCCAGATTCTAAGTTAGAAATATCAATTGAGTTAGAATATTTTTGATATGGCATTACCTTCTGTCCTGTTACATTGAAAATAGAAAGCTGCATGGAGTCTAGAATATTACCATCTAAGTATAGAGCATCACTTGCAGGATTAGGATATAAGGTAATCTGATTTATAGCGCTGATATCATCAGTAGAGGAGAGTAAGTCAGATCCATCGCAGTCCTCATCTATGCCATTATTGGGTATCTCTTCTGCTCCTGGAAAGACATCTGGATTATTATCATCACAATCTGTCTCCTCTGTAAACCCATCTTCATCTGCATCTTGAAATATAACAATGTCTTCAGGATTAAAGAATACAATATCTGAAGTGGGCAAGAAGTTAAGCAGCTGAATATCGCCCACAGATGAGCCATCCATACTAACAGTGAATACCCCATTGACAAAATTTTGTCTACCTATCACAATTCTATCTCTATCATAATCTAGAAAAATGCTCTTAGAGTCTTCTAATTCTTGGGTGGTGATTAATGTTTGTGTTGCCTCAGGGTCAGTGAGATCATACTCGTATAGAAAATAAGTGGTACTAGGGGTGCCACGCAGATAGACTAATCTATTATTCACTTCATCCAGAACAAGGTCAGCCATAAATGTATCATCAGGAACATCAAGTCTCTCTACAATGCCTGTCTCTAAGTCAGCCCTTGATATACTGAACCCACCATTAATAAAGTACAAAACATCATTCTCGGCATCAAATGCCACTTTGCATCCCCCACCACTTAATGGACTTTTAAATTCAAATTCAACAAGACATTGTAAATCACTTCCGTCATAATTAACTCTACAAATTCTTCCCAGAAAAAAATCTTCCAAATCCACATCGATGAAGTACAATTGTCTAGCATTTCTGTCCAGATCTATACCTTGGACAACCATAAGTGAATCAGTAACAACAGGGCTGGTGGTTTCCTCTAATAGTGAAGTGGCTAAGATAGTAGAGGTTACATCATTATTTGTTACCGAACCTCCGCACTGAAACAATAACCCGGCACCGATATCCAGCTTAAGATTATACGCAATACCTAAATCAAGAGAAGGGTCATTTAAGCCGCCTATTATTGTAGGAAAAATTTCATTCTCTCCCACTCTCTGCAAATCCATGCTGCTGTCATCTGTAAATATTGTTGTCTGAGCGGGTAGAAAGTGGACAGTTATAATGAGGAAAAACGCTATTAGTTTCATGATTTAAAATTACATATGGAATATATGATGATTAATTTATAATATGTTTAGTAATTAGAAAAGTCTTCTTGTAAGAATGCGAGAGTTAGAGATGAGCGATTTTTGATTAGGTCGTCAAGCTCGACGTTATGCTTCCCACATCGCCCTAACATTATAATTATCATGCTAATTCTTAAATCCTGAAAATCCAGATTCAGACAATTGTTGTAAGAGAATGTTGTATCCCAGATAGTCGAGGTTTGTGACGTTTGTAACCTCGATTGTAATTTGAGAATAGCTAGTTATTAGATAAGCGTAGATTAATCGAGGTACAAATCTCGACTATCGGGTTCGGAGAGGACTCTCAGTACTTTAGAAAGTGCCCCAGAAAGGAATCGAACCTTCACGCCCATACGGACACATGGCCCTCAACCATGCCTGTCTACCAGTTCCAGCACTGGGGCTTTCTATAGATGTATCAAATGTCGCAATTCTAATTTCAATATCAAACAATTAGGCGACTAACTGCAATTTGACAATCGTTGACACCTAATAATGCATTTTAAAGTATTATTTATCCTATCATGCATTATATAGTTAAAACATATATATATTTTGGAGGTGACTTTATTACCCTAAATTAAGAGACTGGCTCACTATCTTTGGTGTTGTTGGTCTCTTCTCTTTCATACCAATTTTGATTTTTGGCTTCTTCTTCTCTTTTGCTCCAAATTACATACTGATATTCTCTGCCTGCCATAATGTATATGAAGACACCTATGCCAAATATGCCTGGTAATTTGTTGAAGGCTGCAAATATGATAAATCCTATTGCAAAGGCCCGTCCAACCAAATGTGCTATAAAAGTGGCTTTGACTCTGTCTAGTTTATAACTCAACAATGCCCTCAATACACGACCACCATCCATAGGGAAGGCTGGGATAAGATTGAATCCCACCAGGATGACATTCATCCAGAATAAATAGTACATAAATCCTACTGGATGTTTGATAATTTCTATCACATCGATAGTGTCTGGCGTCAAACTCGTAATCCCAATCAATCTAGAACCGATAAAAATTATTCCAGCAATAATTAGATTTACGGCAGGTCCAGCAAGGGCGATTAACAATTCTCCTTTCGGTACCAAAGGCATGCCTTCCAGTCTGGCGACTCCGCCTATAGGAGTAAGTAAGATATCTCTAGTACCAATTCCAAATCGTCTTGCAGTCAATGCATGTCCATACTCATGAAGGACAATACACAGAAATATCGAAAAATAAAACAGAGTAAAAATTAGTCCTTCAGAAAGGTTTAGCTGTTCACTCTTCCATACATAGCCAATGAGAAGTAAAGTCAGCACAAAACTCCAATGAAAATATACGGGAATACCAAAGTAGCGCCCTACACCTAGTTTGTATCCAAGTCCCACTCTTTTCATGCTGTATGGCTAAGGTCAAAGGATTTGTAATGATATAGTAGTAACACTACTGTCGCAAATAATACTATAGAAGTAATCAGATAGGCATAAATAATATTATTAGTTGTTTGATAGAAAGGCATTGTAAAGATAGCTAGTAATATTACCCTGAAAAATATATTCGATAGGAAGAAGATACTACCGGATCTACCAAAATATTGATTGGGTACATTTCTAAACAGATAGGTGATCCTCGAAATCCGTGTACCTGAATTGGTGATGCCTAACACAAATAGCATAATCAGATAAGTAGATACCAAATTAGATGCATATTGTACATAGAAGATCATTCCAGTTACAAAAGTGAGTATCACTGTGATAAGCGGTAGTGATACCCTTGTAAATAGATATTTTAAGGTTAATCCTGTGCAAATAGCACCTAGCGCATAGGTCATCTTAGAATTGGCATAGACATCCCCACTTCCTTGCAAGTGATTATCCACATAAGAAACACCTAAGTAAAAGGCTTCCAAAAGCATTGCCAAAAAGACCATATAAGATAATACGCCAAACCAAAAGACATTCTTATGCGATGTCAGATATCGCCATCCCGTCTTTAACCTTTCCACTAATGAACCCACCTCCTGACTACGCTTTGCAAGCGGGGTATATTGAATAAGAGATATGATGCCAAAAGCCACAAAATAAGTGCTCATATCCAATATAAATATCTTCTCTATAGACCATGGTGTAATGTCCATACCTATATCAATGCTTGAACCAAAGACATTGAGCAAGCCACCCTCTGTGCCTTCTAATAACAATGTGGCAACTGCGCCAGCACTAACTGTTGTACATTGTCCAATTATCTCAAGCAAAGAGGTCATCTTAGAGTACTTCTCCTTAGGCGTAATTTCTTGTACGAAGGCGTAAAGGTTAGGGTAATGAATATTATAGTGTAGAAATGTCCATACAAATACACTTGCGACTACGGCGATAGGCAGCCCATGTGCAAAATGACCATAAGCACTTATCAGTGCCAAATAAGATCCTCCTGCTGCTGTGATAAATAGAAATAGTTTTTTTCTGTCATACTTATCTACCAATGTGCCACTCCAAGGCACCCAAAACATTGAAATAATATTCGTTATCAAATAGACAAGGCCAAAAAAACCAAGCATATCCTTTTGGGCAAAGTACCAAGGGATGGCAATCATACTTATGCCTTGAGCTATGCCAGATATGGCATTAGCTAGAAATAGGAGAATGATGGCTTTTCTGTTCAAGAGCAGGCTGCTTTCCGTCAATTGTCGGAAGGTAACATATATTCGTGTAGCACTTCCATTTTGGTTGTAAAGTAGACATATTGACCTAGAAACTGTCCATCTAGTAGTCTTAAGAATTTGTCTAGTCTTTTAAGACCTTCTTCGTCATATAGCTCTTTGGATAGAAAGGTAAATTGTATGGCATAAGTCTTATCACCATCTTCAGAATCTACAAGCACTTCATTGACCTGAGAGGCTACAATAATTTGCCCATCTGTACACTGGGGAAGGAATTGCGATACCATCGCATCCAACCATTTTTGGGATAGCTCTTCGCTGATTTTAAGCGTAATATTATAGATCAGCGGATTTGTGGTTTCAATATTCTTAGATATCATCGCCTCTTAATAATCTGAATCTTTTTCGTGCATCTATGGCGAAGGTACTGTTAGAAAAGTCCACAAAGAGCTTTTCGTATAATTCCATGGCTTTCTCGTGATCATTGAGTTGATTTTCATAAAGCATAGCCAATTTGTACAAAGCATTATCAGCTCTTATTTCTTCATTATATTGTGTATACACCGTCGTATAAAGGTCTTTGGCAGTAGTATAGTCTCGTAATTTTGTATGCAATTCAGCTTTCTGAAATATAATATCATCCTCCAAGGAGTGCTTAGGATATATAGAAGTAATGGAATCCAATTTAGTGAATGCCACATCATATTTATTCTGTAAGGTCAACAGTTGAGATTCTGCAAACATCTTGAGCGGTACATCCGTTGTGTCTAATCCCATATTATCCATAATAAAGACAGACATATCTATCGCATCATTAGAGATTAGTCGTGATGTAGCTGATTCCAAAATGTCAAATTGTTCCTGCGCCCACTGAAATTCGCCAGCGTAATAAGCCAACATGGCATTTCTGTATCTGGACACTTCGCCCAAATGTTCTTCCTTGAAATCTTTCTCTACTTGTGAGTAGAGTAGGGTAGACTCCCATATTTCTCCTTGCATTAGATAGTAATCTGCCAAAGATATTTTGCTGTTGGCTCTGACATATTTATTGATACTGGACAATTGTATAAGCTCATCTAGGACGTCAATTGCTTTAGGCAAATCATTCTTATGGACAGCAAGGAAGTCTGCAAAGTCTTTGACCATATGCTCTGTCCGAGAGTTTATACCCATTTCAGCTATAAAGCTTTCATATTCTTGCTCAAGGGTATCCAAATCAGACTGCTTATGATCTAGGTTTCTAGTGATTTTTTTTCTCAATGTCTTCAATGCTTCTGCTTTGGCAGTCACATAATGAGCATTAGTTGTCCCTTTCTTAGTGGTGATGTAATTATAAGCTTTGAGTGCTGTATCATAGTCTTGAGAACCACTAGCAATATTGGCTATATTCATCACACGGGTGCCGTCTTCTTCATTCTTTCTATCTAATGCTCTCGCTTGTCTTAAGGCACTGTTGTAATCTTCTTTCTCTATAAATACCCATTCGAGGAGTTCTGGATATACATTGCTCTCTGAATCAGACTGAATTTTCTCATACAATTGTTCTCTCATGATCTCAAGGTCCTCCTCAGAAGTCAGATATCGCTGAAAGGTTGTCTTATAGCGTTCCACCTGTGTCGGATTAAGGGCGGCTGCCTTTATATAGTACTCTATCATCTTAGGGACATTACCCTTTCTCTTGTATAAATCAGCTAGGTTATTGATAAATATCTTCTCGTTTCCAGTAACCTTTTCTGCTTTGTCAAAAGTCTCTATAGCCAGGTCGTACTTTGTCAATCTAGTGAAGGAGTTACCCAGATTACTGATGATGGATATGTTATTAGGCATTTCTTGAATGGCTTTTCGGTATTTAGCTTCAGCTTTTTCAGCTAAATACTGCCTTTCCAATAGGTTGCCATAGGTTACATACAGTTGTACATGATCGGGCTTCTTTTTGAGCTCATCTTTAATGACATCCTCAGCGGTGGCATAGTCCTCCATGGCTAGGAGGCTTTGTACATATTGCTCAAAATAGTAGTGTGATGTAGGCTGCTTGACGTAGAGCTTCTTGTAGACTGCCGCTGCCTTTTCGTACTCACCAGAATTGTAGTACTGGCTAGCTAATCGCGTATCTTGCGCCGATAATCCGACTATGCTCAGTAATAAGGTGACCGTAAATAAGTATCTAATCATATTGCCTAGTTTCCTCTCGCTATTATCTCTTATATAAGACTACAACGAATCAGAATTAAATAAGATTCTAAAAATTTTGGTAATTCAGTGTATAGGTTGGCTAGAATAGCGCAAAGATAGGTGCTATAAATGGAAAAGGCCACAACTAATGTCGTGGCCGTTCAGATTATTTTAAAAGCTAGTACTTCTTTTCGGCAACGCTAATATAGGACAGTAATCACAATTTGTGATGTTCAAAATAGGGTATTATTCATATGACTTTTTTAACTCAAGCCATTTAGTGAATGATAGCTAGGACTATTGACTGACTAAGTCCCGATACTTGTTATTAAGGGTTACAAACTTGGTTTTGAATTCTGCAACCTGCTCTTTGAGGTTGTCTCTCAGAATCTGGTCTCCCTTCCGTAATTCTTCCAACTCCTTGCACTTGGAATCCATGGAGTCAGTGGATTTTTTCAGTTCTGCCAATTCATGATGTGTATCGTAATGTTTCTTTTCCCAATAACTGCAGTCTTGTTCTGCTTTATTGAGTTTAGTCTTGAGCATGCGTAACTCTCTTTCCATTACTCTTATCTGATTGATTTGCTCGGCTTGGTTTTCATATTTCTTCTGATAGTCATTGCTACTCAAAGTTATTTTCTCCAATCTGGTATTGGTATTTTTTAGCTCTCTTTCCAGTTTTTGCCTTTCACTACGCCAGTTTTCACCTGCCAACACATCCTTGGCATACTTCTCCTTAAGCTTCTCATGTTCCTTTTGCAGTTTCTCCTTGGTGTTCTCCACACGTTCACCTTGAGTTTTGTATTGACTAGCTTGGGTTCTGAGCTGGGTGATTTGTTCTTCCAGCGCCGACAATTTGGATTTTTGTTCTTTTCTGAGTTGCTGAGTATCGTGGGTTAGTGCTTGGAACTCTCTCTTCCACTCATCAGAGCGCTGTCTGTGGCATTCCACTTGGTTGGTTTCCTTTTTTAGTTTTTTAGTAAGATTGTTGTTCTCCTTAGACAAGTCTTCCGACTGTTTTTTCCAGGTGGCAAACCCTTTACTTGTCATTGATTTGCCTATTAGCCAGCCCAGACCGAGCAAAAAAACCGAAGCGATGGCTAAGACGAGGTAAGAGATATGCATTGTACTAACCTATTTTATAATGTCTAAAAAATTTGAAGCCCAAAGATAGGGCTCCATATATTAGACTTCAAGTGCTGGAGAAGTAACTGGGTAAGATTTTATACTTTGGTCATTTTGAGTTCAAAACCAGCTTCTGAACAGATTCCACCTCATTAGAATATATCCTCAGGTAATAGAGTCCATTCAAGTTTGGTATATAAAGCTTATTCTGAGTGATTCCTTCTGAGACAATCTTTCCTGATAAATCCATGAGCTGATAACTGTATCCTTCGGCATTTTCTAAATAAATATGATCAGTGCTAGGGTTGGGGTACATTCTTATACTATTCTCCGCAGTTTCTTTGGTAGAGGTAGACGTTAACACATCAAGTGTGTGATCCACTAACTGCCTACTCAGAAGTTCTCCAGATAAGTAGGTGTTAACTTCTATCCCATATTGAAATTTACCCCCAATATTAAATGCACCACTAAAAACATTATCCTCATATAGAACATCATTAAAGGCTCCAAAAGGATTTGTTCCATTATAGCTTGAATTATACACAGCCATATCATAAGGAGGGAGACAATTTCTAGGATTTGGTATAATACAGTCGCAACAGTCTTGAATATTGTCTGGATGCACAGCTCCAGCAGATAGAACAGATGCAAGATTAGTCATTACCTCAAAGGTGTCATTATACATTAAAGGTATTTCATAGTCTAAGGTATTGCCTAGAAGATGTATACTTAGTGGATGACCTTCAATACGAGGTGATTCAATAGGTGTATTTAATGCTTGGGAGGTCAATTCCAGCTGAATTGCAAAACCAAAAGGTTCATCAATTGCTAGATTAGTGATAGTCTCTGGTCTACAACAACGCTGGAAACTAAGGAGGTAGTCGCTGCCATGCTCTAACCTAGTTCTAAAAATGTAATCCCCAAATTCAATAGAGACATTGTTGATTCCTAAGTCTACTACATTCACTGACTCAAGTCCAATGCCGAATGATTCAAAGACAGAATATTCTCCAGTAATATCATTCATCACCTGAAAGATGCCCATTTCAATAACACGATCTAATGTAGCACCTGTATTGTTCAGATTTCTATATAATCTAAATGTGAATTCTATCTCTGTTTCATCATTTAGGGTGTCTATTTCCAAGATTCGATAAGTAGCATAACCTCCAATAAGATGGTTTGCATTCAAACAATTAGATATCGTAATTAACAGTAGAAGAAGCTTCATTTTATTCATGGCAGCGATTGTATTTACTAAGATAACAATATGTAATTGATAGCTGATTACTAGTATTCTGAATAAGAAGCGATTATTCTCCTTGCCTTAATTTACATATTACTATCCTATACCATATGATATCTGTAACTTTGACATCCAAATAAGCATAAGCGATGATAGATATCACTTTACCAGACGGCACCATCAAACAAGTAGAACAAGGATCCACAGCAATGGATGTCGCCTTATCTATAAGCGAAGGATTGGCAAGGAATGTTCTTTCTGCCACAGTCAATGGGGAGCACTGGGATGCCAACAGGCCTATCCAAGAGAATGCAACCTTGGTGCTGCATACTTGGAGAGATGATATGGGTAAGTATGCGTTCTGGCACTCGTCTGCACACCTACTCGCAGAAGCTCTAGAAGCCTTATACCCTAATATCAAGTTTGGTATCGGTCCGCCAATAGAGAATGGCTTCTATTATGATATAGATACAAGTGATACGGTATTGACGCCAGCAGATTTTGAGAAGATAGAAAAGAAGATGTTGGAGTTGGCACAACAGAAAAACACCTTTGATAGATCGGCGGTATCTAAGGCAGAGGCATTGGATTATTTTACAAAAAAAGAAGACCCATATAAGATAGAGCTGATTCAGGACTTGGAGGATGGGTCGATTACGTTCTATAAGCAAGGCAACTTCACAGATCTCTGCAGAGGTCCGCATATACCGCATACGGGATACATTAAGGCCATAAAGGTGATGAGCTTGGCAGGGGCTTACTGGAGAGGAGATGAGAAACGTAAGCAGATGACTCGGCTCTATGCCATTACTTTCCCTAAGCAAAAGGAACTCAAGGAATATCTCCACATGCTGGAGGAAGCTAAGAAACGAGATCATAGAAAGTTAGGCGCAGAGATGGAGCTCTTTATGTTTTCTGAAAGAGTGGGCTCGGGATTACCGATATGGTTACCTAAGGGGACACAAGTTAGAGAGCGATTACAAGCTTTTCTTAGGGAGGAGCAGGAGAAGTTAGGTTATAAAATGGTAGTAACGCCTCACATAGGAGGCAAGGACTTATATGTTACCTCAGGACACTACGCCAAATACGGAGAAGATAGCTTCCAGCCGATTCAGACACCAAGAGAAGGTGAGGAGTTTTTACTCAAACCGATGAATTGCCCCCATCACTGTGAAATATTCGGACACCGGCCTCGGTCTTATAAGGAATTACCACTTAAGATTGGGGAGTTTGGTACAGTATATAGGTATGAGCAGAGTGGAGAGCTTCATGGGTTGTCCAGAGTACGTGGATTTACTCAAGATGATGCCCATATTTTTTGTACTACGGAACAGCTCAAAGAGCAATTTCTAGAGGTCCTACATTTAACGACCAAGGTGCTAAGTAAGATGGGCTTTGACAATTTTACAGCACAGATTTCACTTCGTGATCCAGACAACCCCGAAAAGTACATTGGGTCTAATGAAAATTGGGAAGCAGCAGAGTCAGCCATTATAGAGGCGACGAAGGAAGTGGACTTGACCACAACAACAGCGTTAGGAGAGGCTGCTTTCTACGGGCCTAAGCTGGACTTCATGATTAAGGATGCCATCGGTAGACGTTGGCAGTTGGGTACTATACAAGTGGATTATAACTTGCCTGAGAGATTTGGCTTAGAGTACATAGGGTCTGATAACGCGGCCCATCGCCCTGTAATGATTCACCGTGCGCCTTTTGGTTCTATGGAGCGATTCATGTCTATTCTAATAGAACATACTGCTGGGAAATTCCCGCTTTGGCTGACGCCAGAACAGTATGTTTTGATTCCTGTAGACAATAAGTTCCTTCCTTATTGTGAAGAAGTAAAAGCACAACTTGGTCGTCAAGACATCAGAGGCTTTGTAGACGAGAGAAATGAGACCATCGGAAAGAAAATCCGGGATAATGAGCTCAAAAAGATACCGATTCTACTGATTGTCGGTGAAAAAGAAATCGAAGATAAGGCTGTCTCCGTTAGATTGCAGGGAGAGAAGGGTGATCAAGGAAGTATGGGTATTGATGGCTTTGTAGATTACTTCAGAGGATTATTGTAGCCAAAAGTTGATTAAGGTAATTGTAAGGTAACCAGACAATTAGCAAAAGTTTAACCCACTTATGGTTACTTATTTTGCATTTTTAGGGTCACTATTATATCATGAAGATTCTAAGTTGCATAATACTGGTCTTTTTTATGGCTGTGCAGCCATTGCTGAGCCAAGATAGGACGCCTGATCACTGGCAGACTTTGTCTATGGTTCACTTGGAAAGCAAATTCGATGACATGATGGGTATGGTTGTCAAGACAGCAACACCAACCGCTATTGCAGAAACCCTTGATGGTAAAGAAATAGAAATAAGAGGATATATTATAGCACTGGATGTTAAGGCGGCCCAATCACATTTCATGTTTTCGCGCTATCCTCAGAATATGTGCTTCTTTTGCGGAGCAGCAGGCCCAGAATCAGCGATGCAGGTATTCACCAAGAATAAGGAGAAAATAGAGTACACCTCTGATAAGGTCGTTATCAAGGGTATGCTAAATATACAAAAAGGAGATCCTACAGGTCTTATATATACATTGACAGATGCCTCCTTAATAGAGGTCCTCAAGAAATGAGATAAACTAGAAAAAAAATGAATCAGTCTATTAAGTATTTATTACTTCCACTATTACTAGGCATGTCGATCAGCCTCTTTAGTCAGGTAGATGTAGCAGAGAATACGGTGCCGAAGAAAAGCCTCTGGAAGACCTTAGGTAAGATAACTTATAAAAAAAAGTATGATGAGTTGATGGGATTCAAAATAGACATTCCTGTCTTTAGTGAGCCGATCAAAAAGCTAGATGGCCAGACTGTCGAAGTCAAGGGGTATATTATTCCAGTAGAAGGATACAAATCCCACAAAGAATTTATTCTGTCAGCCTTTCCCTATAATATGTGCTTTTTTTGTGGTGGCGCTGGGCCTGAGACTGTCATGGAAGTGGAAGCGATCGAAGGTGTAGAATATAGTGCAGAGCAAGTGATTTTAAGAGGTAAACTAACACTAAACGACGATGATATAAACAGGCTCATGTATTTGCTATCAGAAGCAGAGCTTGTCGAAAAGAAATAGTCTGCAGATAATACCTTACCGCCATGCTCTCCAAAAAAGTAATAGCTCAGAACATTACTAACCTTACAGATGCCCGTTATTTTGCAGCTTGGGGAGTAGATTATCTCAGTTACAATATGATTCCCAATTCTGATTACGAAATTCATTGGGATACAATACAGGAAATAATTTCATGGGTGGAAGGACCCAAGACACTGATAGAGTCCAATAGTATTGACCAAATGGAGTCGATAGATGGACATATTCTAAGTACAATTTATTCCAGCTTGCCACTTGTCAATGAAGCCTTCTTTAGAACCTCACCCACGGAGGTCAAGAATGGATTGCCTAATGGTAACTACATTATTAAGTATGATGAGGTAGCAGAAAAGCTTTTAGGCGATTTTTCTTCTTTGGACATAATGGGAAGTACCATATATCTTGATATCACTGATTTTGATTTCAATAGATTGGATAGGTTGCCAAATGGCGATAGGGTAGGGCTGGTCGTACAAGGAGGAGAGGAGGAGAAGGTTGGTGTGAAGAGCTATGACAATCTAGATATATTATACGATTGGTTACTACCGTAGTGCTTTACTATATATTGTCATTCCTATAGCCTTCCAGAATTTAAGACAGGATCCTGTTCATTATATTTGGAATTAAATATGATGAGACTTAAATTCCCTAGACAGTCAACCAGAAAACGAAATAGTCTCAATATTAGAGTTGGGAGATGACGGCATTATAACTGATTATCCAGATAGAGTATGGAGAATTATTAGGAATGATAATCGATTTTAGTTGCTTAACTAATTTAGTTAGGTTTGTTCTCATTATACATTTACAATTATGAGAATTTCTTTTACAATTTTATTACTTGTCGGTGCATTGTCATCACTCAGTTCACAGGAGTGTGATATTCCTAATAGTAGTTTTGAAATTTGGGAAGATGTAACAATCCAATTTGATACTACTGGAACAATTCAGAGCGAGACAATATTACTACCTGAAGGTTACATTAGTTTCATTAGGTTATTCTTCCTTTCATTTGAAAGTATTTTTGGACAACCTCTAGATCAGCTTACAGCAGATGCTTTATTAGGTGTTTCTAGGTCAGAGAATGCTTCTGAAGGTGATTTTGCATTACAACTTGGTGGTAATTCAGTTCTTCCCTTAGCTGATGTCTTCGGTTTATTTGATTGCGGGCAGCTTCCGGATAGATTGTTATTTGATTTGGCACACTTGGGAGATAGGCCAGACACTTTGACCGTTAATATATTCTTCAATGATAGTTCGGCAATTCCCCAAACACAAGCGGACATAGATAATATCTCTGGGTTTGGTAGAGCACAACTCATCGCAGATGCAGAAATCGGATATACAGAATTTACTTTGGATATAGAAGATAATATGAATAATGTTCCTGCTGACACTATGTATCTGCTATTGCTAGTAGATAGTGATACTATGACAGTAGACAATCCTAATGACTATGGTTTTCTCGTAGACAATTTGCGATTTGAATTTGATCAGCCAAGTAATAATCATACACCTGAGCTGGCTGCTCCTGTCAAAGTGTATCCTATGCCGTTCGATGAATCATTCTCTATCGATAACGAGAATGGAGAATTGGATGCCCAAATCTATGATATTAATGGCAGGTTGGTCACAACATTCAGTGTATCTCCTGGGACTAATACCTACGATATGACACCACTCCAAGGTTCTGGAAATTATATCATGGAACTAAGAGCAGAAGGCATAAGAGAGAGGAGTACCTACAATATAATCAAGAAGTAATTAGAATCTTCTAAGATATGTATAGGCGGTCTGATTGATTTCAGACTGCCTATTTTTTTCTATCTATTACAAAATCTACTAATAAGCGCATACTATCGATGCCTGGCCCGGCTGGGAATCCATCTAATAATTTCATCGCCTTATCTCGATACTGTTTCATAATGTTAGCGGCATATTCCATCCCTCCTTTTTCCTTTACAAAAGATATCACTTCTCTGACGACTTTTGGATCAGTACTCTTCTTGCGAATACTTCTAATGATGTGTTTCTTTTCTTTTTTGGAAGACTGATTTAAGGCATAGATAAGTGGCAAAGTCATCTTCTTCTCTTTGATATCGATGCCGCGTGGCTTGCCCACTGCCTGATCTCCGTAATCAAATAAATCGTCTTTAATTTGGTAGGCGATTCCCAGCGTTTCTCCAAATAATCGCATCTGTTCTATATGCCCTTCATTGTCTATGACAGATGCTGCACCAGCACTACACGCTGAAGCGATAAGTGACGCTGTTTTTTGTTTAATTATTTCGAAATATATGTCTTCTTCAATGTCTAGTTTTCTGGCCTTTTCTATTTGCAATAATTCACCCTCACTCAGATTTTTGACAGCTTTGGATATGATATGTAATTGCTGATATTCTTTGTTCTCTAAGGCAAGTAATAGCCCTTTGCTCAGAAGGTAATCCCCGACAAGCACCGCAATTTTATTCTTCCATAAAGCATTGATAGAAAAGAATCCTCGTCTTTGGTAAGCGTCATCTACTACGTCATCATGGACTAAGGTAGCCGTATGTAGTAACTCGATGAATGATGCCGCCCTAAAGGTACTCTCTGAAGGTGTTCCCCAAATCTTCGCACTTAGAAACACCATGATAGGCCTAATCTGCTTGCCTTTTCGCTTGACAATGTAGTACATGATTTTGTCTAGCAGTGCCACGCTGGACTTCATAGATTGACGAAAATGACTTTCAAAACCCTTGAGTTCTTCAGCCACTGGAGCCTTTATATTATCTATGGTTTTTCGTGACATCTAGAAGAATATGTGATTCGGTTGTCACGTGAGGATGTGGAGATATTCAATACTTACCCATTTAGTAGTTAACAGATTGTGAAGATATAAGTTCGTTCAAAGAATACAAACCTTCCTTAGGAAAGTCCCATTTTTCATAATGTATACCATTCCTAATATTACATTAAATTTGCATACATAAAATCAGGCCAACGTGGCCAACTAACTAAAAATCAAATATGTACAGATCTCATAATTGCGGAGAACTAAGAATGAACCATGAGGGTCAAGAAGTAACTTTGTCTGGTTGGGTGCAGAAATCAAGGAACCTCGGGGGACTCACCTTCGTAGACTTAAGAGACAGA
Organism: uncultured Saprospiraceae bacterium; assembly: GCA_964567435.1. GTDB lineage: Bacteria > Bacteroidota > Bacteroidia > Chitinophagales > Saprospiraceae > RFSX01. Next base: position 2,843 of record CAZMMQ010000067.1, on the reverse strand, counting down.
TATGGCATTACGCAGTTGGTGTTCAATATGGATATAGATGCGGACTTGACAGAGAAAGCAAGAAAGTTGGGTAGAGAATTTGTGGTCAAAGCCAAAGGCATCGTGGCTGAGCGAAGCAGCAAGAATCCAGATAGAGCCACTGGGGATATAGAAATAAATGTGAAAACGTTAGATATCCTTAATGCAGCTAAGACGCCACCCTTTACTATAGAGGATGATACTGATGGAGGCGAAGACTTGAGGATGACTTATAGATACCTCGATCTACGAAGAGGCCCGCTTCAGAAGAATCTCATATTCAGATCTAATCTGGCTGTAGAAACAAGAAAGTATCTGGCTGATCAAGGATTTATAGAAGTAGAAACACCTAACCTCATTAAGAGTACGCCAGAAGGTGCCAGAGATTTTGTGGTGCCAAGTAGAATGAATCCAGGAGAGTTCTATGCACTCCCGCAATCACCTCAGACCTTTAAGCAGATTCTGATGGTAGGGGGATTCGATAAGTATTTTCAGATAGTGAAGTGCTTTAGAGATGAAGACTTGAGAGCAGACAGACAACCAGAATTCACCCAAATAGATTGCGAGATGTCTTTTGTGACTAGGGATGAAATTCTGGCCACCTTCGAAGGCTTGACTAAGAATCTCTTCAAGGTCATGCTGGATAAGGACTTGCCAGATTTTCCTAAGATGTCTTATGATGAAGCGATTAGAAGATACGGTAGTGACAAGCCTGATACCAGATTTGGGATGGAATTCGTGGAGCTCAAGGAAGAGACAAAAGGTAAAGACTTTGCAGTTTTTGATAATGCGGAGTTCGTCGTGGGGATATGTGCAAAAGGTATCGCGGACGAATATTCTAACAAAGATCTAAAGCAGATCACAGAATGGCTACAGAGACCACAGATAGGCTGCAAAGGTCTGGTCTATGTCAAGTATAACAAGGATGGCTCACTAAAGTCTACAGTAGGGAAGTTCTACTCTGATGATGACCTAAAAGTGTGGCTAGACAAAGCAGGTGCTAAGGAAGGGGATATTCTATTCGTATTGTGTGGAGAAAAGGAGAAGACTCAAAAGCAAATGAATGAACTCCGTCTGGAAATGGGGCGCCGAATGGGACTTATGGATCCTGAAGTATTTAATCCTTTGTGGGTCGTTGACTTTCCATTACTAGAGTGGGATGAAGAGACAGAGCGGTTTCACGCCATGCACCACCCATTTACCTCTCCTAAAGTAGATGAGATACCACGTATGCTTAATGGAGATCATCAGACCATGAAAGAACTCAAAGCTGACGCCTATGATCTTGTGATCAATGGCGTAGAGATAGGTGGTGGATCCATAAGAATCCATGACAGAGAACTACAATCCAAAAATTTCAAACTGCTCGGCTTCACACCTGAAGAAGCAGAGGCGCAGTTTGGCTTCTTGCTAGGTGCATTCGAATATGGTGCACCGCCACATGGTGGTATTGCCTTCGGCTTTGATAGACTCAATGCAGTTATGAATGGACAAAACTCTATCAGAGACTTTATCGCTTTTCCTAAGAATACTAGTGGTAGAGATATGATGATAGATGCACCAAGCCCTGTGGATACAGAGCAGTTGGATGAGTTGTATCTGGCGAAGAAGGAGATTTAGCGGTACACGGTGCAACGGGTATACGGTCTAGGGAGTATGGAATAAGGTATACGGAATAGGGTTTATGGTTAGACAGTGCCTATAAGGCGTTGTTTACTTTGAATGCGTTTGCACTAAGACCTTCGAGACTTTAAATTAGAAGAGAAATACCCAGATTTATTCATGGTTAGTGATAAAAAAACATAATCAAGACAATTAAGGGTACTACCCACTCGATAGCTAATATTAGAATACCTATTTTAGGAGAACTGCTAACAATTGCAATCATGAAAGCTAGGTCGCACACGATTATCTCGTTTAACTTCTTGACTAATTAGACTAGTTGTTATTATAAGAAAAAGGAAATTGTTTTTAAAAGCGTTTTCATTCTATATGTTTTTATCAATGAGGTATCGATGAAAAAAAATGAATTTGAGATACAATCAGCAAAATATAGAGGTAAATATTTAGGTATTAATGTCTAGTCCTCTTTAAATATCAGTATATCTCCAGGTTGACAATCTAAAGCTTTGCATATCTTTTCGAGAGTTGAAAAGCGTATAGCTTTTGCCTTTCCTGTTTTTAAGATGGATAAATTAGCGCTCGTGATTTCAATCTTTTTCGCTAACTCCTTACTTCGCATTTTACGATGTGCCATCATGACATCGATGTTAATTACAATACTCATATTGTAAGAATGTTTTCCTGTCTTAATTCATCACTAGATGCCAATACCTTAGACAAATAGATAAGGAATAAACCGATGAAAATTGCGAAAATTATGGAGCTAAAAGCCCAAATAGATTGTACAAAAAATGGATCGTTATATTCGCCAATAACCCTATAAAATTCAAAAAAACCAGTTAAGTTATAACATTCTAAAAATCCATATATAACGCAAAATATTCCTGAAAGTTTAAGGTATTTTCTCGTCGATTTATCTAATGGCGTTCCTCTATCTGCATTAATAACAAACTTACGGAGATAGTACAGAACCATCAATATTATTATCTCATGAATTAAAATATACATTATCGAACGCCAAGAATAAAAGTCTGATGAATATTGGCCTTTATAAATTGCCAAAAAATGAATTAAAAGTTCTGTAAGTATAAAAGAAAAAAAAAGAAAATTTATCGAATATCTCAATACCGTAAGTAATTTCATAATATATGATTTTGATAGTTCAAAGTTAATAAATATATTCGATTAACAACTATAATATA
>CAZMMQ010000066.1:0-22425 GCA_964567435.1 uncultured Saprospiraceae bacterium | reverse complement strand
AAGAATTGATTGACACGTCCCGATAAATCGGGATGTCAGCAATGACGTGGGGGTTCGACTTGTCCCGAGTAGCGGAAGTCCTCCAACTGGTACTACGAGCTTAACACCTAATAAATGCTAAGCTTTTCTTTTGCAATCATACTACTCCTTTCTAGCGCTCTGCTGAGTTTTACTCTCTGATTTATCTGAATATCTTATTGCTTTATAGAAATTATGCAGGCTTTTAGGGAATCTTACTAGATATTAGTGCTACAATCGTGATTCTATGAGGTACTACAGTCTAATAATCAGTTTTCTAGCCCTATCCTTGTATGGTGATTCAAGACTAAATGGTCAGGAGCTTTGGACCTTGGAACGAAGTGTCAGACATGCATTGACCTCTAGTATTGCCATCCAGCAATCTGATCTAGCTACTAGAAATGCAGAGATAGATTTAGACCAAGCTAAGCAAGCAAGGTATCCTAGCTTGAGTGGTAACATCAACTTCAATCTAAACTTTGGTCGGACGATAGACCCTACTTCCAATAGCTTTATCACAGAGACGTTCTTTGCTAACAATTATGGCATTGGATCAGGTGTTATTCTCTATAATGGAAACCGGCTTAAGAATACAATAAAAAGGCGAGCGCTTGATTTGGATGCTGCCCAAAACGATGCTAAGCAAGCCTCTATAGATTTGAGTTTGTCTGTAGCACTCAGCTATTTGAATGTACTCTTTGCTGTAGAGAATATTGATATCGCCGAAAAGCAAGTTACTCTTAACCAACAACAGTCTGACAGAACTCAGAAATCTATAAATGCTGGATTGATACCTGCTGCTGAGATTCTCAATATTCAAGCCCAGTTAACCCAAAGTGAGCAAGGCGTCATTGCCGCACAAAATAATTATGAAATTGCGTTACTCCAGCTAAAACAGCTCCTTAGACTTGACCCATCGACAGACATCAGAGTAGAGGTACCCGCAGATGTAGAAACTACAACGGATCCTGGCTTAATTACCTTTGATGAATTACTGAATTATAACATCAACTCAAGACCTGATATTAAGGCCGCTGAATTGCGGGCGAATGCTAGTGACTTAGATGTAGACCTCGCTAAGTCAGGTTACCTACCTTCAGTCACTCTCTTTGGTAATGTCGGCACTAATTATTCTAATCAAGCCAGAGAAGTTTCGGGGTTTGAAGACCTGCTTGTCGACTCAGAGATTTTCATCAACAATATGCCAGTTACGATTTCACAGCCTTTTCAAACTCCAATTTTTAGCAGAACACCATACGGCACTCAATTGGAAAACTTCCTCTCTTATGGACTTGGTCTTGGAGTGAACATTCCCATCTATAGCAATGGCGTTAACAAGGCTAATGTGCAAAGAGCACAGCTTGGCATTAAAAACCAAGCGTTACAGAAGCAATTACTTATAGACAACATCAAAGCCACATTACAACAATCATTGGCAGACGCTAAAGCGGCAAAAAAACAATTTGAGGCATCTGAAAAAAGTTTAGCTGCTCAGAGAGCCAGTTTAGAAAATGTTGCTAAGCGACTAGAAATAGGTGCCGCCAATTCCTTTGAATGGGAAGCACAAAAAACACAACTTGAAAATCTAGAGCTACAAAAATTAATCAATAAATATGATTACCTTTTTAAAGTCAAGGTGCTCGAATTTTACTTAGGAAAACAACTTAAATTCTAATCAGAAATGGCAAAGCGAAAAAATAGAAAATGGCTGATTCTTATCCTCATTCTTATGCTGATAGGAATAGTTGGATTTGCATTCTACAAGAATACACAGAAACCTAAAGGCACAGAGGTCCAAACAGATATCGTCAAGAAGAGAACAATTCTTGAAACCGTATCCGCTTCTGGACGTATCTTCCCCGAAACAGAAGTCAAGATAAGCAGTGATGTCTCAGGAGAAATTGTCGAACTATATATCCAAGAAGGAGATAGTGTTAAAGCCAATCAGATTCTTGCCAAAATCGACCCTGAATCATATGTGTCAGCTGTCCAAAGAGGTCAAGCTGCAGTAGCAGGTGCCAAATCAAGAATGGCAGTCTCAAAAAGTCAAAAGGAATCAAGCATAGCTCAGAAAGAACAAATCATGGTGCAGCTCAAAAATGCTCAAGTTATCCATGATAGAAATAATAGTCTACTAAAAGATGGTGTTATCTCACAATCAGAATATGACCAATCAGGTACTAATGTCGAAAATCTCAATGCAAATATTAAGGCTGCGGAAGCTAGTATCAGATCAGCAGAAGAAAGTATCAAAGGTGCCCAGTATGATGTAGAAAGTTCGGAAGCGACACTTAAAGAACTCCAAACCAATCTAGGAAGGACAACCATAAAAGCACCTGTGAGTGGCATCGTGTCCAGCCTCAGTGTCGAGCAAGGAGAAAGAGTGGTAGGTACAATTCAGATGACGGGTACAGAGATGATGCGTATCGCCAATCTGCGCTCTATGGAAGTACAGGTAGACGTGTCCGAAAATGACATTGTCAGAGTAACCACAGGTCAGAATGTAGACATAGAAATAGATGCTTATCTAGGAGAATCCTTCAAAGGCACTGTCACTGAGATAGCCAATTCTGCATCCAACATTGCTGGAGCAGCTATGGCTCTGAATACAGACCAAGTAACCAATTTCGTGGTCAAAATAAAAATTAATCCCGAATCCTATTCTCAAGTTAAAAACGGTCAAAAATTTCCTTTCCGTCCTGGTATGTCTGCATCTGTAGATATCCATACAAAAGAAATCAAAGATGTCATTTCTGTTCCTATTCAAGCTGTCACAGCCAGAGAAAAAGACAGCGATAAGGATAAAGATGATGATGGTGATCAAGATAAGGAGAATGAAAAAGAAAAAGAAGACTCTGATTATGAAGAGGTGGTCTTCACCGTAGGTGGGGATACAGTCGCTATGAAACGTGTAGAAACTGGAATTCAAGATGATGAATTTATTCAAATAATCTCTGGATTGGATAACGAAGAGACTATTGTCAAGGGTCCATATATGGCCATCTCAGAGAAGCTCAAAGATGGATCAGAGATATATGAAGAAGATGAGGATGGGGACAAAAAAGAAAGAAAGAAGTAGCTTTGCCACAAAACACAGAAACTGAGAAAGAGAGGGCTCATAGTATTTGTTAAAAATCCAGTTGCTGGTAAGGTCAAAACTCGCTTGGCAGCCAGTATTGGGAATGACAATGCGTTGGAAGTCTATCTTCGGCTTATGGCGCATACTCGAAAAGTCGCTCTTGAATCTGATACTGAACGATTTCTATTCTATGATCAATCTATTGCAGAGGGGGATGATTGGAATGTATCAAGTTTCCATAAGAAAGTACAGTATAATGGTGATCTAGGTGAACGGATGTCTGATGCCTTCAGTCAGGTCCTCAATGAATGTGATTCAGCTGTCATTATAGGCAGTGATTGTCCAGAAATCAGTCCTGAAATAATAGAGGCTGCATTCAATAAGTTAGAACTCGCTGATGTCGTCGTAGGTCCTACCTTTGATGGTGGATATTATCTTCTCGGAATGAATAAACTATATCCATTTCTTTTTCAAGATATCGAGTGGAGTTCCACATCTGTCTACGATAATACAATCCAAAAGATCGCAAGCAACAACCTTCTGTACACAGTATTGGAAGAAAAATCCGATTTAGATTATGTAGAAGACTTAGAAAAATTTCCAGCATTCAGCAAGAATATTCTTTAGCACTTATTCTTAAAACATTTATTTAGTCAAAGTATGTGTTGGACGAGACCACTTAGGTTTTTCGCCAAGCGACTCGTATTGTGAATGCTTCGCTTCCACTGTTTGCGGCTGGCTTTTCTTAGTAAATGGTTTTTGAGGTGACAACCCAAGTGCAGAGAATAATTTCATGTCATCAGAAATCTCTGGATTTGGCGTCGTCAGTAATTTATCTCCAGCAAAGATTGAATTAGCACCTGCGAAGAAACACATGGCTTGGCCTTCTGCACTCATCTGCGTTCTTCCAGCTGATAATCGAACCTGGGTTGTGGGCATGACAATTCTAGTTGTGGCTACCATTCTCACCATTTCCCATATTTCGACAGGCTCTTGATTCTCCAGTGGTGTACCATCTACTGCTACCAAAGCATTGATAGGCACAGACTCTGGGTGAGGGGATAGGGTCGACAGGGATACGAGCATACCCGCTCGGTCCTCGACTTTCTCTCCCATACCTATTATCCCTCCAGAGCACACTGTGACATTTGTCTTTCGAACATTACTAATAGTATCCAATCTATCTTGATACCCTCTGGTAGAAATAACTTCTTTGTAATATTCCTCAGAACTATCAAGATTATGATTGTAGGCATATAGTCCAGCCTCTGCCAATCGCTTTGCTTGATTTTCTGTGATCATACCCAAAGTACAGCATACCTCCATATCCAACTTATTGACTGTACGAACAGCCTCTAGCACATTCTCGAAATCTTCTCCATCTCTTACATTTCTCCATGCTGCACCCATACATAACCGTGAAGAGCCTATAGATTTCGCCTGCATTGCCTTCTCTTTTATCTCCTCTACAGACATCATTCCATGAGAATTGACATCTGTATGATATCTGGCAGCTTGTGGACAGTAGGCACAATCTTCTGGACATCCACCAGTCTTGATAGACAACAAGGTACTGACTTGTACGACATTAGGATCATGACTCTCTCTATGTATAGTTGCTGCCTTGTATAGCAAATCCATCATAGGCATATTATATAAGTCTAATATCTCTTCCTTTGTCCAATCATTCCTTTCCTTATTCACAATGATACTTTTTTTTATTAATTATTTTTTGACACCATTATACTCACTGCATTTCCGCCAAATCCGACAGCATTCACCATTATATTTCTTAATCTCTTCGGTGACTTTTGACTAACTAAATATGGTATTGGAATATATTGATTATGGATAAGCATCATTACTGCCATCTCCATGCTCATCATCCCTGATGCGCCAAAGGTATGACCTAAACACCACTTATTTGAAGTCAAAGCTGGTATCTTTCCCATAAAGACTTTTTCTATAGCGAGGACCTCTGCCTGATCCCCTTTGATCGTGCCCGGTGCATGGAGGACAATCACATCCACATCGTCTGTATTCATGCCTTCTAGACACATTGCCATTGATCTCTGAAAGCATTTTGCATCAGTGGAAATAGATACACTATGAGATAGTATCTCAGTAGAGTACCCTAGCCCTGTTATGTAACAAAGTGCTCGTGCTTGATACCCTTGCTCTATGAGCATAGCAGAAGCCGCATCACCAAGGACCATTGTATTACTGCGCTTAGACATATCTAGCGGACGGCAAGTGTACTCCCTCTTTACATTGGCATATATTCTCAATGCCTTTAGTTGAGCTATTGTATATGGTGTCACAGCCGATTCAGATCCACCGACTATAAATCTATTAGACATCCCACTCCGAAGCCAAGCTATGCCATTAAGAAGAGAATGCAAAGCTGTAGAACAGGTAATGGAATGACTAATAGTCGGACCTTTAATACCAAGATCATGAGATACCCAAGACGATATATTACCTAAGGTGGTCGAGGGTGAAGCCATACTTTCACAGCGACCATTCTCCTTAAAGTGAGCATGATGATGCTCCATGGATTTAGTCGCACCTCTGGACGAACCAAAATTAATGCCTATCGTATCTTCCCTACCATCGGCATCCATCACTAATCGAGACACATATATGGCATACAACACGGTATCATCTAGGCGATTGTATAAATCTTCCTCCGCACGTATCCCATCTATTAATGATTGTGATTTCCCATCTAGTGTACCCGCTACTAACTCATCTTCAGCAAAGGACAACTGTGTTAACTTTTGCTTAGCGGCAATATAGGTCTCCCATGTCTCATTATGTTGACTTCCAGCTGCTGATATGGAGGCCATTTTCATTATTGACACTTCACTCTTCATTAGGGCATCATTATATGCATCATCTCAATGATCTCCTTGATAGACTGATATATTTTGTCCAATTGAGTATCGGAAATCACAAATGGTGGTAGTATGTAAATTACATTTCCGAGGGGGCGCAAGAATACACCACGATCCATAAATTCGGAGAACATTTTGTCTCTATATCCACTATATCTATCTGTCTGTACATTAAGCTCAACAGCACAGATGACACCACAAATTCTACATTCTTTTACAGCTTCATGATTATTCAGTGACGCTGCAAATAAGTGGTGATTATCATTGATCCTTTGGATTGATAATTGAATCTCTTCCGATTTCAGTAAATCTATACAAGCCTTTGCTGCGGTACAGGTAAGTGGGTTTGCAGAGTAGGTGTGTCCATGGAAGAATCCTTTGAGAATATTCTCATCATAGAATGCATCATATACCAGCTGAGTACAGCTTGTAATAGCCATAGCACTCACACCTCCTGTGAGCGATTTCGATAGGCACATGATATCTGGCTGTACTTTGAGTTGGTCGGAAGCAAAATAAGTACCTGTCTTACCAAAGCCTGTCATCACTTCATCCGCAATATTGATAACTCCCTTATCTGAAGTCATTTGCAGCAAATAATCCAAATGTGCAGCCTCATGCATTTTCATGGCAGCAGCTCCTTGCACAAGCGGTTCGAAAATAAACGCAGCCACATTGCCTTCTGATAAAATATGTTGCAATTGAGTTTTGACCTTTTCTAGATTGCTAACTGTTGGTACAGGGATCCGTTTAACATCAATAAAAAACTCTTCAAAAGGTCCATTATATACAGACAAGCCAGATACGGACATAGCGCCAAAGGTATCTCCATGAAACCCATCTTCTAAAGCCAAAATGATATGCCGCTTCCTACCACCTCTATTAAAATGATACTGCAACGCCATCTTAATCGCTACATCTACTGAAGTAGAACCATTATCAGAAAAGAATAACTTTTCTTGATTATTAGGGAGTATCTCTATCAACGCTTCCGAAAGAGCTACAGCAGGTTCATGAGTAAATCCAGTAAAGACAACGTGGTCCAAAATCTGCATTTGCTCACTTACTTTCTCAATAATATAATTATTGCAATGTCCGTACATACAAGTGTACCATGAGGCTATACCATCTATGTACGATCTACCATCTTCATCAATGATCTCTGCCCCTTTAGCTTTTCTTATAGCCAACGTATTAGGATGCGTCTTGTGTTGAGTCAGCGGGTGCCACAGATGCTTCTTATCTCTCTTCTCTAGGCTCATGCAGTAGTCAATAATTGGATGAGATTGCTTCTTAAGTTTTCAGCATATTTCTTGATGATGCCCTGATCTATTTGCGGCTCTTCATTAATACGACCTAGTATCGGCACATTTGTCATCTGTCTTAGTATGGACTCTGTTGTAACATGTTCATCTCCATTGAACATCAAGTGTACATTAAGTCCTCTGCTTCTCAAAATCTCAAGAGTCATCAGAGTATGATTAATACTTCCGAGATAGTGTCTGGATACAACAATAACCTTATACGTTGGATCTATAATATCTAGAATGGTATGTTCATTATTGAGAGGGACCAATATACCTCCAGCGCCTTCTATTACGAGATGGTTATCTGTGTCAGGCAGTACTATTTTACTCAAGGCTATCTCTACACCGTCTATTTCTGCCGCTGCATGTGGACTCATAGGCGTATTAAGGGCATAGCTATTATTGTGAAACTTGGAAGTTGTGTTAGAAATTAGGCGCTCTACAGTCATCGTGTCAGAATTACCCAAGTCTCCCGCTTGTACCGGCTTGTAGTAGTCTGCTTCTAACGCCTCAGTAACGATAGCTGACACAACTGTCTTACCGACATCTGTACCAATTCCTGTTATAAATATCTTTGTCAATATGCTCTTTTATTATAGTAATACTCCTCGGGTAAAACCGCTGCAAATTAAGATTATAGGACTGGATTGACTTACATATGATAGAGTATTATTCTTGACAGTTAAAGCTAATTTACCTTGACCTTGACCAAATAATTGTGGAGAAGTGCCAGGACAGATTTTATTTCTGCCTCAGAATTATAGCTGTGCAAGCAAAACCTCAGTCTCTCCAATCCTAAAGGCACCGTCGGACTAAGTATGGGTCTGACATCATACTTTTGATCTAACAACTGAAGAGAAATCTTTTTGACCTCCTCATTATTTGGTATGATGCAACATTGTATACTGCTATTACTGCTTATAAAGTGGTCTGTCATGCCTAATGCATCCAATTGTGACTTAAAGTAGGCAATCCTAGACCTTAGTAACTTTATTTCTTCAGTGTGCTGCAAATGTGAGTAACTGCAAGATATAGTCGCCAAAGCGTGAGGTGGCAACGCCGTGGTATAAATAAATGACCTTGAAAAATTAATCAGAAACTGCTTAAGCTTATCGTTTCCTAAGATAACTGCACCATGGCATCCTATTGCTTTCCCAAACGTGTGTATCCTAGCGAATATATGTTGACTAAGACCAAGTGATTGGATAAGCCCCTCTCCTTTGTGTCCAATGACTCCTGTAGCATGCGCTTCATCGATGATTACGAAGATATTATCTGCCACACAGACCTCTAGTAATCGCTTTAACTCTGGCATATCACCATCCATAGAAAATACAGACTCCGTGACTACATATATATTCTGAAATTGAGGTCCCAAGGCTGCTAACCGTTCCTCAAGATGATCAAAATCATTGTGTCTAAACTTATATGAGGATGCATGACTCAGCTGGACTCCTTCTCGTATAGAAGCATGGATATATTCATCGTAGAGGATACAGTCATGTCTTTGTGGCACACAACCAAAGAGTCCAATATTGGCATTATAACCTGAGTTAAATATCAAAGCATGTTCAGTATTATGAAATTTCGCGACCTGTTGCTCCACTTCTTCGTACAAAGAAGAATGTCCACTTAACAGCCTGGAGCCAGTGGACCCATTATAAATCAAGTTTCTGGATTCAAGTGTCTTATTGGCCTCTTCATAAATTAATCTTGATTTGGCAAAACCTAGATAGTCATTGGAAGAAAAATCAACCAAACCAACTACATCCTTAAGGACTCTCAATGATCCACTTTCAACTCTGGCGTCTAACGATTTAATTATCGATGACGGTGTAACTTTAGACATGTACGTGAGTTTGCACTAGCTATGGTCTGCCTTACATATCCAGAATATCCTTATGCACCATAATGGAAATGGTCTTCATTGCAACATATTCCTTAGACATATAGAGGTATCCTTTGTATGGGCTGATAGTCCCCCAACTATTTTTCACTATATAGTACTCAGTACCTTTTTGATCCTTTGCTTTACCTAATATATGCATGAGATGATCATCTGTAGTTGTCATATTCTCAAAATTATCCTGTCGCAGAGCTTGTGTAGTCGCAACCTCAGCACCAGGTACATCAAAGAGATCTTTTCGATTTGGTTTCTCTGGAAGGACAGCAATCCCTTTTCTAGCATCAAATCCTTTCTCACTGACATCTCCATCCCAAGCTATGGTGTATCCTTCTGTTAGGGCCTTGTCCAATATATCGATCATCTTATCAAGAGGAACATTCAAAAAACTGCCATTAGAATAGTTGTCAGGAATATTAAGAATAAAGTGTTCATTGAATGGTGAATGTGTAAATGATGTAATGCTCATATAATCATTTGGATTGATTTCTAATGCCTTGGCCAAACTCTGAGGTGTATGCGTCTTTCCATCATACTCAAAATTATCATTAATCGGACCCATATAGGCATCTAATATTCCATCAAAGCCATCTCGCCATTTCTTACTCAGCTTTTTAGAAGACATAATGCCTTCAAGGTATCCTTTGAGTCCCGCCTCCATCTCACTATGATCATGGGCCTGCTCTCCATCCAATAGTCCGGAATAGACAGCTTCAGGCATGACCCCACTTTTCTTGACAATGGCGATCATATCATGGGCCAAACTCCCTTGAGAAAAATTAGCTTTCCCCTGGCGGTAAACATAGTTGGCTGCTTTATCTTTGTATATATTCCTTACCACATACATCTCTGACAAGTCATGTTGCCCCTTACCCATGCGCATTAACTCAGACTCAACAAAAGATGAAGTTGCAAAACTCCAACAAGTGCCGGTTCTAGACTGATTCTTGACTGGGGTACATTCTAGCTCTACGGTATGGGTGAATTCGTACTGGGCAGAGCCAGTATTCATTGCCATGATGGCGATACTCAAAAGAAGAAAATTTCTCACGCTTGTTACTTTTATCAAAAAAGAAGTTACTTAAGTCTTATTAGGGTTTTAATACCTAAAAAACTAAAATACATTATTGGAATTAGAAATCCATTGAAATGTAAGTCTATAATCTAATGTATAATGAAAACTGACTTAGAGGGACAGAATGAATCTTGCTCGCATAAAAAGATAAGATTTCTGAATAGCGCTCTAGGCTTTACCCAATTCTTAACGCTAACTCAGCTTTAAATAGCTAATCAAGCGCCAAACTCCTCCTTGCACTTGCCAAAACGGCCATTGTTTTTTAACGCCATTTAAAACCTCTTTAGCTATAATGGCTAAAGACCGTCCAATCAACTATCATCAAATAAAAATCCTGTAGCCTAAATGGTCTATTCAGTAAGTTTTTAATTTGCCGCTTTCTTGATTGGTATAGAGGATCACTTATTTTTAAAGCAAAGATTTTATGGCTTGAATCCGAAAGGACCATGCGTTTATTATTTGATCACTGTGATAGACCCATTATAGATCTGGCTATCACCATTAAAGTCAAGGACGTCCAGAAGATATAGGTAAACGCCATTTTCTACATTTCTTGCATCCCATCCACTTTCAGCCTCATTGAGAGAAACAGTATCACTTTGCCATATGATGCCACCCCACCTATCATATATTGTCATCATTCTAATATTAAAACTTGTCTCGTTACCATATGCCGTAAAGAATCTATCTGCGGTATTTTCACTAAGAAGGCTTATGCTGTTTGGGATATAGATCTCTGGAACCGGTATTATGTCCAGAAGTGTGGTGCAACTGATAGAAGCATTACATAAGTTCGATCCACTAAAAGTCACCTGGTTTCTTTGTTCTTCATCACAATTCAGTGAGATGGATGAGGCATCAAAGTCGTTGACTATTGCCAACATGTCGTTCTCCAGAGTTACCAGATTGAGTTCTGCTTGAATATTATTGATAATATTGCTTCCACATATAATGGTTATTTGTTCTGGACAATCAATTTCATTTTCAGAATCATCTATTAATGAAATGACAGACGTACAAGATGACATATTACCACATTCATCAGTAGCTGATATAACAAATGATTCCATATTGTCACATACAAGATTTTCCACATCAATCACAGGAATGTCTGGCTGAATCATATCACAATTATCTGTAACTGAAATCGCAGACATCCAATCTGCTATGATACTTGGTATGTTGTCGCTACTGGCTAGAATATCTAATGTAGTTAGACAGGTGACGATAGGATTAGTCGTATCTGTGATATTGATACTACTTATACATTCTTCAGTATTATCAAATTGGTCACTTATACTGAATGTAACATCTAATATTGCATTGCAAGATTCATTTAAAGCAGCCTCATCATAATCATCAGTAACCATGTTGCTGACGTCGGCAGCATTAATCGACGCATTGGCGCTAAGCAACCAAGTTGTAATACTATCTGAAATATTATCTATTCCACATTCTAACGTGAGACTTGGAGGACAAGTAATCACTATGGCTTGAGTTGTAAGATTAATTGAACTTGTGCAATTATCATTTATATTCCCACAGATATCACTAGTCAAGAAATTTACTTCAAAGGTCCCTTCTTGGTCAGATATAGCGTTGAATGCTAACGAATCAAAATCATTAGTGACTGTAGCGACAGAACAGTTGTCACTTGCTGATACAGACATCAACCATTGTTCGATGTCACCGATCTTATTACTACTATTTGTGATAATTCCAATGTCATCAGGACAGGTAATATCAGGTGCTATGGAATCTGTTATCCGCAAAAGACTCATACATCTCTGAGGACTATCACATTGATTACTAAGACTAAACGTGACATCTATCAATGTATCACAGGATATGAATGGACTATTGTCAATAAAATCATTGGAGACCATATCTGAGACATCGATGTTATTTATTGTTGCAGTAATATTACTTAACCATGCCATAATATCATCAGAATTATTCGCCATACCACATTCTAAATCCAACTGACTCGGACAAGAAATAGCAATGACTGGTGGTACTAAAGTCAAGATGCTGGAACAATTATTAAAATTTCCGCAATTGTCAGACACGGAGAAATTGACTGTAATAGGTTCTGTTTGTGTACATAGATTGCTATAAACCAAGGTATCAAAATCATTAGTGAGATTAACTGTAGAGCAGTTATCACTGCTAGTAAACTCCGACAACCAACCTTCTATTTCAATACGTGCATCATTGGGATCCAAAATAGTTAGGTTAGGAGGACAAAACTCTATCACTGGAGATTGACTATCTACTATTGTTATATCAGAGGTACATTGTGTACGTCTCTCACAGAAATCCACAACAGAAAATGTAAGTGTTACTTGTTCCCCACAAGTTAAACCCATTACATCCTCGTAATTCAAATCATCTTCGACAGTTATATCTTCATCAAATGCAAAAAGATTTTCGAATCTAAATAAGAGTATATCGAATAATTCTTCTGGATCAGTATTGCATTCGAAATCTAGTGGAGCATCACAGAATACAGTTGGCTTCAACTCATTGAGCACAAGCAAAGTAGATGCACAATCAGAAAGATTAGAACAGTCGTCTACTGTGGAAAACTGCACCAAAACTTCAAATGATTCTTCACAAGTTTGCAAGACATCCTGGATATCAAAATTATTATCCACTGGAAGATCAAGGGTGCAATTATCTGTAGCACTAGCTTGTTCTAGCCATAAATCTGCAGAATCGGCCCAATTGGAATCAGATATATCAAGAGTAATTGTTGGAGGACATTCAATCAATGGAATCTCTAAATCAATTACTTCAATAGTTCCCTCACAAGTTATCGCTTGATCACAATCATCTCTAGCAATTAGATTCGTTTCTAACATTCCTCCACATTCGAAGTTGAGAGAATCAAACGACAATTCAAGGAAAACATCCAGCCGTTCCATTCTTGAGTCCAAAGCAATCGTCTGAAGAAGCCAATTGTCTACACTATCTCGGATTTCAGCTGAATTACATTCTACAATTAAGGGTAATGGACAAGTAATTGTAGGTGGATCGGGTAAGTCATCATTAGGTAGCTGAATGGATTCTCGTCCACTTAAGTCTATATCATCTCTAACGACAATCAAATAATCGCCCTTAGGCAACCCCATAAATACATTATCAGTTTGAAATGTACCACCGTTATCTATGGAGTACTCTAAAATTCCAGTCCCCCTAGCTATAATTGTAATCTGCCCATTATCTTCCCCACAAGAAGTTGGCACAAAGGTGATACCATCTATAATTGGTACCTGAGCTGAAAGATTTTGTATTACAATATAATTTCCTATTAGAATAAAAAAAACACAAAATATTAAGCGACTATGTATTAATATACAATTGCCAGTAAGACTAGCTGTAGGTAGGCTAATTTGGTTTCTCATCTCTTCATTATCTCAATGATGAATCTAATAGGGCGCAAAAATACTGCCATTTGTCACTGAGTGCTTTAATATTTTGGAAGAAAACCGCTTAGCTCCGTCATTCAATGAAATTTTAAGTAAAGTAATAGACATATGATACACATTAGAAGTGAAGTAGTAATGAAGCAATGAGACTTTGGAATGTGTGCTCTTGGTATTATATGCCAACCAAGGTATAGCTATCAACTTAGATTGAAATAATATATGATGCATTTACAGCTGTAGCGGACAATAGAACAGACTGGAATAAGTCAAATTCGATTAGCCTCATGCCCATGATGCTAAACTTGGCTGGTACAGAACACAGTGCAATTCTGATGATAATAAATATCCTTAATGGTTGGGTTATTATCATGAAATACAGCACATTAATTACCTTTGTTGTCTATGATTAAAAGGATTTTTTTATGGCTTATAATATTGCTAATTTTATTTCTAATCAGTTTTTTCTTGGGTCCTGTTGTCCATTATGATCAGATAAATCCAGCACCCTTCAAGTTAGAAATCCCATTAGACAAGATAGATCACTATGTGAGTGAAAAAATCAATGTTGACCCAAGAATCAAACCTGACAATGAAGCAAGAATTCTATGGCAGGATAGCCTTAAAAAGACTCCTTTCTCTGTGGTATACCTTCATGGATTCGAAGCCTCGTGGGCTGAGAGCGATCCCATCGTCAAGAACTTTGCTGAACGATATGGCTGTAATACATACCAAAGTCGAATCTCATTACAAGCTCTCAATGATCTTGATGCCCTAGCAGAAGAGACCCCAGTCAAGATGATAGATTCAGCAAAAGAAGCCATCGCAATCGGCAAGTTATTAGGCGAAAAACTTATTGTGATATCATGCTCCACTGGATCGACTTACAGTACCTATCTCGCGGCTAGCGATCCTGCTATTTATGCTCAGATTATGACATCCCCTAACTTTGATTTGGAAGACCAAAACTCCAAAATGCTCACTGGACCTTGGGGTAAACAAATCTTAAGAAAAATGATAGGTGGAAATTATAGATCTTGGGATGCTAATGAGGAGATCGTCAAATATTGGAATGATAAATATAGAATAGAGGGATTAATTGCATTACGTGGTCTCTTGGACCAGACGATGACTCCAGATATTTGGAAAAAGAACAACACACCCTATTTCATAGGTTATTATTACAAAGATGAGCAACATAAGGACAATATCATATCTATAGATGCTATCTCCCAGTTCGTAGAGTTATCATCCTCTGATGAAGATGCCAAAAAGGTTATCGCATTTGATAATGCACATGGCCATGTTATCAGTTCTGACTTAATGAATCCCAACTGGAAAGATGTTCAAGATTCTATATTTACATATGTAGAAGAGGTATTATATATGACGCCTTCTGCTGCACCTAGTGGAAACCCTGAGTTTCGACACTAATCTCTATAGGGTTATCAACCAATTTATAATAAAAGTTGCGATACATTAAAGTTAACTCTAAATTTGCAGTGCAAGTTATAATCCCATTTTTATAATACAACCACTTCTCCCCACTCCTTATCCCCAGTAGCACACACTTTGCAATAAGTTTTCTCTTAACCCTTTGCTCAACCACACATGGAAAACTTGTTGAAATCTCTCATTGTATTTTGCATTATTTTATTACTCAGCAGCAACCTATGGTCTTCACATATAGTTGGCGGAGAAATATCATACAAATTCAAAAACTATAATTCTGACCGTACAAAAGTCACTTTTGACATCACGATGAGCCTTTATCGTGATACAAAAGGACTTCAATTTGATCAATACGCCAACTTCGGGGTCTACATTCAAGAGCCCTGGGGAGCATGGAGGTCATATGAGACAATAGAGTTTATAGAATTAGGTAGAGTCACAGAAATCTCTCCCGGGACAGATCCTTGTCGAATTAGAAATCTCACGGATGAGCGATTAGAATTGGGGTTGTATACTTTCGAAGTAACCCTAGATGTCACAGACAATAACTATCTAATATCTTATCAGAAATGCTGTAGAAATTTTAGCATTAGCAATATTACAGGGAGTGGAGATATTGGCTCTGTATATGATGTACTGATTACACCTCAAGCTATCCAGTCCGCTAATAGTAGTCCAGTATTTGGTAATTTACCACCCATATTTATCTGTTCCGATGAACCGTTGACTATTGAGAATGCGGCTACGGACATGGAAGGAGATCAGTTAATTTACACCTTATGTACGCCTAATTTTTCTGGAACAGATGAGTCATTTGAAGGAGCATGTGGAACCCAAAACCCCAACCCAGCCATCTGTCCTCCACCTTATCCAGAAGTTGTCTATACCGCCCCGTTTACTTCAGATTTTCCATTGTTTTCAGATCCTCCTCTGTTGCTTCATTCTGAAACAGGACTATTGACGGGTACACCTACACAAGCTGGTTCCTATGTAGTGGCCATCTGTATATCTGAGTACAGAAATGGCATATTACTATCAGAGTCACGGCGTGATTTTGAGTTTAATGTAGTACAATGCATGGACAACCTCGAAGCTCGAATTCAAGCTTCAGATTTTGCACCTTCGTTAACGACTGATGAGACTGATTCAATAGCCGTCTTTGAATCATGCCATGATCTAGATTTTACCTTTATAAATGAAAGCGAAGATCTGAGATTTATAAGGACCTATAGTTGGAAATTTTGGAATGAAGAGGAGATGTTGATTTTTGATGAAATGAATTCTATTATCAGAGACTTAGAAATGAGCTTTCCGTCTTTTGGTAGATACACTGGTGAGATGATTCTTAATGAGGGAGAAGAATGTGCAGATACTGCTTACATGCACATTGATATCATACCACCATTAGACCCACTCATATTTGTGGGTTTTGATTCATGTGTCGCAGGGCCTGTTATCTTCCAACTACTTACAACATTTGACAATAGAGACTTTGATGTAGAGTGGGATCTTGGCGATGGAAGTACTTCCGATACAGAAACGGTTCTCCATAGTTATAGTGAGAGAGGCACCTATGAAGTAAGTATCTCTTTGACAGACGAATTTGGATGCATGGAGGAAACGAGCAATGATGTAGATTGGGTTCCATTTCATCTGACACCTCCTGACACAATTCAGTCAGGAAGAGAACTATGTCAAGGAGATTCCATATATATAGATGGTATATGGATTACTCAACCCGGTCTGCATCTCAATATCACACCCGCTCATGGGAATGGCTGCGACTCAATTATTGAAATAATAGAGATCATAACATTACCTGAGTCCAGAAGAGACTTTAGAGACACTATCTGTATTGGAGAAACCTACGCATTCGGAGAACTTAACCTGTCTATACCAGGCTTATATTTTGACACTATTACCAACCGTAATGGTTGTGATAGTATCATTGTTTTGGACTTAGTCGTGGGCCAGAATTTATCTAGGATTAATGTAGATGAAAAGTTAGAATTAGCACTAGGGACCACAATAACCCTTGAGCCAGAAGTAAGAGGAGGAGACTTAATCAATACGCAATGGTTTGAAGTTGATGAATTTCTGAGTAGCGGATTGACCCTCGATTATCTTGTCCAAGATGATGAATGGGTATTTTTTCAGAGCACAAACGATTTGTTCTGTATAGCTTTAGACTCCATATTTATTAACCCCTATTTGGATGTCAACATATATTTTCCTAATGTGATTACGCCTAATGGTGATGGGATTAATGACATATTTAACATTGGGGCTTCGGATGTTATATCAGAGAGTCAGCTAAGCATCTTTGACAGATGGGGCAATGAAATGTATGTTGGTGATTGGACGACCGACAGACAAATAGAAAGTGGCTGGGATGGCACCTACAATAATACGCCAGCAGGTATTGGGACGTATGCCTATATGGTGAGAGTTATCTTTATTAATGGCGAATCTGTAATATTTTCTGGGGACATTACTGTAATAAGGTGAGTTTACCATTAGTAAGAAATATCTGATTATTTATATGTCACTACATATAATTGTGACATACAATTGTATTGTCATTTTTAACAATATAGACGCCACCATGTAAACTTTCGGGTAACTGTACTTTGTTTTCTTACAAACTTTGTATGAATCTTTATAGAACACCTTATTGTCCAAGTCCCTGATTCTGAATAGTTGATTTCTAGGTCTGCGCTTGGGCTTGCAGTATGAGGAGACACCTGTATACTTTTAGACCCAGTCAGGTCTATCATATCTTGTATATCCATATTGAAAAATCAGACTCAATTGTTTTCTTGCTTAAGTGAAACAAAGGCTAAATCTTCAAAACATTCAGAGTAACCGAAATGTAATTTGAACGAGACAAAATCAAATCTCACTTTGGGGATTTTTCCAAAGTTAATTTGTAATGATTGGGACGATCAGGATTTGTATCTCGACCAGAGATCACAGTTGAATCCATTCCTCTTAGTGTGGCCATCATGTCTAGGCTAACTCTCTTAGATCCTCTGTAATATGCATGGCCTGTTAACCTCATTGGAAGAAAGGTCTCATCTCTAATATCAGTGACATCTACAAAATAAAAGGATGGTAAGATGACGCTATCCTCATGGGCACCGTCTAGTCCTAATCTCGGTTTTTTATTAAGCCTTTTGGAAAAACTCAAAGTCAAATCTCGTGAGCTATAATAAATAGTAGATCGTTTGCTTAAGAGATTAAGATTAGACAAAGAACCACCTTTGAGAAAAACATCAACATCTAAATCTGCAGCGCTAAGTATAACGTCTCCATACATTTGCTTTGTTGGTTCAATATAACTATGAATTTCCTTGAACAATTCGCACCCTAGAGAATGCGCCATAAAGTCAATTTCTATTGGGCTATTCTTCGATTTTATCAGACTTAAAGATTCATTGATTTTCAATAATTTGATAGACATATCCTCTGCAATAGCATAAGCATTTTCTTTATCCTTAAGATATGCTGGAAAATTACCTGGCCATCTTATCCACAGCAATCTTCCAATATCAGATTCTTCAGGATGAATATAAAATTCTGTCAATCCAATAATCGTAAAATTCATATTGATAACCTGTCCACCCATCATGCCGTGTAGGTAGTACAGGACATTATCTTTATCATCTGGCAGATCTTCTAGATCTCTTTTTATCAAGAACAAAAAAGTATCTATATCTGCCGTTGTATAAATGTATTGCTTGGAAGAATCTTGCTCTGTATAGATGACTTTGTACTCATATGTTACACTGTCTTCTACAAGATCTACCTCGATACCATAATGCCTTGGTAGGGACTTATACTCTGCCAAAAATTCTTGTCCGAATCCGCAGGTAGTCAATAGCAAAAAGCAGGCAGTAAGTAATCGCATAATATTTGAGAATTAAAACTATTGGTATAATCTAATTTCCGATACTCTAGTTCCCAAAGACAATAGTAAATCACTCCAATTACTCAGAAAACTTAACTTCTGTAGATTGATCACCAACGGCAATTTTGAATACCCCGGGTTCAAAAATCCACTTGTTATCTCGCCCAACGAACTTTAAGTCTTCTTTAGTAATTTTAAACTCTATTGTCTTACTTTCTCCAATATCTAAAGATACTTTCTCGAAAGCCCTTAATCTTTTGACTGCAGGTGTAATAGAAGCTACCATATCAGTAATGTATACTTGTACAACTTCTTTTCCAGCTCGATTTCCTGTATTTGTTACAGTTATTGATACATCAATATTTCCATTAGGATAGGCGATTGGATTCAATGCAGAATATTCAAAACTTGTATAGGATAATCCATGACCAAATTCAAATTGGGGATTGAAACTATTAAGAGAAAAATCAGTATCAATCTGGTCAGTGCCTTTATGGTCGTAGGTAATCAAGTCGTTGCTGAATCGCGGATAAGTGATTGGCATTTTGCCGGATGGATTGACTATACCACTGAGCACATTAGCTAGCGCTTCTGCACCTTCATTACCAGGCAGAAAACCGACGACGATGGCATCCGCTTCTGCCTCTATCATAGAGATGACTCGTGGTCTACCCTCTATCAAAACAAGAACTATTGGTTTGTCAGTACTAGCAAGTTTATTGAATAACGCCACTTGGTCAGGATCTAAATCCAGATCGTTTATATCCCCAGGCTTTTCAGTATACGTTTTCTCCCCAAGGCAAACGACAATAACATCAGCAGAATTTGCAGCAGTCTCTTCCATACCCTCTTCTGCAAAGATGACCTTATCTCCAAACTGTTCTTTCATTGCATCCTGAATGGTCATTTTCCCAGGAGTATTATATGTAGGGTCTGCACCTTGCCATGTGCCTGTCCATCCACCATTGAGTACATTCAAAGAATTTGAATTAGGTCCAACAACTAATATCTTTTGGTCTCCCGTTAATGGCAATGTATTATTCTCATTCTTAGCCAATATGATACTTTCTTCTGCAGCTGCTAGTGCCATCTGACGATGTGATTCACTAGCAAATTGATCATACTTATCAAAATCATAATATGGATTTTCAAAAAGTCCCAATCGTTCTTTGACTCTGAGTATACGTTCTACTGACTCATTAATTCTAGACATCGGCACAAGACCTTCTTCCACTGCCTCCTTGAGTATAACAGGAAATGAAGTATCCATCGGTACCATAGCCAAATCAATACCGGCATTAATTGCCTGCACAATAGCATCTTTAAAATCTACAGCTACCTTATGTCTTGAAACAAGATAGCCGATATCTTCCCAATCCGTTACCGCTAAGCCTTCAAATTTCAATTCATCTCTTAATAAGTCTGTCAACACCCACTTGTTAGCATGTACCGGTATGCCGTTAACTTCGCCACTGTTTATCATCACGGTAGCCGCACCATTATCTATTGCCGTCTTAAAGGTGGGAAGGAAGTACTCCCTCAATTGTCGTTCTGGCACCCAAGCTTGAGTTCTGTCTTTTCCGCGCAGCGTGACACTGTATCCTAAGAAGTGTTTCATGCAAGCAGCCACTTTATTACTTGCTGACATGTCATCTCCTTGCATACCATTAATAAAGGCTTTGCCCAGCTCACTGGCCAATAACATATCCTCTCCATAGGTCTCCCATAATCTAGGCCATCTCGCATCTCTTCCTATATCTAATACTGGAGAAAAACTCCAAGGTATTCCCGATGCCCTGGTTTCATAAGCTGTCACCTCACCACATTGTTTTGCCAAATCCAAATTCCAAGTTGATGCCTGTCCTAACTGTTGGGGAAATAGGGTTGCTCCCATGGTATAATTCGTGCCATGAATCGCATCTATGCCATATAGAACTGGGATACCTGATGATTTTTCTTTTGTCGCTATATCCTGGATTCTTGTAATGACTGATTCCCATTTCTCTCTAGTGTAAGCTTGTCCGCCAACATTAAGAATAGAACCTACCTTAAGGTCTACAAGTACTTTCTTCAATTTTTCATCATCGAAAGTATCTGGTTTTTGTAAGTTATATGGTTGACCAATGCATAGAACATCTATAGAAAGCTGCGTCATCTCTCCTACCTTATCCTCGAGAGTCATATCAGACATGAGTGATTGTACGAAGTCTTTATCTTCGACTATTGGGAGTGTCGGATTAGAAATCTTTTGTGAACAAGCGCTATGAATGATGAGGATGGCCAATATCAATAGCCATGACTTATCATCTAATATGTTTTTCATTTGTTATAGTTTCATCAGTAATTTAGCCTACCAACCACTTTCATTTTTCTTAATATTTCTCTAATCAAGCTTATTTTGGTTATTAAGCGGTTGTAAAATATCGGATTTTTACAGAATCAACAGATAGTTTGGGTATTTTTTACACTAATACTAGTTCATCCCCCAACTATCAGACATTAAAAAGACAATATCTGCCTCATTTACTGGAGCTTTCTTCAACTCATCCGAGCTTTGCGATTCTAAGAAATTGATTGTCGATGGTGTTCTTGCCAATTCATCCAACTTTACCGATTCTCGGAAAGCCTACCTTCATTTGGGAAGGCAATCACAAATCGTGTGACAAAAAAGAGAGGCTAGTCCAGTCCCAGCACCACTATGGCTATAGACAAGAAAGCCTTCGCTCGTCGCGACTTGTAGTCGCGGTGCTATACGCTTATCAAAGGGACAATAAGATGATGACTCCTAGCGGTAATTTCAACTCCTAAGATTCAAAATGATCACCTCAGTAGTATCACTTGCATAATAAAAAAGAGGCTATCCCTTATGAGATGCCCCTTCTCATAGTATAACATTACACACTTTGTGTGTTTTTGCAAGGGCTTTACAAATCGACCTTGTGGAAATTTCTCCGTCTTCATCAGGCGACGAACATAAACACATATACAAAATTTGCAAAGAGCAATTTGAAAAGGGTCCTTAACGGACCTTTAAAAAGAGAGAACCAAAATATCAATTTTGGCATAGTCACTGGGCAATTGACTATCGAAAAAAGAGCACGAAATGTCAGGAGTTGAGATGGTTTTTGTGAGTAGAGCAATAGGTGGGTAAGCACAAAAAATTACCCTTGTTGCAACTAGATTTTTGGTCACTTTTTATCGATGAAAAAGTGACAGAAAAAAAATCTAACCCTACTCTACCCTCGTCACCCGACTCGTATACACTACCCGCTCCTTATTCTCCCTCGGCACAAACTCCACAGCATACAATCCCACAGGAAGCTGACTCATAGATAACTGAAGGCTGCCTGTCAGTA
>CAZMMQ010000065.1:0-22786 GCA_964567435.1 uncultured Saprospiraceae bacterium | reverse complement strand
CGGCTAGGAGAAGATATAATGAAACTAACGGTGAAGAAGGAGCCTTTGTAGTTACCACAAATGCCTCATGGGGGGTAGATGGTGGCCAAGCTGCGGATGCACCTATTTGGTGTTCTTTCTACGATTCTTTGGGAGTCATTGGGATTCTTAATGCTGGAGCAACCATCAATGACAATCAGAATGTAGATGAATTTGGAGATTTGCCAACATCCTGTCCAAGTGACTTTTTATTATCCGTGACAA
This sequence comes from uncultured Saprospiraceae bacterium, assembly GCA_964567435.1. Taxonomy (GTDB): domain Bacteria; phylum Bacteroidota; class Bacteroidia; order Chitinophagales; family Saprospiraceae; genus RFSX01. Next base: position 22,543 of record CAZMMQ010000065.1, on the reverse strand, counting down.
ATCTAGATCATAATGATGAAAAGGTGTTATTTGCTGGTTTTGGTAAAGAAAATATAGATATCGGCGCTTTCGGACAAGGCACTTGGACCTTGACCAACAATGGTGGATATGCTGATTTTGGAGGCACTTCAGGTGCAACGCCACATGTAGCAGGAGCTATTGCTTTACTCTATTCTTCTCCCTGTAATCAATTTATAGAAATTGCCAAGTCAGACCCAGCTCAGGCAGCTCTACTTGTAAGGAACTACATCCTTAGTGGAGGTGAAGACAATGCATCCCTTCAAGATATTACTGCCACTGGGAAAAGACTAAATCTTAACAATAGCCTGAATTTGTTGATAAATGACTGTGGATCTTGTCCTGCACCATTTTCCTTGACAGCAGATCAAATTACAGATATTAGCGCAACACTTGATTGGACTGAATTAACTATCTCTGAGTCTGATACCGTTAGGTGGAGAAAACAAGGAGATCAAGAATGGAATTTCATTGCAGATGCTGTTCCACCTTTGAACATTACAGGCTTAGAATCTTGTAATCTATATGAATTTCAGGTACGCAGCAGTTGCATGAGTGGTATTTCTGATTACACTGACTCATTTGTTTTTGAGTCAGACGGTTGTTGTAGAAACCCTACTTTCGTCTTAGAAGAAAATGCCATGTCTTCAATAACATTATCTTGGCAATCTGTACTAGGAAGTGAAACTTACACCATACTCTTAAGCGACATGAATGGAGCTTCTATCCAAGAATTAGATGTTCCTGATACTCAAGTCGTTTTGGATAATTTAGAAGAATGTACTGAATATCAGGTACAGATTAGAGCCAACTGCCAAGGCATCAATACAGGTTTTACTGATGCAGAAATATTTGAAACAAGTGGATGTGGCGCTTGCTTAGATCAAGAATATTGCCTAGGAGACATTCTCATAGATAATTTTTATGAATGGATTCAATCTATCGAGTTTGATGGACAATTAATTGAAACAGGCAACATTGGCGTATTTACAGATTACGAAGATACTTATGATCTTATAGTCGAATTGAATGAAATGCATACAATTGCTATAAATCCTGGTTTTGAAAATAATGATTCTGCTGAAGTAAACTTCTTTGTTTGGATTGACTTTAATGGTAATGGATCTTTCGAACAAGAAGAGTTGGTTATGGAAGAGTTTTCGGATGAATCAGTCACGGCAAACTTTAATGTACCGGAGGATGCTGCCATAGGACTGACGAAAATGAGGGTAGTCATGATTGTTGGAGATTTATATAATAATACGCCTTGTGACTGGGACACTGACCCTTTTGGAGAAATAGAAGATTATTGTGTATTGATTTCAGACCGGGTTTCATCTACTAATGATATCTTATCTTCAGATTTCTTGACTTTGATACCTAATCCTAATAGAGGACAATTTTCAATAGAGTGGGATGATCAGTCAAACGACCAATTGAGTAACATAAAAATATTTAGTGCCCTTGGTAATGAGGTTATTGAAAAATCAATTCAAAGCCCTGAAGATTTAAATATAAATATGCATCATTTTCCTGATGGTATTTACTTTATTAATGCTCACACCAATAATGGCAAATCGGTTACAAAAAAATTCATTAAATCTAATTAATAACAAAATAGTCTAATCTTGATATCTTGAAAAAAATAATTAGTCTAGTTATACTGTTAAGTTCAATCGTGATTTTTTCATGCAATACTCACAAGAAAAAGACAGTAAAGGGCGAAAAAGACAGTAGGCACATTGAGAGAGTTATAATTAAGACTGCGAACAAGGAGTCTGTAGACAAAATCGTCTCTAGCTTTAAAAAATGTCAACTTGCATTCGTCAAAAATATTAGTGCTCCCATGAACATCTATCTTTTCGAGTTCAATAAAAAGATATGCCAATCAGCGTCATTGATCGAAGAGTTGAAAGCAAACGAATTCGTAGAAATGGCAGAAATTGATAAAGAGCTAAATATGCGTAATTAAGATCATATAGCTCTCTATTATCAAATAATGATGGGGCACAATGAAAAATCTTTTAACTGAAAATCAATGTAGGATAATGGCTTAGCCATGAGATTTGCAAGATTAGAGAATAACGTTGATAAAAAATTCTTTGGAGATAAAGAAGAAGTCTTTTGGGCATTTAGTCCAAAATCTGATCTATTGTAGCGTTTTTTTTTTGAAAATGCACACTGCCTCTTTAAGTCTTCTATTGCAATCAATCTCTGCCTAAAAATGCCTGAAAGCTTTTTTGCAAGATTGATATATAGATATATCCAATACTTCTTGCTGGTCATTTCTTTTGTAAATCGAAAAGAAAAGTACATTGATTTACTCTATTACCCACAGCGTCATTCGATAACTCATCTTAGTACTCATCCCTCATATTAGTGGGTAAGTATTTCTATATTTTGAGTCAAACATTATCAGAGAATTAGGTCAATAATCGTTATCGACAATCAAAATGGAAAACTAGAAAGTGGAAAACCTAATATCGTTTCCAAAAAGAAATAAACAAAAATCCAGATCAGAAAAATAGATATTAGATTCAATCTTAGACCAGCTCTGGTCATGTCAGATATCTTAAGTATGCCAGATCCGAAAACTACTGCATTTGGAGGTGTTGCTACAGGCAACATAAATGCACAAGAAGCCGCTATGGTTGCTGAAATCATAAGTAAAAAAGGATGAACATCTATACTTTCTGCTATAGGTGCCAGGATAGGTAAAAGCATAGCTGTAGTAGCCAGATTAGAAGTGATCTCAGTTAGAAAATTGACACTTATGGTCAGAATCAAAACAAGAGCTATAATTGGTAATTTATTCAGAAGATTGAATTGACTCCCGATCCACTCAGCTAATCCTGTTTGAGAGAACCCTAATGCTAATGCCATTCCACCTCCAAATAATATCAATACTCCCCATGGCATCTTTACTGCTTCTTTCCAATTGAGTATGTTTCCCTCCGTTTCGCTAGAGGGTATCACACATAAGGAAATGCCTGCTATCATAGCGATGATAGTATCATCTAATTGGGGAATATAGTTTTGAAGCCATTGTCTGAGGATGAGCATCAGTGCTGTCAGAGCAAAGACCGCTGCCACAGTGATTTCCCCTTTCTTCATAGGACCTAATTCTGATTTGAGCCTAATAATCTCTTCTCTTCCTCCGGGGAATTCAGTGATGCGTAGATTGAATGCTACACGTGTCATATACCACCATGCTATGACCAACAAGGTCAGAGATATGGGTAGACCAATACTTAACCATTTGGCGAATGAGATTTCAATGCCATACAACTCCTTGATTATTCCCGCAAATACCAGGTTGGGAGGTGTCCCAAAAAGGGTCGCAATGCCTCCTATGGAGGCACTGTAAGCTATAGATAACATCAGCATTTTGCCGAAAATCTCATTCTCATTTTCTTCTGTAGATGGATGATCTTTAAGTTGCCTGATTATAGCTAATCCTATGGGGAGCATCATAACGCTGGTGGCTGTATTAGATATCCACATGGACATGAATGCAGTAGCCACCATAAAACCTAGCACAATACGTGATATGCTGGTGCCGACGAGGGAGATGATATTCAGGGCTATCCGCTTATGCAAGTTCCATTTCTCTATGGCGATGGCAAGGAAGAAGCCTCCCATGTATAGGAAAATATACTTGTGACCATAAGATGCTGTGGTATCCGACAAACTCAGGGCATCTGCTAAAGGAAATAACACAATAGGTAATAAGGCCGTCACAGCGATATGGGTCACCTCAGTAATCCACCACAAGGCTATCCAGAAAGTAGCGGCCAATACAGCAACACCACTTGCCGATAAACCAACGGGTTTAAAAAAAAGAATAATAACTAAATATCCAAGTGGACCTATTATAGCAGCAAGATTCTTTCTCATAAAAGATAATCAATAGCAAATAATGAAAATACAGAAAGGGGAATGCCAATAGCTGGCATCATTAAAGATAACTCCGGTTGAACTTTTTTCTCAGCAGCTAGTACTGAGATGGCATTCATGGAACCAATACCAGCTCCAAGTATACAAACTCTTGCCAGTGTATCTTCTTTCCCAAAAATGACCCAGATCAAAAGAAAAATAATAAGCGGTGATACGATTAACTTATATAGTTGCCCTACAAATAATTCAAATTTGTAAGTCTTAATGCTACGTACATTGATCTGGATACCAATGGCAACTAATGCTATGACACTGAATGGACTTGCTAATAACTGTAGCAATGAAGTTGTGCGATCAGAGTAAGATATGCCAAAGACATTAAAAATAATGGCTACAAGAAAAACTAAGAATGGAAAAAACGTAACTAATTTTTTCAGTATCTCTCTCACTGATAAGTGTTGTGCAGAACTGTACTTTACCAGAAAATACATTCCCACTGTATTAAAAACCAATATGGTTCCTCCTAAACTTAAGAAGACGCCATAAGCAAGACCTTCATCTCCATATAGTAGTTCGAAAATCGGAAACCCTACAAACGAGGTGCTTCCTATGCCACAAGTTAACACCAACGACTTAAATGATTCTTGAGATAAAGCTGAAGTTCCCTTGATTATTTTGAAAAAAACATAACTACCCACAAATACTATAAAGGGACTTATTGTTAGCCACATCAATCCACTATTCAATTCTATACTCGGTATATGCAAAATTGATATTATGGGCAAAAAAAAATAGATTATTAATCTGTTGAGCACTGAAGCATCATCTTTACTCAATATTCCAGTAATCCTAAGAAAAAAGCCAACAGATATACAAGCTACAATAGTTATGATCGTCTCCATACTCATAATTCAAAAAGTAAGGACTTCCTAGAGGAGGCCCTTACTTCTTATTTATGAAAAAACTACTATTCTAAAAATTGATACTTCCACTCAAGTACAAGTACCTTCCGTTGAATCCAAACTGATTAGAATTCCTAGAATATGGAATCTGTCCAGCCGCATAAGAACTTGCAGATCCGACAAAACCATTTCTGCTTGTATTGTATTTGTCGGGGTAAATATCCAGAAGATTATTAGCTCCACCTGACAATGAGAATGTCTCATTAAACTTCCATGTCAGTGCCAAATCAGTGACTACTTTTGGAGCAAATTCTTGGACACATCTAGAGCCATCCTCATTACAAATCGTATTGCTGTCTTCTGGAGAAAGACCTCTACTAAATGCCTGCACGGACCCATATCTGGTAAATCTAAGAGTCACACCTATGTTATTATGATTATACTGACCACTAAATAATATCTTTTGTCTTGGGATCGCCACCTCTATAAGTTCGATTGCTGTCTGACCTAGTAGTTTGAAGTTTTCCTGACCAGTAGAGCCTTCCAATATTTCTGAAGGTGTATCTTTCTGTCCTGTGACTTCTGTGTTGTTAAAGGTAGCTGCCACGCTTAGACTCAGACTTTGATCTTCGGCAAACGCTTTCTTATAAGCTGCAACGATGTCTATACCTTGCGTCTTCGTATCAGCGTGATTGGTAAAGAATCTTATTTCTCTTGAGTCAGGGAATAAATTAGCTACAGCTGGAAAGTTAGCTGTATTTAATCTTTCAGAAATAACTATTCTATCATCGATGATAATCTGGTAGGCATCTGCTGTTATCAATAATGCCCCATCCATCAACTTTGCAGTTACACCTAAGTTGAGGTTGTTTGAGATTTCAGCTTGAGGCTGAGAGATACCTAACTGTTCTAGTCTAGTGTCAGCGGCTTCTACCTGTCTGGTAATAACAACTACACCATTCTGTACAGTAGATGTATTATTGATAGTTCCTAACTGTGAGACAGATGGTGCTCTAAAGCCCCTATTAAAAGAACCTCTTACAGAAAAGTCATCAGTCAGCTTGTATCTCGCTGCTAACTTGCCAGACAAATTACTTCCAAAGTCACTGTAGTTTTCAAATCGTGCTGCTGCAGCAACAAGGAATGCGTCGTTTACATCTGCTTCTACATCTATGTATGCTCCTATATTTGATCTGTCTACTTCATTTTCGTCAGCAATTCCAGGACGTGCACTAGAGCCTACATCTTTACCTTCTGAAGCTAGTGGCCCAGCTGTAAATGATTGTTCACTTCCTATTGTCTGCCAGTACCTTTCTGATCTGTACTGCGCTCCAAATGCAAGATTTAGCCCAGCCAAACCTCCTACATCGAATGCCTTGGACGCGTCAGCATTGATAACATCTTGCTCTACATTGTATGTACCTACGTGGAAGAAGGTTTCTGTTGCTGATCCAAAAGAAGGATTTGTTGTATTAAATATATCTAAGAATAAATCATTATGACCTTTAGAATAACCTAGATCCCAATTCCATGCACCGTCAAGTGATGTATTTTTAATCCCTGCTGAATAAGAAAAATCAGTACTTGTCCCAGGAGAAATAGGAACATAGCCATCAGGAAAAACACTTAAAACTGCTCTAGAGAATCTACCTGGATTTCTAAAGAATCCAAATGCTGTTATGAATTTATCTGAGTATCCTCCATTTGCATACAAGGACAATCCAGAATCATTTAAAGGATATCCAGCATTAACAAAAAATTGCCTTGTTTCATTTTCATTACTACCAAAATTACCTACGACAAAATCTTCTTGAGGATAAATGTTTCTTTCTCCTCTTGGGTCTTCAGTCAAATATGGGTAATTATCAGTAGGTATGATATTGCCATCAGCATCTCTAGGCTGATCTTCTGGCACTGAAGGATATATGGTTCCAGAGTAGTAGTCTGATCTGTTGGTTCCAGCAAATCTGAAATGCTCTAAAGTAAAATTGAAAAAGCTTTTCTCTTTACCTAGACTGAAGCCATAGTTCAATGAATTCTTAACAGTAAACCCATCTCTGAATGTTCTACCGCCTGATGCATCATCATCTGGAGAGCTGAAATGCTGTCCCACTGTCGTCTGGAAGGTTCCTCCGTCATTTTGGTCTTTAAGTACGATGTTAATAATACCAGCTATAGCATCAGAGCCATACTGTGCAGCAGCACCATCTCTTAGTACTTCCATTCTCTTAACCGCTCCAGTAGGCAAGCTATTTAGGTCAGTAACCACGTTTCCTAATCCTGGTGCGACATTGAGGTTAAGCGTAGAAAACTGATGTCTTCTTTTTCCATTGACCAAAACCAGAGATTGGTCTGGCCCTAGACCTCTCAAAGAAGCAGGATCGGCATAGTTGGTTGTGCCATTGACTCCATACTTTGCAGAGTTGAATGAAGGGGACGAATACTGAACTTGCTGTCCAAGATCAGTTTGACCAGTAGAAGCGAGCTCTTTGGCATTTACGACATCTACTGGAACTGGCCTTTCTACGTCTGTTCTAGGCTTACCTCTAGAACCTACTACTGTGATAGCGTCTAACTCAGTGCCCTCAGACAGAAATACCTCAAAATTGGCCGAGGATGCAGTCATTTCCTTAGAGCCATATCCTACATAACTGACTTGAATCATGTCTCCTGCATTACCATCAAGTTGGAAATTGCCATCTACGTCGGTTATTGTCCCAACTTCATTAGCAGTGTTGTAGACTGTGGCACCGATGAGCGGTTCATTGGTTGTCATATCATATACAGTACCACTGATTTGCGCCTGGCACAATACCGTAGAGAGTAGAATAAGCGTAAGAATAGTTAAATGTTTCATAGTTTGTGTTTAAGTAAGTGACGTAAACATATGAAACCAATCTCATTGATTTCACAATATTATTCTGACAATACATTTGTTTACAATATTTTATTCTATTTTACACTTTTTTACATAAATATTTATTTTAAGAATTGTTGGATTTAAGAGAAATATTACTACTCAAGCTTGAAGAAATTTATGGAAAGAGAAATCCTATTACTTCCAAATTTGGCCATACAACTCTCGGAGAAATTGCGGACCAATTGTGTCTTAGCAACAGTCTAATCACAAAGTTGATATCAGGCACAGCTACACAGGGAATGTATGAGCGGTCTATCAAAAATCTGAATCGAATACAGGAAGCAAAAGAACTTAACATTAAGAATCAAAAGCTTCAAAACAGTCTAGAAGCTCAGTCGCCAAGTGGTCATTTAAATAGAGTATTGCTTGGAGTTGTTCTTTTTCTACTATCTGCCTTGGCTATTTTATGGAATTCTGCTAGAAATTCCAAAGGAGATGACATCATGGGATATAAGGATTTTTCCTTTGATGTTTTTTTCAATCCAGATTTTGAGAACCCAAACTTTCTACCCTATGTCCCATCAAATAAGGTACAAGAATATTGTCCATGTAGTGGCTATGAAGGAGATTGGGAATTAGTAAAACCTTATACGATACCTATACCATTCAAAAAACCAGGACTCTATTATGTGGCTCGATCCAGCGATGTAAAATTAAAGTGTGCTTCATCTGTAGAGAACGAGAGAAAAGGAAAGGTAATGCATGGTTTTGAAATCATGAAGCATGAATTATGGATGGATTCGGAGCACGAACCTCTTGTTCCCAAGTATTTCAATTCAACGAAAAAACAGTATACAAAAGAGTTTTACAATCTAAACTTCATGAATAATCAAAGGTATGATAAGGTCGCTGAGTTTAATTCATTTTTCTACAACCACATCGAGATATCAAGGAGCAAGATCATGAGAAAAGGAGAGCCCACAGGAAGGTATACTACCTATATCAACGAAGAGGCTGTCGAAAAGTATAAGATAGACCTTAAGGAAATCCTGAACCACGTTGTAGGGGATATGATAATGACATCTTGCAGAGAGATCCCTAACCCATACTGTAATCCCAATAGCTTGAAAGAAGGAGAAAGCACTCTTGAGTTCAATTGTGAGTTTTCCATTGCAACTGAAAATTTGGGGTATGGGGGAAATTATCCATATGTGAAAGGATATAGGCTGATCAATCAGCATTACTCCAATAATCTATTGTGTAGCTGTGATGAATGATAAAAGTGATTAACACATGATCATGATGGGGTGCCCATTGAGCTACCCCACCCTTCCCAATTTCTTTGCCTCATTTTGTGTCCAGATTATTCAAGCAGATCATTAGGAAATCGTCCAGGTTTTTTTTAGAATGGTAGAGTTTTTATTTCTATTGACATAGAGCAAATAGCAGCTGCTGGGATGTACCTGCTTTTATCACGGACAAGACCTACTAGAATTGTCTAATATAGACAGACTTGTCTACTTATAATTATTTACATATCTTCGAAGTGTGAAGAGATCAGAAATAAAAGATCACATAATCGAAACAGCCTCAGATCTATTCTATAGAAATGGTTACAACTCAACAGGAATAAATGAAATAATCAAAGAGGCTGGAATAGCTAAAGCAACACTTTATAACCATTTTAAATCAAAAGAAGAACTATGTATTTCTTACTTGAAATATATGAACGAAAAGTTCTTGATTAAGATAAAAGACTACTGCAATTCTAAAAAAGAGACTAAATCAAGAGTATTACTAATTTTTGATTTTTTGGATGAATTCTTTAATGATAAAGAATTTAATGGTTGCTGGTGTATAAAAACAATTTCAGAACTACCAAGAAATGATAGAAAGATTAGAAATGAAATCCAAAAACAAAAAGGTCAATTGATTGCCTTTATTACTGACTTGACTAAAGTAAACTTTAAAGGAAAAACATTGAAATATAGAGAATCGAAAATAAGACAAATCTATTTACTATATGAAAGTGCTGTGGGTGAAAGCCATTTACATCAAGTGAATTGGCCGATAAAGGAAGCTAAGAGTATCTGCGCTCAGATTATATAAAAAAATTTATTCAATTACAGACAGACTTGTCTGTCTATTAACTATTAAAATTTGCAAATGACTGAATTTAAAAACAAAGTAGCCATCATAATTGGAGGCACTAGTGGAATAGGAAAAGCCACTGCACAAGAATTACTAAGCAATGAAGCAATCGTTCATATTGTAGGAAGAAATCCAGACAAGGTTGCTGATGAACCTAATTTATTCAAGCACAAAGTAGACATCACAAACAGAGAAGATGTCAAAAAATTGATTGAGCAAATTAATAGTTTATCAAATGTAGATTTCCTAGTTAATGCCTCAGGCATCTTTGGACCCAAACCCTTTTTAGATCATACAACTGAAGACTATGACTCATATTTAGATCTTAATAGAGGTTTCTTCTTTTTGACGCAGGCAGCAGCAAAAGCTATGCAGAAAAGTGGTGGAGGCTCCATTGTAAATATTGGTTCTATGTGGGCAAAGCAAGCCGTTAAGGCAACTCCATCTTCTGCGTACTCCATGCAAAAAGCGGGATTGCATTCACTTACGCAGCATCTTGCTATGGAATTAGCAGATCACAATATTAGGGTCAATGCCGTCTCTCCTGCAGTTGTGAATACACCAGTTTATCATGGTGTTTTTGGAGGAAAAGAAGAAGCTGAAGAAGCATTAAAAGGATTTAATGGGTTTCACCCAATTGGTCGAAACGGTACTCCAAATGATATTGCGAACAGTATAATGTTCTTACTTTCGAGTAAGTCTTCATGGGTTACAGGGGCAATATGGGATACTGACGGAGGAGTGATTGCTGGAAGAAATTAAAATGCACAAAACAAAAAATATGACGGAGTACTATCAGTCGAGGTAGTACTCCGCATATATTTTACAGTTAGCTCTTCTCAATGTCACCTGGCAATTTGCTTGATAGAAATTTTGAAGTTGAGCGAATAAATACTTGCTGGGGCAGTGACATAACTTATGTTTTAGTTGGCAACAAATGGATGTATTTGACGACATATCTACTCGTACCTCGCAGAGACGACGACATATCATTGACCGATCTAAAAAGTTGCGGATAAATTGAAAAATTTATTTTCAAAATTTTAAAGATAAAAATCGGGTAAACAAATATGACTCTCAGCCCTCAACCTTTCACAGAATCAAGCTAAATTCTCTCAACTCACAAGGCTCTTCATAGTCAGACCTAATGAGCAAATCCATGTTTGTCAGTGGGAAAAGATATAGAGCAGGCTATATCTATTTTTTACCCAATAACATCTCGAAGGAATAAGACAACTATAAAAGTAAGCCCTAATTCCTTGTTACCACAATTCCAAAACAATTTTCTGTGGGACAACAATTTGTTGCAGCTGTAAGTGTAATACAATTACTCATAACAGTACATGATTCTCCACTACATGAATCTGGTGCGGAAGTTACTAGCCTATAATATGTTGTTTGTGTCAGCCCAACTGGTGGGTCATAGGTGGTTGTAGTTTGTCCTACTATATCAGTAAATCCGCTAGTACAACTCTCGGTGCTCATTTGCCATTGATAACTGACAGTACTTCCACTTGCAGATGTTGCGGGAGTCACTATGGTCAAAGGGGTTGGATCATCTTCAGGACATAATTCTTGTGCACCAGTTATAACTGGTGGAGTAATAAAGTCAACAGAAACATTTATTGTGTAGATAAAAGCTCCGCAGTTGTTATTTGTAGCCAAGCCATCCGAATTAAATGTGAAACTGCCACATGCTGGAAGCGTTGATATCATGATATTATTAGAGCATTCATCGAATACCATTCCATTATTGCTTGACCCCTCTTCCCAAATTCCTTCACATATTATTCCTTCACATTGTAGCAAGTCTTGGAGATCGATACTTTCATTTAATATGTTTGCGCATAGAAGGGTATCTATGGTTACATTATTATTTATAGGACAACATTCTGTAGTTATACCTATACCTTTCGCTTGCGTATCTGCTACTGGTGGAACTCCTGTTCCTATAGGGTTGAGGTTTGTATCGAAAACATAGACACAATCATCTATTGCAGATTCTGTAGATACGAATATACAATCACATGCATCAGAATAAATTAAACCCTTAGCCAGATTCCAACCTGTACCGTCTCCAATGCAATCATCAGCAGATATCGCCAATATTTGACCCGCTGGTGAATACTTATAAATTCTGGAACATCTTGTAGTAGGAAAACCGGTCTGGGCAATCTCAAGGACTAGATATATGTTGCCCATTGGATCTGTTGTTATTCCTCCTAAATTCCCTAATGGTACCACTCCTATATCACCTACTGAAGGATCAGGGTTACTACTATCACTAACCCAGGTAGGTGGGAATAGTGTATTAGCTTGGAAATCTGCCTCTGTAGGAGTAAAAATCGTCACATGGTTATCGCCAAATACACCAAATCCATTTGTGGAATAGAAGGTACCATTTTCATCCACATAAAAACCCCAATCAGCTGCATCGCTTATTATATCCACATAGCCTTCACTCTCACCTGTGCACAAATCATAAGCCTGTATGCCAGGATTAGAAGCAGAATTCACATATACTTTTCCATCAATTGAGCCAAGATTAAATCCACCGTCTGGTATGCTAAACTCTGAGGATGGCTTAATATCACCCAGACAATTCAGTTTCAATATATCACCATTAAAATTTTGTCCTACAAATAAATTTCCATTTACATCTGTAGTTACTCCATGCGGTCTTGGCAAACTTTCTGAAGCAGGAAAATTATTACTGGAATAAAATGGCAATCCCAAACTACCTGGAACTTCTGTCAGGGTGCCATCCGGATTGACTTCATACTTATGAACGGCGCCGTTACTCGTTGTTTCATTGAGATACACATAGTCAGTACATTGACAACTTATAAGACAATCTTGAGGTAGTAGAGTCACTTGGATATCCTGAAAGCAAGTATTGCTTCCATTGTAGAGTCTCACGGTGTATGTAGTTGGTACATTTGGATTAGGTAAGTTGTTAGCTGTTTGCACAGAAGAGCCATTAATTATTTGGCCATTAGCATATGTAAGCGTTCCTCCGTTATCATCAAAACTTGTTCCTTGTGAAAAATGAAATCGATCACCGAAGGTAATGCCACCTAGCTGTAAGTATGCATTGTCATCGGGTATACCGTCAGTGCAGGTCGCTTGAAAGGCAGTCACCACAGGACTGGTTCCGTCATATACTTCCAGCTCATTAAAATTGAGAATCCTATTGTCACCGACTAGGCGCAATCTGACGGCACTGGCAGTAATTCCAGTAACAGGCACTGTGATTACATTGGGAGCAACCGGATAACTATCTGTAAACACGACTGCTCCACCGGCATCTAGTACTTCGATTATGAGACCATTGGCTCTTGCTGTCTGTCCGGGTCTGTTATAAAAAACAATGCTACTAATAGGGCAAGGCACTGCTAGATCTACTTGCCACCACGGATCAGTTTCCGTTGCAGAGTGAAAAATAGTACCATTAGGATCTCCATCTATGGCCCTTTCTGGAGGACTAGCAAGTGTCGAAGAACTAGAGGTTGCACTACCTGTCAGGGCAACATTTTCTGGTATAAAATCACAATCACCGACAAAACTGTTTGAGCTATAGGAAGGTAATTCTAATCCGTAAAGGCATAAACTTGTCAATGAGACTAATATAGTAAGCAGAAATATATATTTTATTTTCTTACTCATAATTATTCTTCCTTAGATTAAATAAAAACCTACGTTAGAACCTAATTTATTTCGACTAGGCTATAAATAAACCAAAACAAACATATTAAAAAATAATATAATATGTTTGTTTTAGTTTCTAATCCAGATCTGTAGGTGCCTATACATTGAAAATTTGTCCAAGACCGCCTACAATTAATAGGAATATATCCCTGTGATTCTATTGAAGATTGTTTTATTTATAGATTTTGTTTAAAGTGCAACTCCAGATTCAATTTATTCCTATAAAAAAATCTGCAGTAGATGATTGTTTTTCCCTTCATCTCGACCACCTCATCAAGAACCCGTGTAACTCTCTGTGTGCAAATGCTGACTCACTCCTATCTCTTTTGACGCCGAGCATTCACGATTGTAGGCATCAATACTGTTAAGTGTTCTGATCTTCTTACCAGTCTTCCATGCCGTCACTCATGAAGTCCATACTCCAAGTGACCTAAGTTCTGATCTCTTCGACCTTGCGACCAGGTTCATTCTACTTGAGGCCCTTGATAATCTGGTATACTTTTATATTAATCCTTGGAGTACTTGAGGAGGTATCCCATTTATTACTCAGTTATGGCATAGATTAATTTCTAGTAATTGTACTTGAAAAACAATTTTCCGCTGGACAACAAATACTGTCAAGAGTTAACGTTACACAATTACTAGGTTCTTCGCAGATGGATTGTGGACATGACGAAGTACTTGTCAATAATCTGTAATAAGTAGTAGCTGTAATCGGGCTGGGAGTATAAGTGCTAGAAGTAGCGCCGGCTATATCTGTAAATCCATCATTACAGTTAGTAGTACTTATCTGCCACTGATAATCAACTGAGCTTGTACTATTTGGACCTAGGGTGGAAGTAAGTTCAGCTGGCGAGTCAGTCGGACAGAGAAGTTGGTCTCCACTAATCATGGGATTCAAGTTTTCTGCTAGAGTAATGTTTATTTGGATTCTAAATGCTCCACAGATCGAATTATCACTTACTCCATCGGATTCTAACATAAAGCTGCCGCATGCATCTGGAGAATCAATTGATATTGATTCATCACAAGGATCATAAGTCAATCCAGTATTACCAGCACCCTCAATCCAGTCTCCTTCGCAGACATTACCGTCACAAGTAAATAGATCACTTAGTAACAACTCATCCAGAGCGCCTGCATCACAGATTATTGTATCTATCACTATGTTGTTAGATGAAGGACAACATTCTTTTGTCAAGTTAAAACCCTTGGCTTGCGTATCATTTGTACCTGTTGCGGGAACTGCTGGTCCTAGATAGTTGAGATCAAGGTCGAATAAAGAAACACAATCATCCACAGGAGATCCTGTAGACACTAATAACATATCTAGTTCTTCACTATAGATTATGCCATATGCGGTGTGAAAGCCACCATCACCATCTACTGTATCCAAAACCGACGTGGTAACCAGCACGCCACTACTATCATATTTGAATATCCTGTATGCTCTGGATGCTCCTGCAGGCAAATCAGGACCAGACCTGATCTCCTCCACTACATAAATATTTCCATCAGGGTCATAAGTCACACCCCAGATAAAGTTAGAAGTCAAATTTGTAGACCCTATCGTAGGAGATGATCCATCAGCAGTAAGAAATGGATCTATGCAAACTGGAGTAGGGTCATTAGGCGGATTGAGGGTTTCGGCATTCACATCAAATACAAAAATGTGATTGGTTGTACCATCATCTCTGTCTGAACTGACATAAATGGTCCCATCATCATTGAGAGATAGACCCCAATCTGAAGGACCTAAACCATCTAAACAGAAGAATCCAAGTAAGCTGCCATCACATAGGTCATAAACAGTGATATAGGATTGTGTGGTAGGATTATTCTGGTCATTTTGATTGACATACAATCTGCCATCTAGGCTACCAAAATTTGTGCCCGTAGCATCTGGTATGACGAATTCTGACTCGGGGACTAATTCAGCTTCACAGTTCAATCTTCTGATGTCATTATTTGGTGCATTAATCGAACCAGCCTCACCTATATAAAGGTTACCAAATTCATCTATACCTAAGCCATGAGGAAAAGTAAGATCTCCTCTTAAAGCTAAGTTGTTATACCAAGGCATTCCGATTTCTGATTCTATGCTCTCAAGAGAGGGATTGCTAGGATCAAAATTTTCATTTATGTCATATTTATGGACTCTTCCACCATTAGTGGTTTCATTTAGATATAGATACTCTTCACAATTGCAAGAATTATCACAATTCTGTGGCATCATGGTGACTACTACATCCTGAAAACAGGTTCCTGATCCATTATAAATCCTTATTGTGTAATCTGTTGGGACAGTGGGATTTGGAAGTGTGGATGGACTAGTGACAGGGATGGAGCTAATAGGAGTGGCTGTAGCATAGTCACCACTACCTGTATAGGTACTGCCTTCCACAAAGTCATATCGATCACCATTGGTCAAGCTTATCTGTAAGAAACCATTATCATTAGGAATGCCATCGCTACAGCTTGGTGAAATGGCAAATGCTTTTGATGTGATAGATGTCAAATCAACTGCATTAATAAAGCATGGCTCAGTTATATTACCATCCATGATATAGACATCGTAAGATCCTTGGGGTAAATTAGTAAAGGTATTGGACGTTTGGAAATTCACACCATCTATAGAATAGCTTACAGCGCCACTTGAGTTTTCTGGGTTTACTGTTATAGTCCCATCATTGCTGTCTGGGCAAGAAGGGATAGTACTTACAATAGTAGCATCCAGAACATTCACGTCAAACGTCACATCCGCCGTGCAGCCTGTAACACTATCTGTAATAAGGATAGTATAGCTATCTGTATTTTCTGCTAATATTCCTGGTAGTAGAAGAATCCGTGAATCTGTCAGAATCTCACCAGCGGAATTGGTCCACTGATAAGTGTAGTTCGTGGATCTTTGCCTAGCTCTTATGCCAAGCCTCTGGCCGACACAAAGGTTTATCGCACAGTCGCCATCATTATTCCAGCCTTCATTATCGACGTTAAATTGGCAAGTGAAGTTTACTGGTATGGTACATTGTGCAGTAGTGAAAGTTGAGTATGATAAGCAAGCTAGTAAAACGAATAAGACTCTAGCTAAGTTAATCGGTAAAATTTTCATGAGAAGTACTTAGATTAATGCAAAATGCTTTAGGATTCCTTCGAGCTCCAAAATAAAGCAGGTATTAAAATCAAAATATGTGAGATAATAAATCTATCTCTTTCCCTAAATAATGAGTGATTACAAGAGAAAGAACTGTACGATGGAATGAGTCAGCAAATATATTATAAATTATTATAATATGTTTTCTACCGCTAAATGACAAATTATCTTATCTAGATTTTAGTCTAAAAGTGATGAAGTTCTTGTTAGAATAGCTCAGATACATTATACAGTCATCTTCAGCTGTGCCACCAGCAGAAAATGGAGATGCTCAAGGGAAGGCCATGCAAACCGAATGGGTGTCCTTTACTTGGCAACTTGTTTAATGATGCCACTCTTCATGATCTTGCAAATCCTTTCTTAGACCCCCAAGGTACCTAGCTACGAGGCTGTCGTCATCTTTGCCAAATAGATTAGACACTATTGAATTATGCTTACATTTTTGTCTATATGGCAAATCAGACACGACAGAGAATAATAGAAAAGGGCCACAAGACAATTTAATAAAGAAGGCTACAATGCCGTGAATCTCTTGGAGATTTCAGGAGAAGTAGGTATATCTCGAGGCAATCTCGTATACCACTTTAAGGACAAGGATGCCTTACTGCAGGCCATCTCAGAACAAATGTGGGAAAAGCTGGAAGTTGAAAGAAAAAAGTCCAGATTGCTGCCCTCATTTGAGAATTTACATAATGAAGTAAGGCTATATGAGGTATTTCAAAAAGAGTATGCCTTCATATTTCTAGATAGGTTAGTGAGCAGCCACCCCCTTCTGGCAAAACGATTTAAAAAAATGGTCGATCAGACCATCAAGGATAATGAAGCCGCCATTGCCTTCGCCATAGAAAAGGGGAATATGAACCCAGAGCCCTTTCCTGGCATCTATAAGAATCTTGCACTGAGTACATGGATGATTGCCTTTTTTTGGTATGCACAGTATTCCGTCAGAAAAACAAATTCTGTAAAAGCAGAGGTCGAGAAAATAATCTGGAGCCTGCTTGCCCCTCATTTCACAGAAAAAGGAATCCAGTCTTTTGTCTCCTTCTTTGGTTCTGATTTCTTGGAAAGTCTTGGAGAATCTTTCGATTCCAGAATAGAAAACTACGTGACTTTCTGACATGGCGATACTAAATCCAATATCAATATGAATGATGGAGCTGTAAAGCAGAACAGGGAACAGATGTTGGCTCTGATAGCTAAGCTAGAGGAAAACCTTGAGAAAGGTCGTTTTCAAGGAAAGGAAAAACATCTGCTCCAACATTGCTTTCCAACCCGTACCCAAAATGGCAGCCTACGCCGCCTCAAAATCTTTCTTGTCATCCTACAGTCTTGCACTGGCAGAAGAATTAAAGCAGCAGAAATCAAAAATCAAAATACTAACTGTCTACCCTGCCGCAATAAAAGATACCAAATTTAAAGTTACTTCAGACATGGAAAAAGTGAAAACTTTTGAGGGGCTGATTGCCACAACCAAGAGCGAAGTTGCCAAAGACGTTTTGACAGCAATAAAGAAAAACAAATCGGTCATACTTACTGGTGCTAACCACAGAAGATTAAGATGGCTGATTAAAATAACGCCTAAGGCAATTTTGAACTGGATGATCGCTCTTGAGCTGGAAGAAAAATAGTGAGTCAATCATAGACTAAGACTAATTTTCCACACAGCTGTTTTTAATTTTAAAGTCTCAAAATCTCTTTTATCACTTTCCTGCCTTGGTCATCTTCCAGAATAAGATAGTAATTGTTTTCAGTCGTGTTAGCAACATTTGGAAGTTGTAGTGTTTGGAGTGCAGATATTTCAAATTCTTTGAGTATCTGACCACTAACAGTAACTAACTTAGCATTCCAGTCAATGTTAGCTGTGTTTTCTACAAATGCATTTTCTATAGATGGATTAGGAAAAACATTTACTTGTCCAGCTAATTCGCTTTGCGCATCAAAAACTGAAGTGGTATTTTCTGCCTCTACATGAAAGATCCACGTTAATGTATCTTTGACTGAAGGATCATTGTTTTTGTATAATTCAAATACATACTTGCCTATTCCTGGCTGACCCCATGGGTGGAGTGTTAACTGAATATATCCCCAATTTTGATTTTGCAACTGCTCAGGACTTCTATGGTACTCAACTGTATAATCAGGTGATTCATCGTCAGCATAACACAAAGTAGGGTCGCACAACTGATTATACCAGGTGTAAAAAGGAAATTCTGTTTCTTTCGGGATGGTTCTTTCTAGTACATTATAATGATAGGTTACATCTTCGGTAACATCTTCTTCTAAAAAAGAGAGTACGAAAATGACAGAACTAAATTCGTCATCAGCAACTAATACAGTATCCATATTTTGATCAGACGAATAGAGGAAGTTTTGGGCATTCGCCTCTAAGCAAATTATCAAAAACAATCCAAAAAAGTAGAAAATTCTCATTTTAATTATTTTTTAAAAGCTAACGTCTGAATCAGATAATTAGCTCATGTTACTTAATATAAAGTTATTACTATCCTCTTATTAGCAATATGGAAGAAAAACGTTGCACGTATGTAAGAAAAAATGAAAAATCTAAAGATATTATACCTGTTTCAAAATAGAATCAAGACTCAGAAGTCAATGATTTAGGGCTTTTCAAGGTATACTCGTAAAACTCTATCAAATTAAGAACTTTTTATTGGAACGTACGTTCCATAAAGTATATATTTGTCGAACAGTCGTTTCTTTTACTAATTATATTAACCCTTGATAGCTCTAGGGAACATTCAACAAATTGAAACATTTAACCGCATTCCTTTTGTCCTTCATAGACTATAACATCACCAGTTGCTCAAAGCACAAACCAATAAGTAGTAGAATTTTGAATCACAATGGTCTTTTATAACCTCAATAACGTCACTTATCACTACGACTACACTGGCCAAAATAAAGCAGGAAAAACTAAGCAGTAGGTAGCTTATGGCTTTGAAGGAGGAATTTGTCCTATCACTTTCTGCTCAGGTTTTATCGATGAAAAAACAAAAAAAATGAAGAAGATTTTAAAAGTACTTGCTGGAATCATAGGATTAATATTTCTAGCCTATGGTGTTCTGTATCTTTTTGGAACTGCAGATTTGAGAAATGATTCTGTGAAAAAGGATCCTCAAGTAGCTAAAGCCAAAGTGCTGATGCAAGAAATGGCAGAATCTCATATGATAGAAAATTGGGATAGTATTTCGACTTATACTGTTAGGTATCAAGAGGAAATGTATGGGTTTCTAGGCAAATTTAGCAACCCTTTCCCAGAGGAGAAGTCCCTATTTGACTTAAGCTATATTCCGAATACTTATGACGGAAGACTAACTTTTGTCAATGGAAAAAATGAAGGCAAGAGCTGGGGTATTCAATCCTGGAAAACCTATTCAGCAACAAAAAATTCTGAGCCTGTTTTTGCTGATGATGCAAATATCACTTTCTGGGTTCCTACCTATCAGTATTTTATAGAATTCCCCAAGAGAATATTAAATGCAAATGCATTTGGTTATGTCGGTGAACAAACCATAAATAATGTCATGTGCGAAGGTGTGATTGCCTCCTGGAATACCATCGAGCCACAAAGGGATATTGACCAATATTTAATATGGTTGAATAAGGCTACAAAAAGAATCGTCAAGCTAGAGTATACGGTTAGAGATCAATATAACTTTGTTGTTGGGGCCGCTTATTTTAATGATTATAAAGACTTTGATGGGATCTTATTACCTACTAAGTTACCCGTTGGGTCTAATCTTCTTGCAGAGGGAGAACTCTTACATCAAATGGACATCATCAATTTCACTAAAAACACCTTGACCCAAAAAGAACTTCGCCCTATTCAAAACTTAAAGGCTGGCGGTGATGAGAAATAGAATCATATTCAATTGAAGAACACTTCTAAAACTTAGTATAATATATGGCAAGAGTAAGAGCATTCAAAGAAGCTGAAGTATTGGACAAAGCATTGGAATTGTTTTGGCTTAAAGGCTACCATGCCACCTCTGCCAGTGACCTTGTTAGCGAACTAGGATTAAGTAGATCCAGTATCTATTCTACATTTAAAGACAAGAGAACTTTATTCATAAAAACACTAGAGCGATATAGTCAATTAACCATTGAAGAAGTATTGGAGGCGATAAGACAATCTGATGACATTCCTGAAACGATTACTACGATTCTCAAAGAAGTGATTGTGCATGATTATTCCCTGAAAATTCCAAGAGGATGTTTTATGGTCAACACGGGAATTGAATTAGCAGTACACGATGAAGAGATAAAAATGATCGTAAATCAGCACATGGAAAAAGTGGAATCTACCATTAAAACCGCAATTGTAAAGGGTCAAGTATTAGGACAGATCACTCCCGATAAAAATGCGGATATACTTGCCAAATTTATCTGTAATAATATATCAGGTTTAAAGGTAGCGGTTAAATCCAATAAGAAGATGGAGGAATTAATGGAGATAATCAACTTATGCGTATCGGTCCTAAAGGCTAGCTGATAGGCCATATTATAATTAAAATCGGATATCAGTCTAAATGGAAACTCATGGCCCTATGAATACTTTAAAAAAAGAAATGGTCTTGCCAAATGGCTCAGTGCTAAGCAATCGGATCGCAAAATCCGCGATGAGTGAAAACTTAGCTAACAAGCACCATGAGCCTACAAAAGTCTTAGTGAATGTGTATAAAAAATGGGCGCAGAGCGGAGCAGGTTTATTGATCACTGGTAATATAATGATTGATTCTGATGCTATCGGAGAGCCAAGAAATGTGGTTGTAGAGAATCGAGATAATATCAAGATCCTAACAGATTGGGCTTTAAGTGTGGAAGGTACTGATACTCAATTATGGGCACAAATAAATCATCCTGGCAGGCAAGCCATGGAACAAATCAATTCTACCCTAAAAGCGCCATCTGCTGTCCCTTTAAAAATAGGTGGAAGAAAAAATACATCCGCCAAAATACCTGAAGCACTGACGGAAAAGGAAATTATAGACATCATTGATTCCTTTGCCAATACTTCACTTATATTAAAAGAAGCAGGGTTTTCGGGAGTCCAAATTCATGGTGCTCATGGTTATCTAGTAAGCCAATTTTTATCTCCTTATGCCAATGTTAGACAAGATGCATGGGGCGGCAGCTTAGAGAATAGAGCCAGATTTGTCGTGGAAGTTTATAGAAGGATAAGAGAGAAAGTAGGGAAGGATTTTCCCATAGGAATCAAGTTAAACTCAGCAGATTTTCAGAAAGGCGGTTTCTCCGAGGAAGAATCTATCGAGGTGGTCAAAATTCTTTCTAAGAAAGGGATCGACTTAATTGAAATATCAGGAGGTACTTATGAAGCGCCTGCCATGATGGGAAAACGTAGAGCAAGTACGGTAAAAAGAGAGGCGTATTTTATGGATTATATTGAAAAAGCAAGGAAGGTAACCAATACACCTTTAATGCTCACAGGAGGGTTTCGTACTTCTTCCGTCATGCAAGAGGCCATTGCTTCTGACCAATTGGACATTGTTGGGATTGCTCGACCCTTTGCCATCTATCCAAATATTGGAAATGAAATATTTGACGAAAGTCGATTAAATTTTGCAACGGAAATTAAAAAAACTGGCGTCAAAGGAATCGACGGTTTGATGAATATCATCTGGTACGAATCGCAAATTAAAAGAATTGGAGAAGGCAAGAAACCTAAACCAGCATTAAGTGCCTGGACTGTATTTATGAAATACGCATGGCTGATAATGGAACAAAAATTTACGACAAAATAAATAGTATCAAATTTACTTTTACATACTTTAAATCAATTTTTTAATTTTAAAAATGAAAAATTACTTAACTACT
>CAZMMQ010000064.1:0-23272 GCA_964567435.1 uncultured Saprospiraceae bacterium | reverse complement strand
ACCAATTCCAACATTTCCACTGGCTTCAACTTTAATTTGACTATATCCAGTTGTCCCAAGAACAGCTAAGAAGAGTGTAAATAATATATTTTTCATGATTGTTAAATTTATTGTTTCAAAACGGTTTGTTATTAATTTATTGACAGTCCAAAGATAATTCAGAACAAGCTCTAAATATTCCCCCATTTAGGTGAAAAACTCATTAATTAATGACTTAAACAAATAATTATCGGCTATGATCTAAAAATAATAAATGATAATCACATAATGTTCCATTAATGCTGTGGTATTATGATAATTTTGAATATATACTGAAAAATTTCATTTTTTGACAAAAACTAGCATTTTATGAATATTGCCATTATTGGCACTGGCTATGTTGGCTTAGTATCCGGAACTTGCTTTGCAGAGACAGGTAATAATGTTTTCTGTGTAGATATTGACGAGAAAAAAGTCCAAAAAATGCAAAATGGACAGATTCCTATCTACGAGCCGGGGTTAGAAGTTTTGTTTGAGAGAAATATAAAGCAAGGCCGATTACACTTCACAACTGATCTGCAAACGGGTATCAAAGATGCTGAGATCATATTCTTAGCCCTCCCGACGCCACCTGGTGAAGATGGATCTGCAGACTTATCCTATGTATTGGGAGTAGCAGAGCAGCTTAGTCATATTATTAAGGACTACAAGGTTATAGTCGATAAGAGTACAGTTCCAGTAGGTACAGCGGAGAAAGTAACTGCTGCTCTAAGTAGTAATCTATCTACAGACTTATTCGATGTTGTTTCTAATCCAGAATTCCTAAGAGAAGGTGTCGCTGTACAAGACTTCTTAAAACCAGAAAGAGTTGTCATAGGGTGCTCTACGGATAAAGCGGCTGAGGTCATGCAGCGCTTATATGCACCATTCGTAAGACAGGGCAACCCCATCATTATAATGGACGAGAAATCTGCAGAGATGACCAAATATGCAGCCAATGCTTTTTTAGCTACAAAAATTACCTTCATGAATGAGGTAGCTAACCTATGCGATCGTGTAGGTGCGAATGTAGATGCCGTCAGAAAAGGGATCGGCACAGATAGCAGAATAGGAAAACGCTTCTTATTTCCAGGAGTCGGATATGGAGGATCATGCTTTCCTAAAGATGTGCAAGCTCTACATAGGACCGCTAAAGAAAATGAGTATGACTTTAGAATACTGGATGCCGTCATGGGTGTCAACCAAAGACAAAAGCTAAGAATTGTAGATTTAGCTTTAGCACATTATGGCAATTCCTTGGCCAGCAAAACAATAGCCTTATGGGGACTAGCATTCAAACCGAATACAGATGACATCAGAGAGGCTCCGGCTATGTATACAATGGAAAGTCTATTGGATAAAGGCTGCAAACTCAAAGTATATGACCCAGAGGCAATACAAAATATCAAACAAATTTTCGGAGATAGAATAGAGTATGCTAATGATATGTATAGTGCTTTGGATGGATCAGACGCATTAGCCATAATGACAGAATGGAATGTATTCAGAACACCTAATTTTGGTCGAATCCTAAATTCGTTAACTGATAAGGTTATTTTCGATGGCAGAAATGTCTTTGACCCTTCTAATGTCAGAGCCAAAGGATTTACATACTATTCTATAGGAAGACCATGAGTAAAAGAGTATTAATAACTGGTGCAGCTGGATTTTTAGGATCACACCTAAGTGATAAGTTTATCAATGAGGGATATGAAGTTATCGGCATGGATAATCTGATTACAGGCAATATGGATAATATCAGTCATTTAATGCCATTAGAATCGTTTAGCTTTCATCATCATGACGTATCAAAATATGTACATGTGGCTGGGGAGTTGGACTACATCCTACATTTTGCCTCTCCCGCCTCTCCACTTGATTACTTGAAGATGCCGATACAAACCTTAAAAGTAGGCTCTCTAGGGACGCATAACTTACTAGGACTTGCAAAAGCGAAGCAGGCACGTATGCTTATCGCTTCCACATCTGAAGTTTATGGTGATCCATTGGTACATCCACAAACAGAAGATTATTGGGGCAATGTCAATCCAATTGGACCTCGTGGTGTCTATGATGAAGCAAAGAGATTTCAAGAAGCGATGACAATGGCTTATCATACTTACCACGGGCTGGAAACCAGAATAGTAAGAATTTTTAATACCTATGGACCAAGAATGAGAGTCAATGATGGCCGTGCCCTACCCGCTTTCTTTTCCCAAGCCATAGAAGGCAAAGATATTACAGTCTTTGGTGATGGAAGTCAAACCAGATCGTTCTGCTATGTATCGGATTTGGTAGAGGGAATATACAAGCTACTATTAAGTGATTATTCAGACCCAGTCAATATTGGAAACCCTGTAGAAATTAGCATCAAGGATGTAGCAGAAGAAGTAATCAAATTGACAGGCACAGAGTCCAAAATTATCTATATGGATTTGCCAAAAGATGATCCGAAAGTGCGACAACCTGATATTAGTCGTGCAAAAGAGGTATTAGGTTGGTCGCCAAAAGTAGATAGAACTGAAGGACTCCAATTGACTTACGAATATTTTAAGTCTGTCTTGATTTAAGCTATCTCAATAGATTATATCTGATAATACAATAGATGGCTCTAAACCCATCCTTCCAATTTATTTTTTTACCCTCTTCGTAGGTCCGGCCGTAATATGAAATACCAACCTCGTAGATTCTAATACTCTTGATTCTGGCAATCTTTGCCGTCACTTCAGGTTCAAAGCCGAATCGATTCTCTTTAAGTTTTAGTCCTTTGACAATATCTGATCTGAATAGCTTATAACAGGTTTCCATATCAGTGAGATTTAAGTTGGAAAACATGTTAGATATAAAAGTCAAAAACTTGTTACCAATGCTGTGCCAGAAAAATAAGATCCTATGAGGATTACCACCCATAAATCGAGAGCCATAGACTACATCTGCAAAACCATCCAATATAGGTTGCAAGAGGACATTGTACTCATTAGGATCATATTCCAAATCGGCATCCTGTATAATTATATAATCACCTGTTGCCAGAGCTATACCTTTATGAAGTGCAGCACCTTTTCCTTTATTTACTTCATGTTTGTCAAATTTGTAAGTAACCTCCTTATCTGCAAAATAATCATGGACGGCTTGGTCAGTTCCATCTTTACTACAATCATCTACAATAATGATTTCTGTTTGAATTGAGGGGTCTTTAAATTCAACCGCTATGATTTTATCCAGAATCTTATGTATTGTCTTGGCTTCATTATAAGCAGGGATAACGACTGAAAGTAGCATAGAGTTAAAGTTGCTACAAAGATAAACATATTAATAAACATGCATATATGAGACTACACTTTGGAAATTTTATACAATTCAACTTCAACCCTTTGATTTCTCTTTCTCAAAATGGGTGTAGAATTAGGAGATATTTGCTGGCGCTTACCGTGGGCCTTTGTGGTGATTTTATGGCAAGAAATACCAAGGTCATACATATATTTCTGGACCACTTGTGCTCTCTTTAAAGATAGAACATCACAGAAATCATCGCTTGGAATACCATTGGTATGACCGTGGATTATCAAATGGTATTGGGTACCGACTTCAAGAAACTTAGTGATATGGCCTAGCTCTAATCGCTGCACATTAGTTAAGTTAAATACATCATCATCAAAGAAAAGTGTATCTGAATAGACTAAGGTATTAGCGGAGGTAGCGAATTCTAATGCTTTAATAAGTTGGGTCTTTTTATCACTTAATATTGTAATTTCTTCTTTATTCAATGCTCTGTTATAGAAAGCCAATTCGTCTATCGACCCAGCAAAGTGATTCTGAAATTTGGATCCTCCCCTCTTTCCAAGTCTAATGGGCGCCTTATTTTGCGCATTGCAAAAAACATTAGAGCCTCTTCTCCTTTTGAGTTCACCATTTATGTAGAGATATAACTTCCCATTCTCGACATTCAAAAGAATATGGTGAAATATTGAAGTAGAGGGTATTATTTTGGTTTGCAAGCTGGTGGAGCCTTTGCACGATGTGTTTAATCCGCCATACTGTGCTGCATATAATTGATGATTCTGGCGACGTTTCTGATTGATCACTCTAAAGACAAAAGGATAACCTTCTTTCTCATGACGCATGCTATAGTCATCTATCACCCACTTACTAATTATGTCATTATCAGAAGTATCTACATCTGATTGATTTTCTTGCATTTGAACCCAAAATGATATTGCAAAATCATCTTCGTTGCTAAAATCAACCAATTCAGAATGTGGTATTTCTATATAATCATCCTGGCCATCAAATGACATGGCTGATAGAAAAGTGCCATCTAATCCATTTGTAGCAGAAGCCCCATACACCTGACCATGATTGCAGTTCCCACTATAATCATGGGCATCACCGTTTAGAGGATAATATCCTACTAACCCCTCCAGTAACCTTACTTGTCCATCAGAAGTATAATGGCAAAAAATTATAGCTATGAATAGACAAAGAGTTCTAAGTAATATACGCTGACTTTTTATCATGTTATCTGCTAGGAGCTCAAAAATAGAGTCTGTCTAGATTATACTTAGTTAATTTCTCATTAAAGATTACTGAATAGACCATTTAAGTTACACCACTCAACTTGGTATTCTATAGTTAATTTATTGATTATCAATTAATTGAATACTTGCCTCGCCGCCGGGCTTTCATTTTTGTTTTGAAACAAAAACGAAACAAAAAATTCAAGGCTGGATTTCATTTTTTAACGGCTCTAAAAACTAGAATTCCTAAACAGGCTTAAACTCACTTTCAGTTCAGACAGTAACCCTGTTTGTGCAATGATGAAGAAATTATAGAAATAGAAGAGAGTACAATCTCTGACAGGTCATGGATATGTGAATGATTCATAAACGAAGTCCATTTGATAAGATTCTCTCCAACTTTATAATTATGAGGTTACACTAGGCCATCCAAAATGATTTACTTTGTGACTTAGAATTAGAAAACACATATGAATATACTCATCACAGGTGGAGCTGGCTTTATTGGATCTCATGTTGTTAGACTCTTTGTCAACAAATATCCAGAGCACAATATCATAAATCTAGACTTGCTGACCTATGCTGGCAATCTTGAGAATATTAAGGATCTCAAGGACAAGCCTAATTATAGCTTTGAGAAAGCAGATATTAGAGATCTTGAGTCTATAAGGGCAATTTTCAGCAAGCACCAAATAGATGGTGTCATTCACCTTGCTGCCGAATCTCATGTAGATCGATCCATCACTGACCCTCTCGTATTCGTGACGACTAATGTGATCGGAACAGGGACTTTGCTCCAAGTAGCAAAAGAATCTTGGAAAGAGAATTTCGAGGGTAAGCTATTCTACCATGTATCCACTGACGAAGTCTATGGCTCATTGGGAGAAACTGGCTTTTTTTACGAAGATACGCCTTATGATCCGCGCAGCCCCTACTCTGCTAGCAAAGCCAGTAGTGATCACTTGGTCAGAGCCTTTGGACATACATATGGGATGCCGATTGTCCTAAGTAACTGTTCCAACAACTATGGGCCATACCAATTTCCAGAGAAGCTTTTACCTCTATTTATAAACAACATACTAAGCAATAGACCTTTACCAGTCTATGGAGCCGGAGTAAATGTCAGAGATTGGCTATATGTAGAAGACCATGCACGAGCAATAGATATTATATTCCACAAAGGCACACATGGCGAAACTTATAATATAGGAGGTCATAACGAATGGAGGAATATAGATCTCATTCATGAACTGATAAGACAAACAGACGAGAAACTCGGAAGAGCCGAAGGGACCTCAAAAGAGCTCATCACTTTCGTGACTGACAGAGCAGGACATGACATGCGGTATGCCATCGATGCAACCAAAATCAAAGATGAACTAGGATGGGTTCCTTCATTGCAATTTGAAGAAGGCCTCAGCAAAACGATAGACTGGTATTTGTCAAATAAACAATGGTTGGAAAATGTAACCAGTGGGGAATATCTTAAGTATTATGAGAAAATGTATTCGTAATGAATGAAAAATGAAGAATGATTAATGGAGAGTAACATCATTCTTGAGAAGAGTTACCTCAATCATAATTCTTCATTACCAATTTTTAATTCTTAATTTAATATTGTGAAAGGAATAATACTAGCCGGTGGATCTGGCACACGACTATACCCGATAACAAAAGCTATCTCTAAGCAGCTTATGCCGATATATGATAAGCCGATGATATACTATCCCTTATCTATTTTAATGCTTTCTGGGATAAAAGATATTTTGATCATTACCACACCTCATGATAGTGAGTCATTCCAGAGGCTATTAGGAGACGGTTCTGACTTAGGTTGCAATTTTCAATACGCAGTGCAAGAAGTGCCAAATGGATTAGCGCAGGCTTTTGTGATAGGCGCTGACTTCATAGCTGGAGATAAGGCAAGCCTTATATTGGGCGATAATATATTTTATGGATCTGGTCTATCGCAGCTGTTACAAGAAAGTACAAAGATGAGTGAGGGAGCCAGAGTATTTGCTTATCCCGTACATGATCCTGAAAGGTATGGTGTTGTAGAATTCGATGATAATAAAAAAGTGTTGTCGATAGAAGAAAAGCCTAAATCACCTAAGTCCAATTATGCAGTTCCTGGACTATACTATTATGATAATAAAGTGTGTGACATAGCAAAGGAACTAAAGCCGTCGGCAAGAGGAGAATATGAGATAACGGATCTTAATCGAGAATATCTCAAGATGGATCAACTGACCGTCGGTATTATGCAACGAGGTACTGCATGGTTAGACACTGGCACTTTTGAATCATTAGCAGCTGCATCAGAATTCATTAGAGTAATAGAACAAAGACAGGACTACAAGATTGGTTGTATAGAAGAAGTAGCTTATCGTATGGGATATATCAATGATGCCCAATTAGAAGAAATCGCAGCTCCACTAAGAAAAAGTGGATATGGAGAATATCTAATGAGACTAATCAAGTCATAAGAAGACTTCTAATACTGACGTTTAATTGGCGCAGGGTTCCAGGATAATTTCAAGTTGTCCGCCTAGCTCTATTTCGAATCCGGGTAGTAACTCTATTGTACTTCCAGATTGGAATTTAGCTGTAGTATTTGGAGAGATTATCCCTGAAGCGTTTATACTTTGATTGGCTATGTAGATTGAATCTACTATAACATTAACATTCAATGTATCTCCTTGACAGTCTTCCATTTGGCTACAATTATCGAGTACTGTTACATTAAAACTACATTGACTTAGATTACCACAGTCATCCATAAAAGTATAGCTTACGACAGAAGTTCCTAGATTGAATGCCTCTCCAGAATTATGGTTAGAGGACGTCGTAACCAATGTACAATTGTCCGAAACAATAGGCTCCATCCAATTTACATTTGCTTGACATCCCTGATTCGACTGTATGGTTATACTCGAAGGACAGGCTTCTATAACAGGTGCTATTTCATCTTCGATGTTTACTATCTGAACACATTCAGCAGATTGACCATCACCATCAGTAGACGTCCAAGTTCTTGTTACTTCTACAGTGCAGCTCGTTGTAATGAGTGCATCAGAATGAGTTATTACCGCACCTGGTGTATTACTCATTGCATATCCTGTCACATCTGGATGATAATCAAGTGTATCACAATTATTAGCACCATTATAAGTTGGCGGACAGGTGATATCGACTGTACTGGTCCCGCTTGAGCTGAATGTGAATTCCCAATTGAATGAAGCAGAACTCCATCGATTATCCCATTCGATATAGTATGTAGTACCAGCGATTACATTGTGGGCAATGATTTCAGATGCATAATTTATATTACCTGAACTGGTACAATTATCATCACTGAGCGCCTCAAAATTCATTGAGGTGCAACTCCCAGAATGTAACCAAACTCTGGTATCTACTCCTTGGTTGCAAGAATTGAAATCTATAGTGCCATCAGAATCCGGCGTAAACTCAAACCAATCCGCTGCCGTCGCAGAACTAGATGAGGATCCATTTCCATTACTAGGATCTGCGCTATAGATACCGTTGTTAGTAATAATACTTGCTTCATCGCACGTTGGGTTATCGCACATGCAGGCCTCATGTCTTTCTCTAATGAGTTGTCCAGGTTCAGGACCAAACCCCTCATTGAAATTAATGCCAACACTATTGAGATGACAATAACTCATCACTGTTCCTCCACTTGAGGGCACTATTGGATTACTGGGGTCATAACAATTTCCACCGCCTACAGCAATATTACCGCAATCATCGATTTGCTGATTATTGTTTGGACCCCAACTACAATCATGTGTATGTGGAGATCCAAAGTTATGACCTAATTCGTGAGAGACTACCTGCACATCCCATGAGTATGTTGGAAAAACATTGGTAGAATTTAGTATGTCGCTATAGGCGTACGGATTATTTCCACACAATTGATTCACATAAGCTACTCCCCCATTAGCCCCAGTATCATTTGTTAATAGATGGGCAACGTCACCATTGAAGGAAGGCGTTGAATTAGCAAATTCTGTCAAGGCCGACACACCACTAGAGTAGCCATCATTCCCTGTCCATACCATTATTTCAGAAATCTGAATGTCTATGGTTTCGTTACTATATAGAGATTGCATCTCTGCAAACATTGTATTTACATAATTTGTCACATTAGAGGAAGATGATCCAAAATTCTGATACATCTGAAAATCACACTCAAAATATACTTCCACAACTGCTGAGCATGACGAGCTACTTTTATTAAATGTCTGCTTTGATGGTTTGAAGTCTTTTGTATCTGTTGCACATTGTAATGACAAGTCCTCATCTATACTTTCAGATCGGTAAAGAATATGATTTTCACCATCCTTCATCTTACCAAAGTCATAAGATTCTTTTCCATCCCATATAACTCCAGATACTTCATCACCATGAATTGACAGGGTAACCCTACTCTGTGGAATATTTTCTATAGATCCTTTATAATATTTTCCTACTTCATAAGGCACTATTTTCTTGCCCTTTTCGGTATGCTCAACTAACTGAAAACCTTCTGTGTGGAGGGTTACAACTTCTAGATCTAGGTTTAATTTTTGATCATTAAAGAAGGGAAGGGTGATCTTAATATGGGCATTTCTATTTGAGGTTATCTGACGAAGTTGGTCATGATCAACATCCATTATTAAGACCTCAGATTTGAACCTGTAATCATTCTTGGTTTCCTGAATATTAAATATTTGTGCAGAAGAGGTCATCTGCAAGGAAAGAAACACGATAGATATTTTCCAAATTCTCAGGTTCATCGATAGTTTTTGGGTCTATGGTGACTTTACTCCCAATACTCCAAAATATAAACTCTAACTCCCTGATTCTCTGAGCTAAATTAAGATGAACTTGTGCTACTACAATAAAATAAATATTGATTGTCAGTCTCTTGTCATTATAAAAATAGAAAGAGGCCTCGCATTACACGAAGCCTCTTTTATAGAAAGGTATTGGAATTCAAATTTATTATGAACCACACATCAAACAACCATCTTCCATTGTACACACTTCTCCTTCTATCACCTCTTGTTGTTCTTCTTGATTCTCTATGTTCATCACTTCTTTATCCTGATTGTATTTCTTTTTGTAATCAGCACTTAGAGTAAATTTGATTGGGTCTACCGCTGCTTTTGACCTTAGGTAGTACATACCTGTTTTTAGCCCACTCCTCCATGCATGGAAATGCATAGAAGTCAGCTTTGCCAGGTTAGGTGTTTCCATGAATAGATTAAGGCTTTGACTTTGACAGATATAAGCACCTCTATCAGCAGCCATATCTATTATAATCTTCTGCTTAATTTCCCATACCGTCTTATAAAGGTCTTTGATAGATTGTGGAATATCATCCATGTGTTGAATACTTCCGTTGGCCGCAATCAACCGCTCCTTCATTTCAGGATTCCATTTGCCTAATCGAATTAGGTCTTTGAGTAGGTGTCTATTAACAACTACGTATTCACCTGACAACGTTCTTCTTGTGTAGATGTTAGCAGTATAAGGTTCAAAGCATTCGTTATTCCCTAATATCTGAGATGTAGATGCCGTCGGCATAGGTGCAAGTAATAGACTATTTCTTAGGCCATGCTTACTTATGCTCTCTTTCAGTTCCTTCCAATCCCATCTGTCAGTAGGTGTCACATCCCACATATCAAACTGTAGTTGTCCTTGACTTGCTGGACTGCCTTCATAGCTTTCATATACACCTTCTTTCTCGGCTATCACATTTGATTCAGTAACTGCTCCAAAATAGATAGTTTCAAAGATTTCCTTATTCAGTTGCTTAGCCTCAGGGCTGTCAAATGGCATTCCTAACATAATGAATGCATCTGCCAAACCTTGTACTCCTATCCCTATAGGTCGATGTCTCATATTGGAGTTCTCAGCTTCTTTTACAGGATAGTAATTGACATCTATAACCTTGTTAAGGTTTCTGGTTACGACTCTAGTTACTTCGTACAATTTCTGGAAGTTGTATTCATTCTTCTCAACATCAACAAACTTTGCTAGAGATATAGATGCTAGGTTACAGACTGCTACTTCATCTGGAGAAGTGTACTCCAAAATCTCTGTACAGAGATTACTTGATCTTATTGTACCTAGGTTTTTTTGATTTGACTTTTCATTGCATGCATCTTTATAGAGCATATATGGTGTCCCTGTTTCTATTTGTGACTCCATTATTGATGACCATAAATCTCTAGCCTTTATTGTCTTTCTTGCAAGACCTTGATCTTCATACTTAGCGTAGAGGGTTTTAAACTCTTCACCATACACATCTGCCAGACCCTTTGCTTCATTTGGACAGAATAATGACCATTCAGCATCTTGTTCTACTCTTTCCATAAATAAGTCAGATATCCACATGGCATAGAAAAGGTCTCTTGCACGTTGTTCTTCCTTGCCATGGTTCTTCTTCAAATCCAGAAAATCTTTGATATCAGCATGCCAAGGTTCGAGATATACCGCGAAGGCACCTTTTCTCTTTCCTCCTCCTTGATCCACATATCTAGCTGTATCGTTAAAGACTCTGAGCATAGGTATAATCCCGTTGGATGTACCACCAGTGCCTTTAATGTAACTACCCTTTGCTCTCACATTATGTATGCTCAGACCAATGCCCCCCGCTGATTGAGATATCTTTGCACATCTTGTAAGCGTCTCAAATATGCCAGAAATACTATCCTCTGTCATACTGAGCAAAAAGCATGATGACAATTGTGGCTTAGGCGTGGCCGCATTGAATAAGGTCGGTGTTGCATGGATGAACCACTTCTCAGACATATAATTGTATGTCTCTATAGCTGAATCTACATCCACGCCATGTATACCGATTGCTGCTCTCATCAGTAAGTGCTGTGGTCTCTCTACAACTTTACCATCGGCTCTAAGAAGGTAAGATCTTTCTAATGTTTTAAATCCGAAATAATCAAAACTATAATCCCGATCGTAGATTATTGCTGAATCTATTCTCTGAGCATTATCTTCTATGATATCTAGGTGTTTCTTACTTATAAGTCCTGCAGACTCACCTGTTTTGGGATCGATATATTCATACAGTCTTCTCATCGTTCGTGAGAATGACTTATCTGTATTTTTATGTAGGTTAGAAATGGCAATTCTCGCGGCCAAAGTAGCATACTCTGGATGTTCTGTAGCTAATGAAGCTGCAGTTTCAGCAGCCAAGTTATCTAGCTCAGTAGTACTTACTCCATCATAAAGTCCCTGGATTACCTTTTGGGATATTTCCATTGGTCTGATGAAATTTGGGTCGAGTTCGTAGCACAATTTTTTAATTCGTGCTGATATTTTATCAAAGCTGACGTCTTCTATACGTCCAGATCTCTTAATTACTTGCATATGTGGATTGATATAAAAAAGGTTAAAAAAGATCTCGGGTTTGGTCGGGTGTAGTTTTGTTATTTACGAGTCCTTTTTTTTATTAGAAATCTTCATCTAATGAAAAAATCTGTTTACCCTTTTCTGCCATTACACCAGCTTTGGTATAATCGCCAACTCTTTTTTCAAAGAAGTTGGTCTTGCCTTGTAGTGATATAAGCTCCATCCATGGGAAAGGATTGGCTGTATTATAGAATTTTTCGTTACCTAAACTTACAAGAAGTCTGTCCGCAACAAACTCAATATATTCGCACATATTGTCCGCATTCATACCAATCAGCCTCACAGGTATAGCATCTGATACAAACTCTTTTTCTATCTCTACCGCATCACAAATTATCTTGTTGATCGTTTCCTTAGGCAGCTTGTTAACAATATGGTCATTGTATAGCATACAAGCAAAATCGCAGTGCATTCCTTCGTCTCGAGAAATGAGTTCATTGGAGAACGATAATCCTGGCATCAGGCCTCTTTTCTTCAACCAAAATATAGAGCAAAATGATCCTGAGAAGAATATTCCCTCAACTGCTGCAAAAGCAATTAATCGCTCTGCAAAAGAAGCATCTTCTATCCATTCCAATGCCCAGTCAGCTTTCTTTTTGACACAAGGCAAATTCTCTATAGCATTGAAGAGATAATCCTTGTCTTTGCTATCCTTAATGTAAGTATCAATCAATAATGAGTAAGTCTCCGAATGTATGTTCTCCATCATGATCTGGAAACCATAGAAAAATTTGGCTTCAGTGTATTGCACCTCATTCACCATATTCTCTGCCAAATTCTCATTGACTATTCCATCACTGGCAGCAAAAAATGCAAGTACATGTTTGATGAAATGTTTCTCATCATCATTTAAGTTATTTTCCCAATCAGTTAAATCTTGATGTAAGTCTATCTCCTCGGCTGTCCAAAAACTGGCTTCAGATTTCTTGTAGAATGACCAAATGTCATCATGAGTTATAGGAAAAAGGACAAAGCGGTTGGGGTTGTCGGTTAATAGTGGTTCATTTTGCACCTTCATTCATTTATATAGTTAGTAGTCAGTTAGTTCAATTTTTCCTAATCTCAAAAGTCCAACAAATTAGGAAAAATTATATATATAAAAAACAATAATATCACTTTAACAACAGCGTCAGAATTATGAATTTAGACTGTCATCTAAATTTAAAAAAACAACAAAACAACTGTTAATAAACAAGAGAATATCGGCTTGTGCTAGATAACTCTAGAGTCTTTTTGACCGACTGCAAATTAAATACGAATAAATCATAATATGTTATGAGAGTTATCCACAGGTGTGGATAATGTTAATTATTCATATATAATCTTTTAGTTATATAAGAATAGCTTATCTCCTACCGCTATTTCGGCCTAGAAACAAGATGAGAAGTACACCAATAATCACAGAGATGGCTAATAGTACATAAAATGCATATTCACTCTGACTAAATGGAAGATACTTCAGATTCATACCATAGAAACTGGCTACCAATGTTGGTACCATTAGGATAATCGTAATTATAGTGAGTCTGTGTATAAAGGTGTTCTGGTTATTTGAAACAATAGAAGCATAAGCCTCCATTGTACCACTCAAGATGTTTGTATATACATTCGACATTTCAAGAGCTTGACCATTATCAATTATAATATCTTCAAATTGATCTGTATGAGGCTCCCTTTCTCTTATCTTCAGAAAATCGGTCCGTTTCATTTTCATCATGAGCAAGTCATTAGCATTCAATGAATTAACGAAATAGACCAAACTCTTCTCAATCCTAAGGAGAGACTTCAATTCAGCATTTCGACTAGAATCGTATAATTCCCTCTCAATGAAATTACGCTTTGAATTGATACTCTTCAGGCATTCTAAGAACCAGAAAACATTCTGATCTAAGATGTGAAGTACAAATAATGCCTTATCTGCAGGGTTGAATTTTTTAACCTTGTGCGCTAGGATTCTTTCTATTATCGGATTTTCCTGTTGTGTGACGGTTATAACTCTTGTATTCTGTATTATTATGCCAATTGGAACTGTGATAAAAATGGCCTCATTTTTTTTCTCGGAGTCATTAATCAGAGGTGTATTGATCAATATAAGCTTTGACTCATCCTCTATCTCATATCGTGACCGCTCATTTATATCTAAGGAATCTTGTATAAAGTCGACTGGAATATTGAGCTTATGAGCTGCTTGTTCTATATCTGATTCGACTAATGGAGGTGATATATGTACCCAATCCGCTCCTACAAGGTCAGGAGCAGACTCTACAATCTTTCCTTTAAAGACATAGAATTGGACCATAAGTCATCAAGTATTTCTGATTCGATTTCTAAGTGCACAAGAATACTGCTATAGTTAACAAATACCAATCCTTCATCGCAATTCTAATCATTTCTTTTTGCCACCACTCTAGTCAAAACGTAATATTGTAATTGGTGTAATCTTAGTTACCAAGTAACTAGGGATGATTAATACCAAAGCACTTATTATTATAGCACCAACATTAATGGCTAGAATAATCCAAAGATTAAATTCTATTGGTACTTCAGTGAGATAGTAATTGGCTTCATCTAATTTCAGGAATCCGAATTCGCTTTGCAACCAACCAAATCCTAATCCAATCACATTTCCAAATAAAAGAGCTAAGCACATAATATAAAGACCACTTATTATAAAGACCTTTCTCACTCCCCAATTAGACTGACCAAGTGACTTTAATACGCCGACCATCGATGATCTTTCTAATATGAGGATTAGTATACCAGTGGACATGTTGATTATAGCTACGATGATCATCAGTAATAAGATCATTGTCTCATTGATATTTTGTAGTTCCAGCCATTCAAAGATGCTACTCTGCTTTTCTTGAATTGTTTGTGCATATAGGTTAGTTGGCAATATTTCCTGATAGATATAATCTGCAATAGGTTCTGCATCATCGATATCATCTACATATACTTCTAGTCCTCCTACCATATCTCTCTCCCAACCTATCACATCTTGAATCAGGCGCATATCGACAAAGGAAAATTTTCGGTCATACTCTTCTAGTCCAGATTTATAGATAGCGCCAACCTTTAATCGTCTTTTTATCTGATTATTATTTTTAAGGAAATGGACATTTATAGGTTCATTCAATTTCAAATTTAGTCTTGCAGCTGTTTGCTCTGAAATCATGATATCTCTGGAAACCATAGAATCACTATGTATCTCAAATCGTCCTTGCTTCAAGTAACTTTCAAAAAAGTCTCTTTTGTAAGTAGGATGTACTCCTTTCAGAATGACCGCCTCTAACTCATTCTGTGTGCTTATAATGGTTGGAAATGTAATAAAAGGTGTCACGTAGGCCACTCCACCTTTTGTTTCTTTCATTTTAGGAGTATTGCCTCGGGGAGCTATATTGTAAGAGAGACCTGAAATAGACAATATTGAATCCTGTATTGGCTGTATATTGTGTATAGGTCTTAACTCAAAATTTCTGGTTGACTTGACATCGGTGATATGAATATTACCCCAGAATCCATATATCTTACCAGATATCTCATTCTTAAATCCAAGAATTACGGCCGTACTTAATAGCATGACTGCTATGGAAAGTGCTATACTAGCTATAGCCAACTTCACCAAAGCACCAGAGTAGCCAGTTGTACTACTCTTAACAATTCGCTTAGCTATATACAAAGGGAAATACACACTGTAAATGTATGTTTTACATAATTAAGTTAGGCAAATTAAATCTATACATAGGCTATATTTGGTTAATACTAATATGTCTGTGATTTTATTTATGAAAATTATGAATTAAGACCTTTCTTTACTAGGTTCACGAAAATTCATTACGGTTTGAAATATTTGTTTTACGTTTTCATGATAATGGTTTCATTTCCATTATGGTCACAGAATGTTGTAAGAGGTGTTGTCTTGGACAATACCAATGAAGCAATTATTGGAGCCAATGTTGTAATTGAAGGAACAACTGAAGGTACGATAACGGATTGGGATGGGTCCTTTGAATTCAAAACGCAAAAAGAAGTGCCGTTTAACTTAATGGTCAGTTATATTGGATATGGAGATAAGCTATTTCCAGTTTCTGACAATAAGAGATTGACTATTATTATAGAAGAGGACTCAGAAATTATTACCGAGGTAGTCGTTACAGGTTCCAGGATATCAGAAAAACAGAAAGAATCTCCTTTAACCGTAGAAGCTCTTGACTTAATCGCTATAAAAGAAACCCCGGCTGCAAATTTCTATGATGGTCTAGGATCTCTTAAAGGGGTAGACCTTACAGCTGCGAGTCTAGGATTTAAAGTAATAAATACTAGAGGATTTAATAGTACCAGCCCAGTGAGATCGTTACAGATTATAGATGGTATTGATAATCAAGCCCCAGGGTTGAACTTCTCACTTGGTAACTTTCTTGGCTCATCAGAGCTGGACGTGAATAAAGTGGAAATCATAGTTGGGGCAAGTTCTGCCTTTTATGGTCCTAATGCCTTCAACGGGGTAATCAGTCTTGAAACCAAAGACCCTTTCTTCCATGAAGGCCTATCAGCTTTTGTAAAAGGAGGAGAGAGGAATCTACTCCAAGGAGCTATAAGATGGGCAGATGTGATTGAAAACAAGGAAGGTCTTGCGAAGTTTGCATACAAAATTAACGCCGAAGGTTTGCGAGCAGATGATTGGGAAGCCAGAAACTTTGACCCAGTATTTGACACACAAGATGATGCTTCTAACCCTGGAGGATTCGATGCAGTGAACATCTACGGTGACGAATTCCAAAACTCAAATGATTTTTCTGATGTATCTATCAGTAATTCTCAGATAGGTACGCTGGGCACATGGTATAGAGATGGTTATAGAGAAGAGGACCTAGTAGATTACGATACAAGAAATTACAAAGCTAGTGCAGCTTTCCATATTAGAACAAGACCAGAAGAAGAATCATTATCTCCAGAACTAATTTTTGGCTCCAGCTTCGGCGCTGGGACTACCGTATACCAAGGTGATAACAGATTCAGTCTTAGAAACATTACCTTTTTACAGAACAAAATAGAGTTTAGAAAAAGGAATAAGTTCTTCTTAAGGGCATATAACACAACTACAGGAGCAGGTGACTCTTATGATCCATTTTTTACGGCGTTACTTCTTCAAGAAACTGCAAAACCAGACCTTGAGTGGTCAGTAGATTACGCCGATTTCTGGCAGAGAGGTTCAGAAGAAATTGTGGCACCAGCCACACAAATTCTTGATTTAGGATACCCTGAGCCTATGGTAGTAATCGAACCAAATGGTGAATTTTCAGTAAATTTTGATGTAGAAGCTGCTGAGCAGTTTTTTATAGCTAATAGAGACAATTTTCTCTTATGGCATCAGCAAGCCTCTGATTTTGCCAATGGCTCTGGCACGGGAAGCTCTGAGGCAGTTCCATTCTTTGTACCAGGCACGGAGAGATTTGAACAAGAATTTGATAGAATAACAAATACTCTTCGTAGTGAAGGTGGGACCAAATTTTTTGATAATTCATCGCTTTATCATGTACATGGCGAATATAAAATAACACCAACATGGTTGGATGAAATAACAGTAGGTAGCAATTTTAGATTATATACGCCGAAGTCGAGAGGAACCGTATTCCAAGATGGGGACGGGCAAACCATTACAAATAGAGAATTCGGTATATATACTGGATTACAAAAATCGTTTTTGAAAAAGTTTAAGGGCCAACTTGCATTGAGAGCTGACAAGAATCAAAATTTTGATTGGTTGTTCTCCCCAGCTGCTTCAGTAGTATATACCCCTTCTGCTAATAATTTCTTTAGAATTTCATTCTCCTCAGCAATCAGGAATCCAACCCTAACTGACCAGTTTTTAAATCTTAATG
The DNA here is from genome assembly GCA_964567435.1 of uncultured Saprospiraceae bacterium. Classification (GTDB taxonomy): domain Bacteria; phylum Bacteroidota; class Bacteroidia; order Chitinophagales; family Saprospiraceae; genus RFSX01. Next base: position 5,415 of record CAZMMQ010000064.1, on the reverse strand, counting down.
TTGGACCAGCTATATTATCCGGAAATCTTAATGGCGTACAAGATTTAGTAACTGTAGAATCCCTATTAGATTTCTTTAGTACTGGTCAACTGGCCTCCTTGGATAGTTTTGATATAAATCCAGTGAGACCTGAAAACGTGCAGACAATAGAGGCTGGATTCAGAACCACCTTATTCGATAAGCTTTTTGTAGATGCAGGCTATTATTATAGCATCTATGAGAATTTTCTTGGGTTCCGAATTGGCGTCGATTTTGATTTAGAAGTAATAGATAACGTTGTCAATATACTAGGAATACAGCCATTTAGATACTCCGCTAATTCACAAAACAGAGTAACTACACAAGGATTTTCAATAGGTTTAAATTATTACCTGGACAATCACTTCACACTGAATGGAAATTATTCCTATAACAAACTGAATCAAACTTTCGAAGATGATCCGGTCATTCCAGCTTTCAATACACCTGAACATAAGTTTAACATTGGCTTAGGAGCCAGAAACTTATCGATTGGTGGTAGTCAAAACTTTAGCTTTAATGTTAATTATAAATGGGTGGAAGGGTTCCTATTCGAAGGATCTCCCCAATTTACTGGCCTTGTTCCAACCTATGATATGTTGGATGCACAGGTAACTTACGCCATCAAAAAACTAAATTCATCAATTAAAATTGGAGCTTCTAACCTCTTAGATAACAGACGATTCCAGACTTATGGAGGACCTGAAATAGGAAGGCTTGGATATATCACGTGGACTTATGAGCCCAACTAATATTATTTTAAAAAAAATTTGCTTAACGATTAATTATTAGCTATGAAAAGAATTTTTACACTTCTTTTTGCATCAATGTTTACCATTGGATTAATAACCGCTCAAGATGAAGAAAGATATCTTGATGAGGTATTTACAGATGTAGATGTGAATACTGTCATATACGGTGTCAACGGTACCGTACTCGCATTGCCTGTTGTGGGTGAAGTAATACCAAGGCCATTGCCTATGGACATTTATTCGCCTGCTGGAGATACTGCAACCAATCGTCCAGTTGTTTTGGTTTTCCATACAGGTAACTTCTTGCCAAATGTTACAAATGGTCAAATTCCAGGAACGCGAATAGATTCATCTGTGGTGGAGATTTGCACACAACTTGCCCGAAGGGGCTACGTCGCAGCGTCATGTGATTACAGATTAGGGTGGAACCCACTAGCTCCTACACAACCAGAAAGAGCACTTGGTCTAATCCAAGCAGCTTATAGAGGACTCCAAGATGGGCGGAATGCTGTTAGATTTATGAGATTTATGGCAGATGACTTTGGTATAGACCCAGATAGAATTTCTGTACTAGGTACAGGTACTGGAGGCTATTTAGTTCTTGGAATGGTAGGCTTGAGTCAATACGAAGAAATTTTGACCACGACTAACGGGCCAGCAAAATTCATACTAGATGTAGACCAAAATGGTCAGCCAGATATTCCCATGGTCATAGAGGAGTTACATGGAGATATTAACGGAGAAGTATTAACTGTTGCTCCAGATTCGTTATTTGGTTTAATACCTACAAGCGCATTAGGAATTCCACCAGGAGATACCACTAATTATGTCAACTTAGCTGGTATCAGTAATGATATTGCGTTAAGCATTAATATAGGGGGTGCCTTAGGAGATATCTCATGGCTAGAAGACAATACGACACCAATAATTGCAATTCATAATCCTGCTGACCAGTTCGCTCCTTATGATGACGCTGTTCTTGTAGTCCCTACAACTAGAGATCCTATAGTTAGAGTACAAGGCGCACAGCAGATAGGAGCTATATCAAATAGACCAGATGGTGCCAATTCAGTATTCACTGCTGATGGAGTTCTATTTGATGATCCTACAACAATGTTGGCTATACAAAATGCTGAAATTACTGGTCATCCATATTATGAAGGTGTTTTTCCATTTATAGCAGAACCTAATTCATTAAATTTAGATGAAGGTATAGCCATTGACTGGTGGGACCCGAATGCGCCTTCTGGAAGACAAGATACTTTGGGTAACGATATTCCATGGAATTTGCTCCCCCACCCATTAGGTGGAACTTTTCATGAACAAGGCCTTTTTCTCAATGAGAATATGTCTGCAGAGAAAGCAAGAGGAAATATTGCTCAAGTCTTCAACTACATGCTACCTAGAATGTGTGTAGCACTGGATTTGCCATGTGCTGATAACTTTATGGAGACTAGTTCTACGGAAGAGCTTATCAACATAAATGCGTTTTCTGTGTACCCTAATCCTGTACAAGACAGATTAGAGATCAGTTCGGACGAACATATCATTCAGCAAATAAGCATCACTACTATGAGTGGTGAATTGATGATAAATGTTAATGACATCAACAACAATCAATATACATTGGTAAATGATAACTTAACTTCAGGTATCTACCTTCTATCTATAAGGACAGAAAATGGTGTAGCCACTCAAAAAGTAATCTTTGAATAAAGGCTAATTGTTTGATTGATTCAAACATTTACTATAAAATAAGGGAGTCCTAATTTAGGATTCCCTTTTCTTTTGGATTTGATTAAAATTTGATACTTAGTATTTTGCATTTACATGGTTTCACAAAAGCATATGGGGGTAATTAAAATAGTAGACTCCTAGAAAACTGGCTTATTCTTAATCCAAATGCTTGAACTTATAATCATAATTAGCGTCATACAAAACCCAAATTAACTTTAACTGTTGTTATTCCAGATCTGTAACCTATTATGGACTAGATTACATTTGAACTACATTCTAGCTAGTATATGATTTCACGTGTTTTTTACCTTTTGTACTTAATTTCACTTAGCATCATTGGCTCAGCACAATCCATCACTCTAGATGAAGAATTCAGTGATTGGGCGGATGATCGTATTACGATTATATCTGACTTTGGAGACGTGACTTCTGGGGTGGATATTCAGCGGTTAGGCATTACTGACAGCCGAGATAACATATACTTCCTCATCGAATTTGACAGAGAAGTACAACTACAAGATGCAAATCAATTCTCCTTACAGATTGCAAACAATGGAATTACCCTTTTCTTCACTTTTGGAGAACGAACAGGTACACTTAATGGGAATAGGGTTTTTCATAATGATCTTGGATTAGTGGCTTCTCCTACTGTTACCTCTTCTATTTTCGAAATTCAGCTAAGCAAAATTTGGGGAGATGATTTCTTTAGTCATACGGCGTCTGGTGAAATTGAAGTGAGAATTTTAGATAACAGACAAGGTGGCGATGAACTACCAAACAATAACACTTTTCTAAATTATGAATTGAGTCAGTCTACAGTTGGAGCGATGCCTGCCTTTAATCTTTCTCAAGAGATTGATAGTGATTTTCGAATTTGCAGTTACAATGTGCTTAATGACAGACTATTTGCTCCTGATGCTTTTGATGCTTATCAAAGAATTTTTACTGCCATTCAGGCTGACATTTATGTCTTCCAAGAAATTAGGGATTTCGACGATGAAGAAACCTTAACCAGATTATTTAATGTGTATGGTGTATTGGATCCTAACTTCGAATGGTTCGCAAGAAAACGAGGACCTGATAATGTCATCATAAGTAGGTATCCAATCGTCTTTTCAAGAGACTTAGGAGGTAACGGTTTGTTCATCATCAATAGAGACGGACAAGATATATTAGTTGTCAATGTACATTTTCCTTGTTGTGAAAATGACTTTGAGCGGGAGCAAGAAATAGACATTTTACTGGCCTTTATAAGAGACTCCAGAAATGGGTTGACGAATCTTAGATTAGAAGCAGATACACCTATAATCATAGCTGGGGACACTAATTTTGTTGGACTTGCAAGCCAAGTCAGAGCAATACTTGAAGGAGATATATTCAACAATTTCGACAATGGAGCTGACTTTAATCCTGATTGGGATGCAAGTCCTTTGGTCGATGCGAAAACTTTTGCCACAGGCACTCCTACTCTAACGACATGGCGTAACGATCGCGGCAGCTTCTTTCCAGGTAGGTTAGATTATTGCTTCTACTCTAATTCAGTATTAGAAGAAATCAATGCTTACTCACTAGACACTAGAAACCTCAGCTTAGATTTTTTGCAGCAAAATGGACTATCCCTTTTTGATACAGATGATGCTTCTGACCATTACCCCATAGTTGTAGATTTCAGAATTAAAACATCAACAAGCACCACCGAGAATCTATCTTCAAAATACAAGATTGGGCCTAATCCTGTTCAAGATTATCTTAGCATATCGAATTTAGAACCTGGAGATCATATCATTGTCCATGACACCAATGGTAATATGATAATCGAAGGAGCTCAAAATGCGATTGATGTATCAGGTTGGGTTGCAGGCATCTACTTGGTACAGATACTAGACGATGGAGAATTGGTATTTTTAGAAAAGGTGGTTGTATTTTAATTGGTACTTATCACAAATAGCAGACCTATATTTATCAACTGTAACTAAACTATCTAAATGTCAGATGATTTAAAGCCTTGTCCTAATTGTACTTCTCCCTATGGCTATGCTATGAACGACAATTTGTGGGCTTGTTCGGAATGTCAGCATGAATGGAATCCAAAACAAGAAGACACAAATGAGCGATTGGTCGTCGATGTGAATGGCAATCCACTTAAAGATGGAGACGCAGTGATCGTCATAAAAGACCTACCAGTTAAAGGCGCTCCAAAACCAATCAAAAAAGGGACTAAAGTAAAACGAATAAGATTAGTAGATGGCGATCATGACATCGCGTGTAAGATAGATGGTTTCGGTGCTATGGGTCTGAAGTCAGAGTTTGTGAAGAAGGCTTGATAAAGTGAATGGAATTCAGACAGGTGATTCATGTCTTCAATTATTAACCATTACTTGTCACTATCTTTCTGATACTATTCCTACAAATAATTTGCGTGGAAAGTTTGAATTGCAAGTGTAATATTCATATAAACGGATAAGGAAACCTCGATGGGCATCGGGGCTTTTTAAATTGCAAAATGCTATCATTTCTCATCATTTGTAAAAATAGTTGAGATGTAATCTAAAGCCTCTTCTTTGTACTCAATGATGTCTATGCTTTTAGCCAATAAACCAGATTCTCTTCTAAGTTCAATGTTCTTTATGTATGGTCCTCCTTTTGCGAATCTATCTAAATGATTTTGACAGCTTGCATCTGAAAGGCTGCAAGACTAGTAGCCCCAATTTTTTTAGGAGTTTATTATATTTTTAGCTACTTCAATTGCCATTTTCATAATCGCTGGGTCTTCTGGTGGGTCCTTATTAAGTTGGAGATAAATTGCTCTTACTGAATAGACCATTTAAGCTACACTATTTTTATTGACGGGTAAGTTGATTGGACGGCCTTTAGCCATTTTAGCTAAGGAGGTTTTAAATGGCGTTAA
>CAZMMQ010000063.1:0-23471 GCA_964567435.1 uncultured Saprospiraceae bacterium | reverse complement strand
TTGTACAAGTATATCAAATGGTATAGAAGTTACAAGATCAAATGCGAGTGGCTGTCAGGCCAATGGTGGAGAATTATTTGGTGGACCATATGTATTCAACTCAGTTGGAGATGGTGTGCCGGATACGATTCCAGCAGGAAGTATTACTTCAGCGAATACAAATGGAGATACTTTAATATGGGTAGTTACAGATAGCCAAGGTTATATCTTAGGCTTACCACCTATGCCAAGTGCAGTTAATTTTGATGATCCAGGAGCAGGCACCTGTTTGATTTGGAGATTAGCATATAATGGGGCTATTACAGGTGTAGAAGTCGGAATGAATGCCAATAACATTCAAGGCTGTTTCAGTCTATCTACTCCAGTAGAAGTAATTAGAAATAATGCAAGTGGTTGTAATGCGAATGGAGGAGAATTATTTGGAGGTCCATTTAGCTTTAATGTAGGAGATGGTGTTCCAGACATGATTCCAGCAGGAAGTATTACGTTAGCAAATATCAATGGCGCCAACTTTGCTTGGATTGTTACAGATGACCTAGGAAATATCTTAGGCTTACCTCCAATGCCAAGTGTCGTGGACTTTGACCCTCAAGGAGTGGGGACTTGTCTAGTGTGGCATATAGCTTGGGATGACACTATTACAGGATTGGAAATTGGTCAGAATGCCAATGATATAACTGGTTGTTTCAGCTTGTCTAATCCTATAACAGTCGAAAGAATTGATGGTGGAGTTACACCTCCTGCAAGTCAAGTTGTAATCAATGAGATTATATCAAATGGGCAGGTGGAATTTCTAAATGTAAGTACTTCTACAGTAGATATTTCGAGTTATTGGTTATGTAATTTTAGTTCAGGTAATAGGTATCAGCAGTTAGCAAATGCAACTATTGTTTGTGGAAACAGCTTAGTACTTGCACCTGGGGAGTTTGTGACTTTATCTACTGTTATAACAGTAGATCCTGCAGATGGCGAGATGGGATTATATACGACTAATACGTTTGGTGACTCTAATGCAATTGTAGATTATGTAGAATGGGGAAGTACTGGGCATGGTAGATCTAGTGTTGCGGTAGGTGCTGGAATATGGACTACAGGAGACTTCGCATCCTCATTTTCAGGTATGAGTTTGGAATATGATGGCGTAGGAGATTCATCGGCAGACTGGTCAGTAGATGCTCCATCTCCATGTAGTACAAATGTAGGTACACCTGCTCCACCTTCAACTAGTGATATCGTTCTAAATGAACTTAATAACAATGGTCAGGTAGAGTTATTAAATGTAAGTAACAGCACGATAGATATATCTAACTACTGGCTGTGTAACTTTAGTTCTGGCCAGAGATATCAACAATTGTCAGGCACAACAATAGTATGTGGGAATAGCCTAACACTAGCTCCCGGAGAGTTTGTAACAGTTCAGTCAACCATCACAATAGGTATTGCAGATGGAGAAATGGGCTTATACAATTCTAATCAATTTGGAAGCTCAGCAGCGATGGAAGACTATGTGGAATGGGGATTCTCAGGACACGGAAGATCAAGTGTAGCTGTAGGTGCTGGTATATGGACTACTGGTGATTTTGCTCCAGCTTTCAGTGTAGGAATGAGTTTAGAGTATGATGGAACAGGAGATAGCGGTAGTGACTGGTCTGCAGATGCTCCTTCACCGTGTGCAGCGAATCTTGGATCACCAGAACCACAGGAAGAAGTAATAGAAGAAGTGTTTACATTAAATTACACGATATATCCTAACCCGAGTTCTGAGGCAATCAGTCTTGATTTTGACTCTGAGGTAGAGGGTATGATGACTATTCAGATTGTAGATGCTATGGGTAGAATCCAGTTGATTACTACAAGAGATGCTAGTGAGATGAAAGGCATCAATATTGATAATTTACAAGGTGGTAATTATTACCTGAAAGTCATTCAAGGCAGAAAGGTACAAATGAGGCCATTTATGATATTAAGATAAATTCAAACGGTTTATAAAGATTAAACCACAATCTAAGGTTCATTCCTTAGTCGAATTGTTCTGGATAATGGAGGTCATCGAATTTAGTTTCGATGGCCTCTTTTTCAATTAGGTTACTGTGCTGTTAAGACGGAGTGCCCAATGACTTTGACGACTTATATTTGTAGCTTACATGTTAATATATAAAAGATGAAAAGTAATTACTTTCTGTTATGCACATTTGCTATTCTATCTACATCCCTGTTTTCGCAAGAAAAAATAATGGACAAGAAAGAAGTGCCTTTCTATAGTATTCCCGAACCTGCAGAGGATTTTACGCCAGCAGGTGTAGCTGCTCGGATGATAGATGGATTAGGATTCAGATATAGGTGGGCAACAGAAGAACTTACTGAGAACGATCTAGCCTATGCGCCAGACAGTACGGCTCGTTCGAGTATGGAAACCATGCATCACATATTAGGATTATCTAACACTATTCTCAATGCGGTTAAAAATCAACCTAATGTAAGATCAGCCGCTGATGAAGAGCCTAGCTGGGAACAGATTAGAACACAGACGCTAGATAACTTTAAAATGGCAAGTGATCTCTTATGGTCTGATATATCTACTGATCTCAATGATCATAAAATAATATTTCAAAGAGGTGATAGAAAATCTGAATATCCTTTTTGGAATCTAATCAATGGACCTATAGCAGATGCTTTATGGCACTGCGGTCAAGTCGTTTCATTCAGACGTGCTAGTGGCAATCCAATGAACTCTAATGTGAATGTATTTAGAGGGACTATAAGAGAATAGAGAACCCTACTTGTTAGACTTATTGAGGTAGTTGACGATGGCGCCTGACATGGAGGTGGACTCTGGAGATGGTGCCTTTATATTGATTGTCAATCCCTTGTCCAATACGGCCTTGCTGGTCGTGTTGCCATATATGGCTAGACGTGTTTTGTTTTGTTTGAATTCAGGGAAGTTATCATAAAGAGACTGTATGCCCAGAGGGCTGAAGAAAACAAGACAATCGTAAGTGATATCCTTTAAATCTGATAAGTCACTACTGACAGTTCTGTACATCATTGCTTCTTGAAAATCTACTTCCCGCTCTTTTAGATAGCTTACAACATCCTTAGAGCCAAGATTAGAGCAAGGAAGAAGATATTTCTCTTTGTCTTTATGCTTATTAAATGCTGACTCTAAATCCTGAATTTTACGCGTACCTACAAAGACCTTTCTTTTTCTATAGACAATAAATTTCTGCAGGTAATTAGCAATAGCTTCTGTGAGGCAATAATATTTAGTTTGCTGAGACATTTTAACTCTCATCTCTTCGCACATTCTGAAGAAATGCTCAATAGCACCTTTGCTGGTAAATATTATGGTCGTATAGTCATCTGGGCGAAGTCTGTTCTTTCTGAATTCTTTTTCTGTAACTGGTTCTACATGAATGAAAGGTCTCCAGTCAATTTTGATACCCCATTTTTCAGCGATTTCAAAGTAAGGAGATCGCTCAGGCTTTGGCTGCGAAATAAGTATAGAACTAATTTCACTGAATGATTCTCTATTTGTTTGTCCCTCTCCTGAAGCCATAAATCTATAAAAACCCTTTTTTTTGAAATCAAATTAGGTCTCTTACCGTCGAATATATTAGTATCCACGGCGCGAATTCGAAGGCGCAAAAATAAAGAAAAAAATGGAAAAAGTAACCATTTAATTGATTTTGACCAATTCTTAGTCCTTTGTAATACCTTGATAATAAGGCTATTATAAAAAAGAAGACCCCAATTATTGCTAGTGTTTTTATCCATCCAGGCCGGCCAAAGAGTATCACAATATTGATACATAGTAGTACCACAGACATGAGATTATAGACAGATATAATGGTGAAATCATACAATTGGGATTGTTTCTGTAAGTGATATATCCAACTCCCTATCGTATTAATCACGTGCTTTCCTAAAAAGAAGACAACGATGCCGCCAAGCAACTTGAGATAGAAGTAGTCGCTTGTATAGTTATACTGTTTGGTAATGTATAGAAACAAAAATAGGGCGGCATTCAGCAGGAAAATCGTGTATCCTAAGACATAGGCGATGCTTCTACCGCCATTTTCCTCATAACTGGTTAACCGCATGAAGTTTTCATTGGCTATAGATCTGATCAGCACCAATATATGATCCTTTTTGTGAAATAGAAGATAGGCCATCATGCAAAGCGAAGTAATAATAATCCATAATGGGAGATATCCTAAGGAGATGTCTTGCTCAGCTACGCGGGTGCTGGAAACCGCCAATCTTTCAATTTCCTCATATTGGTTTTTCCTAATAGGGATATGAGATATGTTAAAGGGATTTTCACCCTGTAGCTTGGTATCTATATCAGAAGGATTTTCTTCCTGAGGTGTAACCCCTTTTGGTGGTTCTTGTGTAGATCGGGATATAGAGAAGGGATTAGTGTCCTGTGCTAAAACCGAACAACTTAAGAAGAGTAATAATATTTTCAATGACCATTTCACAGAGCAAAGATAATAAGCCATTTATTACTGCAAATAATATGTTAATAGTTATTGAATGGGATGCAATTGTACTTCCATAGTGATTTAGATAAGCTTACTTTTATAATTGAGATGAGTTCAATCAGAGGCATATTAGTATTGGGAGCACTGGCCATCGTCGGCTTATTGGTTTTTCAAGGATTCTGGTTGGTGAGATCATGGGATCTGAAGGAGGAGGATTTTCACTATAAGGTTACAAAAGTATTACATAGTGTTGCTTCAAAGATTGCCTCCCATAACATGACAGAATTGCCGAAGTCCAAACTTATTACTCGACAATCATCCAACTTTTATTCTGTCAATATCAATAGCGCCATAGATGCGAATATTCTTGAGGATTATCTTGTCAGGGAATTTACTGATGCCGCTCTGACAATTGACTTTGAATATGCGGTGTATGATTGTGCCAACGACGAATATTTATACAGTAACTTTTGCAATCTCTCAGAACAGACCATGGATGAAGGCATAAGTGTCAGTCACCCTAAATTTGAAGACTTGATTTACTATTTCGTGGTTAAGTTCCCTTCAAGGTCCAGTCTCTTGATTAAGGACTTACAGATTCCTCTTCTCTTTAGTATCCTAACTATATTATCAATCCTGTCTTTCATGTATGCGATATGGGTAATATTGAGACAACAGCAGATGACAGATCTGCAGAAGGACTTTATTAATAATATGACGCATGAGTTCAAGACGCCAATTTCTTCTATAAAGCTGGCTTCTGATTATCTTATAAAAGATCAACGTATTGCCAATGATACGCGGTTAAGTAAATATAGTGATATTATTCGTCAGCAAAATTTACGGCTCAATCATCAAGTAGAAAAGGTGCTCAATATTGCCAGACTGGAAAAAGACCAGTTCAAGCTCAATAAGAAAGTTGTCGTCATCAAAGATTTGATTCACCAAATTGTAGAGCAAGAAAGGATTAAGGTTGAAGAACAGGGAGGCATCATTAGTTCTTCCTTTCCGAAAGAAGACCTCTTTATATCAGCGGATGAGTTACACTTAACCAATGTGATATCTAATATTGTGGACAACGCCATTAAGTATAGTGATGATAAGCCACATATTGTACTAAAGATTGTTCATGTTAATAAAGCCATGCAATTGGTGATAACGGATAAGGGTAGAGGCATCGACAAGGATGACCTCAAGAAGATATTTAATAAGTTTTATAGAGTCTCTACCGGCAATGTGCACAATGTCAAGGGTTTTGGACTAGGACTATATTATGTCAAGAATATATGCGATGCCCATAATTGGCAGATTCAATTGGATTCTACTCTAGGCGAAGGCACCGCAGTTACTATACAGATGCCTTTAGAATTAGAGAAAAGTGTTACGAGTACATTAGAACCAGAGATATTATGAGCAAGCCACATATCTTATATGTCGAAGATGATGAGACATTAAGTTTTGTTACCAAGGATAATCTGGAGATGAATGGCTTTAAGGTCACTCATGCTAAAGATGGTCGTGAAGCGATTGAGTTCTTCAAGAAGGGAATCTATGACTTGTGTCTCGTCGATGTTATGCTACCACATATGGATGGGTATTCAGTAGTGGAGGATATTAGATCTAGGCACTCTGAGATTCCAATTTTGTTTCTCACGGCAAAGTCACTCAAGGAAGACAAGATTCACGGACTCAAACTAGGGGCAGATGATTATATTACAAAGCCTTTTTCTATTGAAGAGCTGATACTTAAAATCAACGTTTTTCTGAGAAGGAAATACATAACTAGTACGATGGAGCTGTCAGTGCTTAAGGTAGGTCAGTATGTTTTAGACCATGACAATCTTCGACTCATTAGGGATGATCGCACAGACCAGATGACAAAAAAAGAAGCAGATTTGCTTAAGTTGCTTATTCAGAACAAAAATAAAATTGTAGAGCGGGGAACAATACTTGAACGCTTGTGGGGAGAAAACGACTACTTTATGGGAAGGAGTATGGATGTATTTATTAGCCGTTTGCGAAAGTACTTAAAACAAGACTTGACTATAAGTATAGAAAACATTCATGGCGTCGGCTTTCGACTCAATGAAAAGTAATCTTTAGTCTCTCCTTTGTTAAGGAAGTGTATTTTTGTCGCACCTTTATAATTTGTGCACTATGAATCTTGAACCGTATATAGCAGTAACTGGGGTTGGCCCATTATTCAAGTTGGTCACTTCCAAAACCAATGGGTTGGTATTGCAGAATATCGAGGATGGTAAGTCCAAGTTTTATTCTGTGAGAAGACATCAATTTACACCTCTAGGGACTGTAGCTGTATATACCTTAGGAGGTACAACGCCACTGGTAGAAGTGATGAAATCAATGCAAGAAAAGTTGTCTAGCCATCCGCCTGTTTCCGTTAAGGCAGAGAAACATGAGATTGAGGAGTATTTTGAGACGATACTTCCCGACTACGATGAAGACCGCGTGCCAATAAAGGATATGAAGAAAATCATAAAGTGGTTTACCTTCCTAAAAGACCGTAGCTTACTAAATGAAACAACAGCTTCATCAGAGGAAGAATAATAGTAAACTAACTCTATTAAAAGGTGGTAAAGGCTATCCTACCTGGTTGCCAGCGTGGTTATATACGTAAATCAAAAGGATAGCAAAAATGATAAGTGCAACCATTAATTGACCAAGGCAAGCGCCTTTCTTTCCCCAATTCTGATTTTGTCCTTCAGCCATCTGTAACGTGATTCAAGTGATCTAGAATAAAATGCAAATAAAGGCAAAATATGTGTTTTGGACTTAAGAAAAGTGGAAATTGTTAATACTGAGGATGCTTTCTTATCTTAGTATACCTCTTTATTACAATCATTATCTCAATTGTTATGTTCAGAAACCATTGTTAACTGCTTTTATCACTTGTCATCCTCGTAAACCTACATGGTCAACAATTAGATTTTGAACCCGTTTTTATTCATCGAGATAATTCACTATCATATAGGGCAGTAGATTTTAATAATGATGGTATCTCAGATATTTTTGGTGAAAGCCATGATGGGCTTGAGCTGTATATAGGTATTGGAGATGGTGCTTACAGCCATAACAAACTCATTTCATTTGATAGAGAATCTTCCTTTGCATTTGAATTAGGCACCTTCGAGTTGGTGGATGTGGATAATGACGGAGATAAGGATGTCATTTATATAGGTGTGAGAGGAGGCGACCTGCGAGGGGTTAATTGGTATGAGAATATTGGCGGTACAGAATTAATTTACACAGATGTCATAGGAATAAGAGATGTCGAATTGCTGATTCCACAAGACTGGTTGGGTGATGGGTCTAGCTTCAATGTTGTCTTTACGGATGGCACCAATATTCATGCATCTAGAATATATACAAATACATATTGGTCTAACCAGCCAGCACCCGTAGGTAGGCTAACCGTTAGAGGTATCGGTGGACAATTCGATACGGATAGTCCTTTCATTGATAATTATATGATATCCCCTCGCGGGGAATCTGATATAGACTTTTCTTCGAGTGTATCAGATGAAAAAGAAAGCACCGTTAGAGTCTTTCCGACTCCGACAAGCAGGTATGTTCATTTTGAGTCTTCTGAAATATATACAGAGGCAACCGTATTCGATATAGCTGGCACTAATTTGATAGACTATAGGGATGAAAATATATCACAACTAGATCTTAATGAATTAAATGCTGGTATTTATTATTAAGTTCTATACGAGTTCAGGACAATCAGTCGTCACTAAGATTGCCTTACTAGATTGATTACACTCTCTAAGTAAAATAATAAAAACCCATCCTTGTCAAGGACGGGCTTTCTAATGAAAGTTGTATTTAAATTTTGGCTAGAATTGCTCGGCTTGTCTGACAATATCCAAGAACAAGTCTTTATAGCCATAAGGGTCATAAGAATTGGCATTACTAGCCCATTCGATTATTTGTTGGTATGAGGTCTCTCCCTTGTATTCAGAATCTCTGAGTAATAGACCAAATGAAGCCACAGCAGCAGCATATCTGTGGTCATTAGTGGCCGATGCAAAACTATTGCCTTCATCTGCAATGTCTAATGAGAGCGGTATACTAGTGTCACTATCTGGTAGCTTATATCTGAAATCTATGGTGAAGGCTCGCTGTCCTCTTTCTGTATTGGGTCTAGGTACAATCTCATACATCGCAGTGATTGATTGTCCAGCACCTATCTCACCGGCGTCTTTAGTGTCATCTTCAAAGTCTTCTGTAGCAAGTACTCTGTTTTCATATCCTATTAGTCGATATGATGCTACATGATCAGGATTAAATTCTACCTGCACCTTAACGTCTTTAGCAACAGTAAAGAACTTATTGAACTCATTGACAAAGACTTTATCCAGCTCAGCATCATTATCTAAATATTCAAAATTGCCATTCCCGTTATTGGCTATCTGCTCTAATCGGCCTTCAGAACCAGGATGGATGCCTACGCCGAGCACACTCAGAAAGACACCATTTTCTCTTTTCTCTTCTATCAGGTCTACTAATTCTTCCTGAGAACTGATTCCGACATTGAAATCACCGTCTGTTCCCATGATGATTCTGTTGTTGCCACCCTCGATAAAGTTGGCTTCTGCTATTTCGTATGCCTGAATAATCCCACCTTCCCCATTAGTGGAGCCACCAGAGCCCAGTTCGGCTATTGCCGACAATATTTTTGATTTTTCGTTGCCTGGCGTAGATTCCAAAGTGATGCCCGGGTTGGAAGCATAAGTGACTATGGAGATTTTGTCCTCAGTTCTAAGCTCATTCACAAAACGTATAAACCCCCTTTTCAGAAGTGACAATTTATTTTCACTACTCATACTTCCTGATACATCAATGAGGAATACCAGATTAGAAGGAGGGTAATCTTCCTTAGTAATTTCGTTTCCTTTTATACCTATTCTTACAAGTTTGTTATCGGTATTCCATGGACAAGAACTTACCTCTCCTTCTAGACCAAAAGGATGACCATCAAGATTAGTAACATAGTCGTAATTGAAATAATTGACCAGTTCCTCTGTACGTATAATTTCCTTTAGTGGTAATCTGTTATCTACCATTAACTGGTTTCTGACGTAGGCATAGGATGCGCCATCAGCGTCTATGGAGAATGTGGAGATGGCTTCTTCTGAAGTTTCTATAAATGGATTTTCTACAATCATATTACCAACTTCTGTTGATACGTTTCCTGCTTCTCCAGAAACAGAATTACCCGAAATGCCATCAACATCAAAAGCGCTTGAATTGCCTGCACGACCAAAATCTTCACTACAGGAAGTAAGAATAAGTATACTGGCGCTTAAGCACCATAAGAGTTTTTTCATCTGTCTTAGATTGTAATTATTCGAAATAAAATGAATGTTATACTCCCTAAGACAGATGATATTCTAGTTCATGTTGGTGGGATGGTGAGTTTTTTTTCTAGTAGCAATTACCGTTTTATAAATTTTAAAGCTAAGTGCTGATCTGAATTTCTTGATTTAACGACTAAAGTGTGTATCCCTGATTGGAGTTGGCTGATGTCAATTGTCTTAGACTTGAAATTATTATTAATGACAACCAATTGTCCAGAGCTATTATAGATGGCAAAGGATGATGCATTGATATTCTCAGGGAGATGTAGATTATTATGTGCAGGATTAGGATACAGTGGTTCAGCAGAAATGGTGATTTCATCATTAATAGAAGAGGTGAAATCTCCAGTTAAAATGATATCTCCTGTATTGAATCTAAAGTCTACTCCTGGGATGCCATACTCAAAGTTCTCGAATGAAATTTTCTCATTGTTTACTACAAAGGTGAAATTTACTTTTTCACTAGGGGCAATGAAATTATCATATAGGTAGTTTTGTGTTTCCTCTTGTTCATGGTAATGAAGTTTAGGCCCATATATGTTTGTGTTTTTGGCGCTCTTGGAACCGCTATTTTCTAGTTCTACGTCGAATTCATAATCTGCAAATGTCCTCCATACTGAATCTCCATTGGCATGCACATGTACTAATACTGTTTCTACATTTTTCTCATTAATTAGTACTGAGTTTAAGGAGACATCACGGCGCTCGTACTTCGGCATATAGCTGACAGGAACAGACCTAAAAAATGATTGTGAATTATAAATATCAATAGGATTGTAGGTGCCTGATAACAAGATTGTAGAATCACTTTGAATATCTATATGTCTGATTGTGCCAGGAGATGTAGATTGGCCTGAAGTCCACACGCTTTGTATGTCGCCTCCTAAGGTCAATCTTATAATTTTGTTTGTTCCATTTTCTGTAAAGCCCGCAATTAAATATGATGAAAAGAATTCAAACTGATTGAAATTGGTTACAGCTGTAGGAATATCCCAGCTTGATATTATTTCTGAGAAGTCATTATTATATTGTCTGAGTTCGCCATCTAACAAAAGATATTTATGGTCACCAAATTCTTCAACGCCATGAATGAACAAATCGGATATAATTGAATTAAATTCTTCTCCATCAAAAACATATAAATCAGACGTCCTTCTAGTAGATGGAGAAAAGCCATAAATCTTTTCTTGTTTATCAACGAAAATAGATCCCACAGAAGTAACTTCATGAGTCTCTACGATTTCGTCATCGACAATTTTTATCAGGTTATCATTACCATATAAGGCCCAGTATTCTCCAGAAGAGGTTCTTTCTATATCATATATTGTCATATTATTAGAACGATCTGAGAATACATGTTCTCTGGATAATATTGTAAAATCATTCATTGTATACCTGATAAATCCTGGAACAAAATAATCATAGTCAATTAATGTATAGAGAACGAATTCATAGTTGCCATTCTCTAGTTCATTCATTTTGGACCTGCCAATATAATTGGAGTAAATAGAATATTCAGGTCTGTCAAGCGTAGCAATGTTATTATTATAACCAACCGCCATAATATCGGTTTCTGACAACCTCTGAGAGACAAATACAATTCCTTCTTCTAGGATTTTATAGTCTGTAGTATAGTTTACTCCAAATTCATGATTCAGAAATTCGAAGTTGTCTGGGACAAAACAATTCTCTGGTTCGAAATTTTCCAACCTTACAAGATTGAAAAAACTACCATCAAAATGCCCATCCCAAAGACTGATACTATCTACACCTATTTCGTGACAAATAAATCTTGTCTCTGTTAGCCACTCCAAAGGGAGAATTGTAGGGAAGTGCTCTAGTTTCCATGAACAACCTAATTGACTGTCCTCTGAAATAATAATCTCTGAAGATGACTTAAGGCATTTATTTCTATATACTTCAACATTAAGAGTAGCATCATCAACTCCTTGCGAAAATTTTAGCTGGTAACTTTCAAAATCTCTTGGGTATTCATCCACAATGCCTGCTATACTGTAGTGGTGACTGCTTAGTGTCCATGTGCCCGAGAAATAGCTTTGTACTTCTGATTTTGAAGCAAGTGTTACTTGACCTGGGAGCTGAGATGATACGGCACAAGTGAATGAGAACACAATTAAAATTCTCAAAAAAATAGAAGGAATGTTATTCATGATTAATCTTTTCAATGCTTTACAAACGTATAACTATAATTGCCAGTCGATGTTTGGACTAATAGATTGAATAGGCCATTAGATAAATAGGAAATATCTATTTCATTGCTATTCCAATTACTCTGATATATTTTTTGACCCTTTATATTATAAATGGCATATAATTGTATGTCGAGATTATCCGGCAGGAATAAGACCTCTGATGCTGGATTAGGATATATAGGCTCACTGGCTTGAATGATTGGATTGCTTGTAGAAGAGATAAAGTCCACAAGTGCATCATCACCTATATTAAATTTATGTCTGACGCCTGGTACGCTAAATGTTATTCCTTGAAAAGATTTTTCTGACCGTTCAGTGAAAATGAAGTTGGCTATATCTTGTGGATTGATAGACGCTTCATAGGTAAAGTGTATTGGTATGCTTGCGCCAAATGTAACTGGTAATCCTGGTCCATAGATATCAATGTCTGCGACTTCATGTTGTTCTTGATTGTCTATTTCAAAATCAAAATCGTAATCTGCATCTACTCTAAATATGGAATCACCTAGAGAATTTACGCCTAAAAATTCTTTTTCTAAAATTCTTTGTTCTACAGTTACGGAAGAGAGATTGACTTGTTCTCTATCGTAATTGGCAGGAGAGTTAACTGGAATAGACCTAAAAAAAGATTGATCTGTATTAGTATGGTTATAGATGCCTGCAACCAAATAAGTAGAGTCATTAAGCATATTGAATTGAGAGATAGTTCCTGGTGTATCGGTTTGGCGGCTTTGCCATACTTGTTCTACATTGCCATCATAGTCCAAATTGTAAATGAAATCGGCGTCATCCGTATAGCCAAGCATAAGATGGTCATCAAAAAATTCCACCTGCCTAAAAGAACTGACCTCATTTGAGACAGACCAACTGTTTAGTAATTCTGAGAAATCAGAATTGTACCGCCTAAGTTCACCTTCAAAGAGAAGAAATTTATACTGACCTGACTCAGCGATATCTAGAATCCAACCGCTGACTTCAGAAACAGGTATGAAATCACTACCATTGAATAAAGATATATTAGGATTTATGCCAAATAATCTATCATCCTTATCTAGAAAGATCTTTTGCACTCCCACATCTTCATATGTTGCCAATATTTCAAAATCCAAGGATGCTTGAATCAGAGAATTAGCTTGTTCAAGCGCCCAGATTTCGCCAGTGTACGTTCTCTCGTAATCAGTGATGAAGTAATTACTATACTCATCCAAAAAGACATGCTCACGAGAAATTATTTTATCGTTGCATAAAGTATATACAATAGCTCCTGGTATCGTAATATCATAATCAAATAAATCATATAAGACAATCTGATATAGACTGTCATTGATCTCAGAAATTTTCGATTCAGAAGTTGGATTAAAGAGTTGTATGTCGTTAATCGTATCCAGATTAATAAAAGTGTTATCAAATCCTGCAAGACTTATCTCAGTTGAGAATATACCATGTGAGGCGTAGACTATCCCATCATCTAGAGTTTTATGTGCGCCGGGTGTATTAAAGGAAGTCGTATGATCCAAAAATTCAAAATTCTCAGACACTTGGGCAGATAGGTAATTCGATGACGCAAAGAGTAGGGTAATCGTTAGTATGGAGGTCGTAATCGTATGTTGGAAGATTTTCATATGCTTTGTTTTTATATGATGAAAGTTGTGTCTATCGTTTGATGAATTTAAGACTGTGAAATTGTTTTGAATCCAAAGACTGCATGACTAAGTTATATATGCCTGATTGCAATTGACTGACATCTAGTTGATTGTCAGATATGTTGTTTTTTTGGATTACTAATTGTCCTGCAGTATTGAAAACACTAACTGATGATGATAATTCAGGTAGATACAATACGTTTGATGTGGGATTGGGGTAGATGGCTGATGTCTCAGCAAAAATATTTTCTATAGAAGAAGTAAAGTCTACAAGAGCTGTACTTCCTTGATTAAACCTTAGTTCAACCCCAGGTATGCCGAAAGTCGCTCCATCAAAGGAATTTTCTGATGTTTCTGTAAAAATGAAGTTGGCTATCTCCTGTGGATTTACAGTTTCTTGAAGCAAAAAATGTTCATTTTCAGAAGATCCAAAAGGGAATTTTAAAGGACCATAAATATGAATCTCTGAGGCGCTCCTCTGACCACTGTTTTCAATTTCAAAATCAAGATCATATTCTCTTAAGAACAACCAAGTAGAATCTCCGGTAGTGTTTGCGCCAAGGAAGGTGCTATCTATAATCATTTGTTTTGCGCTCACTGAAGAAAGATTGACTTGATGGCGCTGATAATTAGGTGTAATGTCTAGTGGAATAGATCTGAAAAATGACTGACTGGTATCTAAGAAATCATAAACTCCTGATGTCATAAGTAACGAATCGTTTTGCACATTTAACTGAGTAAAGGTTCCCGGCGAGGCATCCTTACTACCCTGCCAAATCTGTTCAATCATCCCATTGTTATAGAGTTTGTCTATTGAGTTAAGATTGCTTGAATATGCAATGATTACATAATCCTGGAATAGTTCAATTTGATTGAATGATGTTATCTCCATAGGAAGCGGCCAAGTCGATAACAATTCTGAAAAATCTGTATTGTATCTTCTGAGTTCGTTTCTGAACAAGAGATATTTAAACTGACCAAATTCTGAAATGTCTCTTAGACTAAGGTCAAAATTTGCTAAAGGTTCGAAAACATCTTCTCTAAATTGTAATAACTGAGAAGTGCCACCAAAATTACTTATCCCAAATAGTCTATCTTGATTATCTAGGAAAATATTGTCTACTGTTATATTGCTATGTGACTCTTGAATTTCATATTCAGATGATAATCTGTACATTTTTCCAAACCCACTAATTAACCATGAATCTCCATTGATAGATTGTTCATAGTCACTTATGAAATTATCGTAGTCGTCAGCCAAGATGGAAATCCGAGAAATTACTTCATTGTTGCTTAATGTGTATATAATTATACCTGGAGCAAATACATCATAGTCGGTCAAAGCATATAAGACTATCTGATAGGTACTATCATTGATTTCGTATATTTTCGAAGTAGAATCACTGTTTTTATTTACTGAATCCAGATTTATCAGAGTATTCTCATAACCTGAAAAAAATATATTTGTAGAAAAAAGATTATGAGAGGTAAAGACTATCCCATCATCTAGAGTTTTATGTGCACCGGGTGTATTAAAGGAAGTCGTATGATCCAGAAATTCAAAATTATCAGGCACTTGTGCAGAAAGATTATAGCGTGACTGCAATGTTATGATAGCTACCAGTAAGTAGGCGATAATAATTAGATGGAAGGTTTTCATAACTTTTCGTTTTTGTGGTGTGGGTAGTGTCTATTGTATCACTTAGATTTCATCAGTTTTATAGCTTGTTTATTATTATCAAAGTAAAGGAGATAGATGCCTTCGTTGAGATAGCTTAGGTCTACATTTTGGATTTCATTTGCTTTCCCACTTAGAATTAATTGCCCCTCCATATTATAGAGACTCACAGCTTCATCATTGAGGTCATTGAGATTTATATGACTGATAAATGGATTAGGGAAAACATTCACAGAGGAGATATATTCATGATCAGAGGTAGATGTAGTGACATCTATCAAAACGGGTCCTACTGAAGTATTGAATTTGTAGTCTGCACCTGTAAGATAGGCTTGAGCGGCGCCAGGATGATTTTGGGATATAAGTCGGTTGCTTTCTACAATGATGGATTCCTCAGGGAGAACATTCAGTGTAGCATTTTCCTCGAAATTGATATTAATATAAGGAAAAGCAGGCACTAGGTCAGTCGTGAATACACTTGCTTGGCCCACTTCCTTGTCACCTGAATTAAATACACTATAATTAATGCCATACCACCATAAGTCACCCGGGCCTCCAGATATAATCGTATCCTTTATATAGAACAAATCAAAATCCTCTAGTTCAACACTTACCCTTTCAGGTTCGAAAATCTGATTTGTATTATACCCTCTTAGAAAAGCTTGATTAGTAATATCCTCCACAAGGTATTGCCCAGAAGTAAGAAATGTAGTGTCATCAATCATAGCAAGCTTAGAGGATGTGGCTAGAGTTTCATTCACCACATTAATCTCTGAAACATTAGTGCCATCATACTGATGTAAAGTAAAACCATCCGTATCTGTTTCTAAGATATAGACTAAAGAATCCATTTCACTCACCTGGTCTAATGACTGGATAAAATTTCGGTCAAATATCAGTCTAGGCGCGGTGCTAAATTCTGAATCAAGGGCCCAAACCATGTTATTGTCATCCAAGACCCAAATGTCATCTCCTACATTTTTGATTTCATTAATGTCGAAAGGCACCTGAGCGATTGGCTGTAATTCAAGATAACGAGTCACATTATATATAGAGTCTGTCTCTGATTCCAAGAAGTATACATCTCCATCCGTATTTGTATGTATTAATGAATTGATACTCGCTGGCAAGAGAATTTCATTCTGTAGGCTATCTTCCTCAAACACAAGTAGACGCGGATAGCTAGTTAATGCATATATTCTATCTGTCGAATCCAGACCAACACTTGTTATTACTTCGAGGGAGAAAAAAAGATCATGTCTGATTGTATTGGAGACGTACCCATTAGGGGTCTCTCTAATTTCTATAATATTCCATATATGTGTATCAAAACCAGGATCTGCCACCTGAGTCAAATATATTCTGAGATTGCCATTAGAGTCATACATGTATTCTGAATCAGACATGTATGCTGCGGCATCGGTATCGATAGTCTGTGGTATATTATTCTGGTCCAGCACTTTGACTTGAGTGGAGATTCTACCTGTGACATTATCCGTGACGACATAGATTATATCACCTTTATTATGTATTAGTGAGGTCAGTATAGAAATGTCCTCAGAATGTTCTAGAACTTCTAGATTGGTAAACTGTGCCTGGAGATTGACTGTAAGACTTACAAAAAGGAGGCCTACAATTATGGAATTAAATGATTTCATAGTAATAATGGTTGCTCGTTGATTAAATATACCGTTTTATTGCCTTGCTATATATGTCGATGGTGACAAACTGCATCAAATGTTAGTAGGGATTCATTAGAATTGCTGACTAAACAACCAAAATTGCCAGATACCAACATAAACAGCAAGAAAAAAATACGTGGTAAGGAAGATGGCAAACTTGGAATTTATCTTAAGATGAGTGGCATCGCTCGTCTGTATTAATTCAATATTTCCCCATCGCCTAATGAGCAACTTGGTTACGACTATCGCGATTATCATAGCAACAACTTCCCACTTACAAATTCTCCCTATGGTGTATCCTGGCAGATCCTTATAGAATAATTTGTTCACAACAAGCAGTGCAAAGCCAGCCCAGAACGAAAAGAGTGTAAGTGTAATAATGGTGAAGAATATCCGCTGGGGTATAAAGTTAATGATTGGATTTAGTGAATTAGCAGGGTCAATAAAGTGAGATTCTTCGATGTTTTATTTCCATAGTGTGACATCTCCACTTAACTCAATTGTCTCGCTTTCATTTTCTAAGACGATTGTATACACGTATACCCCTGTTTCAGCTTGGCCAAAATTGAAAGAACCATCCCAGCCATGTGCTGGGTCATTAACTGCAAAGTTGTTATTGGTAAAAACCAAATTCCCCCATCTGTCATAGATTTTCATTTCTTTCACCATAATAGTCTCAATAGAGGTTTGAGGGAAGAAGATGCCATTGTTATCAGAATCTGGATTGATTACATTTGGTAAGTATACAGCAATTTTACTATTGACTAGAATTCTTAAGTCAAGACTTTCTTCGCAATTATTTTTGTCTACTACAGTGATTTGATAGCTTAAGTTCTCTCGTACATTTTCGAATGTATAAGTCAAGCAATTATCACAGTCTATTGCAGGCGTCCAGATAACCATAGCGATATTTTCTTGAGCTAGATTGGTTTCTACAATGACTTCGACATCGCGACCTAGGTTGACTAGCTGTTCGTTTATTTCTGGACCGGCAAGGATAGCCGATGGTTCAGATAAAGTTATGAGAGTATCATAATAGCAGTCTGCTGCATCCACAATTCTTATGGAATAATCACCGGCTTGTAGTTCCTCTATTTGCGGCTCAGCTATTGGCATTTGGTCTACAAAGAAGTTATATGCAGGCGTGCCACCTTCCACATTCATGATTTCTATGATGCCAGAATGCTCTCCATGACAACGGATATCCGACTGAGCTATGACGACTGTCTGAATTTCATTGGCGGGTAACACCTCTATGGTATCTTGAGCTTGACAAGCTGATATCTTGTCTTCTATAGCTAAAATGAAAGTTCCAGGTTCAGTGATAGTCAGATTTAAATCTTCACTGATTATTTGTTGGTCTACGGTCCACTGTAGCTCGTATGCATGGTCACTGGTCACAATAGGCAGAATGGATTTTTCTGCTTCATTACAGTTAAGACTTATTTCATCCGCTAATTCTATAGTGGGCACCGCATAGTTTGAGATGACAGTGACACTATCTATGGCAACACAGCCATTGACTCTATTTTCGAGCTGATAATAGAAAACGCCTGGTTCTTCAGTATTGAGCATGGGGGATGATTCTGCCAGTGGTTGGAAAGCACTATCCAGCCACATGAAATCTCCTTGGTCTGACCCTGAGGCATCTATGGTGACTGAAGTGTTCGCACAGTTGAGCAAATGAGGTTCACTAAGGACGATGCGTGGTGCTACCGTATCTATTTCTATGAGCAGCATTTCATCGTTGGTGCAGCCTGTCAGCGTATCTTTTACTGATAGTTGTATAATGCCTGCCTGAGCCACCATGATTTCTGCAGCTATATTCTCATCGCCAGTTACAAGGTGTTGCCAGACATACTGGACATCTGGTTTGGAATCCACAGATAATTCTATAAGTTGATTCTCACAAGTCAGTACCTGATTGGTAGACAAGATAATGGCCTCAGGCGTATTGCGTATATCCGTCACCGTCACTTCTATTATAGCTGTGCAATTATTGACCAGATCAGTTGTTTCAAATCTATATGTGCCCGCCTGATCAGTTTCGTATTGGTTTTCTGTGCTGAGGAGATTTCCATTAGAATCGTACCAGGCATAACCAAAGTCAAGTCCTTGGCTAGAAGCACTGGCATCTAAGATAACCGTCTCTTGATAACAAGTTATTTCTTGATTGCCTCCGACTTCTGCTATTGCGGAGCAGGAACAGTCGGGAGGCGTAATGGTTAGCAGCTTAGAGCAGCCATTAGCAGGATCTGTGACAGTAATGTTTATCGCTTCATCTATGGGGATGTTGATGATTTCGTAGGTCTGTGGCCCTATACCGTTGGCAGCTAGACCAAGATCCGTAACTATATTATAGTCTCCAGTGGATAATTGCACAGAATACATGGAGCTGTCTATACAAGTCGCCGAGGCACTGGCTTCTGGAGAGGGGTTTGCTAAGATGTCAAAAACTATTTCATCTTCGCAGCCAAATGCATCACTAAGCGTAATCTGATAAGAACCAATAGATAATTGATCCAAGTTGTAGGGTGAGCTGACATTCTGGGCAGAGATATCCCCATCCATGTTATAGTCAGCGGTTATGCCTGACCACTCTAAGATAACTGATCCTTCCGTCTCATCACAGCCTGGCTGAGTGACTGTTTCCTGTACTTCTGGTGCTGGCTGTTCTTGCACAGAAAAGACTTCTTCAGAACTGCATCCCTGAGTATCGGTAATGGTAAAATTATAATCTCCCCCAGTCAGATCAGAAAGCACTAATTGATCATCGATATCTGTCCATGTCTGATTGCCCATTATAGTGTAAGGTCCTATTCCAGAGCTGATATCTAAGGTCAAACTACCATCCGCTTTGTCACAATGCTCTTCCGTCATGGTGAAAGCTGTCTGAGGACCTGATATACTATTGATAACCAACTGGACCTCAGCTTCACAGCCCATGGCATCATTAAGGGTATAGTTGTACGTGCCTGCCGCTAATTCTGATAATACCACTGAGGTAGACAGGTCGATCACATCTGATATTTCATCTATCACATAAGGGCCTATGCCTCCTGACCAGGAAAGCATGACATCGATAGTTTGGTCCTCACAAACTTCCAGCACGTTGACTGGGTCAAACTGCAGACTGCACTCTCTTTTGATGAAAAGTGGGACACCGATTTCCTCACAATCTGAAGTAGCCGAAAAGAACAGAGAGATAAGCGTATCTAACATATCAGTTTGCCCTAGTTCATACCGAGTGGTGACTGTAGACTGATCGCCAAAAGTCCCATCACCGTCTGTTGTCCATGTCGTTATGGCGTTACCACCAAGATCTGTACCTGATATGTCTACAAAGTCCTGGTCAGCGGATATGGTGATCGTATCTAGTTCCAGAAGGTCCACATTATTGATAATATCAGTACTGACTTCGTTAGAACTGAGGCTGATCAAATTACCTGTATTCGTGTCATAAATATTGCTAAGCTGAGCAGTGTTCCTCACTGTCCCATTTGCAGCCCAATCACCCGTGTAGGCATCTATCTTAAAACTCGCTGTCACGCCAGCAGGTACCTCGTCGATGACAAACTTCGCTTCTGTTCCTTTGAGGTCAACTCTACTGATACTGATGTTTTGTAAGTCATAAGGTCTGAATACCCATTCCATGGGACTAGGCAAGATATCTTCAAACTCTGCGCCTTGTAGCGTTAAGGTTGACTCTGTATTGTCTATCACAAAAGTATAGGCGATGAAGCCATCTTCACATATTTCTGTCGTGCTTACTGACTTGTTGAGGTGGATCTGATTATCAGCACAAGTCTCAAAGATCACATTGACATCTTCTGCGCCGCTTTGTGTACCGATATAATCAATATAAACTTGTCCTGCGGGCCCATCCAGCTCTACACCTTGGTCAGGGTAGAATCCTGGGGTCACATTTGTGGCATCATAGATAAGACTGATACTAATACAGCAGCCTGCTGGAATATTATAATCATCTGCTAGCTCTTCAGCACAGCCATTAGTGATGACAGTGGTCGCTTTTAACGAAGCACCCATAGGCGGAAGGTCGGTTAAGGATACATTAGTGGCATCCAAAGTGCTGATATTACATACATCTATCGTATAGCTCAATAGCTCATTGCATAAGGGGCCAAGCGTGGTAGTATACTTTAAGGCCTGCACCGTAGGAAGGGGATCTACACAGATAGCTATGCTGTCCATATTGTTAGAATAAGCAATCTCGTCTATATCGGTAATGGGAAAAGAAAAGGGCGGTGTAAGTCGGCCATCATCATTGAGCAGGGCAAAGAGATTCGTTGCTCCTTGGATGGGTAACATTATGCTATAGGTTTCTGATTCTCCTGGGGCTATGGCGCAAGGTACTATAAAATCTGTGATAGCTGTCGCACCACCGTGGGTAGTGGGATTGTTATGATAAAAACTGACAGGCGTACCTGCAGGAATGGATAACTCTCTGGAGGCGGACACTGAAAAGGTCAGATCCACAAAGCCATCTGCTGGACACTGCGCATCCACGGATTCTATACTCAGGGCACCATCCCGATTAAAGTAGACTGTAAATGAACTTCCCGGGTCTATGGGACAGAGATAGAGATTGACTATATTATCTGCAAGATCGGCATCGAGATCTGAGTAGGCTGGTGCACCTGGGGCTAATAAATCAATAGAGGCGACACGTCTAAGCAGATCTCTTATCATCGCATTCGCATAAGCACCATCGAAGGCAATAGTCACTATGTGGAATCCTTCTGCCTTCAGCTCGTCTGCCAAAGCTACCAGCGAGGATTCTGGTCTGCCGTCGGTAGAGAGTACAATCACTTTTTCTACATCAGGTCTACCATGATTTCTCAGATAATCAGCACCTACTTGCATAGCAGGATGTGGGCTGGTACCCCCTGAAAATGCGCGGTCATGCTGCTCATAATTGGCTAGGGTTTGCAAATTTCCAGTCATGCTTATTTTGACCTCTTGATTGTCACCACTTGACCACTCTATGATGGCGGCCTGACTGTCATCCATACCCGTCCCTATATTGGCAGCTCTGAGGAAGTCTACAAAAAAGGTCTTTGATTCTAGGTATTCCTTTGCATCCACTGAGCCAGACACATCATTTAGTATAACGATATCCAAAGGTTGGGTACAAGGAAAAGTCGGTATGGTCTCATCCAGTAAGGTTGTTTGTATGATCTTACTGACTTGATTGGCATCAGTCACTTGTATCGTGTAAGCTCCCTGGGCTAGAAAATCAATGCTGAAAAAAGTGCTGGCAGTAGTGGCTTGACCAGAAGCGTGGCCACTCCAGTTTATTGTATAGTGCGGACTTCCTCCTTGATACTCAAGACCTATTGCCCCGTTGGAGACCCCATTGGAACTGTTAGTGGATATCAGTTGGGTGATCTCGAACACAGATCCATTAATCGGATCTAGGACTATATTGTCTATGGAAATTTCTGCTCCATCTGGTTGTGTGATATAGGCACTATAACTACCTTCTGCTAATCCCTCTATGCATATGATATCTTCAAAGCTAGTTCCAGTAGCAACTTCTTGCTGGTTGGCGTCTGTTATTATATAATCGAAGGGGATGGTATCATAGTTGGAAGCATACATTTTGATGCTGCCATTAGCACTGCCTATACAGGGTGCTAGTGTCTCGTAAGCTACTTCTAAGCCACAGTCAGCATCAAGGATGGCAGCTGCAGAAGAACAGAAACTACCATTAGATCTGATGCTAATAATCCCAGAACTATTCAGTAAGGGAACTAAGCTGCAACAATCATCTAGTTGATTATTGAACACTATCTCAAGTCTTCCCTCAATCGACGTCAACCCTGAAAGACCATCTATGTTGGTTAAAGCATCATTAAAGGTAATATCAAGTCTTCCTACAATCGACGTCAACCCTGAAAGACCATCTATGTTGGTTAAAGCATCATTAAAGGTAATATCAAGTCTTCCTACAATCGACGTCAACCCTGAAAGACCATCAATGTTGGTCAATGCATCGTTAGAATCGATCATAAGTGCTCCCTCGATTGATGTCAACCCAGAAAGACCATCAATGTTGGTCAATGCATCGTTCCAAATGATCCTAATTGTACCCTCGATCGACGTCAACCCAGAAAGACCATCTATGTTGGTCAAAGTCTCGTTGCGATTGAAATTAAGTGATCCCTCAATCGACGTCAAGCCTGAAAGAGCATCTATGTTGGTTAAAGCATTGTTGCCCTGGATACTAAGTGATCCCTCAATCGACGTCAACCCAGAAAGACCATCTATGTTGGTTAAAGCATCATTAAAGGTAATCTCAAGTCTTCCCACAATCGACGTCAACCCTGAAAGAGCATCTATGTTGGTCAAAGCATTATTAGAGCC
>CAZMMQ010000062.1:0-24238 GCA_964567435.1 uncultured Saprospiraceae bacterium | reverse complement strand
CATGATTTGATGTTGGAGTCTGACTACAAAAAAAGACCGCCAATATTTTGCCAATTGGCCAGCAGAAAAGAGTATAGCAGAAATAAGCAAATATAATTATCGTGGTAAGTTATCTAACTTTTAACAAAAACGTATCTTAGATTTAAACTCAATAAATTATCATGGATCATCAAAAGCCTAGAGGCAGAGACCTCATAAGAGAATCGCTCAATTCTGAAGGAAGTAATCCAGGAGCAACATGGCCCAATCCATTGAGATGGGCAAGCACACATCCAGGGCCATTTTTTGGGCAGATAGCTGGATTAGGGATTAGTTTTTATCTGACAACAAAAGTACATTGGCTGTTTGGTATCTTCCTTTTAGGATTTATAGCTTGGACCTTGCTATATTGGTATAACATCAGACTGCTATTCAAAGTAGGAGATGTTAATCCAGGAAAGGTGATTCATCTCAATCCTGATAGATTTGCTGTAGCTACTAACCTCACTAAAGGCTTCGGTAATTATCCTATAATCAAAATTGTAGAAACAGAGTTACTCAAGGAAGATAAACAACTTGGAAAGATTATACCTACAATCTCAGGCTATAGTAATAATCCTTATGGCTATCCTTTTTGGTCTGAGTTCTCTCCTTCTCCTATGAATCACGGACTCGTGCTCAAAGACAAGGTTCAGTCTTATACAAAATGCTATGATCAAAGTGACATAGATATTATTGACGAACGACTTCATAAGATACACAAGATTAATATACCAGAGACTTATAAAGTAGACATCGAAGCCTCAGACTGGAAGGATTACCCAAGAGCTCAAATAGGTAAATTATCTAGATTATTAGGACCAGATCAGTTAGATAAAATAGATAAAGAAAAAACAACACTAGAACTCAAGCCGACCCAAGTATGGACTTACGAATCCAGAGAGATAGAAAAAAACTCTAGAGCACATATAGTCAAAATAGATAATACTCCTCAGGGCGAAATCGTACATATCTCGCTTGACAAAATTCATTTTAAAAAAGATATCAATACTCCAGCAGAAATAGGTCATATTCCTATGGCAATAGATGCATTTAGGAGAAGCATCATTAGATTAAAAAATGTAAAGAAGGTCAGTGACATCCATACAGAAGGATATAACAAATGGAAGGAAGCTTATGATGCAGGACATGGAGGAATATTCACAATTACTATTGCCGAGGTCATAGAGACATTGGACAGTGTAGAATCACCAACTGCTAATCCGTAAAAAAAACAAACAATGGATAAATCAAAAATAGTAGATATCAGCATAGACATCAAAGCCCCCTCATCTAGAGTATGGCATATCATCACTGATAAAACCATTGCCAAAGAATTAGGAGTGATTTTCGACAAAGGTGCCTATGTAGAATCTGATTGGCAATTGGGTTCTGACGTCCATTTCAAATATGAACCCGGACGCATAGCCAGCACAGGCAAAGTCGGGAAATTAATAGTGAATGAATTAATACAAATAGATTATGACTTTCCAGGGATGGACTACTTAGAAAGATACAGTATACATACTATCGACGAGCAGCAATGCACCCTTGCCATCTTTGCAGGAGAATATACCCAAGACTACGAAGCACAAAAAGTCGTATGGTCTAATTGGCTAGCCAAAGTCAAGGAGATGAGTGAGGCGTAATCTACTACTATATGCGCACGGAGAATTAAAAACAAAATTAGTTTGTCGTGTTCCCCAACCCCAACTTGAAGACCAACGCATTTGTCCACTGACGTCCCAATCTTTCCTTAGCTATAGAATATACTGTCAATTGCCATCCTAATGACAAGGCCAAGTTAGATTTTGTAGGCACTCTATACTCTATACCCGCAGCTACTTGAGGAATATTAAAATTGCTCAAAATAACATCATCACTCTCAATGACTAATCCATGAAGGTAAGATAACCGTGCCCTGAGTGTATTAGTATTAGAAAGAGGCGCAAAGAAAAGCCCAAAAGCTGACTGTAAGAATCCAAATTCCAATGCCTCATCTGGTGGTGTAAACTCATTCTCAAATCCCACATGGACCAGCGAATAATAAATACCCGTAGTGAGACCAAATCGACTATCTACAAACTGATGATCCAAAACCAATCCCCAATCTCCGCCTATCGAATAACTAGAAAGCAGTGGACTAGTGGTCAGATTCACAGCGTAGCTTAGAGATAAGCTAGTACTAGAAGAAGTAGTCTCTTGAGACACAAGAGAAAATGTAAAAAAAAATAAAAGGACCAGAAAAATATATTTCATTCCTCGCCAACCGTGTTGCACTAATCAACAATCACCTTTCGTGCATGTGCGCCATCTATAGATAATAAATAAATGCCAGGGTCAAATTCAGACACATCAATATATAAGCGACCACCTGACACTGCTTGTTGGTTGTAGATAACTTGCCCTATAATAGATGTCAAGGTAATTTCTGCACTCATCATTCCATCCCATTCTACGGTAAGCATATCAGATGCCGGATTAGGATATACGGAAAAGCCCTCCTCATCCAATAAGTCCGAAGTTGGTAAGAGTTGATCACAGAAGGTTTCATTGGGCTCCAATTCTAAAAATCCCATTGGAACCAGATCTCGGCCTTCGAAAGCAGGAAAATCAAGTGGAAATCTATCGAATCTGAACGTCAAGTTTTGATTGATCATAAGCTCATCTCCCTGAGTAGCCGGCGAAGGACCAATTCTCGGAGTAACATACTCCCAGACAACCTCATTATCAGGAGTCAACTCAAAAGTATACCCAAAGCGCCCTGCTAAAATCAGACTATTACCATTAGGCAAAAACTGTACGCCAGACAAAGCTGTAGACCACAGATTAGTGGAGTCTACTGGATGGGATAAATTAAAGTCATAAGTCTGGGGAAGCCAAACCTCGTTATCCATAGTATACATCCAGTCATACATGACCCAGGGCGGATCTATCACACTTACAACAGAGAAGTCTTCTCCAAATTGATTATTGAATACAGCGATCTTTCCATATTGTGGATTACTCAATGTCAAATGATCATCGATCCACTGCACATCATGCTGAAAAAATAATTGCTTATCATCTTCGGTTCCTTGTTGGTAGGTTATAGGATTACCCCATCTGTACATAAGGTCTCCTCCTCGATCGCTAAACCCTCCAAAACTGCTTGCTGCCTCTTCCGTGGTGGTCGTATGATCAATAATCCACAACTCATCGAAGTGCGGTACACTTACCAGTATCTGGTCTAATTCTTCATTATAATCAATAGAATTAATATGGAGCCAATCAGCATCTCCATCTCTCACATCATAGTTGACATCTATGAGTTCTGGATGATCAGCAACTACACCGTAATTATTAGCGGTCGAATCAAAATCTTGTATCAAGTGATCCCAAGCATGCCATTCCCAAATAATTGAGTCTGTTCCTGGATCAAACTCAAATATAACCTCTGGCCAAAGTGCCCCATCTCTCAAGGTTGTTGTATCTCTTCCTGCAGCAATACACTCTTCTATTGTCTTTAACTCCCAAGCAATTGCTAGCACTGTGCCCTGAGGCGTCAACGCAATATCATGATGAAATCTGTACTTATCATTATTCAAGGTATAATCCCATATAAGGTTATTATCCCAATCTCTAATCTCAATGATGGCACCTGCCCCTCCTCTAAATATAGCATCACCTGCCACATTTGCATCACGCTTTGTCTTATAGAGCAAACCTTCTTCCGTCAAGTAAGCTGTATTACCAGGTCGAAAGTTTAGTTCATCTTCCCACATATGCACTATCTCCCCACAATTATTTAATAGGTATACGTTGGGTTGGTTATGCGCATACAGCAGATTATATCCATCATAAGACTGACTAGGATTATATGACAAGAGGCCCACTGTATTCTGACCTACGAGTATTCCACCAAGACATAAGGCAATGATGAGTGATGTATATATTTTCATAATGTATTTCTGTTATAAGAATAATAAAATATCAAATAATTATCAATTTATAAATACCTTTTCAGCGATCACATGACCGTTATCAAAGATTAAGTGTACAACATATACACCTGTCACATACTCCCGTCGTAAGGGAATCGTGGATTGAACATAATTAATGGCCTCTATTTGTCCACCTTGCATATCACTTATTACTACTTGCTGTATGTCTCTTGCAGATGATTCTATTTGTATCGCATGTGTCTGTGCTAGGTAAGCAAGAGTCACATCAGCATCTTGCATATCATTAGTACTTGTTGTCGGCAAGCTGCATTCCAGCGGATTGAGTTCGATAGGATCGCCTGGAGTGACATCCACACCATCGAATCCAGCAAAATCTAACGGATACTTATAGGCTCTAAAAGATGAATTATTTCGTGGCGTTGTCCCTTGGGTTATTGGCGAATCACGATTGACTGGAATCTCATATTCCCAAACTATCTCCCTGTCTGGTGTAATCTCAAAAATCCTTCCTGGTGACCCTGAGTTAATCAATGTATTGCTATTAGGCAATCGGAATGCATTAGACAAGAAGGCGCTATAGAAAGTTTCTCCTGCTCCATCACCATATATGGTATTCGCTTCTATCGGTCCAAATGGCGTCATATCTTCTCTAGAATAAAATCCAGGTGCACTCTGGGGAGGGTTTAATATTTCAATCTGGGTGCAATCTGCACCAGGTTTACCATTTCCATTATTGAATATTAAAATACTCCCTTCATCATCCAGACCTTCTGTTATCCAATTCACGCCATGTTGACCAAAAAGCATCTGATCTGCAATTGAGGCAGCTTTATAAGCAGACGGATTTCCCCAGCGATAGAGAATATCACCACCTTGTCCATAGATACCACCAGTATGGCCAGCCGCCTCCTCAGTCGTAGTACTATGATCTATAATCCAAATCTCATCAGAATTTCGAATAGAAATCAGAATCTGATCCAGCTCCGGGTTAAAGTCGATTGCATTAAAATGAAACCAGTCTCTTGTCTCATTAGAATTACCACTCGTCAGACTTGGATGATTGAGATCATAGAGCTCTGGGTGATCGGACACAACTCCAAAGTTCAACTTTGTACTATCGAAGTCTTGAATAAAATGATCATTGATATGCCACTCCCATACTACATTGGCACTATCCTGCCCTACAGGCTCTAGCTCCAAAATCTTCTCAGACCACATGAAATTCTGTGGTGCTATTTCATTTGGATCTCTGCCCATCTCTACTAACTCCTCTCTAAATGTCAATTCCCACATTAGCGTCAATATATTCCCGTTAGGCATCATGACCGCATCATGGTGTGATAATTGGGTATCATTATTTATAATATACTGCCATACCACATTGTTATCCCAATCTACTAACTCTAATCCACCGGCATTACTTGCAGATGTATAAGGCCCAACGGGATTAACCTTAAAGGTTCTAAACATCAGACCACTTTCCAAAAAGTAAGCTGCCAAGCCAGGCAAGGCATCTCTATCCCATTGATTAATCAAATTACCACAATTATCTACCATATAGGCTTGGGTACTCGAAAATGGAGAGAAAAATGTATATCCATCCAACGCCTCCCCAGTCATAGACAGAACCCCAACTGTAGGTTGCTGTTGCGCCTTGAGTGATTGGCTTATAGAATATAATATAATCATTATAAGTAGCCTCATCATATTATTTGTATTCTCAAAATTGACCACAATATACGATGGTCTCTATGGAATTACTGTCATATATTGTCTTGCAAAAAGCTCTCTTAGATATTTTTATACCCATCTTTCTTAAAGTACATTATCGTTTATTCCTTATGTCCTTTATAGTCACCATAACAATATCAATTAGAACTATGAATTATATATTCACTTTCCAAAAAGGCATCTTAACATGTGCAATACTTTTCACTCAAATAATTAATTTATTTGGACAATGGGAGGACAAGAGCATAATAACTAATAATTTGATAACTAGTACTTGTTTCGCCAATTGTTTCTGCATTTTCAGCACCTGTTAGTAACATCAAAATTGAAATAATCATCTTTGGCTTTGCCGACGGATTCCAGGAGTTTTTTTGCTTTCGTTTCTTTCTTACTCATCTAATTAAAACACTAAAGTAAATACAAGTAAAGCTAATTCAAGATTACAATAGATGAATATCAACAGAACTAATTATATGGCGGTCAGAAATACAATTCATAGTTGACTAATTCTCCTTCCAATACAACTCCTTCGCATATGCAGTCGGCCTGTCAGGTAAAGTAACATTGTTTTGCTTTTCATAATTATGCCAATGCTCAATCATCTTGGTCATAACTTCAGGATGAGTATTTAAATGACAACATATAAAAAAATGGCTTTTGCTCCTTTCTGCTTTGCTCGATGTATGCAAGGGATTGATCTACATAATATGTACTGGAATAAAAATATTTTGGCAAATCACCTACAAGCGTACTATCCTTGACATAGATAGATTCATCTATAAATGACAGTAAAGGCTGCTTGTCAAAAAAATGACCTCCTCCACCCTGCATCAGACAAAATGATTTAGCAAAACCCCTTTTGACTGGCCCATGACTCCTCTCCGTAGGCGGCAAGGCCAGATGCCACTTACCGGCTATGGAAGTCTGATATCCATTATCTTGAAGTATCTTATGAAAGGAAACAATTTCAAAATTCAGGTGCCCTTCATAACCCTTCTTACCCTTCTGATTATCAGTCCAGTCTCCAGCCATTGTACCCAAACCACTCAAATGTGCGGAGGTGCCAGAAAACAGCATGGCCCTGGTAGGCGAACAGGTAGGTGCAGCATAGAATAACGTATTACGTATACCTTTAGTTGAAAGTCCATCTATATGAGGTGTTCTGATTTCGCTTCCATAACATCCCAAGTCTGTATATCCTAAGTCATCCGCGATAATCAATAAAACATTTGGTGACTTAACATCTCTATCTTAATGGGACTGACACCCTTATAGAAACAACAAACTTGTCAATAGAAATAATAAACTGATGCGGATAGGCCTAGTCGTCAAAATATTCATCATTAAGGTTAATAGTAAAAGGTATATTAGCAATATACCCTTTTTTAAAATCAGAATAAGAAAACTACTTACATTCATGACAAGAATATGGAACTTTGGTTTTACCAGAGTGAATAAAATATTTCTTTTGGTCTAAAATGATATGACTCCATGAACAAATCAATAACCGTGAGCATGCGACGTGCAATACTGGCTGACCTCAATACACTTTTACACATAGCTAAGTCCACTTTCGTAGCCACCTACCAAAAAGATAATAAGGCTGATAATTTCAATAGTTATTTAGCACAGGCTTTTACCATAGATAAAATCAAATCGGAACTACTCAATCCTGATTCTGAATTCTATTTTGCAGAATGGGAAGGTACTCCCGTTGGCTATCTGAAAGTCAACAAAGGAGAAGGTCAGACTGAGAATGTTGCTGATAAGGCCTTGGAGATAGAAAGAATCTATGTCATATCCAGATATCAAGGATCCGGGATTGGATATCAATTGGTCAAAGAAGCCCTGCGCATTGCGGCAGATTACAATTTGTCGCTGCTATGGCTAGGAGTCTGGGAGAAAAATAAAAAAGCCATCCGCTTCTATGAAAAGGTGGGATTCAAAGCTTTTGACACCCATCATTTCAAAGTAGGAGACGATTTACAAACAGACATTCTAATGAAAATAGAGTTGGCTTAGTTAAGTTCACAAGAATAACTTCATCTGACTAACACTAGTGATATGTTACTGCCAAAATGAACATAATGAATAAAGTTTTGTTCTTTTTAAGGTGACCATGAACTAGCTACCTTTAGCTAATCAAGAATCGCCATAAATGATCCTAAACTGGTTTTCTTCCTTGATTTTTTACCTATAGTTGAGCATTTTCAAAACTAACCTCTGGCAATGGAGGGTAACTAATTTTGTAACAAATTAAAATTTTAAATTAATTATGAGACCATTTAAAGCACACAGCGTGGAGTCAGCTCCACAAGAATCTAAGCCTATGTTAGAAGCATCACAACAAGCATTTGGCATGTTACCTAATCTACATGCAGTGATGGCAGAGTCTCCTGCATTATTAGAAGCTTATAAGACGATACATGAAACATTTTCTACTAAGACAGCATTCAATGCTGAAGAACTAACTGTTGTATGGCAGTCTATCAATGTGGAGAACGAATGTCACTACTGTGTGCCTGCACACACTGCTATCGCACATGGCATGAAAATAGACGCAGCAATTACAGATGCCTTGAGAAACAATACCGCTTTACCTAATGCAAAATTAGAGGCATTAAGAGATACAACATTGGCTATTATTAGAAATCAAGGTAATGTCTCTCAAGAGCAGTTAAATAAATTCTATGAGGCGGGATATGCTAACAAGCATTATCTTGATATCCTTGTAGGATACTCTCAGAAGATAATGAGCAACTATACTAACCATATAGCAAAGACAGAAGTGGATGCCCCTTTCCAGCCATTTGCTTGGAGTAAAGAAGCGACACCAGCTCAGTAATTAGTAGAATAAATTTTTCTATATTTAATTAGTAAAGCCCCTTTTTGGGGCTTTTTATTTTAAGGCTACTAGATTTATAGTTATTGGATCAAAATAAGACTATGACGCTTCAAAAAGTGATAGAACTCAGACACAAGCTGCATGCGCATCCAGAGCTTTCCAATTACGAATCGAATACTTCTAGAATAATAATACAGTTTATTGCTCAGTATAATCCTGACGAAATTATACAAGGTCTAGGCGGGCATGGCATTGCAGCAGTCTTTGCTATGTCCAATGAAGGTCCCACAATTATGATACGCTGTGAATTAGATGCCTTGCCAATAGAAGAAATAAACGAAGACCTAACGTATAAGTCTACTTTGCAAGGTGTCTCTCATAAATGTGGTCATGATGGACATATGGCTATTGTCGCAGGACTGGCCGAGTGGTTAGAAACAAAATCTATTAATACTGGCAAAGTCATCCTTCTCTTCCAACCTGCTGAAGAAAATGGACAAGGTGCTGAGAGAGTCATCAATGATATTAGATTCAAAAGCTTAGAACCTGACTACATTTTTGCGCTGCACAACATTCCCTCAGAACCGATGCACAGTATCATAATCATGGACCAAGGATTCTCAGCAGAAGTTATCAGTGTCATCATAAAGATTTCTGGCAAGACTTCCCATGCCGCAGAACCTGATAAAGGAAACAACCCTGCTCTCAGTCTCTCGCAGATAATTACCTCATTGGCTGCACTCAATGTCACTGACCCACATGATAATAAGTTTGCTGTACTAACTCCGGTACATATTAATATGGGCGACGCCAACTATGGCATCTCACCTGGAAGTGGCGAGTTACATTATACAATGAGAACCTGGAAAAAGGCCCACATGACTACATTAAAAAATGAAGTATCAAAAATCGTTCAAAATAACTGTGACCAACATCAAACCGACTTTGAATTAAAGTGGTTAGAGTATTTTCCGGCCAGTCCCAATAACTCAGAATGTAATCAACAAATAAGACATGCCGCACTGGCAAATAACCTGGAAATAATTGATAGACCTTACCCTTTTAAATTTGGAGAAGACTTTGGATGGTTTACGTCTCAATACAAGACGGCTATGTTTGGCTTAGGTGCGGGACTAAGCACACCACCGCTGCATAATAAGACCTATGACTTTCCCGATGCTATCACACCTACTGGCATAAGTATGTTTCAATCAATAATAAAAAGCATATTGCAACCATAGTCAGAGCGATGCAGTGTAGAGCTCTTTGCTCTTGTCATGGAATCTCTATTTCGAAAAATACATTCACCATACTAGTACGAAGAATTCTCCACAAGGTCGAATTGGAAGTAATTATTATAGCTTAAGCAAAACCAAGATATACAATTAAAAAATCAAGTCACTTGATTTGACCTTACCAATGATTTGATTACCTTTATAAGACACCGTAACTTCCTCTATCATGCACAAAATAACTGTCACTCTATTCGCTCTTTTATTTGCAATAACCATATATAGTCAATCGCAAAAACCCGTATGGGACATAGGTACTAAATGGACTTATGATTTTAGTGTAGAAAATGAAGATTTTGGTTTTGTGATTAATGAGATAGTTGACACTATTACAATGGATGGCTTACTCTTATACCAAGTGGACAGTTATCCAGCATATACTGGGATTCGATATTTTTATTATGACAACAATAGAGTATTTTCATACAAGCCGACATTAAAACTTCTTACGTTACTTTACGATTTTAATGGCCCTGAAGATTATATTACTAATTACCCACCCATTTGTGGCTTCCAAGCCAATGATAGTCTTGGATATAATACCTACGATGTTGTTATAGATAGTGTCTATCAGATACAAATGCCAGATGGAACGCTTAGAGCGCAATGGGATGTGAGACCCGTAGAACAAACTATGGGTAATTATGAAATTCCAAGGTCAATCTTATCAGGGATAGGATTTAGAAGTGGGTATATTCATTACACCCATGACTGGGAACTAGAAATGAGTGTTTGTGATGAATCTGCAAATTACATTGGATTACTGAGGTGTTTTGAAAATGATACTGTGAGTTATAATTTCAGGACCTTTCCGTGTGATTCAGTATGGCTCAGAACAAATACAGAAGATATAAAAGAGACGCCTAACGTACTCATCTATCCTAATCCCACAGCGGATAGGATTACTATCCAAAACTTACCTGACTCTGGTATCCCATATAAGATATTAAATAAAAATGGACACTTATTAGACCAAGGGATATATAGAACAGGAGATTATATTAAAATTCCCCTTGGGATAAATATTATCAAATTGGAACATGAAGGTCAGGTCATGTCCAAGGTAATTTACAATATTGGAGACTTAAGATAAGTAAAAGAGTTTTTAGTAATTGGTCATTACTTATTGAGAATATCTACAGATAAAGGTGTTATTACAAAGAAGTTAAGAGTCAGAATCGGCAAAACTTGAATAGTTCGTCAAATGTCAGTATATTCATGTCAAATGACAAGTTATGACACTTCAAACTATATTAAAATCAGAAATAATCGATAGAAGAACGGATTTAATTGGTATAGCAAGAAAAGGTATTCAAACAAAATATATTGAGCAAATACAGAAATTTACTTCACTTTCTGACAATGAATTAAATGCGATTTTGCCCATATCTCAAAGACAATTATTCAGATATCCTCCAGATCATAATCTCAATAAAGAAATCACATCTCATCTAATTCAAATCATAGAACTATTTCAAAAAGGATATCATTTATTTGGGGTAGAAAAATTTAAAATTTGGATTAGAACCTCAAACAAAATACTGAACAAGAATAAACCTATAGACATTATGGATACTTCAATTGGTATTAAAATTATTGAAGATGTAATAGGAAGAATTGAACATGGTGTTTATAGCTAGAATAAAATGAAACTATATAGAATATCAACTACTGAA
Organism: uncultured Saprospiraceae bacterium; assembly: GCA_964567435.1. GTDB lineage: Bacteria > Bacteroidota > Bacteroidia > Chitinophagales > Saprospiraceae > RFSX01. The sequence continues at coordinate 12,732 of CAZMMQ010000062.1, read as the reverse complement.
CATATTGATGATCTATCTGGGACTGGAGCTAAATTATACGGGGGTAGATGGAATACGAAAGGAACTCCACTATTATATTGTTCTGAGAACACTTCTTTAGCAATTCTTGAAATATTAGTTCATTTTGATGGTTTAACTGTTCCTCAAAATCTAGAACTGCTACAATTAGAGTTAAACGAAGATCAAATCCAAAATTTTTCAATAGCTAAATTTAATAGAATCCGAAAAACAAGAGATGCAGAATTTCAATTCAAAAAAGCAGGCGAAGAATGGATTAAGAATGGTAAATCTTTAGCGTTAAAAGTTCCATCAATTATAACTACAAATGAATTCAATATTTTAATAAACCCAAAACATATGAACTTCAAAATGTTGAAGAAAAAGAAAAAAAATAAATTAGAACTAGATGAAAGGTTATTTTAAAGTGAAATCCGACTCATAAGAAGCGACGATGACGACATACCCTTCTAGATACGATGCATGTGATGAATACCTTCATTTAACTTTACGTAACCACGGCACACCCCTTTGGGATACGTCACATTTCATAATTCCGATATTAATAAAACATGAACCAATTGACTAAACCTTCTTTGTCCATTTTTTTCTTCTTTACATGCGTGTTGTTCTTCGCGTGCTCCAGCCCTCAGAAAAGTTTTGACAAAGGCAATTATGAGCAAGCTTTCTCTTCTGCACTAAAGAATCTTAACAAAGGCAAAAGTGATAGAAAAGATAGAAACATTCTAAATGATTCTTTTGAAAGACTATATGATGAAAAGCTCACTGAGGCTGAGTCATTCCTGAGAAGCGATGTTCTAGAAGACTGGGAAGAAGCGCATGAGCTATACGGAGAAATCATAGAATTATACGATGATGGAAGTAAATATCTTTCGGCAGATTTTGATACAGGGATGGAAGATGTATATAATAGTCAAGATCAGCTAGGGACAGATCTTGCGGTCAGCTTTCATAAATTAGCACAAGAGAGCATGTTGGCTTTCGATGAAACGAGTAATAAGTTGGCAGCTCAGGAAGCACACTACTTATATGAGCGAACCCAATTTTATAATCCAAATTTTCCAGACATAGATGAAGCGTTGGACAGAGCACTGCTAGAGGGAACTGTCCTTATTCTTATAGATGCCGATGCACCCTTTGAGCCATCTTACGAATGGGAAATAGACAGAGAATTCGATGATATAGAAAGAGCGGGTTCTCAGTATGTGGATATAAGGTACAATAGACTTGTCCAAGACCCAGACTGTGTTTTGGAGATTAACTTCGGTAGACTAGATATAGATTCTCGCGAGTCTAGTAGAACAGAAAGATTCACAGAAGAGGTAGAAGATGGATTTGAAACCAGTGTAGATACCAGTGGCCAAGAGATTAGAGTTCAGCAGTACAGGACTATCGAAGGCTCTGTCACTACCATCACCGAAGAAATAAGATACGAATGGGATATGTCTGTCAGGCCGAGTGGCATAAGAGAATACTGTAATTTTAGACAACGCATCTTTTCTGCTGACGAACGGGTCCAGATAGAACGTTACGAGTTATCAGGTGACAGGGATGCGATACCGTCTCGCTTCAGAGAAAGTGACACCCGGATAGATGAAGATGATATCGTAGATGATCTAATCGAGGATCTCTATGATCAGTTTAGGCGATATTATTTTTAGAAAAGTGTCGGATATAAAATCCACATATATTCTCCGCCCACCTCTCTGGACTGCCTAGTTGTCCAAAGTGACCTACGCCTTCCATAATCGTCAAAGTGGCCTCTTTGCAAATATTTGCTTTGAGATAATAGGCCATCTCTACCTTAGCCACAGCATCCTTATCTCCCCAGCATATATGGACTGGCAACTTGGTTTGAGCCAAAGCGGGTAGCCATCGGGTTTTTTCAAACTGCCTCCTATCTTTAATGTACTTTATCGTATGATGACTCCTTCTCACGCCATCTTGGTAATTATTGGACTCCCAGAGTAATCTAATCTCATTCTCGGTGAGATTGTCACTGCCATGTGCACTGCGGACCTGGTGTGCAAACAACCTATAATTAACCACATATCCCATAAGGTGTCCATACCTAGTCAACAACAATTTTTGTGTGAAGCGTAATTTAGCTAAGCTCAAAACGATGCTTCCATTTGTCAGCGTCAGACTTTGGAGTCCTTTTGAGAACCAATGAGGCATCAAGCCATTTTCGTGTCTGGCCAATATCTCCGTCGCCACACTATTACCCATATCATGTGCCAGCAAGTGCCCACCTTCTATACCAAAATGCCGCCACACCTCAAATGCCGAATCCGCCTGCTCCATCAACGAATAAGAATAATCATCTAATGGCTTATCACTCCACCCATACCCTATCATATCAAATAAGATAATTCGGTCAAATACCTTCATCAATGCATCAAGGACAACATGGTAAGAAAAAGAAGACTCTGGAAACCCATGCAGTAAGAGCAGGGTCTTTTCTGCAGAGGCATTCTTTTTACCAAGCTGTTTGACGAACAACTGGTAGTTGTGAGGACCAAAGGAAATATAGTCGCCTGAGGACTTCCAATTAATTAATTCTGAAGAGACTGTCATAGGTAGCAAGTTAGAAATAAAGCATCAATCTCTTTTCTTAAAATATCTCCTGTATACTTTCTTGCGCGGATAGAAAGATAAGAATAAGGCAGGATACATCAGTAGAGACAGTATCCCACTTGAAGTCTTATAAGTAATATCATCTATAATAAGTGATTTGTTCTCAGCTACTTTTTTCACAATATGTCTGTGTTGCCAGTACTTAAGCGGGAAGGGCAAGGTCACTCCTTGGTCTACGAAGTAAGCTTGTTGTTCATCAGACCCATCTTCTGTAATCTCACTGACCCATTTGGCTTTGACAGGACTAAGAAATTTGATACTGACTATGTCTCCTTTCTTCGAACCTGTAAATTGCTCCACTGCCATCTTGCCCACCTTAGGCTTGAGTGCTTCGAATAAGTCTAAGTCAAATCTATCCATTACCTCTAAGTAATGGCCATCTACTTCAGTTTCTAATCTTAAGTGCATGTTATGAGGCTACAAAGAACTAACAACTTGGGAGCGCAATCGTTGTGATAGACTGTTCAATAAAAAAAATGATTCTCTTATTACTAAATCAATAGTCTTCCTTTCTAATTAATTCTCCTTCCTTATTATAGAACTCTCTTCTTTTCAAATATCCATTATTACAATCATTCATTATCACTTCTTTATTAGTAGAAAAGTAAGCAATAGAATACCCACCATTCTTTTTATAGCTAATATGCTTACCTATAGAATATCCCATCCAATATTCACCCTCGTGCATTACTTTTCCGTCTTTAATTGACCGTTGGACATGATAGCCATTTCTAGAGCCTTTAACTAGATAGGCTTGTCCGTCATTTCTAAAAATGGTAGTTTCTATTCCCCGGTTAAATACACTTTGGCAAATTAGATCTCCAGATTCTGACCATTTCATATATTCTCCTTCCCTTATTCCATTTTTATAAGTAGTGAGCTCTACTAATTTATCCTGCATATCATATCTTCTTTCTTCCCCATGCTTTTGACCATTCTCATAGCTAGTAATTCGACTACCTAAATTATCAAAGAATTGTATCCCAGTTGTCAGTTGAGAATTGTTGTCATAGTATAACTCTGTCGCCAACTTATCATCATAGTAATATGTCACTCTTCCAACTATCATATTATTTCTAAGTGTCGCAACGACCTTAGGTGATCCATCATCATAATATTTGATGAATTTATTATCCTCTTCCGCTGGGTGATTATAGAATTCCGTATAGGCAACATTTCCATGTCTATCATAATATTCCCACTCGCCTACCTTAGCACCTTTGTAATATTGACCACTACAAGGTTTTTTATATTCAGAATAATCCACCAAACTTAGGTAACGACCATGTTTGTATACTGCATAAAATTGCTGATTAGAAAATTGAATCTCAGATACTTCATTAACTATAGAGACAGTATCACGATTTTCATTCAATGTATAGGAAAATATTTTCTCTACACCTTTTTCTTCAAAACTGCAATGGGAGAACTCAATATTTCTAATTTGTTTGAATATAGTTTTACCATCTTCTATTATAAGTTTTTTATCTAAAGTTTGTGGTTCATAATCTCTAACATACCACACAGAAATACCAGACAGCACTCCTGATTTGTATTCAGTTTCTAGCTCTAACTGTTGCTTTTCAAGTCGATGGCTGTAATTATAATGTTGCCATATTCCATCTGCAGAACCATTATTTAGAAAACCTTTTGCTACAATAGAATCTTTTAAGTAAAACACTTTATTTCCAGAAAACTGTCGCTGCCTGACTCTTTGATAGTCTTCAATAAGTTTAATATAATCCTCACCGTAAATTCTTTGCGGGTAGGCACAGCCAACATCATGCTCAGTTAATGGTATAGACAGATTGTGGCAAACAGCAGCAGAATATTGGTAATTATCATTAGTGCTGCTAATAATAAGCCACTCGACTCCTAGCTTCATTTGGGTACCACCCATAGTGGTAAGCCCTCCTGTATTTATTCTTACAGTATCATTCGGCCTACCTCTGAATATATCTTTGACTATGGCAATACTTACAAATCCACCATTAAAAGTCTCATGAATATAACAGGTGAATATATGATGCTCATCCTTTTCATTTGCAAGAATCTCTGTTATCAGATATCGCTGCTCATAACAAGAGCCTAGGACAAGGTTAGATGTGAGAATACATAATGATATTATTATCAGATGTCGCATAGGTACAAGGTCTCTCTTAGTACATCAATATCTATTATTCTAAAGTAAGCTTTACTATCTCAGACAAACAACATTGAGAAAAAGTCATCACCGCTAACTATTGAATTGAAAGGAAGTTCGCATATATCTAACTTTTATTATTAAGCCTAGCCTGCTCTCTCACCCATTCTATATAATCCGTCTTAGGTATAGTCGTGACTCCTAGTTGTCTGAGCAAGGTTACTATTTGCCCTCTGTGATAATTACCATGATTGATGACTGTCATGATAATATCTTTTCGAGCAATAGAATAGTCGACACCATCATGAGTGAAATCTACCAGCTTATCTAGGTCTTCTGTCTCAGAAAATGTAATCAACCTAATAGTTGATTCACCCCAAGCTTCATATAGTTCCTTTGGATTTCCAGAGAATTCATCTAATGCTTTAGTCTGCCATCCCAGCCCAGTCATCCGACTATACCAACCCAACTCGCCTAGCCAGATATGCTTGCAAGTCTCAAATATATTAGAAAAGCTACTGATGATTTCAGACATAATCATGCTATCATTACATTGAAGCATACATTCTATAAATTTATCATTAGCCCACTTATTGTATTGAGTTAATTTGTGGATTGTGTTATTAGACATGAAGGTTATTTTAATTAAGCTTACAATATAGCTTATTCATTATTAATCCTTAAATGAGATAAGTTCGCAATGCATTCTTCTCTGATAGCCCATACCTTGCTCAAGGTTATATCCAGAGAATTATCCTTTATCCAATTGGCTATATAGCATTTGTGATAATCAATTTTATAATCACCTACTTGGTATGGCTCTATTTCTACCTCACTCAATATGTCATGCTTGATTCTGTCTAAATCAGCATTTGGATTGGTCAAATCTAGCTTTTGATTACCTATCTCGATGAAGCAATGCGCTTCAGGAATATAATCTAGAATACTTTTGTCTATCCCATCTCCTATCCCAGGTGTATTTGCTACTGTCATTTTATACATACAGAGGATGAGTTTTATATTAGAAATGCCATTCTCGGTGGCTACAGCTTTGATGAGCGCATGTTTGGAACTGCAAGTACCCCTGTTCTCGATGATGACTTCTAGAAGATTAAATCTGTTTGTTGTTCGCCCATAAGGTATATTTTTGACAAAGGCTATAAGATTGTTAATGTCGCCTACACCGATTTTGTTGAGTGCCTTAGTCAATATACTATCGCAATTTAATCTTGCATTTTTCATTTTAGGATTATGGGGAATATGATTGGAGGTTAATTATTTATACTCTTCTAACATAACATATAATCATTGTTATTAATGCAGCGCTTCCTTACCTCCACTCATGCCTCAAACTGACATTCACAAGACATTAACGTAGCTTAACTACAGGAATAACATAATCTCAAAATACTTTCTGCCTAAAATTAAATCTCACCTCCATTTTTAGATAATAAATAGCCTCTGTTTTATCTTTTGAAATATGGCCCTTAATGATAGATTGAGGTGGATAAGCAGTCCATCCTGCTACAGTACGATTAACCGGATCAAAATCAGCCTTAAATTCTTGCTCATCGATAGAATAAACATTCTGTAACCTGGCATTAATCACCTTGCATGTTCTCCTCCCTTTTTCTCTAGCCAGATTGATTAGTCTCTTCTTTAAATCAAATTCTATATCAGAATCATCATATACTACTCTTTCAGAGACATATCCAGTCAAATTTTGATAGCCATGAAGATCTTCTAAAAATATATTCAGTGTTGTTTCATCAATAATAATTACCTTAAGCTCTACTTTAGTTACAGCATCCTCGTTGTATCCAAAATTAAATGGCTTCGAACTAATTTCAGTTACTTCTGAATGATTTGCTATTATGCTATCCAATCTGAGTTTAGGCATAAATTGATTTACGTCCACAAATGCCGAAGCATCATCATTATTCTTAATTAGGATTGTGTACCTAATCTCATCAGGCACAACGACCATTGTATCAGAAACAATTATAGAAATTGTATTCTGGTTGGATACTCTGTTTGCTTGTCCACTTAGAAGGCCTGATAAAATTAATTGGAAGGCTATTAATAAAATGATTCTATTCATTAATATATATTAAGTTTAATTATATACCCATCTAATTGTAATTAGGCAAATAAAAAGGAATATAATATATATTCTATTACACTACCAAAGGGCTATTATGAAAGTAGTGAATTAAAAATTAAGTAAGAAAAAAGTTATCATATTTATGATTCTCTTAAAGTTTCATAAGTAACATATACCGCAATCTTTACGCTATATCAATGAAGCATTACATCAATATATCAAATCACAAATGTAAAATCTCTAGATTAATCTTAACACCCTTTCCATTAGGTGTTCTTCATTAAGAATAATTTACCCTTAATATGATATCTCACTTCCATTTTTTGGGAAATAGTTGTCTTTACCTGATCAGGTTATAATTCTATAGCAAACAATTATAAAAATCAAATTGATACTCCTATTTTTAACTATCACACAATGTATTCACTTTAACTCTTAAGATAACGAAAAGTTAACGCCGCAATAATTAACAAAAAAAATGACTCCTGTATTGGATTTCGTACATTTACATCTAATAACTTAATATGAAATCACTATTCTACCTACTGATACTAATAACAGTCTGCAACTTAGGCACAGCGCAACATACCTTCTCTATAGTAGCTGTAGATTCTATAACCAATGAGATAGGAAGTGCAGGCGCTACCTGCTTATCTCAAGAGGATGGTGCCTTATATGTCAGTGACATTATACTTAATGTAGGGGCTATTAATACGCAAGCATGGTGGACCTTAGTCAATCAGTCGGCAGCAAGACAACAAATGGAAAATGGTCTCAGCCCACAAGAAATTATAAATTGGTTAAGAACAAATGATAATCCATCTCAAGGCGGTAGAATAAATGATCGGCAGTATGGTATCGTAGATCTGAATAATGGAAGTCCTAGAGCTGCTGCTTTTACAGGTACAAATAATTTCAATGTAGCTGTTCAACGTGTAGGACCCAACTATGCAATACAAGGTAACATCTTAATATCTGAAGAGGTACTAGATGATATGGAGACAGCTTTTCTGCAGACAGAGGGACCGCTATGTGATAAACTGATGGCATCCATGCAAGCAGCCAAAAGACCGGGGGCAGATGCTCGATGTCTGCCAAGTGGAATTAGCTCTGCATCCGCTTATATCCGAGTCGCCCAACCGACTGATACCAATAGCAATTATGGACAGCTATGGATGGACATTAACTCATGGTTAGACTCAGGAGAATTTACAGGTGATCCTATAGATGATGTCCAGAGAAAATTTGATCTATTCAAAGCGACTGTCAGCACAGAAGACCTTGATACTAAGTCAATCTACATTTACCCTAATCCAACCAGTGGAGAATTATACATACAATCTGGATCCGCTATCTCGGAAGTAGAGATTTATAATATGCTTGGTCATAAGTTAGCGGATCATACCATGTCTCCAAATAATAAAACCATCTCTATTAATATAGACAACTTGCCTAGTGGCCCCTATCTTCTACAAATATGGCAAACTAATACAGACACTAGGGAGACTAAAATTGTGTATAAAATAAAGTAGTTCATCTGTAGCCAATTATTTGCAAATGAGTCAATCATTTAATAAAGGAATCCAATGGCAATATTCATCATCCTTTTTTCAATGATAGGCGCCTTCTATGCCGCTTACACGAGACACAAAAGACATTCAAAACGCATCCAGTCCTTAGAAAAGAGACTTAATTATGGGCCACCAGTAATCGATTTCGAATATCAAAGATTCAATACTCGAAGCAAGAGAGAGACAAGCATATCTATAGAGGAAGAATTTATATTTGACACAGATATTCAGAATATTAGCGTTGGGCATGAGACACTTATGGTTTTGATCTCTTCAGAGGTTAATGACATTACCTTCAAATTTGAACTCGTGGTACAACCATTTGACAAAGTATTGTTGGAGCATGATGGATTTACTAATTATAATCAAGAGGGAGTTATAATCCTATGGTCCTTAGGTGTACAAACAAAGCATCTCTTTACTGCTGACGAGAAATTAAATGAGTTATATCCTAACGTGACAAACGATCCTGGAGGTGTCCGCCTCAATATAGATTCCTATCAACTAGACCCAGCTCAAAGCACAATCCTATTCCATGGAAAATTCAAGGACCAAAATGAATTTAAGGTTAGACTAGATTACAAAGCTTATAGGTTACAGCTTGTAGCTCCAGCGGATTCAGTTAGAAATAAGAGTAATTTTCCGAACTTTAGTGATGACTCAAGTGACTAAAATACTTAGTCACCCTAAGCCCATACTGACTATTATTCTAATCCCAATAAATACATAACGTATAGCATGAGTATAAGCGCCATTATAGCAGGCATCTTGGTAGGGCTCTCCAAGGCAGGCCTCAAAGGTATCAATGTGATCACTGTCACCCTACTCGCCTTAGCCTTCGGCGCTAAGGCCTCTACTGGCATCGCTGTACTGCTACTTATTATGGGCGATACGATGGCTGTCATCTACTATAAACGAAAATGCAACTGGTCGTTACTTTTAAAACTACTTCCTTACGTCTTTATAGGTGTGGTCATAGGCGCCTATGTAGGTCAAGATATGCCTGAAGCAATTTTTAAGAAGGTGATGGCGATTATTATTATCCTAAGTGCAATAATGATGATTGTATCTGAAAAGTACAGCTATGAGATAAAAGACAAGTCTACCCTACTTAGTGTCGTATTTGGTTTACTAACAGGTATAACAACGATGATAGGAAACCTAGCAGGTGCATTCTCAAATCTATTCTTTCTAAGTATGCGCCTATCCAAGGAGGCATTTATAGGCACTGCAGCCTGGCTCTTCTTCATCATCAATATTTTTAAGGTTCCATTTCATGTAATTATGTGGGAGACGGTGCACACCAATAGTCTGATTACTGCTATAAAACTGCTGCCCTTTATTATAATTGGCTTTATCATAGGACTTAAGACAGTCGCGCTATTCACCGATAAGAGTTACAGATACTTTATCATATTTATGACGATCGTGGGGGCAGTGGTAATGCTTTCTAGTTAGGAATGGAGCCGAACCAGTTATATCTAACAAACATTGGTTCTATTACACCCACTACTCCCATTATAGTCGCTGAGCCTTGCAGAATTTCACTACTTTTATACTCTATCAGTTTGAAACCTATTATGCCTAGAAGAATTCTTCCAATCCTCCTTTTATTGCTGTGTGCTCTACAGCAGATGGTTCAGGCGCAAGATGATAGGCCTAATGTTTTTATAGATTGTAATACACGATGTTATTCCATATACGTAAAGCAAGAAATGACTTTCGTCAATTATATTCAAGACAGACAAGTAGCTGATGTCTATATATTGGCAACAGATCAGAGAGCCAGTGGCGGGTCTAGAGAAATCCAATTTATTATTAGTGGACAAAATAGATTCGAGGGGATGCGGGATACTATTCAATTCTATAGAGAGGCAAATATCTCAGAGTCCGTTGCACGAGAGCAATATCTCAAGTACCTCAAAATAGGCCTACTTCCTTACGTCGTACAAACTTCATTAATAGACAACCTTGAATATGACATAGATTCTGATAATCTAAATGTGGCTAATAGTGAAAGCCTCAATCTAGACCCTTGGAAAAACTGGTCCTTCAGAGTAAATGGTAATGCTTGGCTAAGTGGAGAATCTAATTTTCGTAATGCGAATTTCTCAGGAGGAATATCTGGTGCAAAAATAACGGATGACATCAAACTGCGCATTCGATCCAATTTTAATTATTCGCAATCGAGTTTTACACTGAGTGATGGAGAAGTGGTCAGTACTACAATTTTTGGAAACAATCAAAATCTCCTTTATGTCAAAAGTATTTCTGACCATCTCTCTATTGGTGGTGAATTAGAAGCTGGATCATCCACATTTGGAAATACTGATTTTCAAGCCGCTTTTAAGCCTGCTATTGAATACAATATTTACCCTTACTCAGAGAATAGCACAAGAAGATTTAGTTTGAGATATACAATAGGACCAGAATATTTCGACTATACGGAGATTACTATCTTTGACAAACTCAAAGAGACAGTGATTAGACAGGGACTCGCCATAGAATTCAACCAAACACAAAGTTGGGGAGAGATCAGTTTTTTCATTCGTGCCGAACAATTTCTTCATGACCCCTCTTTATACAAGATCGTAATCAATCCTGATTTTGAATTTAACATCATAAAAGGTCTAAGTCTAGACTTTGGAGGAAATGTGGGATTTATCAGAGACAGAATTAATATAGCCCAGACAGAGTTTAGTGACGAAGACATCATCCTACAAGCTATTCAGTTAGACACTAACTTTTCTTACTTTACTTACTTTGGATTCAGCTATAGATTTGGTACACAAAACAATAGTGTCGTTAATCCACGATTCTAGATGGATATCTATTGAAACCTATTTCTTTCTCCTATTGCTCTCAATAATTTAATGAACACAAAAAAACTACTCCTTCGATTTAATTCAAGAGCCAATGACTGGCTTACTGAATTAAAAAATATAGATGAGGATATCTTGCACATCAAACCGAATGCAACCTCATGGTCACTCGCAGAGGTATATGACCATGTGATGAGAGTAGGCAGAAGTTATCAAATTACAAATCTTAGAAAAAGCATCACTGAGGCTGCCATATCCAAAAAGAAAAAGAACAAGTATGGCTATGCTGTATTTAATCTAGGAGTCAGGAAAAATATAAAAATGAAGATGGAAGAATTTCCTCAGCCATTGGTTGTCGACTTCACACCCATCAAGCGAGATAAAAATGAACTGATAGAAGACTTCAAGGCATTTATCAAAGAAGTGAATGCACTAGAAAATATTCTTTTAGAAAGCACCAAGGCGAACAAGCATTATCATCCGATGTTTGGAGACATAACAACTAAAGAGTGGTTCGCACTTATAGAGTTACACATCTGGCAACATGATAAACAGATTGAAAGCATAAAAGAATATATAAGTCATATGAAACAAAATGAGTAGGCCTACTACATAAAGTTACTTCAATCCAAACTCTTGGCGCAATGCTACATCATCCGCACTATGCTTATTCCAGTAATCTAATTTCTTGACCGTTCGGAGTGTGGCCTTGGTTGTTCTTGGCTGCCTGTCAAATATAGATGGATAAGTATCTGTCCACCCGACGATGGTATTCGCATCTGCTTCATCAAATACAATCTCTAGCTGTCTTTGAAAATCTGGGTAATTAATAGAGACCATCTTCAAGCTACTGCCCTTGAAATCAGAACCGGTATAATTAGAGACATTGACAGTAGCAGAATAGGGCTTATGTGAGATATGTGTCAACCGCACATATACTGCAGAAGGTATGACTTCCATTTTCCCTTGCGGAATCAAACCCACATCCATACGAATCAGATTAAATATTTCATCTTCCATTACGGCCAATGGAAACTTTGTCTCTGTATCTCCTTCACTTTCAAAGTAAGACAGCAACTTAGAATTATACTGACGACCATCCATATTTATCTGGCTGAAAGAGTGACCACACCAGTCTTGTGATGATAGCGTCATCTTAAGTGTATGAGGATGTGCCGTTCTATCTATTGGCGTGAACGTTGTATGCATCATCGAGTAGTCGTACAACCCTGTAGTGAAAAGTCTTCGTTGTATATTCTTCAGTACAGTTGTGTTACTTCCCTTGGAGATGCCCTCATCTTTGACTTGCTTGTCTGTAAGAAAATCCTCTGTCACCCAGATAGACATGAAGGTACCGTCACTGTGCACATCATTATATCTATTTTGCTCTAAATCATAGACCGCTATCTCAGCCGCCCCAGTGCCGAAGCGTTCCAT
>CAZMMQ010000061.1:0-24597 GCA_964567435.1 uncultured Saprospiraceae bacterium | reverse complement strand
TCTATGTATTCAAATACTGTTCTTTCCTTGATTAAATGGATTCTCACAAACTAAAAATACTCTAAAGTTGTCTAAATGGCAACATTTTGTCTGCATTCTGTATAACTACATTTTATAAGTCACTAAAAAACTCTTTTAGGTCAGTAGCGTCCTCTGGCTTTAGCCTTCCGCTCAAAATCAATCTGACCTCCCTTCTTCGAAGTGCACTTTCATGTAATTTTTTTTGCTCATTTGTGATAGGTTTGAGAGGAGGAACCTTGCGCGGTTTTCTTGATTCTTTATCAAGAGCGACAAAAGTCATATAAGCATGATTAGATTGCACTGTATTATGACCAGTAATATCAGATACAGTCACCTCCATATATACCTCAATAGAAGTATTAAAGGCTCTTGTCACTATTGCAGTAAGTTGAATAACATCTCCAACATTGATCGGTGCATTAAATGACACATGATCTACCGAAGCAGTCACCACATGTGCCTCACAATGCTTTGCAGCACACACGCCACCTGCAATATCCATCCATCTCATTAGATTTCCTCCCATCAAGTTTCCTAGTGGATTGGCATCATTTGGCATGATAAGCTCTGTCATTATAGTCCTACTCTCTTCAGGTAATTTCTCTTTCATTTTGTAATTCAAATATTTAGTATTTGCAAATCAAACAAATCAGTCAAGATTGCTTTCAACTTTTTTTCTACTTCATTCATATCTAAAACTTCACCTATAAGTTGGGAGATACTCGTAACCGTTTTATCAGAATCTTGGATTCCGCAAGGAATAATGGCATCAAAATGCTCTAAGTTACTGTTTACATTCAGTCCAAATCCATGCATACTTACCCATCTGCTCAAGTGGACTCCAATGGCACACACTTTTCTTTTCTTAGAAGATGAATTCACCCAAACTCCTGTAAAATCAGGCATTCGTTGAGCCTTGAGTCCATATTTTTTAAGAAGGAGTATAATTGCCTCTTCTATCGTCCTTACATATTTATGCACATCTCTATATAATAACTCGAGGTCTAGTATTAAGTAACCAGTTAACTGTCCAGGACCGTGGTAAGTGATGTCTCCTCCTCTGTTGATGTGGTGAAGTTCGAGATTCTGCGCTTTAACCTCTTCTTCAGAAATCAATAAATGGTTAAGCTTTCCAGATTTACCAAGAGTGTACACAGGTCTGTGCTCACAAAACAAAAGATGATTTATCAGAGGTGAATTAGCGCTCGATACATTATGAAAATGGCGTTTTTGACGCTTAAGTCTATTATGTAAAAGCATCTGAAAATCCCATATATCTTGATAACTTGAGCTGCTTAACCTATGAAACTGGGTCAATAACTTTGGCATTATCACAAAAGTATAACAGTAACATACAAGTTGTTTGTATTAATTACTAGCAGATACCATTAATATCTCGGATGCCAGTAAAGTGCAGGTTTTACGTCCTAAAAAACTTGGTCAGTCATTAAAATCTCTTCTATAACTTGGTGAATTACACGGCATTTATGCAGTATTGTACGCTTTTATGCTCAAAATGTTATAGCGTTTTCTTTCTTTGACATATAAACTCAGATGTTGTAATTTCGCATTACGATTTTCTATAATATATAACTGACAGAAAATCACTATTCTGAGGACTAAATAGAGCGAATCGATTGAAATTTTAGTTGATTGGTCATAAGAGTCAGGTTTTAACAACTTTTTTAGAGACTTCTAGCGGCGTTTACGTATTAATATACGTATCCCTTATGGATTTGATGCTGACCTATCATTCAAATTAACAACTAACGAGAATTAAACTCAATTTTAAAAATTTAATAATGAAACAAGCTTTACTTCATTTGATTTCCTGTGTTTGCATAATAGCTACGACTGCCTATACAGTTGAAGCCCAATGCTTAACTGCACCGGTTATCGCCTGTCCTTCTACCTATTTGGGTTGTCCTAATGACAATTTGGATCCCTCAAATACAGGATTTGCAACAGCGACACCAGGTGATGCATCTTGCCCTATGCCTACATTGAATTATTCTGATGTAGTAGTTACAAATACACCTTGCGAAAAAGTAATACACAGAACGTGGGAGGCTTCTTATCCGCCAGGTTCTGCAAGTATCAAATTACATTCAACATGTCAACAGACATTGTTGTTGGAAGATCTTGGTGCACCAGTTATAAGTAATTGTCCTGGTAACGTCAGTGTAGATCTTGCTAATAACTGTAGTGGTATAGCTACATGGGCAATTCCAACAGCTATGGATGATTGTGGGTTAGCATTTTTCACAACGACGCATTTCAGTGGCACTTCATTTCCACCGGGAAATACAACAGTGACCTATACAGCACAGGACATGTGCGGTATGCAAACGACTTGTTCGTTTAATGTTAATGTCTTTGGTTCTTGCTGTACTGGACCATCTATTTCATGTCCAAGTAACTTTACTTCTTGTCCTGGTTCTAGCTTAGATCCATCCATTACAGGAATGGCAATAGCTACAGTTCCAGATGCATCTTGTCCATCAGCTACAGTGACATTTAGTGATGCCATGATAAACAATAATGGCGTCTGTGGAATGACAGTACAGAGAACTTGGACGGCAACTGACGGATCATCTTCAGTATCATGCGTTCAGACCGTATCTAATATGGATAACCAGATTCCTGTTATATCTAACTTCCCATCAGACATGACGCTTAATGGGACAGGTGCTGGATGTAGTGTGGTGGCGACTTGGTCTCAACCGGTTGCGACAGATAATTGCGGCGTTGCGTCATTTACTTCTACTCATCAAAGTGGAAATGTTTTCCCTCAAGGATCAACGTTAGTGACATTTACTGCAATAGATAATTGTGGAAACCAAACGACAGCAGCTTTCCAAGTAACAGTAAACTGCAGTTCACCTTGTAGTAATCCAACAATTACTTGCCCAGTCACATATACTGCCTGCCCTACATCTACAGTACCTTCTACTTCAGTAGCTGGTATGGCTAGTGCTTCAGCTAGTTCTGGATGTACTTCTGGAACACCGACTATAACATTCAATGATGCAGTCAATTCTTCAGGGCCATGTGCAGGACAACAGCAAATATTAAGAACTTTTACTGCCACTGACGCTGGCAATAGTAATTTGACTTCTTCTTGTACTCAGACGATAAATCTTATTGATAACGTATCTCCATCCATATTCAATGTTCCTTCTAATATTTCTGTATCGGGGACTGGCGCTGGATGTCAGGTACCTGTGACTTGGAATGTGCCTCAATCAACTGATAATTGTGGTGTAGCTTCATTCACATCTAACATACAACCAGGGGCATTATTTACTTCTGGAAATACAACTGTAATATATACCTCAGTAGATAACTGCGGAAATACTAATACTGCATCATTTACTGTCTCAGTAAATTGTAGTGTACCAACATGTAATACCCCACCGACGATTAGCTGTCCTTCTAGTTACACAGCTTGTCCGACGCCAGGTCCGGTATCACCAAGTGTATCTGGATCTGCTACTGCCACAAGTGCAGGAGGCTTCTGTGGTATACCTACTATAGAGTTCTTTGATGCTGTCTCTAATTCTGGCTCATGTTCAGGATCTAGAGTCATCCAAAGAACATGGAGAGCAACAGATCCTGGATCTGGATTGAATAGTTCTTGTGTACAGTCTATTAACTTAATAGATAATACACCTCCATTTTTTACAACTAACTGTCCATCTACTATAGTATTATCAGGCACTGGACCAAATTGTTCAGTAGCAGCCACATTTACCGCACCAACAGCTAGCGATAATTGCTCTTCAGTAAATATATCAGCTACATCAAATGGTCAAACTGTAAGCAGTGGATCGATTTTTAGCCAAGGAACGCATTTAGTTACTTATACGGCGAGTGATGCTTGTGGCAATGCTTCTACGTGTGCATTCAATGTCACCGTAAATTGTCAAGCCTGTGTTGCTAATCCATTCATATCTTGCCCATCACCAAGAAATGTATGTATAGGATCATCTACCACACCTTCTTCATTAGGTGTTGCAACTGCTACTGCTGGTGCTTTCTGCCCTTCTCCAAACGTCACATTTTCAGATGCAACAATCTCATCTGGACCTTGTGCAGGAGCTCAGCTTATACAAAGAACTTGGACAGCTACTTATCCTAATCAAACAAATCTATCTGCATCATGTATTCAGATGATTACTATAGCGGATTTGGAGCAACCACAAATATTCAATTGTCCAAGTAATATTACAGTCACAAGTACAAGTACACCTGTAACTTGGGTAGTACCTACGGCGACTGATAATTGTGGTGTAAACCAAATTACTACAACCCATCAGCCAGGATCGACTTTCCCTAATGGAACGACAACTGTTACATATACAGCAACTGACAATTGTAATAACAATGCTATTTGCTCATTCAATGTAACTGTCAATGCTCCACAAGGAGGGTTCTCAAGTTGTCCAGATAATATTGTTTTCCAATGTAGTGAAAGTACAGGAGCTGTCGTAACGTGGCCTATACCGCAATATAATGGCGCTTGTGGACAATGTGATCAGGGTGCATACATACCTGGATTTGTCTACATGGGTACTCTGAATGGAAGTCAATATTACTGTTCATTATCGCCAGAAACTTGGCCTACAGCTAAAGCAATTGCTGAAAGCAATGGCGGTTTCCTTGCAGATATTACAAGTCAAGAAGAAAATACATTCTTAGCGAATCAACTCACGATACAATCTGCTTGGATTGGACTGAATGATTACGATAACGAAGGTACGTTTACATGGTGTAGTAATGCTCCGGTTACATATACTAACTGGTTTGCTGGTCAGCCTAATAACTTCAATGGTCAACAAGACTATGTAGAATTACTCTATGATGGTCAATGGAATGATCAATTCAATTCTTACAAATTAGAATATATAATGGAGATACCTTGTTCGTTTGTCAGCCAAACTGCTGGTCCAGCACCAGGAACAAGACAGCCTCCAGGCACATATAACATATCATATGTAGTACAAGATGCATGCGGAGGATTCGCTACTTGCGATTTCACAGTAACTGTTGAATCCTCTTTGACTCTTACTTGTCCTAACGATATTGTTGTATCATCCCCTACATCTACGGGTGTGGCTGTGACATGGGATGATCCAACAGTGAATTCTTGCTGCTCTAACTGCACAAATGCAGGTGGACAAATACCAGGATTCTTATTCATGGGTAGTTTTAATGGTTCACACTACTACTGCTCACAGACTGGATTGGATTGGACATCAGCACAACAGAATGCTATAAACAATGGCGGTCATCTAGCAGTTATTAATAGTCAAGCAGAAAATGATTTTATTAAGAATATTATTCCATTATCATCTGCTTGGATTGGATTATCTGATCTAGCCTCTGAAGGTAACTTCCAGTGGGTAAATGGTGATCCTTTGACATACACTAATTGGTATCCAGGACAGCCTAATAATTTCAATAATGGACAACATACAGTTGAGATTCTAAACACTGGAGAATGGAACGACCAGTATCCTAATCTCAAATTAGAATATGTGATGGAAGTAACAGGTTGTCTGTCTGTAACTCAAACGGCAGGACCTACTTCCGGTAGTGTATTAACACCAGGAACTCATGTCGTCAGTTATACTGCACAAGATGGATGTGGAAATGTAGAAACATGCTCATTTAATATATCAGTGGGTGTTCCTCCTACAGGTGGAGGTAACTTCTGTACTTCAGGAGGTGTAAACTCACAAAATGGTCATATCAAAGCATTTGGATTTAATACTATAAGCAATACCTCAGGCGATAATAGTGGGTATAAAGATTTCACAAGTCAATGTACTACTGTAGCAGCTGGACAAAGTCATCCATTACAATTAACGCCGGGATTTGGAGGTGCATCGTCTCAAAAAGCATTCTGGACAGTTTGGATAGATTATAATCAAGATGGTGACTTCAATGATAACTTTGAATTTGTCGCTTATGGATGTGGAACTAAGACTTTATCTGGTACAATAACAGTACCTTATGGTGTATGGAATGGTACAACAAGACTCAGAGTTACAATGTCACTAGGAGGATACGTAACCGATCCTTGTGCTACATTCCCATATGGTGAAACTGAAGATTATTGTGTGACAGTTACTGGTGCTGACTTTACTCCTGGAGATAAGGCAGACTTGACCTCTAGACAAGACCCTAGATCAACGGCAGTAGAGTTAACTCCTGTACAGGGTCAGGATGCAGGAATATCAGTATTCCCTAATCCTGTCAATGAATCACTAACTATCAACATAGATAATAGTAACCAAATCACTGACCTAAGAATCATCAACTTATCAGGCCAAGTTGTATCTGTTATCAATCAAGTTAATGAAAGTATAACTTACAATGCAAGGGACCTAGATAATGGTATCTATATGCTTAGGGCAACAACAGCAAGTGGAGATATCATAACAGAAAAAATAATCGTTCAACACTAATGTTGAGATTATAAGTTAATAACGGGCCGCTTGATATTTTCAAGCGGCCCTTTTTATTGTTAATAAGTAATTTCTATAGGGAGTCATATTGGCCTATCTTTGCGATTCAACTAACTGTCTATTATGAAAATAACATATCATGGGCACGCAACTATTAGCGTAGAGTTTCGAGGAATTTCTTTATTAGTTGATCCTTTTGTAACTGGTAACCCATTGATTGACAATAAAGATCTTTCTGGGTTTCAGCCAGATTATATCCTTATCACTCATGGTCATGCCGATCATGTTGTAGATGCAGAGGCAATCGCAAAATCTAGTGGGGCCAAGATTATTTCTAACTATGAAATTGTATCCTGGTTTGGGACAAAGGAGTTAGAAGGTCATCCACTTAATCATGGAGGAACCGTTGATTTAGGCGAGGTCAAGGTAAAATATGTAAATGCTATTCACTCCAGTGTTCTTCCTGATGGTACATATGGTGGTAATCCAGGCGGATTTGTCATATGGAATCAAGAGCAATGCATATATATTTCTGGTGACACTGCATTGACTATGGATATGAAATTGATACCAATGACAGGTCCAAAACCTGATATTGCGGTATTATGTATAGGCGATAATTTTACTATGGGATATGAAGATGCTTTGATAGCTTCAGATTTCATTGAATGTAATAGAGTGATTGGGTGTCACTATGATACCTTTGGTTATATTGAAATTGACAAAGAAAAAGCTAAGTCAGTCTTTGCTAATAAATCAAAGGAACTCTTATTACTAGATATTGGAGAAGAAATAGAAGTGTAATTAAGTATGGCTAAAATAATATCCATTTCAAATCAAAAAGGAGGAGTAGGAAAAACCACCACAGCTATTAATCTAGCCTGTGCAGTTGCTATACTGGAAAAAAAAGTATTGGTAGTAGATGCGGACCCTCAAGCAAATGCCACATCTGGCTTAGGTGCCGATCCAGATTCATTGGAACACACTATATATGATTGCCTATTAAATGGAGTGAAAGCAAAAGATGCAATAATATCTACTGAAGTAGAAAATCTACAATTAATTGGTTCATCAATAGACTTAGTAGGTGCAGAATTAGAACTAGTTAATCTTGAAAACAGAGAGTTTATTCTTAAATCTGTACTCGATCAGGTAAAAGATGACTACGACTACATTTTTATAGATTGTCAGCCTTCACTGGGTATCATAACAATCAATGCTCTATGTGCTGCTGATTCTGTACTTATACCTGTACAATGCGAAGTATTTTCTCTTCAAGGATTGGGAAAACTTAAGAATACAATCAATCTGGTGAGTGAGTCCTTGAATCCAAATCTGGAGATAGAAGGTATCGTCTTATCCATGTTTGACAAAAGACTACGACTAGCGAAGATGGTGGTAAAAGAAGTACATCAATTATTATCAGATAAAATCTTTGATACTATTATTCATAGAAACTCTAAGATTGGTGAATCACCTAGTGTTGGTAAGCCTGTTTTGCTTTATGATATATCAAGTAAGGGTTCCAAAAATTTCATAAACCTGGCCAATGAGTTCATTCAGAAAAATGAACCGGTATTAAGTGAATCTCAATCCTAAAATCGATGGCAAAGAAAAAAGAACAAGTTGGACAAGGGTTAAGAGCTTTATTAACCAAAATTGACAAGACTGAAGATCAAAAGACGACGCCTAATAAGGAGAAGCAAAAAGCTGGTGATGGTAGCGTCGCAGAAATAAATATTGATCATATTGAGCCAAATCCTTACCAACCAAGAAAGGAATTTAAAGAAGAAGAATTATTAGAACTGGTTCAATCTATTAAAGCCCTAGGACTCATACAACCCATAACGGTTAGACAAATAGATAAAAGTCTGTATCAGATTATATCTGGTGAACGTAGGTGGAGGGCTTCAAAATTAGCAGGTCTTAGGAAAGTACCTGCGTATATTAGAAAGGCAAATGATCAAGGTATGCTTGAAATGGCATTGGTCGAAAATATCCAGCGATCAGATCTGAATGCTTTAGAAGTTTCACTTTCCTATAAGAGATTAATCGATGAGTGCAATCTCCAGCATGATGAGTTAGCTAAGAGAGTTGGAAAGAACCGTAGTACAGTAACTAACTATATAAGATTATTAAAACTTCCACCGGACCTCCAAGAAGGATTGAAGAATGATAAAATTTCAATGGGACATGCCAGAGCTATGTTAGGCTTAGATGATCCTTCAGAGCAGCTGTTTATTTATAATAGAATTATTGAGGACAATCTATCTGTAAGGCATACAGAAAGTTTAGTTAAGTCACTTAAGGAATCTTCATCGCCGGATTTCAACTCAAAAATGCCCACCTCACAGAGTGGTAACAATCATCCTGAGGTGGTCAAAATAAAGGATAGACTTTCTCATGTATTTGGCACCAAAGTCAATATAGTGAGGAACGCATCAGGCAAGGGTCGAATAATTATACCATTCACTTCTGACAATCAATTCAACGATATTATTGATTCTATAGAAGATAGCAAATAACTTTTTTTAGATAATATTCGTTGTAGCTCTATGCGATTTTTTCTCATTTGCTTTTTTGCTCTATTGACCTCTACCATTTTAGGCCAGAATGATGATATTCCACAAACTGAAGAAGTTAACTCTCCAATTGAAATATCTCAAAGCGGACAAAAAACAAAGAAAGAATATAATGGTCCACTGAGTATGTTTGCAGGAAACCCTGGCAAAGCAGCACTCTACTCTCTTATTCTTCCAGGCGCAGGCCAGTTTTACAACAAAAAGTATCTCAAGGTTCCTATAGTAATGGGTATCGAAGGTGCAGTAATTGGATTACTTGTTAGGAATAATAATCAATATAGAAGATGGGATAGAGAAGCTAACCAAAAGCTAAATGGCACTAACCCTAATCCATGTACTTTTAGTCAAGCTGAGCTTGAAAGTTTCCGTGATAGAGCAAGAAGGCAAAGAGATATAACCTTGATAAGCACCATATTGGTACATTTATTTCAAGTTGCAGATGCATTCATTCATCGTCATCTAATTGAGTTTGATGTCGATGACGATTTGGGGTTTGAATGGCATGCCCCTCAAAATGGTATAGGACTTGGAATTACTTTTACCTTCTAGATTTTGGATATCGAATCTCCTTTGACTTGAATTTTATATGCATCTGGGTATGCAATCCTCACTGTCTTAAAAAAGCCTTCTAATGCTTTTAAATCTTTGTATTCTCCTATCATGTATAGGAAGTTATTATTCCCATCTTCATATTCAAGCAAATTACTATGCAGTTTATATAGAGTATCATCGTCACTCAAGGCTACTTCAGACTCCTTAATGACTATTCTATATAAGAGTTCGGACATCGTTACTTCCTCCTGTTCAATATCCATAGATCCTTCCAGATCAGAAGTAGCGTTTTCAAGTTTCTGATTTTGTTCGATTAATTTATCAATGCTCAACGAGTCAGATTCCATAACCATACTATCCAATGGTATCTGTATCTGTCCTCCAAACTGGATCTCTTCTAATAGAGCATCTCCTTGCTCTAGCTGCTTTATATGAGCAAGAGTCTTAATTTCTGCTTTGACTGGAGCTATGCCCAATACTTTGAGCTCTGTCCGTCTATTCTCTTTATGCTTCCAATCGGGGCACTCTACGCCATTTATACAATCGTTTTTCAATTCTGTTTCTCCATAGCCCCTTGATATTAATCTTGATCTAAGAACGTCGTTATCAACTAAGAAGTCTACTACTTTCTGAGCTCTTTCTCTAGACAATTCCATATTTCTTTCATTACCACCCCGTGAGTCAGTGTGTGAACCAATTTCAACCGTTAAGTCAGGATTATCACTCATCAATGTGGCCAGACTTTCTAGACCTTCCACATCTCTCTTATCCAATTCTGAACTTCCAAATTCGTATAAAATATTATTGATTGGTATCGTCTTCCCTTCATAAATCCTGTCCAGTTCTACATTCGCTAGTAAAACACCAGTTGCATTACCTCCAGTTAAGTTATCAGAAACCCCAGGCGTTACGCTACCTACTCCTTCAAAGCAAAGTATGCATCCTTCAACATTGACAAATGCTTCCATTCTCTTTGCTAAGAATCCATCTTTTCGAACCAAAATTGTGTAGTGGTTCCCTTTAATTAATGCAACATTGAACTGAGGATGTGGATGATCTTCCAGCACCAAGACTGGTTCTTTAGTTGTGTTATTATATACCTCTATCCTGGAATTCTTAATGGCGTCGACAATAATCGAATCATGTTCTCTCTTCTCTGCAAGAGTGATTTCAAAGATATAACCAGGGGATCGCTCCATCTTGAGTTGTAAGAATATCTTTTTACTATTTCCATCATTTTGTTCTACATCAACTAGAGTCTCCACAGCATCGAACATATCTTTGGTGGCGACAATCTTGTAATTAAATCTTGCATCTACATCAATGGTAAAATGACCATCTAAATCAGAAAATGTAGTTCCTAGTAGTTCATCCTTGACATCAAAAACATCAATCTGAACCACATTTAAAAATCCTCTATTACCAGACTCAAAAACATAACCGTCTAAAGTAAGAGTTTGACCATATATGGCGCAAATAAGTAGGTTTACGGTTATAAAAGATAATATTTTAGACATATTTGCCATCTCTAAATCTCTAGTTATAAATTACTGCAATTTGCATTATTTATTACGATTCGTTAGTTAAAAAGCACCTAATAAAGATCTTAATCATGAGAATAATATTCATGGGTACTCCAGATTTTGCAGTTCCTTCCTTAGAAATTCTACACATTGCTGGTTATGATATCGTAGCTGTCATTACGGCAACAGATAAGTTGGGTGGACGAGGAAGGAAGACCTTAATCGAATCTGCGGTCAAAAAATATGCTGTGTCAAAAGGCTTGAATATCCTTCAACCAAAGAATTTGAAATCAGCGAATTTCATAGAAGAGCTTAGAGCACTTAAAGCAGATCTACAAATTGTTGTGGCATTTAGGATGCTCCCAGAAGTTGTATGGAATATGCCTCCTCTAGGTACATATAATCTTCATGGATCATTGCTACCCGCTTACAGAGGTGCCGCTCCTATAAATTGGGCCGTCATCAATGGAGATATACTTACAGGTGTCACCACTTTCAAACTAAAACATGAAATAGATACTGGGGCTATATGCCTTCAAAAGTCAATTCCAATCTACGAATTTGATAATGCTGGAGCAGTACATGATCGAATGATGTGGGTTGGAGCTGATGCAGTACTGGATACAGTGATCAAAATAGATTCTGGAGATATCTCACTACTTGCTCAAAAGGATTCAGAGCAAACACATGCACCTAAATTACACAAAGTCAATACACAGATAGATTTCAATCAACCCGCAAAAAAGATATATGATTTTATCCGCGGATTATCACCTTATCCAACTGCATGGATGACTATAGACGAGCAGTCTGCGAAGGTGTATGAAGCTACTTACAGGAGATCAAATCATACTCTTTTATCTGGCACATTACTTTCAGATGGTAAGTCTAAATTATCTGTAGCTTGTCAAGATGGATTTATCGATATCCATCAAATCCAACTTAGTGGAAAACGAAGAATGAATACTAAAGAGCTTCTCAACGGATACACAGTAAATGAAGCACAGTCCTATCCTGTTAGTACTAAATAATTCTCTTAAAAGTGAATCGAAAGAACTTAGACAATGTTGCTTGCGTATTCTTATACTTGAACTTCTTAAGTTGATCTTCCTCTATTTCTGTGGTTTCTATTCCAGAATATTTATTATGAATAGCTGAATCTATCATGGAAATTGAAATCACTGACAAGAAACTAGAGACGATCAGGATGAGAAAAATCGTTTTTGGTTTGGTCAGATTTTGTCTTGCTGGCATAGTAGGATATTGAGTCTTTGTTAATGCTAACGTTAAATTTTCCATAAAAGTTACATGAACGAAATTTTTTTTGAGTCTGGAATCATTCAACATCTACTTGACTGTAGTCATCTAGGTCAACAACCCTGTCAGAAATTTTAGATATCATGGCCAAATCATGTGATATATACAGTACTGTGATACCTCTTTCTCTTACCTTTTGATTGAAAATCTCTAATATTTTAGTGGCTACTTCCTGATCCAGACCAGTCAATATTTCATCACAAATAATGAATTCTGGTTCCATCAGCAAGGTTCTGGCGATAAGCATACGCTTTCTCTGCCCTCCAGAGAGTTCTTTTGGATATCTGCTAAGATGTTGCTCCTCTAGATTCAATTCCGCTAGAATAGAGTGGAAATCTCTTAGTGTCAAACTTGGCTTGACCTTGATAATATCTTCAAACTGACTCAAAAGTGTTCGGTGTGGAGCAAGGCTACTATAAGAATCTTGAAAAATAATTTGACAGGCTGAACGAAACTCCTTAAAGCCCTTCCTATTAAGTTGATAAATATCTATGCCATTCCACAAAACATGCCCTTGATCGAATGGCTCTAGTCTCGTCAGAATTCGAGCCAATGTTGATTTCCCAGACCCTGAACTTCCATGTATCCCAAGAAATTCTCCTTGGTAGATTTTCAAAGAGAAGTCATCAAAAATAAGAGTTGGATTTTCTTTTTTGAAACTGAACCAATTACTTGACTGGATATAAGACTTGGTAAGATTTCGAACATCTATCAATACACGCTTGGACTGATTTGAGCTAGAATTATTATTGATCTCCTTATTACCAATTGTCCAATCATCTATATCTATACTTGAGCCGATGACGCCATGCTGGATTTCATATACCCGCTTGCAAAGCCGTTGGATTACTAATGGATCATGGGATATTATCAAGAGAGTTAATTGCTTTGATTGTTGTAGACGTTCTAATAACTGAAGAATTTCTTCTTTAGTTTTGGAGTCAAGTGCGCTGACAGGTTCGTCGGCAATAATAAGTTGGGGATTATTAGCCAAAGCTATGGCAATTAGAACCCTTTGTACTTGGCCACCAGACAACTCATGTGCATATCTCTTGATATATCTATCACCTGGAATCAAGTCTACACTTTCCAACAGATCGATAACTTGCTTTTGTGCTTGAAGACTAGTTGGATTTTGATGAGAAATTTTTTCTCCAATCTGCTTACCAATGGTTTGTATTGGATTAAGTAAGGTCCTGGAATGTTGGAATATGAGGCCGATTTGTTCCTTCCTTACTTGGATTAATTCATTTTCCGTAGTAGAAGAAATATTCCTACCATTTAGAATTATAGAGCCATCTTTTAAAGTATTAATTTTAGGAGAAAGTCCCAAAATACTTTTTGCTAACATCGATTTTCCACTTCCAGAATCACCCATTAGACCTACAACTTCACCAGAATAAATTTGCATGTGGATATTATTCAATATAGGAATAAGACCTTGATTGCCTGAAATAGTTAAAGAAAAGTCCGTCACTTGAAGTACCTCTGTCATATACCACAAGATATACTCCTCTTGGCATAGTTACTAATGGATATTACCCAAGCTTCGTATAGAGGATTACCCTGAAAGTCCATTAACAAAAACAAAAAGTCCCAACTTTATAAGAAATTTACTGCAGGATACCGTTATTGGTTTAAGTAATGCGAAACAGATGAAAATCATACTTAGAATTTTATTTTGGGCCTTAATCGGGTTAATTATCGCTTTGATTTTTCTACCCTTTCTCTTTAAAGGTCAAATACATAAAGCGATTAAGGAACAAGTCAATGAAAATATCCATGCAGAAGTGGATTTTAAAGACGCTTCAATTTCTTTGATTAAAAATTTCCCTAATTTGGCTGTAGTCGTCAACGACATATCCATAGACGGCATCAATCAATGGTCATCAAAACAACTTTTTTCAGCAGAGTCAATCTCTATTAAGACTGACTTAATGTCCATTATAAAGCCTTCTGATGGTATTAACATCAAAGGTATAGTCGTCAACAGTCCTTTACTTGACTTGGTGGTTAATGAATCAGGTCAAGCGAATTATGACATAATCAAAGAATCTAATAGCAATGATTCTACGACTGAAGCGTTTGGGGAAATAGAGAACTATGAAATTAATGCTGGTCAAATAAGCTACACTGATAAAAAGAATAAAGTCTATGCTAATGTTATTGACATGGGCCACCAAGGTAAAGGTGAATTTAGGAATGTTCAATTTGATTTACTCACATCAACAACTATATCACAGCTAGACTTTTCCTCTGGTGGTATCAAATTTCTTAATAATGCTAAAATAGATGCGGATATCGCTTTGGAGATAGATGGAGATTCAAAATCCTATAAATTCAAAGAAAACTCTATCAAGATCAATGATCTGGATCTATCTTTTATGGGGAGTGTAATTCAAAAAATTTCAGGCTTTGGATTTGACCTTGACATCGAGGCGCCTAATAACAAAGTAAGCTCTATACTTTCTCTTATTCCAACAGCATACAAAGAATCTATAGCTGGTATAAAATCTGAAGGAAACAGTTTTGTTAGAGGGACAATCAAAGGGTACTATAATGGAGATCAAAATGTATACCCCCAAATTGATATAGGTATGAACATAGAAAATGGTGAGGTCAAATATCCTAACATGCCATTACCAATTAAGGATATCAATTTTGATATGGACATTCTTAGTAAAAACAATGACCTAAGTGATTTGACAATAGATATGAAAAAAGTCAATTTCAAAATAGAAAACAACTTATTGACTAGTCAACTCAGAGTTGAAAATGCCTTAAGCAAGCCACATGTAAATGGTCAACTTGCCGGAACATTGAATTTTAAACACATAGCAAGGGCTTACCCTCTAGAAGGAATAAAATTGAAGAATGGAATAGTTGAAACAAATATGACAGTAGATGCAGCAGCAGAAGATGTGGAATCAAGAAACTACAAGAATATCAATTTTAACGGGACCGCTTCAGCTACTGATATTGATTTGGAATATGAAAACTATCCTGTCCAATTAGATCAGATTGATATCTATATGAAGCCTGAAAACGTAACATCTGAAGTAGACAATCTAAAAGTAGGGTCTTCCGATTTTTCTGGAGACATCCATGTCAACAATCCGCTCGCATTTATAACAGATGAAGCAGAAGCCGACATAGATTTAAACCTCCAGTCTGACAAGTTAGATGTCAATCAACTATTGAGCTATACCAATGAAGGTAATCAGAATGAGTCTACAGACTCTACTTTGGTAGATTTGAGTTTATATAAAGATTTGAACCTATCCGCAAAGTATACAGCCAATAAGGTGGTATATGATTCTTACGACCTCAAAAACTTATATGCTTCTGGGAATTACAATCAAGATATACTTAAGCTTGAGAATAGCCAAGCTAAACTGGACGATACGCCAATAGCATTAAGAGGTGAACTTAATGATGTAAGTCATTACCTATTTCTACAAGAAAACTTAAAAGGAAAGTTATTTTTTGATGCCAATAAGATTGACGCCAATAAATACATATCCGAATCGGAATCAGAGGCTGGCATCAGTGCAGTTGTCATAGTTCCAGAAAATATGGAATTAGACATCTACCCTGAAATCAATGAATTAAGGTACGAAAATTACATTCTGAAAGATGTCAGAGGGAAGGTTACCATCAATAATAGTGCTGCTCTGTTAGTTGACGGGCAAGCAAAAGCAATGGATGGAAAGATTCTGCTAGATGGCATATATGATACTTCAGATCCTGTCAATCCTCTCTTCGATGTAAAATTAGATCTGAACACCTTGAATTTCTCAAAGGTATTTGAGAACTCAGAATCATTTAAGATTCTTGCTCCTGTAGCAGAATACATCAATGGATTATTTAATTCTACCTTAGTTTTTGCTGGCCCATTAGGACAGGATATGCTACCGAAATTAGATCAGATTACTGCCTCTGGTTATTTGGAAACTTTGCAAGGTAAGATTTCTGGATTTGGTCCATTAGAAAGGATTGGCAATACTATAGGTATAGAAAAACTAACCAATCTTGATATTAAAGGAACCAAGAATTGGTTTGAAGTCAAAGATGGGAAAGTTATCCTCAAGCCACATGAGCACAAAATTGATGACATGGCGTTTACCGTAGGAGGCACACATAGTATAAGCCAAGACTTAGATTACACTATTAATGCCGTTATTCCCAGAGACAAACTCAAAAAAGATAAGCTTGGAAAAAACCTGGAATACGGGATGAATTATTTGGAGTCTGAAGCAAAAAAGAGAGGGGTTAACATTGATCTAGGAGACTTAATCTATTTGGATATTTTTATTACTGGAACACTGAAGAATCCAAAAATTAAAGTACTCCCTGTGGGATCTGGAGGCAAGACTCTTCGAGAAACTATTACAGATGAAGTCAATAACCAAGTAGACATACTTAAGGATACTATAAGAACAGAATTGGAAAACAAAACGGAAGCGATAAAAGATACAATTAGAACTGTAGTTGATTCTCAAGTGAATAATGCTAAATCAAAAGCAGAAGAGGCTGTCAAGTCAGAATTAGATAAGCAGAAAGATGCCATAAGAGATAAATTGAAAGGTAAGGTTGACAGTACAATTACCGGAGTAGTGACTGAGCAATTGGAAGACAAAGTAGGTCAAGCTGCGAAAGATGTACTTGGAAAAGGGGCTGCCAATGAAATAGATTCTTTGAAAGAAAAACTAAACAACTGGAATCCATTTAAAAAGAAAAAGAATTGATATTAAATAACTCTAAGCGTCTAAGATGGCTCCTTTACATTCTTGGTGGACTAATAATATTGGCAACAATCATTATTCTTCTATTTAAAGATGAGGCGCTTTCCCAGATAGCTGTCGGTTCCGGATTTGTAGCAAAAAAGGCCTGTTCTTATCATTACATTTCAGGACGTGATTTAGATGAGATAAGCTACACTGAATTCAATGTTGCTCCGCTTAAATATATCTCAGCAAAAAAATCAGGAGAAAATAAAATCACCGCATCCCTATTCGGTCTTGGATCAAATACAGCTGTCTATAAGAAGAACTTAGGTTGTGTACTTATCCATGGCCTAGACGACTATAATATAGAGATGAACTCTCCTTCAACTGCACTGACAAAATCAACAATTATCCCAGTATCTAAATCACTGTCTCCATCCCATCCTAACTTAAAACAAGCTGTCAAACTAGCTATGGATAAAGATGGCGAATGGCTAAAGCAGACAACTGGATTGATGGTAATTCATAAAGATTCAATAGTACTAGAAGGCTACGCCGCTGGCTATACTAGTGAGACAGAAATACTTGGTTGGTCAATGACGAAATCAATTGCTGCCCTATTGGTCGGCATCTTAATCAAGGATGGAAAACTAAGTTTAGAACAAAGTAAATTGTTCTCAGAGTGGGAAGCCGACGAAAGAAAAAACATCCAACTTAAGCATTTGATTAACATGACATCTGGATTAGAATGGACTGAGGAATATGAAGGGGTATGTGATATCACACAAGGACTTTTCAAAGAAGAAAACTTTCTTTCCTTTGTCAAAGACAAAAAATCTGAAAGTAAGCCAGGCACTGTCTGGGAATACTCCAGCGGCACCACTAATCTTATAAGTGGCATCATCAGACAAGAGTTGGATGACGACTTCATGTATCTATCTTATCCTAATGAGGCCTTATTTAACAAGTTAGGTATTGCCGAGGCATATATAGAAATTGACGAAGCCGGTAATATGATTATGTCTTCATTTGGTTATGCCAAGCTGCGTGATTGGGCGAAGCTAGGCATGCTCTATATGAATAATGGACATTGGAATGGGGAACAACTTATAGATAGTAGCTTTATTGATTTTTGCATTTCCTCTACTATAGACTCCAATTACGGTGGGCAGATTTGGCTTAACACCAAACAAATTGAATATCCTTCAGCGCCAGCAGATATGTTTTATTTCTCAGGATATGATGGACAATATGTATTTATGTTTCCAACTCAAGATTTGATGATTTTGAGAACAGGTGTACAAAAGAATGATCCTTTCGACATGGACGCTATCATCGCCCAAGTTCTTGAAGCTATTGATTAATTATCAATTTAATTGTATCCAACTGATACTTGGCCTGAATAAATTGTTTTAATTTTTCTACCTCAGCTTTTTTTGGATTATACCAATTGGCGACGATGAGCGGTATTCTTGTAGTTGTATGACTTTCTGATACAGAATTTACAATTCCGATATCTAGTGATTCTATTTCTGGAATAAAGATTTTTAATTCCTGGTACACATTGCTGACATATACTGAATCAAATTGCATTAGATTATCTTCTTTGTTAGCAATGGTAGCTGCTACCCTCTGCTCTTCCTTTTCTTTATTGAGTTCGATGATTTGATTATTAATTTTATCCCCTACTTCAGAGAGCTCTAATTCGAGTTGCCGAACTTTATCAAGATTTATTTCTGACGTTGGAATAATTTCCACATCTACATTTTCCATATCCATAGATGTCAGCCTATCCTCATAAAAGGTAGCTTTATCCTTTCGAATAGAATCACCGTATACTTTGAGAATCAATTTCCGTGAACCATCTTCGAATCTTAATAGCTGATAGTCATCAAGATAAATCTGATTATCACCTATATGTTCATCCAAAAATAATGAAACCGTTTTTTCGTCCTGATATTTCTGATACACGTTCAGAAATATGAGTACACTTGGAATAGTCAAAATCAGACTGACCACAGAAACAATTAATATATTATTACGCCGCTCTGCTTTGGAGGCATACTTTCTATATGGAAATCCCAGGTACCTGGTCATCATGTAAGTCACAAAGGCAACGAAGAATGAATTAAGGAAGAAAAGATAAAAGGCCTTGGTTGCAATCTCCCAAGATCCGTTGGCCAATCCATAACCAGTGACACATAAGGGAGGCATGAGGGCAGTGGCAATAGCGACTCCAGGCAAGGTCGTCGAAATATCTTTCCTGGCTATAGACACTATTCCTGCAATCCCTCCAAATATGGCTATTAATACATCTAAAAATGTAGGTTCGGTTCTAGCCTGAATTTGACTTGTAAATTCATCCAACGGTGTCAGGAAAAAATAAAAAACGGAGGTCACTAAAGCGATGACAATGGCTGCACCAAAATGCATCAAGGCATTATAGAGTGCATCCTTATCGTTAATTCCAACAGCAACACCAACACCCAATATAGGAGACATCAGTGGAGAGATCAACATTGCACCAATGATAACGGCCTGGCTATCCAGATTCAAACCAATAGATGCAATCATGATACTACACATAAGCATCCATGCATTAGCCCCCGACATAGATTGCTTGGCTTTGACCTCATTAATTGTCCCCCATTTATCTACTCCGTGATCAAGGTCCAATATTTCTTTAGTCAAGTTCTTGAAATAAGCCAAGACATCCTTTCTATCAATACTTTGAGAGGACTCTGATTGAGGTGTTGTACTATTCTCCATGATTTACTTCAGATTATCTTATCGTGAGCCATCCCACATAAGAAAAGCTTTAAGAAAACTTTCCAAGTCACCATTCAGAACGGCATCCGTATTCCTATTTTCATGATTAGTTCGATGATCCTTGACACGTCTGTCATCGAGTACATAAGAACGAATTTGAGATCCCCATTCATTCTTCATTTTTGACGCTTCGGTCTCACTCTTTGCTGCTCTCTTTTCTTCCAATGCCCTTTCGTAAAGTCTTGACTTGAGCATGTCTATGGCTTTCTCTCGATTCATGTGTTGACTTCTCTCGGCCTGACACTCTACGACGATACCTGATGGCAAGTGTCTGCATCTGACTGCAGACTCCGTTTTGTTGACATGCTGTCCGCCTGCTCCACTGGCACGAAAGGTATCCCATTCTAAATCAGATGGATTGACTTCTATCTCTATACTATTATCTATGACAGGATGGACAAATACAGATGCAAATGAGGTCATCCGTTTTCCTTGCGCATTATAGGGACTAACTCTGACCAGCCTATGTACTCCATTCTCCCCCTTTAGCAAGCCATAAGCATAGGCGCCAGACAATTCTATCTCGACTGATTTGACACCAGCGACATCTCCATCTACTCTATTGAGTTCTTTGACTTTGTATCCCGATTTTTCACCATACATAACATACATACGATATAACATCTCTGCCCAATCACAAGCCTCTGTACCTCCAGCTCCAGCATTGATTTCCAAGAGACAAGACAACTCATCTTCTTCTTGATCTAAGGTAGAGCGGAATTCTGTATCTTCTATTTTAGCAATGCATGTTTGATACTGTGCTTCCACCTCATCTTCAGTCATCTCTCCTTCTTTCTGAAATTCTACCATGACCTCCAACTCATCCATCTCATCTTTAATCGTCGTGTAACGATTAACCCATAACTTATTAATCTTAATTTCTTTCATGACCACTTCCGCTGCTTTGGGGTCATTCCAGAATTGAGGGTCAGCAGTCTGTTGTTCTTTATCCTCTATGATGTGTAGTCGATTCTCGACGTCAAAGATATCTCCCTAACGACGCCAAACGTACCTGCAGCTCTTTATGCTGATCTGTGGTCATCCTGTCCTTGGTTTAGTTTATGTTATTGTAATTAAAATGATTAATAATTATTGATTATTAATACTCTCAACATTAATAAAGAAAATCAAATTAGCCTTGGCAGGAATAACTGGTGGATTACCTTGTTCACCATAAGCCAATTCGTACGGTATGTCAAGAATTGCATCGGCGCCCCTAGGTACTTGTGGTATTCCTAAGTCCCAACCTTGAATAGCCATCCCTTCTCCAATCTTGAATGTGAATGGACGACCTGCTCTATATGAGTTATCAAAAGAAGATCCATCTCGCAAAAATCCAAAATATTGTACAGATACAAAATCACCTGGCGTGGCCTTGATGTCATCGTTATCTTTAATGATGGCAACCTTAAGCCCATTTTCACTAGCAACCGTAGTCGACTTATATTCTCCAGCCATATAACTGTCAAAGTATCCCTTGATTTCTTCCTTCATCGACTCTTCTTTAAACTTAGCTGCAGCTCTGATCTCTAACTGCTCATTATTTATCCTTTCTCTATACACCTCTGCATCTTCTATAGCATTAACCTTGACGACATAAGAGATAAAGCTCGACGCCTGGATATCTGCTGGAGGAGATGGTAGTGAATCAGTAGGAACAATCACTGTCGCACTGTCTCCTACTGTCATCTTTCTAATCATCGCTAACATCGGATTTCTTGCAGTGGCAGCATCACCTAATTCTGGGACTTTTATAGACGGCGTGTTGGTATTTATCATTCTTGAATCATCTAAAACATGTCCGGCATCATCTAATAATTGAAAATCCAAAGACACGACCTGACCTACTTCTGGAGTAGCACCCTCATTGGAGGTATGCATGGTATACTTATACCCATTTTCCAATGTATTTTCCGAACTACCTGATTGGCAACTAAACATCGCTACTGTACCTGTCAGCAGCAATATGTATAAAAGTGATGTAAGTCTCATGATATGATAATTATGGATATAATTTGAATGTTAATTATTGGATGGGAACCGTTCTCTTAGTTACATATTTTGGCAACACTGTCTTGAATCTCTTCACTATATCTTCCAACTTAGCATATGCCGCACCACCTGAGGCATTCTTATGACCACCTCCATTAAAGTGATTTCGACATATTTCTTGCACTGATATATCCCCTTTTGAGCGCAATGAGAGTTTAACTATTGTCGGTTGCTCTCTAATGAAAGCCGCAACTTCTATCCCATCCATCATAAGCAGATAATTCACAATACCTTCTGTATCTCCTCTCTTTATATCAAAAGCCATATAGTCTTCTTTGGTCAAGGCGATCAACCCTGCTCTGTACTCAGGTATTAGCTCCATTCGATTGGCCAAACAATGGCCCAGTAGTCTCATCTGCTTCTCTGTAACTCTGTTAAAAATTTTGTCTTGCAGCCAGTAATCGTCTACGCCAACGTTTTTAAGATCAGAAGCAGCTATATATGTCTTTGACCTGGTTGCATATTTGAAAGAGCCCGTATCCGTTATAATTCCTGTAAAAAGTGCTTCCCCTATTTTATGGTCCAACTTGGAGGCATCACCTAATTGCTGGATAAAGTCTAGGACCATCTCGCAAGTGGATGAGGCTGCCGTATCAGAGTAGATGTAGTCCGCAAATGGTTCTGGATCAAGATGATGATCTATCAATATCTTTTTGGCTTTAGAATCTCTTACAAAGGGCGCAATCTTGTCTATTCTGTCTAATGAGTTAAAATCCAGACAGAAAATAATATCTGCTTCTGTAATAGCTTCTTCCGCTCTTTTCTTTTCTGTATCGAAGATGATAGTAGAGTCAATTCCGTCTAAGAACAAAAAGGTATCTGGGTATTCACTAGGTAATATGACCTTGACATTATGGTTATACTTATTAAGATAGCCTCTTAATCCTAAACTAGACCCAATAGCGTCTCCATCTGGATTTCTATGGCTGAGTATGGTAATGGCCTTTGGATAACTGAGAAGCGACTTAATATCCTCTAATTCCTGCTTTTGTAATTCCATTGTCCACAAAAATGACGATTTTAACTTATACATTCAAAAGATATAAGATCTAAGGATTGATTCTACATACCCATTTTGATTACTTTTGCGCCCTAATCAAAAAAAACATAAGCAAATGGCAGGTAATACTACATTCACGATGATCAAACCTGATGCTGTTAAAAATGGACATATTGGCGCCATTCTTAACCATATCAATAAAGGTGGCTTTAAGATAGTAGCGATGAAATACACGCAACTAAGCAAAGATATGGCAGGTAAATTCTATGCGGTACATAAAGAGAGACCATTCTACGGAGAGCTTGTAGATTTTATGTCTTCTGGTCCTATAATCGCTGCCGTCCTACAAAAAGATAATGCGGTGGAAGATTTCAGAACTTTGATAGGTGCTACTAATCCAGCAGAAGCAGCTGAAGGCACAATCAGAAAATTATATGCGACTAGTATTGGAGAAAACGCCGTACACGGATCTGACAGTGATGAAAATGCACTCATAGAGGCGAATTTTCATTTCGCTAGTACAGAGATGTTTGATTAAGATATTGGAGCACATTTTCCTAAAAGATACGAGTCTGGATGCTATTGAGTGTCCAGACTTTTTTTTTGTAAGTCTCTTCAGGTGTAGCTGGAAGAAAGTCTACGCAATACTAAATAGAAGGTCTCTCGACCTTTCGATGTCTCTAAAACCTCGGCACATTATTTCTCTATAATTATCAGAATGAGAAAAAAAAAATAAATGGAAGATGCCGGTAGCCAATTGTCTGAACCAAAATTTATAAGATCTATGGATGAGCAAGATTTTTGGTTGTTAACGGATGATGGTCTGCTGCGTCTCTCACCCTTGTGGAAGAGGCTGTCATCACCTATTGTCAGTTATTGGTTTTTATCAATTCATAATTTGTACTTCTTCCTCCTGATTTTGATTTTTTCAGTATTTCTTTTTCAATTAAATCTTGAATATCTCTTAATCTTAAGGTTCTTTTTCCATGTCGACTGCAACGAAGTGGAATGGAGACATCTTAATCTATCGAATTTTTGATTCCAAGATTCATCCAATATACAATTACGATTGGTTTTTTAATGTACCCCTGGCTTTCCAGAATTCTTGGATTCACTTTTCATTAGAATAAGATTTCTCGACTCCTACGTCGCTCGAAATGCGAAAGTGTATTATTGATTATCGGAAGTATGAAAATGAACACTCTCTCTCAGTCCTCTCCCTTCACCCTCTCCAGAGAGAGAAAATGCTAGACTCCAAACCCTAGTCCTTAAACCATACTCCATACACCGCACCGTGAACCGTTGTCCCGTGAACCGTTGCACCTTCCATAATTTTAAATTTTCACCATCTTCCCGCCACTTAACCTCACTCTTCCATCCCATACCTCATACACATATACGCCTGATGCCAATGTACTCATATCCACCGTTGTCGTCACACCTGTCAGTGTTGCTGTCTGCACCAGTTGTCCTGATTGGTTATATATTCTCATTACTGCCGCCTGTGGCAAGTAATCATGG
>CAZMMQ010000060.1:0-25147 GCA_964567435.1 uncultured Saprospiraceae bacterium | reverse complement strand
AAACTGAGCAGAATATACCACATCTCCATATATATCTGGGCAAAGTTCTGCAACCTCTATGAGTTTTTCTATATCAGCTTCAGCAACTTCTTCTGGAGAAAATCTAGTTTTTAACTCTTGTAAAAGCATATCTCTTCTAGATAAAAATATCACATTTTCTGATTCTACAACTATAAGATTATTTGTCTCCTCAGCTACAAGATTACCTAGAGTCGCCTCATCTAATAGCGATTGATCCTCAAGTAGTATTTGTCCTTGAGTTTCATCTAAAGCACCACTCTTAATAAGACCTATTTTTTCTAATCTTGATTCTGCCTGTTGGTTCACTAGGTTTCTATAGGATACTTCAGCTTGCAGTAAGGTCATCAGAATTAAATTGTTCATTACAGGCTATAATAAAACCTCCTCTTTTTGTAAAACTCCAACTCTCCTCAACAACAATTTTAGCTCCATCAGACATGAACAAATTCAATGTTGGAGGCAAGACCAAATTGTCATTAACAACAAAAGTACCTTCTATTAGTATTTCATCTGTGACCATAGATAAATCCTGATTAGGATACAGTCCTCTTAAATCAGTTACATCCGACATGTCTGGTAATACTCGATTACCGCATTGGCAATTAGAAGAATTAGAATTTACTATTTCTTGGGGCACTAATTCATGCATTCTCACAGCTTGACAAGCCGTAAATTTTAATCTGCAAGCACCATAAGAAGACATAATGTTATCAATAGGTGGAAGATAGCTTTCAAAATCCATTGGATCTCTTGAGAAAGATTTGAAGACACCACAAAAATTATCTGAATATGTAACTATATCATTTTCAAAATAATTATCGTTCATGCAACCAGTTCTTATCCCGAATTCACCCGGCACTGCAGGATCTGGATTTGTATCTAATACACAATCACCTACATCTTCAGGCAAATGAGAACCATCAAAAACTGTGAAACAAGATTCATTGCAGGGCATAAAGGGTTCTGGAGCTGAGTTATGGTGTGTATGAAAAAGACCAAGACAATGTCCTATTTCATGTGCAAGGGTAACTTGCAACATTCTTGGTTGATTACCGATTTCACCACCTACTAGAATTGCCTTACCAGGAATTGATTCTGCTAGTGCTATATTTATGAGAGCTCCTATTAAATGTACATTAATACCATCTTCTCTTCTATTAACATTTTGGTAATCGCAAATGTTATTACCCATTGGTCCATCATAATATATCACATCACACCTATCATAAAAAAAATCAAATCCAGTACCCTGAAAATAGTCATTGACATTTTCTACAGCTTGGTCAAGAAGAGCAATATCTTCATTTCCCCATACATGGAAATACAACTTTACTGTTTTATCCCCTCCTATAGAACTAGAACAATCAGTGGGTACTAACACACTTGGATCAGCAGGATTGCTAGTGGGACAATGCTGAGAATATATTAGATTCCAACTAACTATGGATAGTATTACTATAAATATTATGTTTTTCATTTTAATTTAATTTTACTTTAATGAATACCATCTAATAATTCAATAACCTTCTCCCATTCAATTATATCCAGTTCACACGGTTCGTAACCTATGCACTCACAATGTTCATTGTAGTAATCGATGGTCAATGCGTCTCCATCATCACAGGGTAAAGCTTCGTGCATAATTTCACATTTGGCATAATCAAACCAATCACTTGTTCCGTCACAGCCATCATCCACATCTGGCGGCAGATGTGTCACTGTACAATTATCATCTATGATATCTATAGTCAGTGGACAACCATCGTCCACCACCACATCACCACAAGGTAGTGGCTCGCTCACACACTCACAGCTATCATTGTATCTATCACCTATGGTGAGCGGATTGCCATCACTGCATAAGTCTCCAGGTTGATAGTAGTCGTCACAGAATGAAGGGTCAACTGTGATGCCTACACACTCACAATTGTCATTGTAAGTATCTAGTTCAGTATTGGGGTCGCCATCATCACAAGGGTCGCCTGGTCTATGATGCTGAGAGCTATCATCGGGATTGCAATCTACTTCATCACATACGCTATCACCGTCACTATCTGGACCTTCACAGCAGGGGGCTTGTACTTGCAGTACGCATGGTGAGGCTGTCTCACTAGCGCTATTCCTTGTTGTCCATGCAAGCACCAAGCCATCATCGCTACCACAGCATGGAACCGTGATGCAATAGGTGCCTATAATACCAGTATGGAACTGTGAGCCACCATCTGTAGCGCATGACATATTGAAATCATTAAAATACCAAGGGGCTAATCTGTTATCTACATCGGCACACAATTGCACTGTCTCACCCTCTTGATAGTTTACAGTGACTGGATATCGACAGGGGTCTGTGTCGCCTGTCTGTGCAGACAAGTATCCTGAGGACGCTATCATACACATCATCACCACCATGATGACACTGGCTCTTCGTTTTACTTTCATAATCGTTGTTTTTAGAATTAAATAATTAATTATTGGGTACTCATAAGTGTATGCTATTGATATCGCAGACACTTACTTTATTAAATATAATCCCATAAGTAACTCGGATAATGTGATAGAGAAGCCTTATCGTTTAGTCGCGAGCACGAGGGTCTGCTACTCTACATGAGTGATGTAGGCTCTTTTTTATTTTATCCATACTTATCTATGGCTTGCACCTAGGCGCTAGCCATAGTTGAATTATTCTAATCTTAATGTGACTGTGGAAAGTTATCTGGAATAGTTGCTATAGATTGATTCCTATATGATTTCCGTTGTCAGTTGCATCAGCTAATATCAAAAAAAAAAAAATAGAGTTTTCCTATTTAATTGACTCTAATTTTAATGGAAGGGTCATATTTATTTTTTGTGTTATGTAGTTAAATGAGGATCAATATTGTACATATATGGACAGCTTTACTACAATGGGGGCAGCGCATTATGTCTGCTGACAATACATTTGGTTCAATATTTGAACATATAATCCAATAACTTGGTATAATGAAGGATCCGTTTGCAGAGATAAGTCAGGCACAGATTTCCAGAGCGGCCATACAGCGACTATATATCGCTATGCGTCATCTATTTATAAGGGGATCATATAAGCCACTTGGTGCTTCGGGGGAGGCGATTATGGATGCATTACTCAATCTCAAACCAGAGATATATGGCTCTATAGCAGATCCAGAAAGAGTAGAATTACATGGGCTAATCTATATCTTTCAGCGATTGCCTCAAGGGATAGAAGAATGTCGATACGTCAGATTGATTAGCAGAGAAGGGTACGAAAAATCTGCATTCAAATCTATTGTCCCTGCTAAACGTAGAAGAGATTGCTATCGGATAGATGATGAGCAAATGTTCATAGAGATGAGTCGAGGGCGGAGCGACATATATGACGTATTGACTCACCTGACATTTATGTATATAGAGGCAGAGAAGATACAGCGTCATGCGCTTGACAATCGCGGCAATGAGAGACGAGAATGGTGTCAGCTTAAGCAGATAGTAGAAAAGATAAAAGCTAAGAAAAAATTTAATCTTAAGGTTGGCATTACCTATCTGAGTACTTTACTAGGAAGGACGTTCGATGAGACGGCGGTTGCTGTTAAGAAATTTGATAAGGCGGCAGGCGTCAATTCACTATTTAATATTGTATACTGGTTAGGATATCACAGCATCGCAGAACTTAAAGAAAAAAAAGACAGAGAGATATCATTCTCCTCTAATCTGCGAGATATAGTAGGTATGCATATATTCGGCGCTTACTGGGCACATAACATCAAGGTCCATCTTGAAGAACGCGGACTGCTTAACAGAGAACTGCATATTATCAGTGCTAACTTACATAGTGTCAAGAACTCCCTCTTTGCGAAAGAGGTCCTCAATACGAAATCTAAAAAATCATTCGAAAGTATTGTCAAATCTTTGTCTCAAGAGAGGAAAGGAAGTCAAAATAATAAAGTTGGACATTTTGCTCTAAAGCATGGAATGAGTGAAATTAAAGATAATACAGGAACAAATATTACAGTGCAAATTTTTGACATGGCCAATGTCAATGCAAAACATCTTCCTACTAAAATCAAGAAATCATTCCAATCAAAGAATCAAAGTGACAAAGTGCTTATCGTGATGGATTATGCATTTGGAGAACAAGCTTTTGAGTGCATGGACGAAATGCTCAAGCCCTATGAAAAAGGAAATGAAAAAATACCACTCAATGTCAAGTCTATTAATATTATGGGTAAGGCAGGTATACTTGAGGGGAAGAAAGGAGATATCATGGTGCCTGATGCTCATGTATTTGAAGGCAGCACAGATAATTACCCATTTAAAAATCAATTAACACCCAAGGATTTTGAATCTTCAGGGATAGAGGTATACGCTGGACCTATGATTACAGTTTTAGGCACCTCTCTTCAAAACAAAGATGTACTCAGATACTTCCACCTATCCTCTTGGAAAGTATGCGGTTTGGAAATGGAAGGCGCTCATTTTCAAAAGGCGATACAGGCTGCATCTATGATACGACAAAGCATCTCAAAAAAAGTTAAACTGAGATATGCCTACTATGCATCTGACAATCCATTGGAGACAGGTAGTACCTTAGCCAGTGGTGCTCTGGGAGTCGATGGTGTAAAACCAACCTATGAAATCACACTCGCTATACTCAAAGGGATTTTCGGATAAGATTAAAGTTCGGTGTGTAATAAAAGTCACATCAAGTGATTGACAAGAAAAAGGTCACAGAGTTCTGTGACCTAATTCAACCAAAAAATACGTGGAAAAAATTTTCGGGGTTAATTATTTCATTGCGAAGGTGGCAGAGACCATTTCACTTGTATTGACAAACTGAAATTCTATTCTATAGTCTTCTTCATTATCAAACATATCTCGACCAATTATAACATTATCAGCACCGACTGGTACTACGATTTCCAATTCATTCTCATTATTATAAAAAAGGATAGACCTGATCGTATCAAAAGTATTTATGACTAGATTCTCTCCATTACTTTCAAACTTTGCAGAAAGAAACATGTGTTCATGCTTATTAGAGACAAGAGACACTTTTAGGTCTTTAGATTCCACCAGCACATCTCCTGATTCAGTGCTCATAGTTTGAGCATTTACACTTGTAATAAAGACAGCTACAACACATACACACATGAAGGCTTTGAATACTTTCATTTCAATTGGTTTATTAAGTGACATAAATCTTCTGCAAGAGCAAACTGCCTTACAGACAACATATCCTTAAGGGGGTCAATAGTGTGGGTATAAAAGTGGTGGTGGGTAAGTAAAGTGGGAAGTTATATATGTCTTATGACATTAAGGTAGTACGAATATACAATGATGTGAAACTGTCATGTATCATTTTGTAATCAAATTGGAAAGTACTTTACAAAAAAATGCCAGAAGAAAAAGTGACTTTCTTTTCCTTCTGGCATTTATATAACGTGTATAAGAACACATAGTGAACTAGTCGCTTTGTAATTTGCTTAGTAATCTTAGGAATTCTACATAGAGCCAGACTAATGTAAATAAAAGGCCCATTCCAAAATACCACTCGTAGTGCTTAGCGACTTTGCTTTGCTCACCTTTT
This sequence comes from uncultured Saprospiraceae bacterium, assembly GCA_964567435.1. Lineage (GTDB taxonomy): Bacteria > Bacteroidota > Bacteroidia > Chitinophagales > Saprospiraceae > RFSX01. The sequence goes on along the minus strand of CAZMMQ010000060.1, from coordinate 19,542 downwards.
TCAAAATTATCAAAGTCCAATAATAAGTTGAGTGAAGCCACTCCAATGATAACCACAGTAATACCTATTCCAATGAGGCCACCCTCGTGTATAAATGGCACTTCAAAGCCAGCATAAAGTCCAACCCAACTGATTAGGTATACTATCATGATCGATCCGACGGCCATGGTAACACCTCTTCTGAATTTCTTAGTTACTGGAATCAATCCAGACTTGTGGATTATAAGCATTACCATGAGAACTGACATTGTCAAACTAAGCGCTTGGAAAATTATACCTTGAAACTGTGCAGCGTATGCAAAAGAAATAGTACCCACAAATAGGCCTTTCAATAGCGCATATATGGGACTGGTAATAGGGGCCAAGTGTGGTTTAAAACTTGTCAACATATACACGGCTGCCCCTCCTAATGCCCCTACAGGCATAAATATTTGCATCGGAAACATATAACTGAATAAAGTGGACACCATTAAGATGCTGAGTAGAATCATTGTTTTAGTTACCGCACCACTCACTGTCATCGTTGATGAATCATCATCATATATAGGACCACCTGTTCTCTGCTTATCTACACTAATGGCCTTTGCCTTAGTGATCGTCCTATCATTAAGCATAGGGTTATTGGATTTCATAAAGTTTCTCATATTTAGAAGTTTTGTTTAGTCAATAGTAAGTTACTGTATCGTTGAATATTTTTCAATGCTTTCTTTAATCTTTTGTCTTCGATTTTCTGGACTAGGATGTGTGCTCTGAAACTCTGGGACTTTACCTCCTCCCCCACTTGCATCCTCAAGTATGTCCATCACATCGATCATTTGTAATGGATCATATCCTGCCTCCATCATTAGCCTAATTCCCCAGTCATCAGACTCTAATTCCTGATCTCTTCCATATTTCATACTGGCATATTGACCGACCATACTGGCAATATTCATCATGGAATAATCACCTCCAAACATAATCATAACACTCTGAACCATCCCTTGAATAAAATTTTGGCTGGCCATTCTTTCTCCACCATGCCTGTGTATAACATGCCCAATTTCATGACCAAGTACTCCTGCTAGTTGATCTTCATTTTGCAATCTAGCAAACAATGCTGCTGTAATAAAACACTGGCCTCCTGGTAAGGCAAAAGCGTTAACTGTCTGCTCATCAGCTAGAAGATGAAAATCATAAGGATAATCAGACTTTGAGGCAACAGTATTCCTGACTAACTTCTCGCCTACCCTATCCACAAGTTCTTGAGCTTGAGAATCAGGATGCAGTCCACCATGTTGAGCTGCCATTTGGTTGACTGATTGTAATCCTAACTGAACCTCCTCTGCTGGTGTCCATGCGATTCTTTGATTTTCACCAGTTAGAGGATTGAGCTGTGTGTTAGTCATAAACTTAACAGCTTGAAATGCAGCCATGCCCAAACCAATGATGAGCATCAATTTAAATCGGCCGCTTCCATTGCTCCTTCCACCTCGGCCATATTGCTGTTGTCTTCTGCCGTACATCTATATTATTGATTATTTTTTATGAGGGAGTCTATAATTCAAACGAATCCTAGTCTTCAATAGTTCTTATTAGATTAAAAAGACAATGAGTTGGTATAACATAATTCCAAATGCTAACCAAATAGAATAATCTAGGTCTGGCATAATCTTACTCACCCAACAAATAATGAATACTGGAATAGTCGCCAATGATATAAGCAGTAAGGGATATCCAACTATATAGGCGCCATATCCGAGTGTTGATTTAGCTGTCCAGACTTCTGGCATCATCCAAGGAAAAATCATGGCAGCTATGCCAATCATAAGCAAGACCAAGACCTTACTCCACCATTCCGTTCTAAAATCCATATGTTTTCGTCAGTTTGTATGACAAAATATGAATTTATAAGTGAGAATTCACTTATATCTTAAATCCTACTGTTAAAATTACTCTGGTAATAGAGACCTCATTAAGTAGAGCTAAGTCTCTTTCTTCTGTCAGCGCTAGATATGGTACATAGCCCTCCTCTTCTGACCTGAACTGGATTGCAGCATCCACATATATTCTATTGGCTCTATACCCTAATCCTCCTGCTAATGTGAGGACATTGCCTAATTCGTTACGGAATGGTTTGAATTGGCTGCCAACTCCCAATCTTCCTCTTAATTTCTTGTATCCTAATTCTCCTCCAATATTGAAATTAAAACCGGAGCCCAAATCTTCGTCAATAATTCCATTCTGGAAGTCTTCTTCCTCAGCGTCTGCCGGGGTGCTAAATTGTGAAGAAGTGAAATTGAAACTATTCTGCGCTAGGTCTATGTAGTGGATATCTATATTAAAGAACCCTCTGACTTCATTAATGATAAGTAGACTACCGATGCTTGCCGAAATTCTCATTGGCGTCCTGAGTCTATAATCAAACAAACCATCTGGTGATCTCTGCAAGGTAGGCGCTCCACATGTATCACAAGTATATAGCAAGGTGGTAGAGAATGAGTCTTCTAGTCTGTAAAAAGTGGGCGATTGAAAAGCCAGTGCTAATCTGTATTTTTTCTTGATGTTATAACCAATCCCTAATTTTAGATTGAACCCAGTACCACTGGTCGTTAGCGTCTGATCAAAATTAAGAGTCTGAAATCCAGAATTGTTATCTCCATTTTCTTCATAGAACCTATTTTCTGTATAGGAGACAAAGGGTATTCCTATACCTACACCTAGATTTAGTCCGGATTCAAGTTTGCCAGCCCAGGCTAGCTGAAACTCATTGATTCCGCCGCGTCTATCTATGATTTCCTGCTTATTAGTTTGTAGGCTAGTGAGGTTATCTATAGCAAGGGTATCTCCAAAGACTGGATCTATTTCAAGAACAGACAAATCTGTAAAGGCAAAGTTGAATGGTTCTGCTATTCTTATGGCTTCACTTTGAAAAGCCAATTGGGCATCGAATGGATTAAGATTGTTCGCTGAGCCTCCATTTTCTAATTCAAAATTGAGATCATCTGCAAATCGTTCCGTAATAGAGCCAACAGAGGATGTATTGTATGAAAAAAGCTCATTAAAATCTGCCAAATTCTGCAAGCCTACAAACCAATTAGAGGTTTTAAATTTGCTGCCAATGGGTGCTTTGTGTGATACAAATCCAAGGTTATCGAATTTGACCTCTCTACCTTCTGTAGACTGACCGATTTGCTGCCCATTGAATGTATTGGTCGTATTAGGATTAATAAAAATGCCTGAAACTGAGATTTCTCTTGACCTGAATTCTGCCAGTCCAGCTACATTAATATTAGCGACACCAATATCTCCTCCTAAAGAACCAAATGATGAACCAGCACCTACTACCCTTGCCGTGCCACTTGGTGTGAGGTAGCTATATCGAAGGGCATCATCTGTATTCTGAGAAATCAGGCTTAACGAAAAGCCTATGAGGATATGTATAGTAAATAGAAGTCTCATACTTATGGATTAGATATTGGACAAATATAGACAGCAAGGCGCACAACTTCATTGAAGTACCTGATTAGCTATGATTTCTATCGTCAGAGAAAGGATCACGAAATAGAAGAAGATGCTTCCATTTATTACACTCTTGGTTAGGATAATTAGAAAAAAAAAGTGGGTAGATGCTTTTAATACCTACCCACTTCAATTTATTCTGAAAATAATATTTGAATATAACTTGTCTTTGTCATCTAGTATTATCTACCTCTTCTACTAGAAGATCTAGATCCTGAACTTCTGAAGCTACTTCTACTCGGAGAAGAACTTTTAAAGCTTGAACGCTTAGTACCTGAACGCTTAATTGTAGATCTTGATCCACTTGAAGATCTAGATGTTCTCGTAGATGATCTTGAGATGCTAGATCTTGGAGTAGAAGTTCTTGTCGTACTTCTAGTTCTAGGTGCTGTAGTCGATCTTACTCCAGTTCTTGAAGTCGATCTACTAGTTGTGCCTCTATATCCAGTAGTAGTTCTTGTAGCAGAAGCTCTTCTCGTTCCGTTATAAGTACCTCTTGTTGCTGTTCTAGGGTTGACAACTCCTACAGGCTGTATTCTTGTAGCTATTGGTGCTCCGACAGGACATCCGTAACCACCTCCTCTAGAAGCTAATCCTCCTCCAAATGAAGGTCTCACGCCAATAAATCTTGTCGTTCCTATATAAGGATTTCTAAATACTGTTGGCTGACCATAGAATCCATATGGTGATGTAGCATAACTTACAAAGCCTCTCCCTACTCTGTTGTTCGTTCTTACATAGCTTCTACTTAATCTATCAAACACAACATAAGATGGTGTGTAATATGATAAGAATGGATCGTATCCTATAGAATTAGAGTAATACGAGTTGTAGTAGCTAGTTCCTACTGGTCTACTGAATCTTCTGATTCTTGACGTATAGTAGTTGTCATACTCAGAATAGTAATCATAATCGCTGTAATCAGCGGAATCAAAATCTGAGTAATCTGCAGAATCATAAGATGTATCTTCTGTAGAGTAATCTATAGATACGTTGTCGTTATCGCTTTCTATATAGTATAAATCATCAAATTGTGCATTGAGAGATATACCCAGTATCATAAAGAAAGACAGAGTTAATACATTCAATTTTTTCATTTCTTTAGTTTTTATGTTTTCAGATAATCCAGCTGAACTTTTATTACACACTAAATTTATAACTTTTAATTCCTTCCTTGAGTTAATATCGTTTTAAATCTAGTCTTAACGACTATTAATGTTTTTTAAGACTCAACATTTTGAATTACACTATATATGACGAATAATATTCTTTTTAGGTTCGGATTTTTGGGTCTTTAATTGTGATTTTAACTAAATATTTCAAGATCAAGACAATCCTTAACACTATTTACATCTCTTTACTCGCTGTATAACAATTCAAAAAATACTCCGAAACTCAATTTAAGACTCACTCCGAGGTTAATATACCTTAACTCATTGGTCAATTAACAGTATATATTTCCAGTTTTCCAACAATTTTGGACTAATCCAGCCCCTAGTATGGCTGCCATGTATGTTAGTAAACCTATAGAAATACAAGAAAAATGAGGCAAAACCTTACTTTTAGGGCCTGTAATAAAATTGAAGGTTATGGCTAAGGAAATTACCCCACGTGCTGAGAATTACTCGCAGTGGTATAATGACATTGTGAAGAAAGCTGGACTAGCGGATAATTCTGCTGTAAGGGGATGTATGGTTATAAAGCCATTGGGGTTTGGTATTTGGGAAAATATGAAGGCGCAGCTAGACAAGATGTTTAAAGACACAGGCCATGTCAATGCCTATTTCCCGCTGTTTATACCAAAAAGTTTCCTAAGTAAAGAAGCGCAGCATGTAGAGGGATTCGCCAAGGAATGTGCTGTAGTGACACATCACAGATTGATGAATAGTCCAGATGGCAATGGCGTGGTCGTAGACCCTAGCGCTAGATTGGAAGAGGAGCTAATAGTCAGACCAACCTCAGAAACGATTATATGGAATACCTACAAAGACTGGATACAGTCTTATAGAGACTTACCTCTTCTGATCAATCAGTGGGCCAATGTGGTCAGGTGGGAGATGAGAACTAGACCATTTCTCAGAACAGCAGAATTTTTATGGCAAGAAGGCCATACGGCGCATGCCACAAAAGAAGAAGCCATAGAAGAGGCCCAGATGATTCATGAGGTATATGCACGGTTTGCCGAAGATTACATGGCAATGCCAGTCATAAAAGGTGCAAAAACAGCTAATGAGCGATTTGCAGGGGCAGAAGACACCTATACTATAGAGGCGTTGATGCAAGATGGAAAGGCATTGCAAGCGGGTACATCCCACTTTTTAGGTCAGAATTTTGCCAAAGCCTTCGATGTGAAATTTGCAGATAACAATAACAAGGAATCGTATGTATGGGCTACTTCTTGGGGTGTCTCAACAAGATTAGTAGGTGGACTTATCATGACGCATTCTGATGACGATGGACTCGTAATTCCTCCTAGATTGGCTCCAGTTCAGGTTGTAATAGTGCCTATCCCCAAACCCAATGAAGCCATCATGGAGGTTGCCGAAAAGCTCAAGAGTCAACTTGCAGCCTCTGGTGTAAGAGTTAAAATAGACAGAGACAAGAAGAAAAGACCAGGATTCAAATTTGCCCAATATGAAATGGAGGGTGTGCCTGTGAGAGTCGGTATCGGCATGAGAGACCTCGAAAAAAATCAAGTGGAGGTAGCACGTCGTGATACAAAAGAGAAATCATCAGTTCCAGTGGATGGATTGGATAGATATATAGTGGACTTATTAGAAGAAATTCAGAATGGTCTCTTTAAAAGGGCCGTAGATTTCAGAGCTGACCATACTTCTGAGGCGGCCGATATAGATGAGTTTAACGATATTCTCGAGAATAAAGGTGGCTTTATCAAAGCGCATTGGGACGGAACAACAGAGACTGAAGTAAAGATAAAGGAGTTAACAAAAGCAACAATTCGCTGCATTCCTAATGACGAGCCTGAATCCAGTGGAAAATGTATCCTTACAGGAAACCCAAGCAATCAAAAAGTCTTATTTGCCAAAAATTATTAGATCATAAACCAAAATGAGCTGTGTATCGTTATTTCAATATTATAAAATCTCTATTTTCAAAAAAATAAAAGTTAAAGCATATGACTACTGATGATGTAATCTCACGATTAAAAACAGGTAATGATAATTTTGTTACTGATAAACTTGATGGTAAATTACAGGATAGCAGCCGCCGTAATGATTTGACTGGTGGACAGCAGCCTTATGCAATAGTACTTAGCTGTGCTGACAGTCGTGTGGTGCCTGAGTTGGCATTCGATACAGGTTTGGGTGAATTATTTGTAGTAAGGGTGGCAGGAAACATCGCTAATAGTTCTTCTCTTGCAAGTATGGAATACGCCGTAGCCCATTGTGGGTCCAAGGTTATTGTGGTTCTTGGTCACCAAAGTTGTGGCGCCGTAACTGCAGCAGTCGGTGGTGGTGACAATGGTTATAATCTTAACCACTTGTTATCTCATATCACCCCTGCTATTACAGCTGCGGGAGACGCTGCATCTATCACAGATGTTATTAAGAAAAATGCGGAGCTTACTGCTCAGGAATTAGTAAGCCGCTCTGCTATTATACGAGATGGCGTAGAGAATAAAGGCGTCAAGATTCTTCCTGCTTATTACAATCTAGACTCTGGAAAAGTAGACTTCTTATAGTCGTTACTTAATATAGATTTACTTAAAAGCCTTCTTAATATTTAGGAAGGCTTTTATTATGTCGAATTCCCAACAAAGACATTGAGCTACTAATTAAGTCAAGTTGCTGTTAGTTCATAACTGGACTCAGACATTTGGTACATCTTTGCAGTCTTATAAGCATTAATGAAAATACTTGCTTCCCTTATAATATTGGCTCTACCAACTATACTATGTACGCTGAATAATGCGTCTGATTTCTCGACTGAGGAGATTACATATAGCGATACAATCATGGACAATATTACGGGTGACTTTATTCTTTTTGCCAATGTCACCATGGCTGAGACCAAAACCAATATTTTCATCACAGGCACCTCTACCGAGATAGATGGTTCATTTGCAATAAAGACGAATCATAAGAACCTATATATTGAGATCGGGTTCTGCTCTAAGCTTCCGCTTTACATATGAATTAATTATCTTAAACCCATAACATTCTTCTATCTTCATTAATTCAACGCGAAATAAGATAAATAGCTACGCGATCTAATGACCATTACTACCTCAAAAACCTTCACCGTTTCCATTCTCCTCTTTCTACTCAACTTTACATTAATATATTCTCAGAACTATGTGGATCACATAGGCACAAAAGATGGCCTCACAAGTCAACTTTGTCAAGCTATAGAAGAAGACGATTATGGCAACTTATGGATTAGCTCATTCCAAGGCGTAGAAAAATTTGATGGGTACAATACAACTTTTTTTGAGCTATCGGGTACTGACAATCGTGATCTACCGATAGTAGATATACTATCCGATAATTCTGGAAACATTTGGATATTAGAAGCAAAAATAAAAAATCAGTTCCATACGCATCATATAACACCTGATAATCATTATTATATCACAATAATAAATCCCCTTACCAATAAGCCATCCACTTTTGATGAATTATATGGTAAAATTGTCAAGCAGGAAGAATTAAATTACATACAAGAAATTGACGGCCTAATATTTCTCATTACAAATGACAAAAGAATATTCTACATTGATGAGCAAATTAACCTACACACAGACCTGTCAACTTCAGATGCAGGTATTTATATGCATGACAAAGAAAAGATTATAAAATGCTACCCTGAACAAATAATTATCACCAACCAAGATAATAATGTAATACATACAATACAGGAGGAAACAATTCTTCAATACGATGCCTTTTCAATTTCAAATGAGGGGCATCTCTACTTTTTGGCTACAGAAAATAATCAAATCTACATTAGTCAATTTCAAGATGGGAATATTACTCATCGGATTTCGATTCCAAAAAATAATATTGAAAAAAAATACCTTAAGACTTTATCTATACATCAGCATGAATATAACTTCTTCATCATTAATCATAAATTATATAATACTGAGCCCATCCGCGATAGTGAAATTATCAATACGCTTAAAGAGAGAAAGGTATTTGACTTACTTGTATCCAAATCCAATTTGACATATTTTACAACAAACGTTGGCATATATATTTTGAATAATAAATCTAATTTATTCAAAGCCATATTCAACTACAAGGACGACAAAAAGACCCACAGTGTGAGAGCCCTTTATATGAGCAAGGATCTCACAGCTTACAAAAAAAATGAAAAAGAACTAATACAATCGCCTTCAGGGCGATATAATCTCCATTTTCTAAGTGGGGTCAATCTCGGACATTTGGCTACTATGCATTATAGAGATCCATTAGACACTTCGAAATTTTTAAGTTCTGGCTATGTAACAAAAGGCATAAGAGAAATAGACTTAGATGATCAAGAGATAAAATACTATCAATATTGGAAAAAGTACCCTCCCAGAAGTAATTGCATTCACAGATCCTCATTTGATAGCATCCTATATATTGGTGGCAGTAATGGTCTATACAATTTAGTTGATGGAAAAATACACGAAGTGAATCTTGGAATGGATAGGATAAATGAAATTTCAATCAATCAAATATTGGAATACAATGATGAATTATGGCTGGCAAGTTCACTTGGTTTAATTATCTATAATCATAAAATAGATTCCTTTTATGTAAAAAAAACTGGTCTGAAAAATCATTACTTACAACATATTCATATTGACAAGACAGACCATAACATCATTTGGCTAGGTACTAGAAAGGAAGGACTTATTAAGTGGAATTTAAAAACTAATGAGAATAATTACTTCAATGACAAAAATGGATTATCTCAAAATGATGTACATGCCATTCTAGAAGATAAGCAGAATCGATTATGGATATCTACAAACCAAAATTTAAATTGTCTCGATAAAAACAAAGATGAGATATATATTTTTACAGTTAAGGATGGTATTTCACATAAAGAATTCAATAAGTTTAGTTTTTTTGAAAACAAAGAGAACAATCAATTATATTTTGGTGGGTTAAATGGATATACATGTTTCAATCCTGACAGTATAAATACAATTGCCATACAGAATAACATAGCCATAAGAATTATTGGCGCCCAAAAAATTAAGAAAAATGCTACTATAGAAAATTTATTTCCGCAAATAATTAAGCGTAATGATATAGAATTTCAGGATGATGATCATACCGTCAGCATAGATTTGTCCACTAATTATTTAGCAAACAATAGAGAGCGGAATTTTAATTATCGCATCCAAGGATTATTTGATAAGTGGGTGAAAATTTCTGGCAATACACTAAATCTAAATAGCCTTCCATATGGTGAACATACCTTAGAAATTATATCTGACCCCAACGAACCTTCATTAACATCAAATATTTTTACAATTCCAATAAACGTCATCCAGCCATTTACAAAGACGTGGACATTCGCTGGACTCATGCTCATGGCTGGATTGTTGATAATTTGGCTTGGCACCAAATTGTATCTCAAAAATATTCATCAGCGGAATCTGAAATTAGAGGAAATTGTAAGAGAAAGAACTCAAGAACTTTCTGAACTAAATAAAACTAAAAATAAAATTTTTACCATTCTTGCTCATGATCTCAGAAATCCTATAAATAGCTTAAGTAACATAGCTGAAAAAACAAGGTTCCTTGCGAGGCACAATAGGCTAGAAGAAATAGACTTTCTTACAGAACAAACTGAAAGTAAATTAAATGCCCTCAATGACAATCTCAATAATATACTCTTATGGTCACTGAGAGAAAATAAGATGCTCATTCTAGAACCAGAAAATTATTCGTTACTTCTAGAAATAAGGAAAGTCCTCAATATATATTCCAGTCAAATAGAAGAGAAGAAATTAGAAATTAGTATGGACTTAAAGGATGTAGACCAAGTCTATATTGATATAAAAATACTTCAAGCCATCCTACGAAATTTCATAACAAACGCCATCAAGTTTTCTTACACAAATGGCAAAATAGAATTTACAAAAAATAAAATAACTGAAGATCGTATAGAACTGATGATAGAAGATAAGGGCATTGGCATTCTTGAAAAAAAATCAATCCTAGAAAAATCGCCTGAAAGAAATATCAGAGCAGAAGGCCAAGGGTCTGGGATTGGATTAAAAATTTCTTTGGAATTGTCTAAGCTAGCAGGCGTCAATATTGACATCAAATCAGAACCAGGTCATGGCACTAAAGTATTGGTAGACTTCCGTAGATCAACAAGTCCCATACAGTAATCAAAGTATGACTATAATAAACAGATTAAAATGTAGTCTCCTCACCAATCACCTTGGCGTATATTGCCTAAATTGAGAGCTTTATCATCTTAGAGTCGATCATGATTAAGAGATTTTTGTTTAAGCCTAGCATGTATAGCATAATTATTCTAAGTCTATATGCAGGTATTCTAAGTAGCCAGCACCTTTTACAAACCCATGGGCAGGCTATTGTCAATCAGAATAATGACACTATTCTACTACAAGGAATGGGTCTTGGTGGTTGGATGCTGCAAGAAGGATATATGCTGCAAACAGCTGAGTTTGCAAATGCCCAACATAAAATCAGAGAATCTATACAAAATCTCATAGGTGAAGAAAATACAAACTTATTCTATGAAGCCTGGTTGGAAAACCATGTTACAAGAGCAGACATAGATTCATTAGCATCCTGGGGTTTCAACTCTGTTAGATTACCCATGCATTATAACTTATACACCTTACCTATAGAAGATGAACCAGTAGAAGGAGAACATACTTGGCTGGACAGAGGATTCGAGTTGACAGATAGTCTAATAGCCTGGTGCAAAGCCAATGAGATGTATGTCATCCTTGATCTACATGCAGCACCTGGAGGACAAGGCCAGGATGAAGGTATATCTGATTATGACAGATCCAAACTATCTCTATGGGAGAGTGACTTAAATAAAGAAAAAACTGTGGCCCTTTGGAAAAGACTGGCTGAAACATACAAAGATGAAGAATGGGTAGCCGGCTATGATCTTCTAAATGAACCTAATTGGAACTTGCCTGGAGGGAGAGCGCTGAGAACTCTGTATGAGGAAATAACTGAGGCAATCAGAACTGTAGATATGGACCATATAATATTTATAGAAGGTAACTGGTTTGCAAATGATTTTACTGGATTAACTCCTCCCTGGGATGACAACATGGTCTATTCTCCACACAAATATTGGTCTACAAATGACAAAGCTTCTTTACAGTCTTTTCTAGAATTGAGAGAAAGTTTCAATGTCCCCTTATATCTAGGTGAAAGCGGAGAGAACTCCAATGTATGGTTTACTGAGGCTATAAGTCTACTAGAAGAATTAGAAATAGGGTGGGCATGGTGGCCTATGAAAAAAATTGAATCTATTGCAGGACCATTGTCAGTCCCTATGACACCTGAGTACCAAACCCTACTTAACTATTGGAATAGTGGAGTGGGCACAAAACCATCTCAAGCATTTGCGACAGAAGCGCTAATGAATATTGCAGAAGGACTAAAAATAGAAAATTGTGCATACCTCAAAGATGTGGTCGATGCCATGTTTAGGCAAATAGATTCTGAATCGTCTCTTCCTTATGACATGCCGCATCTTATACCTGGTATTATATATGCGTCTGACTTTGATCTTGGCCGCAATGGATCTGCCTATTATGATAATGAGATTGCCAATTTTCAAGTGTCAACTGGCACGTTTACACCATGGAATACTGGTTGGACATATAGAAATGATGGTGTAGACTTGCAGGTGTGTGAAGATAATATCAACACAAATGGTATTAATGTGGCCTGGATAGGTACAGGAGAGTGGACAAAGTATAGTATAGAGGTTGAAGAAAGTGGTTTGTATAATATACATTTGAGGGTTGCATCCGAAACTGGAGAGGGTATTCTTCATTTTGAAACCAACAAGGCTCATATTACCTCCCCCAAGAACATTCCTAATACTGGAGGATGGCAGATTTGGTCTTCAGTAATAATACCCAATGTATTCATAAGTAATACAGACACTGAGATGATTCTATTTGCAGATAAGGAAGGATTTAACATTAGTAGTTTTGAATTGAATCCATCCAGCTTAAATGCATCTTCTCTAAACACAAAATTTCTCTCTGCAACTACTATGGGCGAAAAATCCATAGAGATATTTGCCAATAAATTTTTAGCGGAAACTGAAAATAAAAATGGTTTTGAGATACACGCTAACGGGATAAGTATACCTATAAATTCAATAAGTATAGACGAGGAAGATAGCCGAATTGTAAGACTTGATTTTGATTATAGAATATTGCAAGCAGACCTTATTCAAATATCTTATACTGCCAATCATGTTTTATCTACTGACGGTATACCTTTAGAAACATTCATACTAGAGCCTGTCAAAAATAATGCACAATTTGTCCATGTACTTCCCACTAGAATCGAATCCGAAGAATATGGAAATCAATTAGGTGCCCAGCTAGAATACACAGGAGATGTAGGGGGAGGACAAAATGTCGGATTTCTTGACCCCTGCGATTATCTGGATTATGAGATATTTGTACCTAGTGCAGGAGAATATGAGATTGACTTTAGAACTGCTTCACTGACTATTGACGGACGTATTGAATTACAAATTATCGATTCAGATGGGCATTTATCAGTCATAAAACATATACCTTTTGAATCCACTGGTGGTTGGCAAAACTGGTCAACTTCAACTGAGGTTGTTGAGCTACCTCAAGGTCGCTATACAATGCGGCTATTCATTTTGGAGGCTCCATTTAACATAAACTGGGTTGATTTTCGCTCATTGAATTCTATGACTGGCGATGAGGATGAAGATGATGAAGATTCCCTAGTCATCTACAATCAGTTAATTAACTACCCCAACCCGTCCGAGGGCATCTTTACAATTGAATATAATGCGTTGACCCAACAAGACATTAATATATATATCTATGATATTAGAGGAGCCTTAGTCTACCAGCAAGAATTCGAAAACACTAATAAAGTCAATAAATTAATAGATCTTAATGCTCCCGCTGCGGGAGTATATCTCTTAGTGTTGGAATTAGAAGACGGTGATACTTTTACAAATAGATTTTTAATTACTAATAAATAATATCTAAGTATTTTAATATGAGTTGGATTAAGACGATTAGCTATGCCGAGGCCAAAGGCACTCTCAAAAAATTGTATGATCGAGTAAAAGGTCCAAACGATAATGTGGACAATGTGCTGAAGATACATAGTCTGAGACCACATACACTTACTGGTCATATGGCTATCTATAAAAACGTACTCCATAACTCATCCAACACCTTGCCTAAATGGTATCTTGAAGCTCTAGGTATATACGTCAGTGAACTTAATGGTTGTGATTATTGTGTCCAGCATCATCAAGCTGGTTTCGAACGCATCTATCCTGATAAAGAAAAAGCAAAGCTGTTAATTCAAATCATCCGTCAGGACAAGCTTAACACATTCTTTGATGACAATTATCTTTCAGGTTTTAAGTATGCTAGAGCATTAACTCAATCTCACAATAGTATTACTGAGCAAGATATCGAAGAACTTCGTACCATGGGAATGGATGATGGCCAGATACTTGAGATCAATCAAGTAGTCAGTTATTTTAATTATGTGAACAGAGTCGTAGTAGGTCTTGGAGTCAATACCGGTGGTGATATTCTGGGTTTGTCACCAGGTGATAATGATGATCCAAAAAACTGGAGTCACCATTAGATTCTATGTGCCCTTTGCACCATCGCAAGCCTATTTCTCAAGTTGAATTACTATTATCTTAAGAAAATAGCCATGTGAACAACTGGGGAGAAAAAGAAGGGAAAGTAAATTCAGACAATCCTTACAATAAAAAAGAGTCTTCTCAAAGACTGCTTTTATTACAAATTGTAAAATTATTTCAGCTCAAAATAACAGGAATCTTTATTAGGAAAGTACTACCAGATAACTTTGATTTATCTTCAAGTGATAAAGATCCTCCAACACTTTCTAGAAGTTTACTAGCAATGCTTAATCCCATACCTGCTCCTTTACTTCTTAAAGAGGAGTTCGCTCTTTGGAACTTTGCAAATACTTTGTCTCTATGTGCCATAGGTATACCTTCTCCGTTATCAGATATTTCAAACTCATGATATTCTGATGTTTGATTATGATTAACATCAATCCTGACTACCTTCTTTGTATTGTATCTTATTGCATTATCAAAGATGATATGAAAAATAGATTCAAAAGAGTCATTACAAAACCTAATTTGGCTGTCCGCGTTGGTTATCAAATCGATTTCCTTATCAGGATGATCCCCATTCACCCTAACCAGTACTGTACTAATCTTATCTTTTATATTTAATTTTTCAGTTGCTTTTGTCTCACAAATTTTTGCTTTCTGATAGTGATTGACACTATCAATTAGTTGATTCATTTGAAGACTACTTCTTACTATATGATCTAAGTAATCTTGACTTTTCGAATTCTTATCTTCCAATTCATTCATTAGTAACTGACTAAAGCCAATCATACCCCTTAAAGGCTCTTTCAAATCATGTGATAATATTCTATTGAATTCAGTCAGTTCGGCATTAGCTTTATCTCGCAACTGAATAGACTCATTTATCTCTACAGTCCGTTCCTCTACTTTGGATTTTAATCGCTTGCTATATCTAACTCTTTGGTACAATGCGGCCACCAAGCCAAGCAAAAATAGAGTCAACAAGGCTAACCACAAGTAAAGCTGCATACTCTCATGGTCTTTACTTTTTAAATAAGCCGATAGCTCTGCATTTTCTCTCTCTTTTGCTTCCGTATCAAACTTAATTTTAAAATACTGCGACTGAAGTGCCTGACTATTAGAGTCTATTTTATTGGATATATCATTATAATCAGCAAACAAATGATAGGCCGTTTTGTAGTCTCCCCTCTTTTGGGCAAGTTGCTGAGCTTTCCATGTAAGTTCCTTTTTAGTTGATAGGTCATTCGGTGCTACGTCATCTAATAATTGGATATATATATCAAATGCCTTTCTATATTCCGACTTAGCAGTTAGTATTTGTGCATGAAGGGCTTCGGCCTGCTTATTTATTTCTCTATCTTTTGAAATTTGTTTGCTGAAGACAACCTTATTATACATTTCTATGGCCTTCTGCAAATCTCTTCTCTTAAGATAAATATGGCCTTTCTTTATGTTGATGTCAGAAGCAAGTATACCAAATCCATTTTTAGATGCTACTTGATTGGCTAAGTCCAATGTTTGCATTGACTCATCCCATTTCTTTAGATTGGCATAGGTGTCCGCTAATTCTATTTGAATAGAAACCAATGAAGATTTATTGACGTCTTTTTTAGTCAAAAGTTGAAGTGCTCTTTGATTGTAATCTAAGGCTATATTGAATTCTCCTTTTTGATTATAAATCTGCCCGAGTGAGTAAAGCGCAAAAAACTGTAACGAGGTATCCAGATCTTGAATGCCTTTTTCCAAGTCAATATAAAATCGCTCTTGAGCAGCCTCTCTCTGACCCAACTCCATAAGTGTATATCCATACAGATAGTTAAAGGTCTTCTTGGAAGCTTGGCTGATTTCTAATTCATCTAGCCGATTTTCGTAGTTTGATATTTCCCAGAAAGCTAAGATGGGCTTCATGTTACTATGATGGAGATCTATCTTCTGGAGAAGATAACTAAAATAGGTACTGTCAGGCAGGTTCACTCCTTTTGAAAGTAAATCTTGACATTGCTGATCAGCATCAAGAGCTATCGTAATATCTTTGTATAAATACTCCGAAATAGTATCCACATACTTAGAAAATAGCTGCTGTTGCTCAAATCCATCTGCAATACTTTGTTGTATAAAATTATCCCCTTCTGTTCTACCTTGAAGAACTAGAAGCAGAAAAAGAATATGTAAAGAGTATCTCATTATAATATAAAAATCAAAATTTAATCCAGAGTTAGTTTAATTACAAGTGTGATTGTTATTATATAGCTAATAGTTACTATATGTAATCATGTTGCAGGGTTTATGTATAGTACAAACCATATATATGTTAATATTAACATTTGATAATAGTGATAATCACCTCAGGTTGGTTTAAAAAATGAAGTGCTTGTACACGCTAAGGTCATTTCATCAATTAAGGGCTGGGTAGTTATTAATAAATACGGTTTTGACTGCTTAAGAGTTGCTTTTTCGCAATGTAAGCTAGCTTACTGTTAGGCAATAAATTATGAAGCCAATGTTAGTCCTAAATTAAGCTGCAATGAGGGGGAATGAAGTCTGAAAAAAGAAATTCTCATTTTGAATCTATCGTATATAAATAAAAAAAGTAGTCCATAATTATGGACTGATTCTTATTGCTTTTCTAACAATTCTTACTTTATGTCCAACTCCCTTGTAGTCCGCACCTCATTCTTCTCTACAACTACAATATATTAGTCAGAATGGAGACAACTGATATCAAGCGGCAGTGTATCACCGTCACTTTCTATAGTAGAAGTATTCACTCTCCTACCCGCAATATCCGTCAGAATGATAACAACTTCGGAAATCTCGTCTGCTTCCACTTTCACTACAGTGTCGTCAATTAGAAAGTCATTAGGAAGACCTTCCTAATATCATAGATAAAGAGACTTAATATGGAATCCCTGAGAAAAGTGATCAAAAA
The DNA here is from genome assembly GCA_964567435.1 of uncultured Saprospiraceae bacterium. GTDB lineage: Bacteria > Bacteroidota > Bacteroidia > Chitinophagales > Saprospiraceae > RFSX01. The sequence goes on along the minus strand of CAZMMQ010000060.1, from coordinate 2,255 downwards.
GAAGCATTGACTTTATTGGGATCCCCCATAAGACCAGCATTATAATTTTTGATGCATCGTCTTATTTCCTCTTCAGTATTCATCACAAATGGACCATAGGAATAGACGCGTTCGTTCAGTGGTTTTCCTCCAAGTACCAAGAATTCAGAAGGCTTTTCAGCATACAACCTAATTAGCTCTGCTTCTCGTTGGTATAATACAACCTGATTTGTCTTGAGACGATGACCTTCATGCAATTCCAGACTCCCATCCACCATGTACATAAAGGCATTGTGGTTAGCGTTGGTAGGGATATCCAGTCTGGAATCTGCATCCATTTTGACATGGTAGTAAAAGGCAGGAGAGAGTAATTCTATATTGGATTTGGCCTTTCCAAAATCGCCTAAAATCACTTGAATCGTATATCCTTTGCCTTCTATCTTATCCATATTGGTCGTCCTATGGACCACTGTGGTCGGATCATCCCATTTGTAAGCGGAAGGGGTATTAAGCCAGATTTGGAATCCATGTACAATACCGCCTTCTTAGACCATCTTTTTTCCAGACTCTTCCATATGAATAGCGCCTCGTCCAGAAGAGAACATCATAAAGTCCCCTTTGCCTATCTGGAAATCATAATCTAAGCTATCCTTATGATGACCTGTGCCACTGACAAAGTAGGTCGTAGGCGTCACGCCGGCATGAGGATGTGCATCTACCTTATAGGGGTCTGACCCAGGATTAACCTCGATTGGACCAAACTCATCGAATAATACAAAAGGTGATACATAATCATTTTGATCTCCAGCAAATGCTCTCATTACAGGGATTGTACCTACATTAACGCTATGAGCATCTAGTACACGCAATATCTTTCTTTGAGTGGCCTGATGATACATCCCCGAATTGCATACCAATGATTGCCCTGCCCATGTCATTCCTAGTATAGCTGACCCTTTGATAAAATCTCTTCTTTCCATTTTACACCAAAATTTTATGACCGCTTATTATCTATACAATATCTAACAATTAAATCTTCTCCTGCAATATCAGCCCTCAAAATGTCCCCTATCCTAATTCAAATACTTAAAAATATGTTAGCATATCATCAGACTACAACCAACCATAAGACAAGTCGTTCAACTATCGACATCAAAGCAGACAACTAAAACATGGTTTGCAACATATAGGAGGTAGATATTATTATCTAACCACTAGATTTAAAAACATAAAAACAAAAGTCTATGAAGAGCATACTATCAATTTTGGCAATGGTCGCCATGGTCAACACAATGATTGGTCAAAAGACACATGTAGAATTAGGAGATGTTCCTTGGCTCAGAAATTATGACGAAGCCAAGCGTGTAGCAAAAGAGCAGAACAAGCCTATCCTTATTCTTTTTCAGGAAGTGCCAGGATGCGCCACTTGTCGTAACTATGGTAATAATGTACTGAGTAATCCTTTGGTTGTAGATGCTATATCAAACGAATTCGTACCCTTAGCCATATTCAATAATGAAGGCGGACATGACAGAAAGGTATTAGAATTATATGGTGAGCCGACATGGAATAATCCTGTGGTCAGAATTGTTGACGGTGATGGAAAAGACATTATGTCAAGATTAGCTGGCAATTATTCTGTAGGTGGATTGGCACTACAAATGACTCTAGCACTAAATAGAGACTATCGTCAGGTGCCAGAATACTTGAGCCTACTTGCAGATGCTGAGACAGTGCAAGATGAGGAGACTGCTTACTACCAGATGTACTGCTTCTGGACTGGGGAAGCTCATTTAGGCGCTAAGGACGGCGTAGTAGCCACTGAGCCAGGATGGATGAATGGTGCTGAAGTAGTGAAGGTTACTTTCGACGAAAGTTCAGTGACTAAAAATGAGTTGGACAGCTATGCAAAGTCCGCAAAATGTGCTCCTGTTAAAGGAGGAAAATATCGAACAGACAAAGATCCACAGTATTATCTTAAGAATAGTAAGTATAAATATCTTCCGCTTTCTGACATACAGAAGTCAAGAATAAATGCGGCACTGGGCCAGAGACAAGACCCATCAGTCTATCTAAGTCCTACCCAGAAAAAATGGTTGCAGGAAAAAGCATCTGACAAAGTTGTCTATAACCTGCCATTGGATGAGGCATGGAAGATGATGGAGTAATATTTATAGATAATGAGGCCCCATTCTAAAAACAGAAATTAGTAGTGTAGATTGTTCTCCATGAAAGTCCAGTATCCAATAACAATGTAGATGCTGGACTTTCTTTTT
>CAZMMQ010000059.1:0-25592 GCA_964567435.1 uncultured Saprospiraceae bacterium | reverse complement strand
TATAATCAGTTAATTACTAACTTTTAAACATCTAACTAATGAGTTTTATAAAATCTAAAGGATTTAAATATTTAAAAAACATGATCATTGGTGTCGGCGCATCAGTGGTAATGGTTGGAGCTTGGATGAAAATCACATCTCACCCACTAGGTAACATCATGATTACCGCTGGTCTTTTGACAGAAGCATTCCTATTCTTTATGTTAGGAATACTTCCTCCAGAAAAAGATTACTACTGGGAAAAACTATATCCTGGCTTAGAAAATTATGGTTCAAACATCACTCCCCTAACTGCAGGACCACAAGCTGGAGGAAGCAGACCATTAGATGCTGACTCTGTAGAAAACAACTTAGGCGGGATGCTTAATGAACTTCAAAATATGTCTACTAGCCTAGGAAGTCTTAAGGCACTTCAAGAAGTAGACTTTACTGAAACTAAAGGCCAGATAGAAGGCATGAGTAATTTCTACACCAAAATGAATGAAGCCATGCAGACCTTAAGCAGTACTGTAGATACTATGAATGAAGCTAGCGAAGATGCTAAAGAATATAAGAATCAAATGAGTTCATTGAATAATAATTTGAGTTCATTGAATCAAGTATATGGTAATGTACTCGGTGCTTTTAACAGACCATCATAATTGGTTAGGAAGAATCATATTTAATCAAACTAAGTAAAAAAAGAAAGTATGTCTATTCCTAAGGAACCCAGGCAATTGATGATAAACATCATGTACTTGGTACTAACAGCTTTATTAGCACTAAATGTATCTGCGGAAGTCTTTAATGCATTTAAGCTTGTAGATAAAGGACTTGCTAAGTCTAACCAAGCACTAGATCAAGCAAATGCTGCCTTACCTGATGCAATCAGGACTGGTGCAAAGAAAAGAGCATCACTAGCTACATATGCTGAAAGAATTGACCCAATTCGGGAAAAATCTTCCGAATTATCAACATACCTACAAGGTATAGTAGATAAAATGATTTATGATAAAGATGAAAATGGAGTCGAAAGAGGTGGTTACCTGACTGATAAGGAAACTGGTCAACTTACCGATGAATTAAAGCTTAAAAAAGATTTTGGTATAACTGACAGAACTTTGATAGACCCTATAGACCCAGAAGGTGGTCTAGGTAATGAGGTAAAAACAAAGCTTGAGCAATATATACAAGACATCTCTCAATACATTGACCCTGATGATTTACCTAATTTCTCAAAGGAAATAGCTATCAATATTGATAATGATACTTGGCAGAAGAAAGACAAGAAGAGTTGGGCTCATATGAACTTTAGTCACATGCCTCTTCAAGCTGTTATTCCATTGTTCACTAAGTATATTAATGATGTTAAGTCTACAGAATCAGCTGCATTAAATTACCTAGCAGGTAAAGTCGGTACTACAACCGAAGTAACTTTTGATAAGTATACAATTGTATCTGCACCTGAAAAGTCTTATATCATTAAAGGTGAAAAGTATAAAACAGATTTATTCCTTTCAGCATCTACTAGTGGTGACTCTAAGACGGGAATTTCTATTTCTGTTAATGGTAAAACACTTCCTATAAATAAGGAAGGAAATGCCGTATATGAGACGACACCTACTGCTAATGGCGAAAAGAAATATTCAGCTAAGGCGTCTGTTACAAATCCTGCTACTGGAGAAGTAAAAACGTATACTAGTGAATTCTCTTATGAAGTCGGTGAAAGATCTGTTGCTGTATCAGCCTCTAAGATGAACGTTTTCTACATAGGTGTAGACAATCCAGTAGAGGTGTCAGCAGCTGGTGTACCTTCAGATAAGATTAAAGTGAATATGTCAGGTGCTGGAGGTGGTACTATTAAAAGTGATGGCAAAGGTGGTTATACTGTAAAAGTTAAAACACCAACAAAGAAAAACGAGTTTGCTAACATAAATGTCAGTGCTCCAGGTCTAGATGACAAGAAACTATTTAGAGTAAAAAGAATACCTGATCCCGTACCGAAGCTATCTAAAAGTAGAGGAGGTGCTATGGGCTCTGGAGAATTCAAGGCTCAGTTGGCTATCTACCCTGCTTTGGAAGGATTTGATTTTGATGCAAAATGTGATATCCTAGGTTTTAGACTTGTAAGGGTTGCCAAGCGTCAAGATGCAGAGCCTGCAGAGAACAGAGGTGGAAAATTTGTTGGCCCTGCTAAGTCTCTTATAGGTAAAGCTAAGCCATCTGACAAGTACTTCTTCGAAAATATCAAATGTAAATGTCCTGGTGATGTTGCACCAAGAGACCTTGGGCAAATGGTATTTAATATCAGATAACAACATAAAAGTAAATATCATGCTAAGAGTATTATTATTAACAGCTATATCAGCATTGACCTTCGGTCAAATCATTGGCCAGGATAATCCAATACAGGTTACTGAATCTGGGACTCCTCTTGAAGATATATATGTAGATGGTGTTGTAAAAAGAGAGCTTGTTGAGGAAGCTCCTGTCATAGAGTATGACTATGTGAGAGAAGCTGATGTTGTCTGGGAAAGAAGAATATGGAGATTGATTGATACGAGAGAGAAAGTCAATATTTCTTTCAGAAGCCCAATCAAGCCATTTTTTAATATTCTAAGAGAGATAGCTGAGAATGGAGATGCTGCTGTTTTTAAAGATGAGACATTCAAAGAACCTCTTACTATAGATGAGATTGATGCTAAATTGAATCAAGTCGATACTACTGTAGTTTGGGATCCAGATACTTATGAAGAAAAAGTACAAGTCGTTAAAAATGAAATCAACTGGGAAGACATTAAGCAGTTTAGAGTAAAAGAAATATGGTATTTTGACAAAGAACTATCTTCTTTTAAATCAAGAATATTAGGAATTTGTCCAATTCTTCAAAGAATAGATCCAGACACTGGAGAGTTCAAATATCAAGAACAATTGTTTTGGATTTATTATCCTGAAGCAAGGTTTGCTTTGGCTAGATATAGAGTTCAGAATGACGAAAACGACATTGCACCTATGTCATGGTATGATTTATTTGAGTCAAGATTCTTTTCAAGTTATATTTTAAAAATTTCGAACCCTCTAGACTTGAGAGTTCAAGATCTTTACTATGGATATGAGAGAGAAGGATTTGATAGACTGATGGAATCAGACAGGATAAAAGCAGAGTTGTTCAATTTTGAGCATGACCTATGGGAATACTAAGTAAACGTATTCTTTAGAAATAAAAAAAGAGCTTGTATTACTGATACAAGCTCTTTTTTTGTGACTTATACTTTCTATTATACAGTTGGAAAATTATAGCTATTGCAACGATTAGATATTCTATAGTTATCAATTTCAAATCCTGTATAAATTCCGGAGTCATATAAGTCGTGTAACTCCAGACAACTACACCACTCCAAACCAAAACCCACCAAGATTTTTGGAACAAGGCTAGCATGATTAGCATACACAAGTACCAAGGGTGCACTGTAGTCGTCAAAAAGAGATATACAGAGAAAGCAATCAACATCGCATTGAGTAATTGTATTAAATGATTTCTCTTTTGCTTATACCCCAAGAATAAGATAACACCAATTGTAATCATACTCAGTCTGGGACCAATCACTGCAATCTGGTTGTAGCCTGTAGCCCAATACCCTACCTCTCTCACCAAGTAATAAATGCTTGCATTGAATTCGAATGACTGGAAATAAAGATTTATACTAGAAAGGAAATGAGTAACATCTATACCTATGAAAAGAGGTGCGAATAGAACAACTAGCATTACACCTAATGACATCAAATAAGTAATCCCTGGTCTAATACCGCCAACGTACCTTAATATGATCGGTAAAAACATTAGAGGCAATAGTTTAGCTCCGATAGCACATGCTATAGCCATTCCAGACTTTACTAGAGAACGAACACTTAGGTAATAGATGGACGCAACCAGAAAAAAAATCATAATGGCCTCAAAATGTAACTGACCAGTCATCTCTACTATAACTAGAGGATTCAGAACATACCACAATACTAAAGCCTTTGGTAATTCTAATTTGGCAAGTAATTTTATTAAGTAATATGCAGTACCTATTTCAGCAGTTAACAAAATTGACTTCATGACGATTGCTGAGAGTTTCCAGGATTCAAACAATGACGAAAACCAATAGACAACTTGCGATATTGGCGGATAGACCGTATAGTACTCCTTCGAATTTAGTAGAGGATATAATTCAGAGTATCTATCCTCAGCATTGGGAATGAGACTTATAAAATCAGATGGCTTATAACTCAGTGGATTAATGCCATCCTGTATTAGGTAGCCATCCCAGAGAAATCTGTAAATATCATCAGATAGATTAGGGAATATGAATACTAGGACTAACCTAATTAGTATACCTATAGTAATAAGTCCTTTCCATGAATGTTCAAGATTACTGTATCTTAATATCAGTGCATACCCAACAAAAGACAATCCGTACGATAGCAAAATACTATAGCCATCGTCTTGCTCTAACTTAACACATAAATAAAATAGAGGAATCGTTAATATAAATAGAAATAAGATAGTCCATAACCTACCCTGCCCTATCCGTTGAGTTGCCATTTATTTAATTATGATCTCATATGCTTAATCGAAAAATAGAAGATAGTTGAATATCCCATGAAAAGCATTATGTGAAAAACCATAAATGATAGATTGCCCATCTTAATCCCAGCTATAATAGCACCCAAAAAATACAAAGCCAACAATCCCTCTGTTATTGTTATTTTGGAAATCTTGTATTTATGATACTTTCCTTTTCTAAAGGAATCAGAGATACTTTTGATAGCAAATTTTGGCGTCCTAACAAAGGCCGACTTTTTGCCAAGATAGCCTTGTATAACAGCTATTGAGTTATGCAATGAAAGACCCATCGACAATGAAAGAAAAGTTGGAAACAGCACTATAAATTTGAAAATTGCAGCCACTGTACTCGTATTCTCCCATGCTTTTTTCACATTGGCTACATAATAGACAACCGCAATGAGCACTGTACTAATAAGAAATATACTCATTAACGACAGGTTCATTTGAAGTGGATTGATTACAAAGAGTAAAGGTACACTGAAAACGCCTACCAAGAATATAGATAAGAAGACTGTGCTACCTAGAAGATGTGTTGTTGCATGCAATTTTTTCATTAAACTCAAGTCACTTGACCATACTGTAGGCAAGAGCTTTTTTGCCGTTTCTGCACCACCTTTCATCCACCTATGTTGCTGGGATTTGAGTCCCATCATTTCAGATGGCAATTCAGCAGGTGAGACTGTATCTTCTAAAAAGATGATTTTCCATCCCTTAAGTTGAGCTCTATAACTTAGGTCCAAATCTTCAGTCAAGGTATCTGCTTCCCAGCCTCCAGCATCCTCAATTGTCTTTCGTCTCCATAATCCTGCAGTACCATTAAATTGAAGAAGGTAATCTCCTTTTTCTCTTCCTTTTTGTTCAACAGTAAAGTGGACATTCAACTGAAAGGCCTGTAACTCTGTCAATATTGAATAACCCTGATTAATATGTCCCCATCTCGTTTGCACAACTCCTACCTTATCATCTCTAAATTGTGGCAATGTCCTCTTAAGAAAATCTGCATCTGGAAGGAAATCAGCATCGAAAATAGCAATGAATTCACCCTTCGCATAAGGGGTTGCATCCTTTAATGCTCCCGCCTTATAGCCTTTTCTTTGTACTCTAGTCATCAGTTTTATATCGTAGCCCTTGGCCTTATACTCTTCTACCTTTGCACTTGTCAGATCTATTGTGTCATCAGTACTATCATCCAACACTTGAACCTCAAACCTATCTTTAGGATAATCCAGCTGCATGATATTATCTATTAACCGCTCTACAACAAAGTACTCATTATACATAGGAAGCTGAACCGTGACATAAGGTAGGTATTCACCATCACCGTCACTATAACCTGGTTTTGTTCCTTCTTTCAAATTTTTGTCCTTTCTATAGTGAAACAACAAATTGAATTGTATAAAACAATAGATTGAAATGAACACCAAACAGGCGACATAAACACCTAGTACGATATAACCGAATATATCCATTTATAATAATTTAAATATTGTCCAAAGAATTTTATGACCGGCAAGGATAGTACCCTTAATCGTTCCCGATATTTTTGATACACCAATACGTTTTCTATAATTAACAGGAATTTCTAAAGTTTTCATTTTCATCTTGGCAGCTTTGACCTGCATTTCTACAGTCCAGCCAAAATCTTTATCCTCCATCTTCAAATCTATCAAAGATGAATACTTCAGTGCCCTAAAGGGTCCTAAATCAGTAAATTCTACTCTGTAAAATGCTTTTATAAGCGTCGTAGCAAGCCAGTTACCAAAAATCTGTTGTGGTTGCATAGAACCCTCTTCTATTTGACCTAATGCTCTTGATCCGATTACCATATCATAGTCTCTATGCATAATTGGCTCCACTAAGTCAACCATCTGCTCCGGGTGGTCTGAATAGTCTCCATCCAAAAATACGACAATATCAGGGGCTTTTTCTTTTCTTGCAATGTAGCTCATGCCCTCTAAGCAGGCACTCCCGTATCCTTTTTTTACTGCATCGACAACAACTGCTCCTTTGGATAAGGCAATGGATTTAGTTTTATCAGTACTATTGTTATTACACACTATGACTTCTCTTACCAATTCTGATGGTATATCATCCAAGACTAATCCTATAGAAGTCTCTTCATTGTAAGCAGGTATAATCACATCTATATCCATAGAAGACCCTTGGGTCATAAAAAGAACAAAACTACCCAATATTAGAGTTTAAAATAATTAATTGAAGACAAATAGCTTTGAGATAAGTTAACTTTATGGTCCATATACGCCATAGTCGATTTTAATCTTAGTATTCAAGAGAATTTATGCAAATAACGCATAGTATGAATGGTACAAATTATTGCTCATCAGTGATCACCTTGCTAATTTCATTCGCTCTATTCAGCCTTTTTATGTCAAGTTGTGAAGAAGAACCATTGTTAGAAGCACAGGAATTAGACTTAAGCCTTTCGTTAGATACTCTAAGATTTGACACAGTTCTGACAGAAATTGGAAGCATTACCCGATTTGTCAAAATTTTCAATAATGAAGCACAGCCAGTTATTCTGGATGAAATCAGTATACCTTCTCCTGAGGAAAGCTTCTTTAGAATCAATGTTGATGGCTTTATAGGGCCTAGAGTTGAAAATGTCCGAATAGAAGCTCAAGATAGTATTTGGATATTTGTGGAGGCCACTATCGACCCAGATCAACCCCTAAGTGTAAGTCCTTTCATTATAGAGGACCAGTTAGATATCATCGCCAATCAAACGAGTCTGGTTGTACATTTAGAGGCATTCGGTCAGAATGCTAATTACGAACCTACGCGATTTTCGGCAGGAGAAATAAATCCTCTTTGTAATGGACGGTTAGTCTGGGATGACCCGAAGCCCTATGTAATATATGGTGTTCTTGTTATCGATCAATGTGAATTGACTATTGCGGCAGGTACGCAAATCTATGTACACGGTGGTATTGCCATCAATGAGTTAGGCGTTTTTAATGATGGCTTATTAATTACAACAGAAACCGGAAGAATAAGATCTATGGGTACAGCTCAAAATCCTGTTAGAATTCAGACTGATCGGTTGGAGCCAGAATTTCAGGAAGTGCCAGGACAGTGGTCAGGCATCTTCTTATCTGCGGGGAGTAGAAATAATGTTTTTAACCATACAATTATTCAACACTCCATTGTCGGACTGTCTATAGATTCTTCTGCTACAGCTGTTCTTGACGCGTGCGAATTTTCGTTCACATCTGGAAGTGGTCTTGTTGCTGCAAATGCAACTGTCCAGGCTGACAACTGTCTATTTTTCGAAAATGGTACAGGTAGCGTCAATCTCAGCTTTGGTGGTAACTACACCTTCAATCACTGCACTATAGGGAACTACAATAATCAGGCGCCAGCATTGAGTATCAATAATATTAGATGCAGCGATCCCCTTTGTCAAGAAATTGTGCTTGTTGCTCCTTTAAATGCCAATTTTAACAATTGTATTATTACAGGTAACGAATTAGATGAAATCTCTCTCTTTGATATCACTAATGGTGATGGATCTGTCCCTTTCAATTACCAACTTGACAACTGTGCTGTTACTGTTTCTGAACTTATAGAAGATGATCAGTTTCCTAATTTCTTTATGGACAACTGTGATAATTGTCTAACAACGACGCGGCAAGATTCACTATTTCTTGATTTAGAAAACTACGACTTTCATTTAGATACTATGTCAATTGTTATTGACAGAGGAGAATTTATCCCAGGTATTGATACCGACTTTGACGGTAATCCTAGAGAAGTAAATGCTGTGGATCTTGGTTGTTTTGAATTTCAAAAATAGCTTACTCTGATTTGCTTACCTTTTTTTCAGTTTTCAAAGTTGCAAGAATAATAAATCCAAGCACAAAGAATACAGCAGTGGATAATATCGAATAACGCATATTACCAGTTATTTGATTCACAATGCCAAAAACAAAAGTACCTGATACAATGGCTAACTTTGTAAGTACATCATAGAAGCTAAAATATGATGCTAACCCTACTATATCCTCTGATAACATCTTACTATAGGTTGAACGAGAGAGAGATTGAATGCCTCCAAATACTAATCCAACAAATAAGGCAAGTATATAAAACGACGTACTGTCTTGAACCAGATACGCAGCAAAGCAGATTCCAATCCAGATGGCTAATTGAATGAGTAGTGAAATCTTATTCCCAATTTTACTTGAAAGGTAAGCGAATAGATAAGCTCCAACCATCGCCAAAAACTGAAGAAGTAGTACAAGTTTAATCAAATCATCAGTCTCAAAACTTAATTCCTGCTCTGCAAAAATAGTGGCTAAGTAAATTACGACATTCACTCCTGCGATAAAGAAAAAATATGACATCAAGAATTTGACAATATTAATCTTCTGCTTTATCTCATAGAATACTTCTTTAACTTCATTCAATCCTTTAAACACAAATTCTCGAGTCACAGGAATAGGATTATCTTTTGGTAAGATTCTAAATGTAATACTCGCAAAGCCAATCCACCATATTCCAACAAGGACAAATCCTATTCTAGGAGGAAGATAAGCGTCAGTAATCCCTAAGGTCTCAGAAAAGTTAATCAGTACAAGGATGATCACTAATAGTAATACACTTCCAATATACCCGTAAGCAAATCCTTTAGCACTTACAGCATCCATACGATCTTCCGAGACTATCTCAGGCAAATAGGAATTATAAAATACAATACCTCCTCCAAAACCTACAGTACCTAGGACAAAGGCAATGACGCCTAACCATGCCATCTCTGGAGAATTGAAAAAGAATAACGATATACAAGACAAACCTCCTAATATGGTAAAAAACTTCAGAAATGATGCTCGACGACCACCATAGTCCGCTATACCAGATAGAAATGGTGTAAATAATGCTACTAGTAGATACGCAAAGGCTACGCTAAAAGAATACACTGATGTATTATCTATTTGTTGACCTAAGACAGACATCTTCTCAGGTGCTAGAGAAGAAAAGAAAGGTGGAAATACCGCAGTAGATACAACTAAGGCGTAAGCAGAATTTGCCCAATCAAAGATAGCCCAACCAAATATCGTTTTCTTATCATTCAACTTAGGTGGCATATCATTTGTTATAAATTTTTAATAAATGAATTTAACAAAATAGAACAGTCATATTATAATTTTCTATCATCTAATTTACCTAATTTGAGGATCCCAAATGGCAGATCATATTAAATTATGCATACATTGTATTTCATAAAAAAATTATTTTGAAAGTATGAACATAGCCATTCTTTCTAGGAATCCAGCCTTGTATAGCACTCAGAGCCTAGCAAGGGCTGCACGGGTGAGGCATCATTATGTTAGAATAATTGATTACGTGAATTGTGATTTGATAATGGAAGATGGCAATCTTACAATTTCTTACCATGGACAGGTTATCAAAGATATCGATGCTATCATTCCAAGAATAGGTGCTTCTCATACCAATTATGGATCAGCAGTAATAAGACAATTTGAGCAAAAGGGAGTATTTACTACACTTAGTTCACAAGCGCTACTTAAGTCAAGAGACAAATTAACCTGCTCCCAGATTCTTGCTTCTAAGGGTATGCAAATTCCTCGAACCATCGTTTCGAATAATACACTGATGTATCAAGACTTGTTAGAGACTTTTGAACATAACATAGTCATTAAATTGATTCATGGAACGCATGGTATAGGCGTTATCTTAGCAGAAAATAATAATCAGGCAGAATCCATTTTGGAAGCATTCAACAAAACAAAGCAAAAGGCTTTGATGCAGGAATTTATAGCTGAATCTAAAGGAGCTGATATCCGAATTTTCGTTGTTGAAAATGAAATTGTAGGTACTATGAAAAGGCAAGCAAAAGAAGGAGAATTCAGGAGTAATTTACATAGAGGAGGTAGTTCAACAGTCGAGCCTATTAATGATAAGGAAAGAGAAGTTGCTCTCAAGGCTGTTAGACATCTAGGGCTGAAGATTGCAGGAGTAGATATGCTTAGATCAGACAGAGGGCCTCTTATTCTGGAAGTCAATGCATCACCGGGACTAGAAGGGATAGAGAAAACAACTAAAGTAGATATCGCAGGCCGTATTATTAATTTTATTGAAAGAAACGTATCGACATAGGCGATAGAGTTTAACACACAATTATTTATTGTGAAGAAAAAAAAGGAGAGTAAGTTTCTAATAGAGAAGCAAGAAATCGAACCAGGAGAGTCTGCTATTGTAAAAATAGCTGTTGGCAAACTTCCGTCTGATACCAGAATTAATATTCAAGCACATGTCTATAGATCCAAAAAACCCGGCCCTACTTCATTAGTACTGGCAGGAGTGCACGGGGATGAAATCAATGGTATTGAGATAACGAGAAGATTGATCCACCAAAACATCCTGGAGAAGATTAAAGGAGGAAGCGTAATTGTCATTCCTCTTTTAAATATCTATGGCTTCGTCAATTTCAATAGATATGTCCCAGATGGTAAAGATGTAAATAGAAGTTTTCCTGGAAATCAAACCGGATCCCTAGCATCACGTATAGCTCGAACGTTGACCAAAAAAATTCTACCTCTAGTAGATTATATTTTCGATTTTCACACTGGTGGGGATTCCAGATTTAATCATCCTCAAATCAGGTATACCAAAACCGACAAAGAGGCTCTTGAACTTGCAAAAGTATTTGCAACTCCATACATTATCGAGAGTGGAATTATCCCTAAGTCACTCAGAAGAACAGCAAGGGATCTAAAAATTCCAATGCTCGTATATGAAGGAGGAGAATCAGTGAGACTTAATGGATTAATAATAGAAGCCGGACTAAGAGGGCTAGTGAGATGCCTTACATACCTTGGGCATCTGGAAGGAATTGTTTCACCTAACGAATCCAAATCTATATTGATCAAAAAATCCTCTTGGATCAGGGCACCGTTTTCAGGTATATTTATATGGAGGCAAAGCTCTGGAACAAAAGTAAAAAAAGGTGAAAAACTTGGATCTATTAATGATCCTAATGGCCAGAAATCTATTCATGTAATTGCTAAGCGTAGTGGCTATCTAATTAGCCACAACAATGCATCTGTCATCAATCAAGGAGATGCACTATTTCATTTAGGTTATGAGTATGAAAAACTTTCTTAAGATATTGTTCTTTCTTGTTGTTCCATTTTCTATTATTGGACAAGAATCACATCTTCTCTTCAAAGAATTAAACTCATTTACAACTTCATCAATATTCAAACATGCTAACTTATCTGTTTCTGTAGTAGATATATCTGCGGATACAATTATTGTCGATTACAGAAGTGACAAGGTACTTACTCCTGCTTCTTCGCTCAAACTAATAACGACTCTGACAGCATTAAAGAAGCTAGGATCAGATTTTAAATTTACAACCAATATTGGTTATACCGGAACGATAAATAATGAAGGTATACTTGATGGTGATATTGTGATAGTCGGTGGAGGTGACCCTACTTTTGGATCAGACAAAATTGATGGGAATCCAAATTTGGACGATATTACTGCCCAAATTGTCAATAGCATAGTAGCAAGTGATATAACTTGTATATCTGGAAATGTTCTTGTGGACGAATCTGTATTTGACTCCTATCCTATCGCACCATCTTGGCAGTGGAACGACTTAGGTAACTATTATGCTTCTGGTGCATGGGGCCTTAATGTCAACGAAAACCAGTACTATATCTACTTTAAAGACAGAGGTCAAATAGGTACACGGCCTACTTTGCATAGCACCTACCCTCTTATCCCAAATTTGGATCTGTCAAATGAGATAATTGTAGATAGCTCACATACTGGAGATCAGGCATATGTTTTTGGTGGGCCTTACAATTATCAAAAGAGAATTGTAGGAACTATACCTCAGGGTCAGAATTCCTTCAGCATCAAAGGAAGTATACCAGACCCTCCAACTTTTTATGCAAGGTACTTACGAAAAGCACTCAACAAAGCTAATATTCAATCAGATGGTGTAGATGTAAGATTTAGAAATGACAAAAGACTGAAAATAACAGGCTTGGATACAATTTTGAGCCCAAATCTCTCATCAATAATTTCAGTAGCCAACAAAGAAAGTAATAATCTCTACACTGAGGCTATGCTCAAGATGTTAGGAAAGAAATATAATGGCCAGGGTTCTGGACAGAATGGGCTGGCATCTGTGCTCAAATTGATGCGTAATTATGGTATTGACACCAAATCAGTGCAACTCAATGATGGAAGTGGACTATCTGCAAGAAATTTAATTTCGACTTCATCTGTAGCCTACTTCCTATCCAAAATTGCTCAAGATATCGGTCAAGAAATCTGCATAGATCATATTCCAAGAGGAGGATATCAAGGTACGGTATCAGGAATGTTCACAGGGTCAGAAGCAAAAGGCAATATTTGGATAAAGAGCGGTAGCATGCAAAGTGTACAAAGCTTCTCAGGTTATATCCAATCAAAATCTGGCAATTGGCTTGGTTTTTCTATAATAGCTAACGGATTTTCTACTAATAACAGTGAAGTAAGAAGAAAGATGGAAAAATTTCTAACTCAAATCTATAAGAAGACCTAACAAGAGACTTGATTAACTATTTTTGTACAAGATGAATGTTGACAAGAATAAAATTTCAGTATTACTATTAATTGGATGCATTATTCTAAACCTCTCTTGCTTAGATAGTTCTAATAAGCAGCAGCCATTAGAGAACGAGTCCAAGCCTCCTTTTATCACAACAAATGATGAGTCCAGTAGACTTCAGCCAACAGAGGAGTCGGACACTGATGTTAGAAAAGCTTGGCAGAAGCCTGACTTAGTCATTTCAGCCTTAGGTAATATAGAAGACAAGACAATTGCTGATTTGGGCGCAGGAATCGGATACTTCTCTTTCAAACTACTTTCCCTATGTCAAAAAGTCATAGCTATAGACATTGACTCAGAAGCCATTGAGGTATTAAAGGGATTTAAAAGTACAATGAATTCAAATCAGCAAGAGAAATTAGATATAAGACTTGCCACTCCAGATGATCCTAAATTAAAAAAGGAAGAAGTAGACATCGTATTCATTGTAAACACTGTTGGCTTTATAGGAAATAGAAGGGCCTACCTTACAAACCTTAAGCCATCTATAAGGCCAGGCGGAGAAATAGTCATCGTTGACTTTAAATCAAAGAGACTTCCCACTTTCGTTGAAGGGCCTGATTTTCAAGATAGAGTATATATGCACATACTGGAAGAAGACCTAGAAGAGACTGGGTTTGACAATATCTCAGTTGATGATACTACCTTAGAATTTCAGTATATAATAACTGCAACTAGAATATAGTTTGACTAGACTTCCATTGGTTCCTTAAGTATTAAGGCCTCCCTTTCAGGTCCAGTACTCATCATAGCCACCTTCACACCTAGATATTCCTCCAAAAAAGAAATATAATTTTTGACTTCCATTGGCATCAATTTATAATCTCTTATGTCATTAATATCCTGATTCCATCCTTCCAAACTTTGATACTTTGCTTCCAATGGCATAGTCAAATCATAAGGAAGTTCGCGAGTTTGTTTTCCAGCTATATTGTATTCAGTAGCCACTTGGATCTCTTTGAAAGTATTCAGGCAATCCATTTTTGTGATACATAAGTGATCAACCCCTGTCAACATGATTGTATACTTCAGTTGTGGCAAGTCCAACCATCCTGTCCTTCTAGGTCTTCCTGTTGTGGCTCCAAATTCTGCCCCAATTTGTCTAAGTTCCTCCCCTAATTCATTATCTAACTCGGAAGGAAATGGCCCACTCCCTACTCTAGTACAATAAGATTTAGAAATACCGTATACTTTTCCAATTCGTTGTGGCGAAATACCTAGACCGACACATACGCCTGCTGTTATAGTATTACTTGAGGTGACGTAAGGATAAGTACCATAATCTATATCTAGCATGGCCCCCTGCGCACCTTCTGCTAGAATACGTTTGCCATCTTTAAGTGCCTTATCTAGATAATAAGCAACATCCAAAAATTCTAAGGATTTTAGTGCATCTAATGAATCAAACCATTTCTTCTCTTCGATTTCTAGATCAAAATCTATGTCAGGGTATATTTTAGCAAGACTAAGATGTTTATCCCGTAATTGCTCATACCGTTTTTTGAAATCAGACCTTTCTAAATCACCTACTCTCAAACCATTCCTCCCTGTTTTATCCATATAAGTAGGACCAATTCCTCTTAAGGTAGAACCAATTTTTTTCTTTCCTTTTGATGCTTCCGAAATCTTATCTAAAAATCGATGAGTTGGTAGAATTAGGTGGGCTTTACGGGCAACAACGATACGAGAACTATCTATTCCATGTTCGTTTAGTGTCGCTAATTCTCTGGCTAAGACTATGGGATCAATAACAACGCCATTTCCTATTACATTTATAACATTATCTCTAAATACACCCGAGGGAATAGTATGAAGGACATGTTTCTTATCTCCAATGACAATTGTATGTCCAGCATTTGGTCCTCCTTGAAAACGACAGATTATATTATATTTATCTGCGAGATAATCTACTATCTTTCCTTTTCCTTCGTCTCCCCATTGCAGGCCAAGTAATACATCTACTTGCATGAATTCTATTTTTGTAGAGAGATTTCAATCTCTATTTTGCTAAATGGCAAAAATAGGAATTCAGAGAACACATTCACATTTATTCCCATATATAATCTACAAAAATGTTTTTAGAGGCTTATTCTTCTTCACCCATTAGGTTTCTATCTCTCAAATCATCAAAGATCTTATTCAAATGATACATTTCATCTAAGGTCTCATCATTATAGAATTGCAGTACAGGAATCCTTCTAATATGCTTTCTAACCCGCTGACTAAGATTCTTTTTTAAGAGATGAGTACTTTGTCTAATTCGGTTTATCACGGCTTCCTTATCATTGACATTGTAGATACTGAGATAAATTTTAGCTTCACTTATATCCGGAGTAACCTGAACACTTGTCACAGTAACAAAAGCATCTCCATATATGTACTGCCCTTCATTAAGCAGGACAGTCCCAAAATGACGTTTTATCACTTCCGCCGTCTGCATTTGTCTTTTTGATGCCATCTTTATACGTGTTATTGACGGTAATATAATATTCCAATATTAAGAATCATGTAAATATAAAGCTACCTCATATAGGATTAGTTCATATTTTACTGGCTAATATTATAATTGAAACTATCTGTGAGCCAACTACTTAATAAGTCTATTACATATGTCAAGGGTGTAGGACCAGTCAAAGCAGATGCTTTAGCTGAGGAGATTGGCGTTCTTACCCTTAAGGACCTTTTATACTTGTATCCATTTAGATATGTGGACAAGACAGTAATTACTCCAATTAGCAGTATTAATGCTCAAAGTGAATATGTTCAAATAAAAGGTATTATTATTTCAAAGGATCTGGTGAAAGGTCAGCGCAGAAGTAGGCTTCATGCAGTGATTAAAGATAGTAGTGGCATAATGGAACTCGTTTGGTTTCAAAGTGTAAAATGGATCAATGATAATTTAAAACTTAATACTGAATACCTAGCCTATGGTAAGCCCAACTCATTTAAAGGACATCTGACTATAACCCATCCAGAGTTGGAGTTATCCAATACCCTTAGGGTTTCAATGGAGCCAGTGTATAATAGCACTGACAAACTGAAGCGAGTTGGATTTGAAAACAAGTTGCGAAGAAGGATTCTTAAATCCATCATCAATTCCATCACCTTTAAGGATGTAATAGAAAACATACCATCTTACCTTCAAGAGAAGTTAGGCTTAATCTCAAAGTTACAGGCATTAAAATGGATACACTTTCCACCCAATCACGAAGCACTCAAGCAAGCAGAGGATCGTATAAAATTTGAGGAAATTTTTTATTTCCAAATGCGCATCCTCTATACAAAGCAAATGCGTCGAATTAAATTCAAAGGGCAAGTTTTCGAAAAAGTAGGTAGAATTTTTAATAAATACTACAAAGAGAAGATTCCATTTGAGTTGACCAATGCCCAAAAGAGGGTCATTAAAGAAATTAGAGCTGATATCGGATCGGGATCGCAGATGAATCGATTATTACAAGGAGATGTAGGAAGTGGAAAAACCATGGTAGGGTTATTGACAATGCTGATTGCACTTGACAATGATTACCAATGTGTTATGATGGCGCCAACAGAGATCTTGGCACAGCAACATTATAAGTCAATTACAGAGAATATTTCTGGCCTTGGAATTAAAGTAGCTTTTCTGTCAGGGAGTGTAAAAGGTAAAACTAGAGCTCAGCTACTCAAATTTCTAAAGTCTGGAGATATAGATATTCTAATAGGCACACATGCTGTTCTTGAAGATCCAGTTGAGTTTAACAATCTAGGATTAGCTATTATAGATGAGCAACATCGATTCGGCGTAATGCAGAGATCAAAATTATGGAGAAAAGGAAAAAATCTACCTCCACATATTTTAGTGATGACTGCCACTCCTATTCCCAGAACTCTTGCTATGACCGTATATGGAGACCTTGAGGTTTCTGTAATAGATGAGCTGCCGCCAGGTAGAAAACCTGTCAAGACCTTACATAAGACAGAAAAACACAGAGCTCAGATAATCGCTTTTCTCCACGAGCAGATTAAGCTAGGCAGACAAGCATACATTGTCTATCCCCTAATAGATGAATCCGCTAAATTGGACCTTGCAAACCTTCAAGAAGGTTATGACAAAATGTTAGAGTACTTCCCTCAACCTACATTTAAAATGTCCATAGTCCATGGAAGAATGAAGCCCGCCGATAAGGATATGGAGATGAGAAGATTTGCTGAAGGAGTCACCCAAATTATGGTTGCCACAACCGTCATTGAAGTAGGTGTTAATGTGCCCAATGCCACCATAATGGTTATAGAAAATACAGAAAGATTTGGCTTATCTCAATTACACCAATTGAGAGGTCGAGTAGGTCGAGGAGCGGAACAATCATTCTGTATTTTAATGTCAAGCTATAAGCTTAGCAAAAATGCCAAGCATAGGATAAGAGTAATGACAGAAACAAATGATGGATTTAGAATTGCAGAAGAAGATCTAAAATTAAGAGGACCAGGTGACATAGCTGGTACAAGGCAAAGTGGTACGGAAGAATTTAAGCTGTTTAATATTATTCAAGATCAATCCTATCTTTCAACTGCAAGGCAAATAGCGATTCATATCCTTGACAAGGACCCTAGCTTAGAAAGCAGCTCAAATCTTATCATTAAACAACATCTACACAATCACCTTTTGAAAAAGGCAGACTGGGGTCGAATAAGTTAGCCACACTATATTCTGCACAAAGAATCTTATAAAAGAAAAGGAGCCGTTCGTTATGAACGGCTCCTTTTTTTATTCTCTATTCGAGAGTTATTAGATCATTGATTAGTCAATAATTGAAACTTTCTCGAACAATACTTGCTCGTCTATTTGAATTCTTAATAGATAAGTTCCAACTGGAATATCATCTACTTTGACTTCGAGAACATTTGTACCTGCAGTGAGGTCAGTAATATCTAGAGGCATGATCAATTGACCTATAACATCATAGATTCCACCTTCAACTTGAGATGGTCTTTCTACTGACACCTCAACATTTAGTGTTTCGATCACTGGATTTGGATACACCGCAAAGTCAACTTGCTGTCTTCCTTCTGGGAATTCTGCAGTAATTGAAATTGGTTGGCTGTACTCAAATGTACCATCAAGATCTACAAGTTTCAATCTATAATAGTAGATACCATTCTCAGTTATAGTCTCATCATCAAATTCGTAGCGAGTAGTTACTGAACTGTTTCCAGCTGCTTTAAGTGCTCCTAGTTCTACAAAATCAAATCTAAGATCATCCGCTCTTTCTACAGAGATATAGTCTGAATTGACTTCTGTAGCAGTTGCCCAGAACAATTCACTCATAACTCTATCTTCATTCCAGAATCCAGTGAAACTAAGTAATTCAATATCTAGTACTTTTCTAGTTGTTACACCAGCATCAACATTCTGATTAACTTCTCCAACACCTAATGTTAGAATGTTAGATCTACCGACTAGTACATTAAGACTAGGATCACTAAATATACCATCTCTAACATCTGAATCCTCAGTATCGTCACCTCCTACATCTGGAGAAACGAAGCATAATTCGTTAGTTGGATTAGGAACAGTAAATTCAACAAAGTAATTAGCTAATGGTAAATCTGTGAATAAGTAGTTACCATTGACATCAGTTGTATCGCAAGCAACTAATTCCTCAGATCCGAATTCTACTTCGTATAGACAAACAACTACTCCTTCTAGTCTACTATCTCCAGAATCAAGAATTCCTTCAGTAGCAATATTTGTAGTATCGTCCATAAATACTGTATTACCAATAGTACCGCCTCTGTAGAAACCTGCATCTATCGTCTTGTTTCTCTCTCCAGAAACGACAGTTATTGCATCAGTCGTATTGATACCGAACGCATCAGACACTTTACTATCTATACCATTATTAAAGATTTGTTGAGTTGGTATAAATCCTGAAAGTGCTGGAGATTCAAACTGTACATAATAATCACCTGCAGGTAATCCAGTGAAACAGTATTCTCCTACTGTATTAGTAGTTGTTGTATTCACAAAGGCACCTGTTGTCGCATTAAATAGGTTGACAGTTACATTTGGTATACCTGATTCTGAAGGATCTTGTCTACCGTCACCATCAGCATCATTCCACACTCTATCTCCAATTTCTGCACAAGTGTTACCACCTGTAAATACCATTGCTACACATACAACTTGACATCCTTTGTTATCTGTGACAGTCACAGTATACATACCTGGGGCAAGTTCGTCAATTGTAGGTGTAGTTGCACCAGTACTCCATTCATAGCTGAATACCCCAGTTCCTCCAGAAGGTACTGCAGTAACAACTCCATTATTAGCACCACATTCAGCATCCGTTACTACTACTTGACAAGATGGACCACCTATTGAATTAATCGTTGTTGCACATACTGATATGCATCCTGCAGCATCAGTAATTGTAACTACATATGGTCCGGCAGGTAAATCATCAATTGACTGTGTAAACTCTCCATTATTCCATAGATACTGGAATGGTGGAGTACCTCCAGTTACTTGTGCATTAGCGCTTCCAGTAGCTTCTCCACAAGCTGCATCTTGGACTGTAATACTACAGACAGGTGCATTTCCTGTAGAGCCAACTGTTGCCTCACATGTTGTCATACATGCAACAGCATCTGTTACAGTCACTATGTATGTTCCAGATACTAATCCGAACGCTGTAGCACCAGTTGCACCATTACTCCATTCAAAACTATATGGTGGTGTTCCTCCATTAGGCATTACTGTTGCTGATCCATCAGGAACAGAACATCCAGCTGGTGTACTACTAGTCGTACAAGTAGGTGATGCAGAATCTTCAACTTCTATGAAACATGACGTTGAACAACCATCACTGTCTGTAACTACCACGCTATAAATTCCTGCTGGAAGACCAACATTTTCTGGAACAGTAGCACCGTTATTCCACAGATAAGTATATCCTCCAGATCCACCAGTTGCTATAACTGTTGCCGTACCATTGTTTTCACCACATCTTGTTGATGTACTCACAATATCACATACAACTGCATTTCCTGCGCCGACTGTCGCTTCACAAACAACGGCACATCCATTACTATCTGTTACAGTAACTGTATAATCTCCAGGAGCAAGACCTGATGCAATCGTCGTCGTAGCACCATTACTCCATAAGTATGAATAACCGCCTGATCCTCCAGTCGCTCTAACTGTAGCACTACCCATAGTGTCACAGTTTGCATCTGTCGCAGTGGTAGAACACATAGGAGTATCTGTTCCCTCTACAATGCCATCACAAATAGTTGTACATCCATTGCTATCAGTTACAGTTACTGAAATAACACCTGCCGGCAAACCAGCTGTATTTATTCCAGTATCACCATTACTCCATGCATATGTATAGTTTCCTGTTCCTCCTGTTGTTGTCACACTAGCTGCACCCATGTTTCCACATGATGTCGGTGTTGTGTTAACTGTACAATTCAACCCATCAGTTACTGTAAGATTCAATATAGCATTGAAGAAACATTCAGTAAGTGGATCCGTCATTACGACAGTATCTCGAGCTGATTGAGTGTAAGTCATCATATTGACTGGCCAGAAGAATTCTTGACCTTCACAAATTGACTCAGTGAATATCTCATCAGGTCTTGCATCAATGATTCTAAGTATTAGAATATCAGATCCGCCACATTCATTACCTCTATCAGACTCAAACGTACCAGCCGTTGTATAAGTAATACCTGTTGCAGACCAGAAGTATGATCCACCTGGACAAATCTCTCTTTCGATGGTGAAATCTTCACCTAACGGCAATACGTTAAGATCCAATATGTTCATCACCTCACATCCGTCAGCATTTACTGTTACAAAAGTTCTTACACCTGTCGTTGTATATATGTTTCCATCTATCCAAGGGAATGATTCTCCTTCACAAATAATCTCTTCTTGCATAAGTGGTGGATTAGAGTTTCTCTCCATAAGGTTCAGTACTCTATCTGCAGCACATCCTTGGCCTTCCACTCTTACAACTTGATTACCTGTATAAGTATTACCGTCCACTGACCATACAAATGGTTCTCCAAAACAAATTGTCACATTATCCACAACGTCTGGATCCTTAGGTAAAGCATTAAGGATAAGAGTTGCATTGATAATACAGCCATTTGCATCAGTTATTGTTTCATTTATTGTCTGCGGAGCACTTGTATAAGTTATTCCATTTACAGACCATGTAAATGCTTCACCTGGACAAATAGATGCTTCATCCATTATGTCTGGTTGTAGGTTACATGGCGCAACAACAAATGAACAATTCTGATCTAAGAAGTTACCACACACATCGTTACCAGAATATCTAACCTCAATAGATCCACCATCACATCCAACGTTGACTGACAATACTGAACCTACTAGAGATCCTGAATTATTACAAGCGCCGCTGAATTGTAGTGCAGGAGGAATCCAAGTAGGTGCCTCTTCACAAGTGATATCTGTCAATTGAAGTGGACAAGTCGTAGTAATAGGACCGCTGCCTGTTACTGCAACTGTACATGTTGCTCCAATTGAATTTCCACATTGGTCTGTGCCATTATATGTTACTATCAATGATCCTCCTGAGCAGTTAAAGTTGCTACTCGTGACTGATCCTGAAATAGAACCACTGTTACTACATGCTCCATTAAAGCTTGCCGCAGGTGGTATATAACTATCTACATTCTCACAGCTTACAGCTGGTAAGTTTGGACATGTTACTACAGCAGGACCGCTGCCTGATATTGCTACTGTACAAACTGCACTAATTGCATTTCCACACAAGTCAGTTCCTGAATAAGTTATTGAAATAGATCCTCCACTGCAGTCAGCATTTACTGATGTTACTGATCCAGTCACTGATCCAAAGTTATTGCATCCTCCAGAGAATGATGCTGATGGAACAGGGAAGGTATTAGCCTGATCACAAGATACAGGAGCTATCACAGGACATTCTATAGTTGCAGGACCTGCACCAGTAACAGTAACCGTACATGTAGTACCTACAGGATTTCCACATTGATCTGCACCTGAGTACGTCAACGTGATAAACCCACCTGAGCAATCGAAGTTGTTACCAGTAACAGTACCTCCTATGCTTCCATTATTATTACAAGCTCCTGTGTAAGATGCCGCTGGCACTGTAAAGTTTGGTACATCATCACATGACATTGCACCTATTGTTGGACATGTTACCACCGCTGGTGCTCCTCCAGTTACTGTCGCAGTACAAGTTGCACTGATCGAGTTGCCACAATTATCTGTACCTGAATATGTTACCATAAGTACACCTCCGTTACAGTCGAAATTGTTATTAGAGACCATACCAGAGATAGCTCCAGAGTTATTACATGCTCCTGAGAATGATGCAGGAGGTACTATGTATGATGCTATCTGATCACATGCTACACTTGGAAGTGTAGGACAAGTAATAATAGCAGGTCCTGTGCCAGTTACAGCTACAGTACATGTTGTACCAATTGTATTACCACATTGATCATTACCTGAATATGTAATAACTAAGCTACCTCCATTACAATCTACATTCTGTGATGAGACTATTCCTGAGATAGAACCATTGTTATTACAACCTCCAGTGTACGTCGCAGCAGGTGGTTGGAATGTACCTATCTGATCACATGCCACACTTGGGAAAGCTGGACAAACTACTGTTGCCGCACCTCCACCTGAGACGATTACATTACAAGTAGTTCCTATTGAATTACCACACTGGTCAAAACCAGAGTATGTAATTGTCAATGATCCACCGTTACAATCAAAGGTTGAATTTGATACGATTCCGGCTAATGTTCCATTGTTATTACAAGCTCCAGTATAAGAAGCAGCTGGTGGTGTAAATCCATCGGCTTGATCACAACTTACTGATGCTAAAGTAGGACAACTAACTACTGCTGGTGCTCCACTTGTCA
This sequence comes from uncultured Saprospiraceae bacterium, assembly GCA_964567435.1. Classification (GTDB taxonomy): domain Bacteria; phylum Bacteroidota; class Bacteroidia; order Chitinophagales; family Saprospiraceae; genus RFSX01. The sequence continues at coordinate 2,418 of CAZMMQ010000059.1, read as the reverse complement.
CTGTTGCTGTACATGTCGTACTGATTTGATTTCCACATTGATCAGTTCCTGAATATGTAACCACTAATGAACCTCCGTTACAATCAAAGTTATTAGATGAAACTAATCCAGCCACTGTACCTGTATTATTACATGCTCCAGTGAATGTTGCTGCCGGTACTTGGTATCCAGCTATTTGATCACAGGCTACACTTGGAAGCGTCGGACAAGTAATACTAGCAGGTCCTGTTCCAGTCACAGTGACTGCACAATCTCTACTAATTGGAGTTCCACAATTATCTATAGCTGAGTATGTAATTGTGATACTACCACCATTACAATCTACATTCTGTGATGTTATCATACCAGAAGCAACTCCATTATTGTTACATCCTCCTGTGAAGGTAGCAGATGGAATCTGTAAACCTGCAATCTGATCACATGCTACAGTCGGAAGTGCCGGACAAGTAATAGATGCTGGCTCAGATCCAGTTACAGTAACCAGACATGTCGTTCCAATTGCATTATTACATTGGTCAGTTCCGTCATAAGTAACAGTCAATGTTCCTCCTCCACAATCAAAATCCGATGAAGTTACTGTACCTCCGATAGATCCATTGTTATTACAAGGTCCAGTATACGATGCGAGAGGTGCTACAAAGTTTGAAGCAGTTACACAGCTTACTGGATTTATCGTTGGACAAGTAACAACAGCAGGACCACCACTTGTTACTGTTGCATTACAAGTAGTTGATATAGGATTACCACACTGATCAGTTCCTGAGTAAGTCACTACTAATAATCCACCATTACAATCGAAATTGTTAGATGAAATATTTCCAGACACTGTACCAGTGTTATCACATGCACCATTAAATGTTGCTGTTGGTATCTGATAGCCTGCAATCTGATCACATGCTACACTTGGAAGTACTGGGCAAGTGATCACTGCAGGTCCAGAACCAGTAACAGCTACAGTACATGTTGTACTGATGGCGTTACCACACTGATCTGAGCCAGAGTAAGTCACTATCAAGTTACCTCCGTTGCAATCTACATTCGTATTTGTTACTATGCCTGATACTGTACCATTGTTATTACAACCCCCTGCAAAGCTTGCAGCTGGTACTTGGTATCCAGCTACTTGGTCACAAGCTACTGATGGCAGGTTAGGACAAGATATTGTCGCTGGTCCAGTACCAGTTACACTTACTGAACATGTTGTTCCTATCTGGTTACCACATTGGTCACTTCCAGAATAAGTTACTGTTAATGTTCCTCCACTACAATCAAAGTTACTTGCTGTAACTGATCCACTTATCGAACCATTGTTATTACATGCACCAGAATAAGATGCAGCAGGTACCACATATCCAGTTGTTTGCTCACAACTTACTGAAGGCAAGTTAGGACAAGTTACTGTTGCTGCAGGACCTGATGTCACCACAACGTTACATGTAGTACTAATTGCATTACCACATTGATCTGAACCAGAATAAGTTACTGTCAATGTTCCGCCACTACAATCGAAATTGCTTGATGTCACAGATCCATTTATTGTTCCTGTATTATCACAAGCTCCTGTGAATGTCGCAGCAGGTGCCTGATAGTTTTCTGCTTGATCGCAGGCTACAGAAGGCAATGTAGGACAAGTTATACTAGCTGGCCCTGTTCCTGAAACTTCAACATTACACGTTGTGCTAATCGCATTTCCACAATTATCTGTTCCTGAATAAGTAACGATTAAGTTACCTCCGTTACATGTCACATTGGTAGATGTTACATTACCGCTCAAAGTACCTACATTATCACATGCTCCTGAGAAGCTTGCTAATGGTGCTTGATAATTAGCAACTTGATCACAAGCTACAGATGGTAAATTAGGACAAGTCAACTGAGCTGGCCCTGTACCAGAGACAGACAATGTACATGTTGTACCTATTGTATTACCACATTGGTCAGCACCTGAGTATGTTACCGTTGCAGAACCACCACTACAATCAAAATTAGTCGCAGTAATGCTTCCAGATATTGAACCGCTATTATTACATGCGCCAGAGTAAGATGCCGCCGGTACTTGGAAATTAGTCACTTGCTCACAACTTATAGTTGGTAAGCTAGGGCAAGTTGCCACAGCAGGTGCTCCACTTGTTACAGTTGCCATACAAGTTGTACTGATAGGGTTGCCACATGCATCTGTTCCAGCATATGTTACTATCAATGTACCTCCGTTACAGTCGAAGTTATTAGCTCCAACTGTTCCTGCAAGCGTACCTGTATTATCACATGCTCCTGTATATGTTGCAGCAGGTGCTTGATATCCAGCTACTTGATCACATGCTACACTTGGAAGTGTAGGACAGGTAATAGTTGCTGGGCCTGATCCTGTTACAGTTACTGTACATGTTGTGCTTATCGCATTTCCACATACATCTGTTC
>CAZMMQ010000058.1:0-26108 GCA_964567435.1 uncultured Saprospiraceae bacterium | reverse complement strand
ATCTATGGGACGCTGTTCTGAGCTGCTCCAAAAACAAGGTAATCCAGGTTCTCCTTGTGGACCTGGTTCAAAATGACTATTCCTTGAAGTATTTCTCAAATTCTTAAGAGCTATCTAGATGTCATTAGTTTTTACATTTTATAACAGCCTTGCAATCTGTAGTCAAGTTAATACTTACTTAATGAGAACCTGCCTCTTTCAATAAATAATTATTTAACGGCATCAAGTATAGTGCTTCACTAAGTTTTAAATAGTCAATGTAGCTATCAATAATTTTGCTCTCTAACTTGGCTAATGAGATTTTCTCATTTAGAATTATCTCATTTTGTCTTAAAATAATGAGTGGATCAGATAAGGCATATTCTTGGTAAGCTGATTCTACTTTCTCTACTTTTAGTTCCATTTCTAAAATAGCTTCTTGGCGTAAATCAAAAACTTCTAATAAGAGATTCAATTCCAAATAGTCTTCTTCTAGATCAGATTTGCGTTTCGCCTGTTCAGTAGAATGTTTTATTGCTAATTCTAATTGCTCATTCTTGAGTTCAGCAATTTTCAGTTTTGACTTATTGTCAACCATGGGTATTCGAAATGCAGCAGTAAGTGACAATTTCTCATCTAATGCATTATTGGATGGACCTCTATAATCAAATTGAAAAAAATCCAAAAAGTTAGTCGCCTCTGCTTCTTCTAACTGTATTTCTTGGTCTATAATATTACTTTCTATAGTATACTCAGCTGGATATTCAGCACTTGATTGCATATTGATAAAGGGCAAATTTTTCTTAATATAAGCCACATCAATCATCGGATTCCAATTTATGGCAACACCTTCACCAATCAAAAACGAATACCGTTTTTGATTCTCAAATATTTCAAGTTCTAGATTTAAAATTTCCTTTTGAACATCTAACCATCTGACCGAATACGTTTTCTTTGCTTCAATCAAAGTTTCATATACTTTATTCTGATCATAAAGTACTATCAAAAGTTGACTTTGATACTTCGATTGCAGAGCTAGACTATAAGCAGACATTGTTACCTCATAAGCCATGTCAATAGAGTTGCGAACCACATCCAAGTTATACAACGAAGATTTATTTGAATAGGCATGCATGAGATCGCGTATTGCTTTATTTACCTTTTTAGAACTAGGAGTAACTCTAACAGCAAACCTTTGTCTTTCAAGTTCGAACTCATCTGTTTCGGTTCTGAGCTCTATCTCATCGACCCATGATGTATTAAATAAATGTGCCTCTAACACTTCGGAAGAAGAATTACTCTGGTATATGTTCTTGAAAAAATAGTCATCAAAGTTTATTTCTTCCTGAGCAGATAAGATGCAACCCAAAAGCATTAAGCTAATCAAACATCGAAACTTCAATATCCTCATTTGAGTAGACTAAAAAAAGATGTAGAAGTTTCTTTCTCTATATCGGGAGAATACATTAACTCAAGTACAGTTTTCTCTTTTTGCAAAAATCGATTTTCTCTGGGTATGCTTACTATTATCTCTCTACCGTAGGTTTTAATGTCAGGTCTTTTTCTTAACCGTGAAGGAATCTCAACTATCCGAGAACCTAATCCTATAACAGAACCTCTATAACTCAAAGTTTCATCTTTTGTGGATCTGACTTGCATAGAATCATTTAGTGAAATTTTCATGATAAAATCTTCTTGGACGAATCCTTTGATAATCGAAGGATTAGGTTCGTATAAAGAGAGCATCGTTTTATAGGATGTAAAATGCTCTTCCTCTTTGCAATAAACATTTCCTACAAGACCATCTTTGGGTGCGACCAATGATACCTCGATAAGAGACTGATCTTCTTTGTACTGCTTTTCATAATTCAATCTATTGATTTTGGAATCGTAAGGCTGACTTCCAAGTCTCAGTTCTTCTTTTTTATTCTCAATTTTTTGTTTGTAAACATTTGATACTGTTCTATATTCTTCATCTAAGGCCTCTATTTGCTGAGTGATCTTAATAGAGCTCTGATCTGATCTTTTAATAGATTCTAAGTCTTTATATAGATTGATGCCAAATTGATTTTCTGTAATTAATTTTTCCTTCTGTTTGTTGATGGTTGATAATTCTGATTCCATCTGGTCTTTAATAAGCTCGATTTGCCCTTCTACTTTAGTTATCCAAATCTCCTTTTCGGCATTGATAACATCAATATGAAAAGCTTGATCAGGAAGTGATTCTTTAGAATCTATCCTTATAACGTCGATAAGTTTTGCATCTTTTTTCACACTTTGCCCTGGGCTTACATATATTTTCTTAACCTGTATGGGATAGTTAAAATTGATTTCTGTTTCTTTATTTTCCGCATACCCATAAAAAGAAATTATATTCTCTAGGTGTATTTTCTGAATGGTGTAGAGACCAGCAGCTACTATGATAACAGCGATATAAAATATGTTAATAAACTTCATAAGGTTATATATCTAAATCAGGTTGTCCAAACCGCAATTTAATATCACTGATATAAGCTGACTGATCTAAAGACTCTGCTAGCATTTTTGATTGTGATTCATTTTTGAGTAAAATTCGATAATGATATTCTTTTGTTACATCAACTTTTACTCTATCTACAACCTTTCCTTCTTTATCTTTTACGGCTTTAGTTTTTTTAAAACTTAAAAACCTCTCTGATATCAAGTTATATTCTTTACATGATTTTTTTAAAATTTCTTCGATCTGCTGACGTGAATGGTGGTCTGTAGCACTCTCGAATTTCAAGGAGCCTACCAATATGTCTTTAGTACCTAAGGCAGAAAATTTAAGCAATATTGCCGTTATGCAAAATCCAATAGTTCCAATAAATGCTATTGTAAATCCGTATACTCCACATGCAATACCGTTAGCAATTGCTGCAAAGATAAAAGCCATGTTGCGTGGATTATCCAGTTTTGTCCTAAACCTTATAATTGCTAAGGCTCCTAACATACCAAGACCTCTCGCTAGAGAATCTCCAATTGCCTGCATCACCATAGCAGCTACAATTGCAATAAGAACCATAGTCTGCAATAAGTCGTTAGACTTATGCAGATTTGGTGTCGTCCACTTATAAGTCAATGCAATAAGTGATGCTAATAAGAATGAAAACATGACTGTAATCAATATTCCTATAGCAGTAGGGTTATCTGTAGAATTATGGGTTATTAAGAAATCAAACATTTATACCTTTTATAGGCTTAGTTTAGAGTTTTATTGAATCAAAACTTTAGTTGTATATAAATCATTAGCCGTAATCAAATAAAATCCTGGCACCAAATGACTGACATCCATAATAAGTTGTTTCTGATTGACTTCAGGTAGTGATATCACTTTATGTCCTAATAGGTCTCTGACAACAACATTCTCCAGTGCATGACCATTTCTCTTTAATTGGATAGTCACCTTACCATTTGTTGGATTAGGATAGGCGATTAACTTATCATCTATAGCTAATATATCTTTTGTACTGGTCGCTCCTCCATTATATGAATTAAAAGTAGGGGTACCAGTTTTAAATCCTCCAGTTCCATTTGGCTTTCTTGCATTGCTAACATCAATTTCTTGATTCACATACGTAATACGGTCAATAATTGTAGTATCTGAATCTAGTAGAAATATAGTCTCACCAGATCTTGAGAGTTTAAAGTTTGCATGGTAATCATCTTGTGATCCATCTTCATCTGCCCATATAATCAGGTATTCGTCACTAGCTAAAATTGTATTATTTGGAATCTCATATTTAGCAAGATTTTGTACATCATCAGACAGATAAAAGCCTGATATATCGACATCTTCATTTCCTTTATTGTATAATTCTATCCAGTCATCAAAATCACCATCCTGATCAGCGGCTGTGTTTTGATTAGATGCCATAAATTCATTGATGACAATATTACTAGTGCTAGTGTTACTATCATCAAAGACTTTAAAATGTGCTATAAGCGTATCTGGCATGGATAAGCGGTATCTGATATCTTTATCCATATCAGTAGGGCTTATATCGTTTCCTGATTTGCTTTCCCAATGGCTAAAGATATATTCGTTTTTAAATTCATCTTGGACTTTCACATCTATGAGGTTATCCATATTACCAAAGTAAGATCCTGTCCAAGGAAATTCTTCTAGTCGAAGTGTATTTAAATCTATACGGCCCACATTTTCAGGTTCAGAAATTAATGTCAGTTCATATTGTCCTTCTACTTCGCCATGACATTCCATCGCATTATCATTTAAAAAACTACATCTCTGATTTATAAATTCTCTTAGTTCATCAAGGTTTCTTCCCCACTCATTCATTGTGCCTCCCCATCTTTCTATTTGCCTAGGCATTTCTGGTTCTATATCTGCTATCATTTCATCAAGTAAATCATTCATATTGTCACATGAAAATACCGTATTCATAAGATCTGCAAACCTAGAGTAATACAGCTGCTTGAATTCCGAATTTTCTTCAAATAGCTTGAGGAGTATTTTTTCATGCCGACCGACATTTCCTGTTATACCTGTTAATTCTGGATCATCTGGTTCTTTAAATTCATCTCCGCCCAAAAGCTGATAATCTCTTTCGCATGAGATGCCCCATTCATCACAACAATCTGGATTCATATCAATAACAAAAGGTAGCTTTGGGTCACCAAAAGAATATGGACTTGTCCCATCTACAATTATGGGACAATTACTGATATCTGTAACATTCTGACTCAAAAAGTCATAAAATGCCTGACAATCCGCAGACCATTCTTCACAACACAATGGAGAGGCATTTATCAACTGAGATAAGATGGGGTCATCAGCAGAATATGGGACAATCTCATCTACAATAACTGGACAATCGCTTATATCCATAGAGACTCCTGCAAAGCTATCATATATAGATTGGCATAAGTCATCCCAGTCTCCACAACAAAATTCATCATTCTCTACAACCAAGATAAAAATGGAATCATTCGCTGGATATGGGCTAGATCCATTTAAGACAGATGGGCAGTTAGATAAATCGTTTTCATCTGGTATCGTGGAAGGATCGTCATAGTATCCTTGGCATGTATCATCCCAATTTGCACAACAACTAGGAAACGCATCTACAACTGACAAAAAATTCGGATCCTCATCATCATAAGGACTATTGTTTCCTCCAAAAAAATCACATACTGGACCTCCTGATCCAAAAAACACATCTATCGAGTCAGAAATTGCAACTATGTCACACATACTTGCATCAGAGTCGCGATTAGGTATCGACGTATAATTGATATAATAGTCAAATGTGGCATCTAAATCCCACAGTATATATCCCCATTTCTTATGCGAACCATCCTGATTCAAACCTCTCCACCAACCTGTATTATAATTTAGCCAATCCGTTGCGACCGTTGCTTGGTTCATCGTAAAGTAGTCTATCAGACTAACTAAATTCAAGCTATCTTTTACTATACTATAGTTGTTTGCATCTGACATATCATTATCCAAAATGAAATCTCTTAAATCAATCCAAGCATTTAAAGCTTTTCTACCTCCGTATTCTATATCAGTGTTTTGCCAAGTAGATAAAAACTGAATATCTTCTTTACCTTGATTATAATACTCTTTAGTATAATCGTGATCGACAACCTTTTCCCGCATTCCATATACACCCCAGTATTCACCATTTAAATACAAGATTACCCGTTCGCTTTTTCTTAAATCCAAACTCATATCTCCTCTCTGAGCAAGAGTTTGTACATATTCATCTCTAAGATGAGTGCTTCCTTGATGATCGATATCATCTTGCGCTGGATAATTATCATCACCAGAATTTCTAAACATAAATCGTTGATACGAATCTCTATTTGAAGAAGAAAATATAGGTGCATCTACAGCTTTAGAATAACCCATCTCGTCACGAGATATCCAATCGATGCTGCGATGTGGCAATACCCAAGAATCCTGTCCATGTCTATTTAATTCACCAAAAGAAGTGGTTATTCTTTCTTCATCTTTAAAATATTCAATGGAACCAATGGGTAGAAGTTGCCCAGTACCATTTGCAAGATTCGTCACTCTATCTGCGGCAACTGAAAAAACCGGAAGTGTAAACTTTTCATCAATAAAGTACGTATTGAATTCCATCTTTCCAGGAAGTACATTGGGATCATTGCTATAGGCTCTTGCTTTAACAACCGCTGTATTCTCTATATTGATTGGACCCTCATATATAGGAGAATCCGATAATGGATTAGAACCATCAGTCGTATATCTAATTACAGAATTAGCCTCATTATTAATAATCGTGACAGATTGATTGCCATTATAAAATCCAGCTTCCAGATTCATGCTGGGAGTTATCGTATATCTTTCCGCTTGAGAAGAATTATTATTACTACTCCCAAAAGTAGGTGTCGTACATACCATCCATATCTCGCTGCCATCAATCTGTCGACAGTTAGAATGCTCTGTTAGAGTAAGACTTAATTCTACTCTATCAATAAGGGCTCCTTGCGCATCAGATAGAATCAAGATTTCGTTGCCTTCTGTTTGAGTAAGTTTAAAGTTGGAGTGAAATTCATTGGAATAAGTACCATCTTTTCCTGAACAATAAACTATTAAGTAGTCTTGGGCAGAAATGACTGAACCAAGTGGGAATTGCCATTTTTTGGCTTTATCTTCTTTATCACTAAGAAACCATCCACTGACATCTACTTCTTGATCACTTTGATTATAAATCTCAATCCAATCTTCTGTTTTACCGAAACTATCTTTAATTACATCTAGATTCGACGCTGAATATTCATTTATAAGAATTTGAGCTGATATACATTGTATTGCTATAAAGTGTACAATTAATATTTGAAAAATCTTAACTACCATATCTCATATTATATTTAAGGTCATAATAATAATGTAATTAATTACTTAAGAAGCAAAAAAATATTTTAATATTGGCTTTACAGCGACATGACAGTATTTTAACAAATTATAAGGTAATACTAAATACACTACTTCTGCTATACTTTCACCTAGATCGAGATCTTCTATATTGATATAATTATTAGCAGGAGAGGGATAACCAGTAAAGCTAGCTTCCTTTTCACTTGATAGCCAACTACAAAACCACTTGGAATCACAGGTCTGACTAACCACCAATCAAATCCATTATCATGATTAACTGCTGTCATATAATCTCCAAGAAAACTGCCTTCAAAAAAGATCACTTTCTTATCTGTCACAGTAAAAAAAAATCATAATGAGTTATCTATGGTATAGATTTTGCACTAATCAGCTATTAACACTAAAGGAACATGTCTACAAATTCTATGATTAAAGTAACTCTGCTTACAATAGCCCTCATCTGTACAAATTACGAATCAGTCTATAGTCAAATAAATGAACCCATTAACACAAATGTGGTTATTGAGTATACTGAAAGCTACAAGATGCCGTTCGACTTCAGTATCCAATATGTGGACTGGAGAAATCAAATTCATATCAGATCTGACAAACCAATGAGAACACTTGTGCTGTCCTCTAATAATGATCAAATCAAAGAGTATAATATCATAGGATCAGAATTGATCATCTTACCATTGCGGGACTTTATACTTGGAGAGACTCATATATTAAAAGCCACTTTTATAGATGATGAGCAAATCATTGAAGCTGACATCAAAGTGACCAGTAAATAACCAGTTGAGAGTCATATTTACTTCTCCAAGATTTTGAAAGTGGTCCGTCTATTGGACTGATGCTGATCTTCCGAACAGTCGTCACAGTCACAAATTTTTGATGGTTTGGATTCACCATAACCTTTCGCTACCATTCGAGAGGAAGCTATACCTGATTGTTCTAAATATTTGACTGCAGACTGAGCTCGTTTTTGAGACAAATCTTGATTATAATCGACCTCTCCACGACAATCCGTGTGTGACGCTAATTCGATATTGAGTGAAGGATTAAGGAGCAGGAGATTTTTTAAAGTATCCAAGCTTGGCTTGGCATCTTTTCTAATATCCCACTTATTATAATCGTAATAGATACTCTCTAGTACGATCTCAGCATCATATCGTATTTTATCCAAAGGGATTTCCAAATTGATCGTTGTATCACTTTTCATTAATGGTGGTACTCTGGTACTCAATTGTCTGGCATCGGTTATATAACCCTCTTTGACTGCTGTGATTGTATATGTTATCTGAGAAAGCGCTTGAGCGGTGTATCGTCCATTTGTATCTGTAGATACTGCATCTTCATCGTTCAAGTACTTAACTGTCAAGTCTACATTATTCAGAGGTGTTTTTCCAACAATAGTACCATTAGGGTCATCATTTTCATATTTGATTTCAACCACACGGACAGAGATATACACATCTCTGCTTCCAGTGGGTTGATCCTCTATCACATCATCTTTCGGCTTGTCCTCTTCTCGGTCTTTGTATTTAGTGAAAAAGAATATATCATCTCCATTACCTTGAGTTCGGGTAGAAGATAAGTATCCTTGAAGAACGATATCCCTTGGAAATGGCCTTACAGGATCTACGACAAGCCCGAAGTCATCACCTCCACTATTAATCGGTATACCCATGTTCTGAGGTGTTGCCCAAGAGCCATCTGATCTCAGATAGGTTTTAAATATATCCAACCCACCATAGCCAGGCAGTTCGTTGGACGAAAAATATAAGGTATCTTCGTACGCCGTAGGAAACATTTCATTTCCACCACTATTGATAGATGAGGGCATGAGTTCTGATTCGGACCAGCCACCCTCTACCCTCTCAGAATAGTACAGATCATAGGTCCCATCACTATTAGATGGAGCAGCAGAAAAAACCAATACACTATCACCTTCTATCAAGCAAGGGTGTGCAAAATTTGTATCCTCTCCGAAAAACATCAGAGGCTCTGGTTCCATCCAAAAGCCATTGGGTCGATGGCTGAAATAAATGCGACAGTGCTGATCTCGTAGATTTAATGATTCACATCTTGTAAAGTAGATCTCATTTCTGTCTATGGACAAGCATGGTGTGCCTTCATTGGCAGCCGAATTGAGAATAGCATCAAAATTGGCCACTTTACGGCCTTGTATATTTGTCACATAGATATCTGAGAAAGAATTGCCTGTCCACTTATAAGTATCATTTCCTGTACTACCTTCTCTATCAGAAGTGAATACTATATGCTCAGCATCTAAGTAAAATGGACTGTATTCATTATAACTCGTATTTGCAGAAAAGGTCGTGATGTTATAATTCTTAACCTCTCCCAATTGCACAAGAGCTAACTTACAAAATTGAGCCTTCTGGCTCCATGTCAACTCTCTGGTTTCTTTGTATAACTTGCTGTAGATTTCAAAAGCTTTTTCGTATTGCTCGTTTTTCTTATAAGCGTCTGCGAGATCAGATTTGACCTGTAGCTGCGGATCTATCTTATGTGCCTTTTCTAACCAATGAACAGATGCTGCATGATTTTGAAGAAAATCGTAAGAATCAGATAGATAGATGGCCTTTCTAAATCTGATGGCACTAGAATTTGCTTTATCATACTCCTCTTCTAACATATCTACCGCAACAGCATATTGCTTTAGTTGATATGCCGTATCTCCATCCTTAACTTTCTTGGTTACAGTGCAGCCAAAAACTGTTAGGATTATAAGACCAAGTATGTAATGTTTGATTCTCATATTCACATCCAAGATAACGTGATTGTACCTCCCCGTCTGCAACACAAGGAATATATGGGATGATATGTGGTGTTATATCTCAACTTTAATTCTATATATTGTATTAAAGATTCAGCTTCAAATCCATTTTCTCATGTAGAATTCTAACAAGGATGATTTGTTTATTAGTTTGTCTATAAAAGATAATGTGTCTATTTATATTTATTCTTCTATAATTTCCTTCTTTGAAATAATAGATTAATCCAATTTTTGGATTTTGGGTAATTGCTATCATGCAATCATATAGTTCATCATGATACTTCTCTGCTTGATTGTAGCCCCAAGAAATTGAAGTGAATTCATATATACATTCAAGATCTATAACCGCTTGCGGCAATAGTCCTAGTTCAAGCATCTATCTTGAATTTCTTTTTCATCCTTGATTTAAATTTATCATTATCAAAAGTGATCGGCTCTCCACTTTTTTCACCAATTGTCAAAGCTTTATTAATTGCCTGAATTTTTTGTTTTTCTATTTCCAACAATCTTAATCCGGTTCTAACAACTTCACTTGCTGATGAGTATCTGCCAGACTTTATCTCAGATTGGATAAATTTATCAAAGTGCTCACCTAGTATTATTGAAGTATTTTTTGACATGATAAATGTTTAATTCAAATATACCATATTCTGGTATAATGCTCAAGGCTAATTATTTGCTTAGACATAACGTGATAGTAGATTTAATTGTTGGCATATTACGCGAAAAGTAACTTAAAGTGATACGCAATACATTAGATGTTGATTTCAATGAGATTCCACAAAAAAAAACCTCCACTTGAATCCAAGTGAAGGCTTTATATGACTTATTAATTTTATTGAACCCTATCTCACCGCTTTTGCTGCTTTAGAAAAGCTCTTTTTAGATTCAATTTTCTTTGGTTTTAAATCATCTGACAAGTCTCTTACTATCGGTGTTGCCACGAAGATAGATGAGTATGTACCTACAAGTATACCTATGATCAAAGCAAAGGCGAAACCCCTAATACTTCCACCTCCAAAAAGGAACAATGGTGTAATCATGATTAAGGTTGTAATCGAGGTAATAATCGTTCTAGAGAAGGTACTATTAATCGCCTTATTCAATATACTGTCTGTATCCTCCTTAGGATAGATACCTAAGAACTCTCTTATTCTATCAAATAATACCACAGTATCATTGATTGAGTATCCTATCACTGTCAGTATGGCTGCAATGAAGGCCTGGTCCACTTCCATTGAGAACGGGAAGACGCCATGCAATAGGGAGAAGATTCCAAGCACCACCAACGTATCGTGAAAAAGTGCAGTTACGGCACCTAAACTATACTGCCACTTATTGAATCGGATAAATATATACAAGAAGATCAATAGCAAGGCAAAGATACCTGCGTAGAATGAAGATCGTTTGATATCATCTGCAATGGTCGGTCCAACCTTAGTAGAACTGGTCACATGGGCTACCCCTTCTGCATCTGTCAACTTAAATCTATCAAATGGAACAGTAGATCCAGTAACTGCAGTTATCCCCTCATGAAGTTTTCTAGTCACTCTGTCAGCGGCATCATCCTCTGTATCATCTACTAAGTAGTCAGTAACTATGTTGAATGTGTTTCTAGTATCTACGGCTTTGACCACTGGTGATTTGCCATCAAATACGGTTGTTAGTCCTGCTTCTAAACTTTCCTTACTGGCAGTAGTTCCTTCAGGAAATTCTACATTGAAAGAATATCCTCCTTTGAAGTCTACCCCTAAATCGAATCCTTTGGTAAACATAGAAGCCAAACCAGCCAGAATAAAGAAACCTGATATGAAATAAGCGATCTTTCTTTTTCCTATCCAATCTATTTTCAAATTAGCAAAGGCATTCTTAGAGGCCGCAGTCCAGAAGCTCAATCCTCTATCACCTTTTGTCCACCAGTCAATCATCATACGACCGATGAGTACCGCTGTAAATAATGATGAAAGCACACCAATGATTAACACTACTGCGAAACCTTTGATAGGTCCTAGCCCAAAGTAAGCCAAGACAAAAGCAACAAGTAAGGTGGTTACATTGGCATCTATAATGGCAGAATATGAATGCTTGAATCCATCACTGATAGAGGCAAGCAATGTCTTACCAGCCCGCAGTTCCTCCCTTATTCTCTCATAGATAATAACGTTGGCATCTACGGCCATACCGACCGTGAGTACGATACCTGCTATCCCAGGAAGGGTCAGTACGGTACCGAATGATGCTAAAGCACCAAAGATGAAAAACATATTAAGCAAGAGCGCCAGGATAGAAAAGAATCCTGCTCCACCATAATATAGCACCATAAAGATGAGTATCAGAGCAAAACCAACTATCAATGATTTTACGGAACTGCTAATATTCTTAGCACCCAAAGATGGTCCTACAGTCGACTCTTGAATCGTATTGACTGTAGCTGGTAATTTTCCTATCTCTAATAAACTGGCAAAGTCAGCAGCTTCCTGCACTGAAAAATCTCCAGTTATCTGTGTATTTCCTCCTGGGATTGGTCCATTTACTCTTGGGGCTGATATCACTTCTCCATCTATAGTTATGGCGACTTCCCTGTTGCCATTGTTGGCAGCCTTTGTTGTCATTTCAGCCCATTTTTGCGCACCTTGGTTGTTCATTTTTAGATTAACAGCCATTTCACCACTTACAGGGTCTGGGCTATGTCCAGCTGTCACAATGACATCTCCTTCTATAGGTGCTTTGTCACTACCTGGAATCTTCTTAATCATGTGTAGCACAAATTGACCAGTCTCTTCACCAGTAGAGAATACTCTGTGTGGTTTCCTACCCCACATAAATTCTGCATCAGCCGGAAAAAGTGATTTGATTTCTGGACGTTCAAGCATTTCAGAAACCGTCTTACGTTGGTTCTTATCAGCAGCACCCATACCTGTAGTTCCAAAGGAACCATCTGTATTCAATGTCAATCTGCTCAATAACGGTCCATTATCCAATGAGGCATTGGTTGCCTTTGGGACTACCTGAAAAGTAGAATCTCCTGTCAAGTTACCAAGCGTATCGATCGAAGGTGTCCATATCGTATCAAAGGTAGCTACAGCCTCTTCGACTGGCGCATTACCCTTCAGCTTACCATCTGCTTGACGAAATATCGCCAGCATATTATTATCAGTCGTTCTGTAAGTGTCCCAAAATTCCAATGCCGCTGAGGCGTTAAGGAATTCTCTCGCCCGCTCTGGGTTTTCAATCCCTGGCATCTCCACAATAATGAGGTCTCTAGAATCATCAAGAGAAACATTTGGCTGTACGACACCCAACTTGTTAATCCTCTCTTTGAGCATCTTAAAAGTAAGGTTCACTGTCTCATTTGCTTTTTCTCTTAGGACTCTTATGACTTCTCCATCGCTAGACTGTGTATTGATCAGATCTTGCATGGAGCCATCTCTTCTAAAAATGTATGCCAGATTTTTCTTTTCAGGTTGCTTTGCATACTCTTGTCCAAATAGACTGATGAAGTCTGACTGCGATCCAGTCTGTGCTTTATCCGCGGCATCAAGAGCAGCAAGAAAAGCAGGGTCTCTACTATTTCTAGATAAGTTCAATAGCATCTCTTTGAGGTCCACTTGTAGCACAGAGCTCATCCCTCCTTTAAGGTCAAGACCTAGTGCTAACTGACGCGTCTTTAATTCATTATAGGTAAATGATCCTAATAATGGAATCGAAAAAATATTCTCAGATGATACGGAGTCCAAGTAAGTGAACTTTGCATCTCTTCGAGCTTCGTAAGGATCCATATCAGGATTTGCAGCGACATATTGTTCTGCATATTCAGCCGCATTTTTTTCTACTTTCCTTGTAGGAAGCATGTAGAATATCTGCAACAAGCTGACTAGTATTAGTAATACCAAAAAAACTTTGATTAATCCGTTTCCCTGCATTGTTATATAGTTTTAAAAATAGAGTGTGATTCAATAAATAAGAATAAGTAATGCTTCTAATATGGTCAGCTAATATTTAATTAACGACAAACTAGAACACATATAGCATCACCATACAAGATTGTTAGTCGAGATGATAATACTGTAAGTAAGTTAATCTTAACTTATAGGGTGAGAATGACTGACCGACTTAGAAAAGTATGTCCGTCTTTTGAGAGTCGACGAAATCTTAGGCAGCCTTTCCAAAAGTGTCAATCTTCGACCTTCTGGGCAAACTGGCACATGAACATCTGCTAAGGCTGTGTCTAGACTAGAAGATGGTGAAGAGAAGTCAAGGTCATGTGGTTTTGGTTCCTTGATTAGACGTCTTGGCTTCTCAGTGAGATCATCGTCAGAAGATTCACTCTTGTCAGCATCCTCGGGGTCACAATCATCTTGCTGATGATCTTGAAGTACAATCTCTAGTTGATCAGGTGTAATTAGTCCTGCCTCTTCCAACAATGGCTGCAAACCATTGCCTATTAGGAAAGCAAGGACCAAATACTGTAATAATCTAATCATATAGAGAGAATGAACTACAAATATATAGTATTTCAAATTCTATTCCATGGTTAGGACCTAAGGGGAATTTCTTATAAAAATGGCCGCTTATAGAATTATTACAGTTCTTATGTGGTTATTTTACATGTAATTTCAATTTACTCATAAAAAAACAACAGTATAAACACATGGGATTATTCAATTTTATTAAGAACGCTGGATCAGAATTGCTCAAAAGCAAGGCATCAAAGTACGAAGAGAAAGCAAAAGATGAGTCAGCAATGAAAGAGAGACAAGAGGGATTATTGGAAGGGATTATAGAAGGTGCTGGCATCAACGTCGCTAATGTAGATGTAGAAATAGAGAATGATGTCGTCAAAATTTGGGGAGAGGCAGATACTGAAGCAGACAGAGAAAAAGCCATACTCATCTTAGGTAATATGAATGGTGTGGCTTCTATAGATGATAGAATATCTGTCGTCGGATCTGCAAACGCTTCTGCTCCTGCTGCTGCACCAGCCGCTCAGATGTACGAAGTTCAGCCAGGTGATTCCTTATCCAAAATTGCTAAGGCGCACTATGGTGACCCTATGAAATACAAAGAGATTTTTGAAGCCAATCAGCCGATGCTCAAAGACCCTAATGTGATATTCCCAGGTCAGACATTGAGAATTCCAGCACTATAAGGATTTGACATAAAATGATATACCAGAGCGCTGAAAGTGATTTTAGCGCTTTTTTTTTAAAGTCCGTTGACAACATTCTGAAGTTGCCGAGATTGGAAACCTTCGATATTCTGCACTACCCCATTTAGTAGTCGTCTGCGTGCGGCCTTAGAAGCCCAGGCTTGATGTGGCGTAATAAAGCAATTATCCAAGTTCAATAAAGGATGGTTTGTTTGGGGCGGTTCTTCTGATAAGACATCGAGAAGTGCTGCTTTGATTTGATTGATTTGCAAGGCTTTTGCCAATTCATCTTCATTGATAATACCCCCTCTTGCTGTATTAATAAGTATTGCAGAAGATTTCATCTGCTCCAAGGTGTGGCTATTGATTAGATGATACGTAGATTTATTGAGAGGTACATGACAACTGAGAACATCAGATTGAGATAATAATTCCGGCATAGAGACCAGCGTCACATTAGTCATCGCATCTCTTTGAGGTTGTCTACTATAGGCAATGGTCTTCATACCAAAAGCATGAGAGATAGTCGCTACCTTTTTGCCTATTGTACCCAAACCCAAAACGCCAAAGGTCATATCTGTCAGTTCCTCTATTGGCTGATGCCAATAAGAAAAATCTGGTTTTTCGCTCCAAAGAGCAGATCTAGATTCTTTGAAATAAACTTGAGTTTGATTCAGATATCCTAAGAGCATAGCAAATACATGCTGACTGACAGAGGTGGTACTATATCCACTCACATTGCTTACAGGAATCTGTCGATCAGCCGCCGCTACAATATCAACGACATCATAGCCTGTAGCTGCAACGATAATGTATTTGAGATTTGGCAATTGAGTTAAAAGATCTTTAGTAATCTGTACCTTATTAGTAATAAGAATTTCAGCTTCTATTGCGCGATCAATAACTAAAGATGAGGTCGTTCTATCATAGAGAACGACCTCACCTAATGCCTCCAAACTTGATAAATCTAAGTCTCCTGGAGAAAGTGTATATCCGTCTAAAAAGACGATCTTCATTTGATTAGTTGTTTAGTGACCAATCATAGTCTTTGAATCCTATAGTCACGCCATCACCTATTTTGGTTTTGGCATATTTATTCAGATATGCTTTCAGATCTCCAAAGTCTTCTCCATACCACTCGAATATCTTAGATACCTGAGCTGAGCCACTAGAAATTGCATTATGTTGAGAGTTATTGATAAAAGCCTTCGTTTGCTTTTCGAAGTTAGTCTCAAGATTAGATGCTGTCCAGGCTCTATTAAGTAGCGGTGGACAAGACTTAGCTGCACAGTTGACGGCGAAGTGTATTCTTGGTTCTCTGAACTGAGGTCTGATAATATCATTCTCTATATTATTAAGCGTGTATTTTGTGCCACCCAATTTTATAAATTGACTATCCCATGGCTTACCACCATCCAAATCTGTGATACTTCCTATAGGATAATTATCGATGATTTTTTTGATGGTAAATGCATTGTAGGCATTAATCCAGTATGCGAGTTGCTCATTGCGATTGAGCCCTTTGATATTAGTAGTCGCCAATTCATCTAGGTAACCTTGTAGCTTTGACATATTCGCCTTGATTCCGGCATAATCCACCTTACCTGATGATGACACATTGGCTCTCAAGATGTCATCAAATACTTTGTGATTTGGGCCTGCAGCCGCAGCGACGGGCTTTTTCTTCTTTGGTTGAGCAACTTCAACTTTCTCCATCTCCTCAGCAACTTCTTCTCTTGCTTCAAGGGCTGGTTTTGAAGGTTCAGCCTTATTAGTAGATGTGGTAACGACTGACGTAGCGGCCGTGCCAGCTTTTGTAATCACCTTAGTCACCTCCTCCGACGCATGAGGCATCTCTTTTTTCATCTCGTCCACTTTATCATTGAGCGCTTCCTTAGAAGAGGCGGCCACTTGCGTTTTCTTGACCATTTCTTCCTTTGCTATGGCGACTTTTCCTTTTGCCATTTCTTTCATATCATTCATACTTTCCTTCGCTTCACTCATGGATTCTTTCATAGCTCCTTTGGTCTCCATTGCCTTGTCTTGCATTGTTTCAGCAACCTTAGTAGACGTCTTACTCATCTTTTCTTTGACATCTTCTGTCGTTGCCTTCGTTGCATTTGCGCCATTATTAATGGTTTTTGACGCCTCTTGTTTACAACTCATCAATCCCACAAGACAGAACACTAGAAGCACTGAGAAGGATTGGATATTGATTCGATATTTATTAATCATAGCTCTTGTTTTATTTTCGTTAATTCAAACATTGACGGCAGGATTATGTTCCCAAATTCAAATTTTAAAACACTTTCTTAACTTAAATAATTCTACCAAATAATTACTAGGATAACTTAAGCATATGCCTTCTTTATAAGGTGACGTCTAATCTTACGGCAAAGTTTCTAGGCGCTTCTAAGATACCTGGTCTGATGGCATATTCTTCATTAAGAATATTATTACCTATAAGTGAGACTTTGAGAGATCCAAAATTATACGACAAGCGGCTATCTACTCTGGTATATCCACGATTGAGTTCTCTGAATTCTCCTATCCCATTTAGCATAGAGAGAAACTGATCAATGGTAACTTGCTCTGAAGTATAATTATAATTGATGCCAGCCGTCAGTTTGTTATATGTAAATTCTATGTCTCCTTTTAGATTATGTCTATTCCTGTATTTCAATACATTAGGACTTTCATTAGGATCAACAGGCACACTCACCCCAGCTCGCAAATTCGAACGGAAGGCTCTTTCTTCATCACTTAGTGAAAGGTCATCCTCAAAATTTCTATATCTGGGATCAACATATGTATAGCCGAAGATGATATTGAGCGGGTGCTGGCCTATCTTAGAGTTGCTAATTAAATTTATTTCAAGACCATTGATCTCAGTATCCCCAACATTCTGCGACTGAAAGCCTAGTTCAGAGGGAATAAAAGTAAATTCCATCATGTTGTCGTATCTAGATGAGAAGGCTGCCACATCCAAATAGCCTTGCCATTTTCCTAGTTTCAATCCTTGCTTAATGCCTACTTCGGTTGTCCACCCTGATTCTGAGGTCAACTCAGGATTAGGAATAATAGAAAAGGTGCCTAATTGTGTTCTGATAAATCGTTCTGCTAGTGTTGGAAAACGATAGCCTTGCCCCCACGAAGCTCTGAGGTTGGTGTATTCTTTTAGTTTGTAATTTAAGCCCAATCTGGAAACCAATCTATCTTCAGAGACTCGACCTCCAGCCTGCTCATCTCCATCCATAACTATTGGGCTATTATGCAGATTCAATTCATATCTTGTACCAACAGTTAGGGTCACCTTATCTTTAAGTCTTTTTTCCAACTGTCCATACACGGCATAATTATCAGCGACTAATGAGACATTACCAAACAGTTCTGAACGACTTCTTGTCAGGTACCCAGAGCTGCCTATTGTATAATCCAATCCTAGTGTCGTTAATCGGGATGTAAACTGATATTCCAAGAACAAATTATTAGAGCCTGTTGCCTGCTCTGTCGTACTAGCGTTATCGAGTGAATAAAATCTGGTAATGATTTTGTGTTTGTTATTCTTCCTGTCAAAAATGGTCACTTGAGGGTCTAGATAAAATCTACTGGTTTGACTTTCTGTATAAGTATTACCATTGCCCTCAGGGTCATTAAGATCTATCCAGCCGAGATATGCACCGCTAATTGGATCATTCCAAAGCAGATGGTTACCATCACTTTTGTAATTATACATGGTATTCATAGAGAGGATTACCCTATCACTAAGTCGATATTTGAGATTGGCCCCTATACGATACTTATCTTTGAATTGTCCTCTCACGAATCCTTCTAATTGCTCATAAAATCCAGAGGCGACAACATCTAGTTTTCCAAACTTTTGCTTATGCACCAACCCGGCATTGATCTGATATGGGGCTGTATCCCACCACTTTTTGCGCGGGTCTTTAGGAGCTGTATATGTGGTGTATGAGACGTTTGCCTTGGTGACTGGATCACTGGTGGCATATCCAGTTCTTACATTTATAATCCCATTTAAGGCTGCTGAGCCATATAGTGCAGACGAAGCCCCTTTTAATACTTCCACTTGAGAAATATTTTCCACTGGAATGTCATCCCACAATGGACGTCCTGCATCAGCTTGGAAAGCAGGGACATCATCTATAAGTAGTAAAACCCTACTACCAGCTCCATAAGAGAATCCAGAGCCTCCTCTGATATTCGGCTGGCCATCTATGATTTGCACACCCGGAATTTTATCTAAGACTTTGTCAAAGATGGTTGTATTGGTATTATCGAGTAATCTTGGTTTGATAACATTTATAGACACTGGCGAATCGGCCAAGCTCTTCTCGTATCTGGAACCGGTTATAGTCGTCACCTCAAGAATGGTTGTTGCAGGATTTAATCCAATGGTGATTGGATAATCACCAATTAGCTCAGCAGGATTGATAATCATCTCCTGATAACCAAGGTAATTGATTGTCAATGGTATATCCATATGGGATATGGTTAGGGAGAAACTTCCATCTATATCTGTGGTTGTTGCTGACAGTGATTGTCCATCCAAATCCTGACTTATCGTAGCTCCTAACAAAGATTCACCTGTCTCTATATCAGAAATGACTGCACTAATCTGATTACGTTGTGCAAGTGCTGTTATCGTTATAGAGGATAGGAAAAGAGCAAATAATAAATTTTTCATTAAAATGATGCTTGAAGTGATATACAGTTGCTTTATGTATAATCAAAAAAAGGAAAACTATAGCTCTGTGGTAAGGGATAGAAAAGTAATGTAAGATAAGTACTATACCTTTAAATTTAAATGCTTTATCATATCTACTGTCATAGTAGACATATTATGCTGAGGCTGCCAATCCCAGTCGGTCAATGCCATTGAATCATCTATGGTCTCAGACCAAGAGTCTGCTATCTTCTGCCGTGCATCAGGCTCATAGGCTATGGTTGCCTCTGGTAGGTGTTTCTTAATCTCGTTATGCACCTCCTCAGGTGTCAGTGAGAATCCCTGGATATTATACCCCATAGAGGTAGACAGCCTTGACTTGTCAGCAGACATAAGTGCTAAGGTAGCTTTGATGACATCAGGCATATATATCATAGGGAGTCTTGTCTCCTTCTTGAGATAACAGGTGTAGTGACCTGATTTTACTGTTTCAAAAAATATTTCTACTGCAAAGTCAGTCGTCCCTCCCACAGGCAATACTTCGTAACTAATAACACCTGGAAACCTGAGAGATCTTACATCCAAACCAAATCGATTATTATAATATTGGCCCCATAACTCTCCTGTGATCTTAGATATACCATATACTGTAGATGGTATAAATGAGGTGTTTTGAGGTGTGAATTGCTTAGGTGTGGTGGGTCCAAATATGCCTATGGTACTTGGAAAGAATATTCTATTAATGCCCTTTTCCACGGACATCGCTAATATATCTTGGTACGCCTTGAAGTTGATGGTCCAGGTCAAATCAATGTTTTGCTCTCCTTTAGAGGACAGCAGAGCAGCCAGATGATATATCTCCGTAATCTTGTATTTGTCTACGATCTCAGCAATCCGCTGAGTATCCATGACATTGATTATTTCGAATGGGCCTTCTACATCTATGGGTCTAAGGTCTGATGCTATGACATTCTTAGTACCTAATTGCTGCCGCAGTGCATGTAGCAACTCTGTCCCTATTTGTCCTCCCGCACCTGTAACAAGGGCAATTCGATTTCCCACTTTGATATTAGTTTACTTCGTATAAATACTGCTAACCAGTTAGGTCACAAGTATAGCTCAAATCTAGTATAACTTGGCAGAAATGAAAAATGATGTATGAATTATAACTAGAGTTCTATAGTGTATATATAGCCGGTTATAAAAACCAACACATTCATATATAAAGACGTCTATATATTTGTAGACAAAATCTAGATTAAATAAACCAATTGTAATATGCGCATTAAGAACAGCCTCTTTCTCCTTTCTATATCAATAATGATGATTATGAATGCCTGCAGTGATGACTGTGAAATGAACAGACAGGACATGGTATGGAGTGAAAACAGATCTATAGAAATCTTGACCTTAAGTGATACGCTGATCGTGCAAGATACTGTCGTGAACATCATAGAGTATATTAGAAGAGATGGCGAAGACAATCTATTTGAATACAGGGATATATTCAACGCCTGTGATCCAGATATCGCAGATGGTGTAGGATTCACTGAGTTCTCGATGGTCATCCCTAGAGATTCCATCAATTCCTTTACCTACAGAGACGAAGAGATATTAGAGACTTCAGCCTTTGTCAATGTCTTTGCTGCACCAGATGGGAACTTACATCAATCGGTCAAAGAAGGACAAATCCAAGGTACAAGGATAGATGAGAGTAGCTGGCAGATAACCATTAACATTATCTCAAGGCCTCAATCTTATGGTGAATTAATGGGAGAAGAACCAATGTCTATAGACGTCGATGCAGTATTTAGTTTGGAATAGGTGTTGTTTGAACTTAAGCTAAGCGTTCTATATAAAATAACCTAAACTCTCGAGGATAATATCTTTATACTTACTTCTACTAAAAACATATATCCATCCCACTATTGTACATGTGGCACCATGCATATGAACAATAGTTTGTGTCCAATTCTCCTATTTTTTGCAGATAAAAGGAAAAGTAATTTGTTGGATTCTACATTGCATCCAACTCAAATAATTGCATAGGCGCATCGTTGTTAGCAACTAGAATACTTGGTACGCTTTTATTCCCTACTTGTATTAGGTCTAAGTCCTTGACATCTCCAGGAATATAAAACCCACTACTCTCATATGTCTTAGGAATAAAATTTCCGTTTCCATCTCCTTTAAGTAAGAGACCAGTACCTGCATCTGCACGTCCTGTTTCCACTTCTGATACATAGAGATTACCACCAAGCATTATATCCATGTTACCATCCTTATCAAAGTCATGGCAGACTATAGCATTGACGGGAGACAACTGAGCTTCGTTTGGCAAAGTCTTCAAGGTGTATTGTCCATTTCCTTTATTTAATAATATAGAAGAGTTGAAATTATTGGCTTCTAAGTGCAAGGCATTCTGAAGTGAGACCCCATATACATCTTCCAAAGATGCTGATCCAAAAGCGGTATAGGTTGGAAATTTTTTAGCCAAGCTAGGCATTTGCTCTGAAGAGCATTGACGTCCTCTTACTGGAAAAATCTGATCCTGGGCCACATAGCCCAAAGCAATATCAAACGTACCATTGCTGTCAAAATCTCCAGCATATACATGGAATGGTTTCTCCACTGATCCTTGATACTTGTAATTCAATCCAAGATTACCAATCACATAATCCATATCTCCATCCTTATCTAAGTCACATTCTTCTATAGTGTTCCACCATCCTTTACTCGCTGCAATTCCAAAATCATTATCACTTTTGACGAAGTTGCCATCTTTATTCAATATAACAGTAATGGGCATCCACTCCCCTACGACAACCAAATCGGTAGAACCATCGGCATCAAAGTCTGTCCATATTGCATCGGTCACCATCCCTAATTTATAGAAATCACGCGTTAAGCTTTCTTTGACCTTAAGGAATTTTCCACCTTGATTCTCTAGGAGTCTACTTGGAGCCGGACTCGGGTAATTATGAGGTACATGTCTTCCTCCAACAAATAGGTCTATATCTCCATCATTATCATAATCAAATGGCTTGACACAGGAGCCACTTACAGAAGCATTTGGTATTTGGTCTTGAGCCGTTTTAAAATTCCCGCTGCCATTATTGAGATATAGTCGATCATAATATAGCGGGCTATTCACAGGATGCTGACTGCCACCACTTACCACAAAGAGATCCATATCACCATCATTGTCAGCATCAAAAAATGTCGCTTGCATGTCTTCATAATCCTTATCCTTTGAAAAAACCGAATTGCTTTGTCGTTTAAAATTTCCATCTGCTTTTTGGATAAAAACGACGCCTGATTGCCCGGCGGCACCACCAACAAAGAAGTCTTCCAATCCATCATCATTGACATCGCCTTTGGTTATGAAAGGACCAAATTGTGACATCTTATGAGGCAAGAGAATTTGTACAGAATAATCATCAAATTCATTCTCCTTGTGTTTGAAATCAATCTCTGCAATTGACTTGTTTTCTCTAAACATATAAGAAGCCATTTTGTCAGATGATGTGTTCGTTAGATTTGCATCCTGGTATTTGACCAAAAGCATTTGATTAGCAGATACCGAATTCAGTTTTTGAGTTTTGCCATCAGGCCATTTTATGATAACATAATCGACCTCATCCAATTGTCCTAATCCAAAATGCAAAAGAGGTTCTACCATGGATTGATATCCTCTTGTTGGATATAATTCCTGATACTGAAGTTGGTCCCCAGACTTGATGATTACCTTAGCGCCGATGGAATGCATGTCAGGTGAATAGTCAAATTTGAATCTCAGATAATTATTTTTCCCACCTGATATATTCTTATAGATATAGCTGGTCTCATCGATATTGTTAGCCACTATATCCAATTGTCCATCATTATCAAAATCAGCATACAAGGCACCATTGGAATATCCTAGATGATCTAGTCCTGATGATGAAGAAACATCAGAAAATGTCAAATCTTTATTATTGGCAAAACAAAAATTCCTTGATTTAGTAGTACCCAGATTCCTTGCATGTTCATAGGCAATAGTATTCAGGTTTTGATTTTGCTGTTCGGCAAGGAAAAACTTCTTTCGCAGATTATATATTTGATCCTTGTCTAGTACATCCCGATAATAACCATTAGATATATATAGATCTTTCCAACCATTATTATTGAGGTCAGCAAGAAGAGCTGCCCAACTCCAGTCGGTTTGATGGACACCAGCCATTTGACCTATATCGACAAAAGAGTTATTACCTGTATTTAATTGAAGTTGATTACGCATATATTGGTAATGATAGCCAGACTTGGTTAACTCCCAAAATCGTTCAGGTTCCATAGACCCCATTTGCGTCTTTTGACGGAAATTATCTGTCTGCAACATATCCACAACATACATATCTACATTTCCATCATTATTGATATCGGCGGCATCCATACCCATACTGGAAGCAGTTATGTGCTTTAACTTAGACTCTACAACATTAGTAAATGTACCATCACCATTATTCTGATAAAAGTAATCTGGCTCTGTGTGATCTACGGCGACATAGATATCCGGCCAACCATCTTTATTATAATCAGTAATACTAATCCCAAGAGTCCATCCATAATTGAGTATGCCTGCTT
The DNA here is from genome assembly GCA_964567435.1 of uncultured Saprospiraceae bacterium. Lineage (GTDB taxonomy): Bacteria > Bacteroidota > Bacteroidia > Chitinophagales > Saprospiraceae > RFSX01. The sequence continues at coordinate 1,981 of CAZMMQ010000058.1, read as the reverse complement.
TCTCAGTTACATTGCTAAATGTTCCATTTCCATTATTTCGATAGAGTTGATCACTGTGAATCATTTCAGGATTATTGAAATTATTGGCATGAAAACTCTTGTCTTTATTTCTCTGGCGAGGGTGATTACCTACGAAAAGATCAAGCAACCCATCCCTGTCATAATCTAAGAAGCTAGCTTGTATACTGTAGTGAGAATCATTTAAACCATATTCTGTAGCTCGATTTGTAAATGTCAGGTCACCATTGTTGATATACAGTTGATTCTCTCTCAGACTGACATCTCCATCATAATATGCACGGCAAACGTAAATATCTAACCAACCATCATTATTGACATCCGCCATAGTCACACCTGTAGACCAAGAATTAGGACTTGTAATGCCTGCTTTGACAGATATATCTTCAAACTGAAAGTTTCCTTTATTGAGATATAATTTATTATCAACTTGGTTACCTGTAAAATACAAATCAACCAGCCCGTCATTATTGATGTCTCCTGCAGCTACACCTCCACCATTATAGACATTTATGTAGTCGAGGGTAATCTTAAGATCATTAATATTTAGGTTATTGGAAAAATCTATACCTGTAGCTGTAGGTGCCAACTGTTCAAATTTGATCTCATCGCTGACTTCAGAATTATTCGTTGCTCTTTGCCCATTCTGATTTTCTTTGTTCTGACAGGACAAAAAAATCATACTTGAAAAAACAAAAAAAGATAATACTATTGGATTAAAGAATCTATTATTCATAATGGTCGGTTCGAAATATCTAAAACGTCAGAAAAGTACATAAACTTCTGAACTTTCAAATTAGAGAAGTACTAAAAAAAATAGCTTATACATAATTTCTGATTGGCTGCTTGAGGTGAGAATGAGACAAGACTAGTCCAATATATCTGGAAATTATATTATATGAAATCTACACCATTAACCTGAGGTTAGCCATCAATACACTTCATTAATTTTGCCAGAGCAATAGTTAAATAATTGGTTTACTCTGACTATCCATTTTTGATTTATCTACTTTCTTCCAGACTTTTTCTTTTTTACTTTCTTAATTGACTTCTTGACCAAAAGCTTTTCCTCTTCGTTAACTTCAGAGACATCTTCAGTATTCATTCCCCTTATATTGTTTCCTATATATCTTATGAGACCAATAATTATAAGCAATGAAGTAAGGAGTGAAATAGTACCACCAAGAGATTAGGACTTTGGATTAAACTTGAATTCTATTGTGTGCTGACCAGATGGTACTTTCAGTGCTCTGAGCAAATAATTAGCTCGCAAATGATTCACCTTAGAGCCATCTATGTAAGCCTCCCAACCTTTATCAGGACCATACCATACCTCAGAGAATACCGCCAGCTGATCAGCAGCAGAGTTAGAGTCATAAGTAAGATGATCAGGTTCGTATTTAGTCAATTCTATAGTGCCGCTTCTCAGAAAATTCGCCCCCGCTAATTCTGTCTCAAAGTCTTTGTTTATAATCGCAGTTTCAGCAGGATTAATACTACTGAGCATATCTATTTCTTCATTAGGGGTATCTACAATCTTGAAGTTATTTACAAACCAAGCAGGACCTAAGGCATTCTGATTGGGTAAGGCCCCAGATTCACTGCCGTCTTCATTAGGCCCCCAATAATTGATACCACCTCCACCGACTACTCTTTCCAACTACTATAACACCCTTTGCGAGCACGGAGATGTCTCCGCAAGGTCGACATGAAAAGGATGTGTATCCTTTCATCTTTTTCAACGATCGGAGCACAGCACAGTACAAGATTCTTCCTTCGCGAAATGGAACATTAACATTCATTAAGTCACCCCATCTAATGAACATACGCTTGATCGAGCACGGAGAAATCTCCACAAGGTCGATTTGGAAAGTGTCCATTTACACCCCCCCTTTCCAACTCGATCGCAGCGCAGCGGAGTAGAGAGTTCTCCGTTCTCACAATGGAACATGATATAAATCAA
>CAZMMQ010000057.1:0-26486 GCA_964567435.1 uncultured Saprospiraceae bacterium | reverse complement strand
GATTGAAGGCAAATCGCTAAATCAATTCATTAAAGAAGCGATTGAACTTAAAATAGAATCTAAAAGGGCCAGTCTATAACAATGGATACCACAGCAAATCCTCCTTCGTCAGAGACGCTGGGTATCATTATTCGTTAGTCATGAGATAAGTATGAAAAAATCAACAGTAATAGCTTTAATAATTATATCTCTAACAGATTGGTTGGTGGCACAACACAATATCAACTATAGTAAAGCAGAATCAATTTGCCTTGCTGAAGATTATGACTTGTGTCAAGAATTAGATTTCAATAGATTCTTAGTACATAAAAATGGTCAAGAGTATATAGCCGATAGTAGCGGTACTCAAATAATTGATCTATCGAAATATAAGAATGTCATTTACTATGACTTTAATAATGGGCTTACACCAGTTAGGGATAAAGTATCATCTAAATACGGTTATATTGACAGAGATGGACAACTTCAAATTCCGCATATTTATGATTCTGCTTCAAGTTTTTGCGATGGTCTTGCAATAGTAAGAAAACAGGGTAAAAGTGGAATGATCAATGTAAATAAAGAAGAGATTATTCCTTTGGAGTACGAGAGTATTGGACAAATCAATGGTCTTTATGGCCTAATTGATATGGACGGTAACATCATTCTCGAACCTAGATATCTCTAGTTATAGCACAAACACCAATCAAGCGAATTTTACTATATCAGGAAGCGATCATTTCCCTGATCTGGCAGATGCTTCGAGATTTCTTGCTCAGACCAGCTTAGATGTCGCTTATAGCGATATGGTGTATGTGACACATACAGAAATCGTCCAATAGGTAGACGAGCTAATGACTCTACTTTTCGTGCCATACTTTGAAAAGATCCAAAAAGTATTAGATGAAATCAATGCTGTCATTCAGAAAGTGCATCCTGGTGACGAAATGGACAGGCCAGGCGAATTCACTTCTATTGCTTTCTATAAATCTGTTTGGCTGAGGTATTTATAGGATTATCTGAAAGCGCTTGGAATGTAGAAGATTTTCCTCAGTTAGAAAGGTTGCTACTAGAATTTGATGCTAGAAGGCTCTTCTTCTAAGAAGTTACGGCGCCTATGGGGATGTATGAAGATTATCATGAACCGGGTGAAAAGCGACTGCCAGATGGCACCATCATTCCTGCTGGACATCCAGCTATACGAGATATTCTGATAGCAATCTTATAATACACCAATATCTCTCAGATTCCTTCATTGCTGTTTCAGTAAGTTACTATTTATCAGAGACCTGACACAGCATAGTCAAGCTGTAATAATTAAAGGTAATACTAGATAATAGTAGAATCAGATGATTGAAACCTTCTACAGTGTTGCACATTTTTTATGCTAAGGAAGTAGATAGCATGATAAATGGTAAAGCAGTAGACACTTTATATGATAAAAGAAAATAAGCCCTGATTACTTGAATTATCTTAAACAAAACCATAATTTGCTCCTTTATAGTAAAGGAATGTATAATACTAATTACAATACTTGTTACTGGATTAGCTTTTATCTAGAATAGATACAGGGCTCTAATAGTATTGTTATACCATAATAAAAATTTTAAAGAGCCCTGTTTGGGGCTCTTTTTTTTTATACCATATAGATATGTCAAGTTATAAAATAGTCATGCAAGAATATCGGGGATCTTATCATAGTATCGCTACTCATAAATATTTTAATCTGCATGATAACCATCTGGCACCTGCAGATTCATTTAACATACTGGCGGATAAGTTAAGTAAAGAAAGCATCAAAGTAATGCTATGATGAAATCTGACAGAATACAAGCTGCTGATAGGTTGGCGCAGGTAAAAACCTATTACTTTGCTAGTAAGCTCAAGGAGATTGCTGCACTGAATGCCTCTGGTCAAGACATTATCAATCTAGGTATAGGCAGCCCAGATATGGCACCGCCAGAAAAGGTTGTACAAGCGCTGACCGATAGCTTAGCTCTGCCCAAAGCACATCAGTATCAGTCCTATTATGGATTACCTGAATTGAGGACGGCGTATGCTGATTTCTATTCCAAACACTTTAAGGTCAATCTGGATTTTAGAAATGAGGTGCTACCTCTGATTGGGTCGAAAGAAGGAATCATGCATATTGCTATGAGTTTTCTCAATCCAGGAGATGAGGTACTTGTTCCAAATCCTGGTTATCCAGCATATAAAATGACGACGCTACTCGCAGGAGGATTGCCTCGGTTGTATGATCTCAATGAGTCAACTGATTGGAAGCCAGATTTCGAAGCACTTAATAAGTTGGATTTAACTAAAGTCAAACTCATGTGGGTTAATTACCCGAATATGCCTACTGGTCAGAGAGGTGATAGGGCCCTCTTTGAGCAATTGGTAGACTTCGGTAAAAAACATCATATCCTCATATGTCATGATAATCCTTATGCCTTTATTCTAAATGACCAACCCCTAAGCATACTTGCTATACCTGACGCATTGGACACGTGCCTGGAATTGACGTCATTGAGTAAGTGTTTTAATATGGCAGGTTGGAGAGTGGGAGTTGTTCTGGGCAGTGCTACTTATCTACAATCTATCATTAAGTTTAAATCCAACATGGACTCAGGAATGTTCTTACCAGTACAATATGCTGCTGTAGAAGCCTTGCGATCTGATGCGTCTTGGTTCAAAAGTCTCAATGAACGATATGAGCAACGACAAGCTCTTGCATGGAAAATCTATGATGCACTTGGTATAAGTTACAACAAAGACAGTTCAGGACTGTTTGTCTGGGGTAAAGTAAGTAAAAAGTCAGGGGAGGAGTGGAGTGAGGCCCTACTTCATGAGGCTCAAGTATTTATAACGCCTGGATTTATATTTGGTGATAATGGACTTGGCTATCTCAGGATTTCTCTCTGTACACCTATAGAGAGAATGGAAGAGGCTCTAGAACGAATCGTATCTGCAAAAATGATATTAGCATGACGACTATAGCAATCATAGGATTAGGACTCATTGGTGGATCCATGGCCATAGACCTGCGATCTCAACTCAATGTAACCGTGCTAGGAGTGGACAACAATCCTGATAATGCCCAACTCGCTGCAGACTTAGGCTTAGTCGATCGCATGGTCACGTATGAGGAGGCGATAGAGCAAGCGCAGATGATTATCATAGCTATTCCAGTCCACTTGATAGAGCAGTTATTACCAAAGCTATTAGATGATATAAATGACAAAACAGTCGTTGTAGATGTTGGATCTACTAAAGAGCAGATATGCGAAAGCGTTAGTAGTCATTCTAAGCGTGGTCAGTATGTCGCTGCACACCCTTTGGCAGGAACAGAGTTTAGCGGACCAAGAGCAGCTATCAGTGGCTTGTTTAGAAATAAAAACAATATCATCTGTGACAGAGACCTGTCAGACGATTCGGCATTGCAAATGACTGAAAAATTATTTAAGAGTTTGGGGATGACCACCCAGTATTTGGACAGCAATGCGCATGATAGACATATGGCCTACGTGTCACACTTGTCACATGTTAGTTCGTTTACCTTGAGTCTGACTGTATTGGATATAGAGAAGGATGAGCATAAGATTTTTAATCTGGCCAGTACTGGTTTTGAGTCAACGGCAAGACTTGCTAAAAGTAATCCAGAAACCTGGGTGCCTATATTTCAAAAGAACAATAAGCATCTCATAGATGCCATAGATGAGTACAGTAGTTACCTTCTAAAGATAAGAGAAGCACTCGCTACTGGAGATACAAACGATCTGCGTGAGTTGATGACTGATGCAAATGATATCAAAAGAATATTGACTAAGTAAGAGACTTAATTATAATAAAAGGTAGAATAATGAATCGTACAACAAGTTGGTTAACAAAAGACAAGCGGCCTATAGTGATTGCAGGGCCATGCAGTGCTGAGACAGAAGAGCAGGTATTGGAAACCGCCAAGCGACTCAAGGCCACAAATAAAGTTGATATATTGAGAGCAGGAATTTGGAAGCCACGTACGCGACCAGGTTCGTTTGAGGGAGTGGGGCTTAAAGGTTTACCTTGGATGCAAAAGGCTAAGGAAGAGACTGGATTTCCGGTTACTGTTGAAGTAGCCAAAGCAACGCATGTGGAGCAGTGTATGGCCTTTGGTATAGACATACTGTGGATAGGAGCTCGGACGACTGTCAATCCGTTTGCTGTGCAAGAAATTGCTGAGGCTCTACGAGGTATTGATATTCCTGTATTGGTCAAGAATCCGATCAACCCTGATCTGGCATTGTGGATAGGAGGCATGGAAAGATTAGCAGCAGTTGGCATTAAAGAATTGGGTGCTATCCACCGAGGTTTTTCTAATAGGGGAGAGACCTATTACAGAAATCGCCCCCAGTGGCAAATAGCACTGGACTTTAAAAGGCGTATGCCAGATATTCCGTTGATAAATGATCCTAGTCATATCTGTGGACGCCGAGATATCCTCCAAGATGTAGGTCAAAAAGCGATGGACCTTGATTTTGATGGCCTGATGATAGAGTCGCATATAGATCCAGACAATGCCTGGTCTGATGCCAAGCAGCAGATTACTCCAGAGGTGCTAGGACGTATGATTACAGAAATGGTCCTCCGTGAAGATTATGAAGATGAGCCTGCGCTACAAAGTGAAATAGAGGCGCTAAGGGAAGAAATCAATCATATAGATGACGAACTCATCAATCTGTTGTCTAACAGAATGAAGATTGTTCGGGATATAGGTGCTTACAAGAAGAAGAATAACATGACCATACTGCAACAGCGTCGGTGGAATGAGATTATAGAAAAGAGCAAAGTGCAAGCGGCGAGGTATGGATTGAGTGAGGGATTTATCCTTAAGTTTATCAATGCCATCCATGGGGAAAGTATTGATCAGCAGGAGAAAGTGTTCAAGGGGGAGTAGGTTTATAAGTAACTAAGTATCTAATTTCTCTAATACTAAGCACACTCTAATCCTATCGATTTGAGAAAGGCAGCGTTAAGAAATGGATAGAGTCTATAATTTTACCCGTTCGACTTTGCTCAGGGCAGGCTTTTTTCAATGAAAAAGAAAACCGCAGGTAGGCAAGTATGATTATATAGATTAAATGAAGAAACTGCTTATTTTCGACAGCAGTTCAGCATACTAGCTATGTGTATGTCCAGAGAATCTGTTGATTATTGATGCACTTAGATGCGCTATTCAGTAAAGAAGTATAAATCTCATGAGAATAGGGGATAACTGTTTTTTCAGCCAGAACTTCTTCAGATTCCTGCTTCTGAATATCACTCTTTCTATTTAACTGCCATTCTATATGTGTGCAATAAATTACAGCAGTTAGTTCTTTATAATCTTATGTGAGGTAACAGTATTCTTTGTCTTATTAAGTATTTGCACAAAATATATTCCTGTTGTATAAGGCTCAATATTAATTAAGGTAAAGTCATATTGGTTATTATAAGACTCAAGTATTCCTCCATTGATGTCAAGAAATTTTACATCATATTTTGAGGCATTAACTTGTATGTGTATGATATCATTTACTGGGTTAGGGTATATTTTTAAATCATGATATTCTAATCCAACTTCATCATGAGTAGAAGTTAGTATGTCATTAATCAGAAATTCTAACTCATTGACTTGACCTAAATTAATACAGTCATTTTGTATAATTGACATGTCCAGATTCTCAACTGGTTCATCATTTATATCTTGAATAATCTCAATTGTGTCATTTGCAAATGAGCTGTTAGATGGTATTATTGAAAATCCATTAGCTCTGTCGTAATCAATTCCATATTCTGCACTGCCGTTGTATTCAAATTCAACAGCGATTGGGGTTTCTAAATTTCCGTTTCTTGTGATTTCAAACTCAATATATTTATCTGCTTCAAGATAATTTAGTTGTGTTGTACTTAAATTGATTTCTGATACAGGAAAGGATTCAAAATATTCATACGAAATATTTACATTATCAGGATTTGAACCTAAAGAGAAGCCTGCATCATTTGGATTGATAATAAAGAAGTTGCCAGTTATATCACCTAAACCATCCGAGGTAGGAATATTCTCTACTACATTAAGGAAAGGAATATTTTCGTCATAGATAATGGCACAATCAGTGAAGCTCAATCCGCCAAATCTTGGAACGGGATTATCGTAGTCTGTTACTTCAAGAAAAATTGGATTATTCAAATTGATAGGATCGTTGGATACATCTTTGAATACACAGTTTGTAAAATTTAGATCATAGCTCTCAACGGTTTTAGATGCGTACACAGCTGTCCATTGACTACTATTTATGTAGCAATTATTGAAATTTACAAATCCATCAACGCCATTTGATCCATTATCAGTAGCTGCAATTTCTGCAAAATCAAAGGTGTTGGAAGGATGGTGATTATTAGCCATGTAGGTATTTTCTACAGTGATAGACACATCTAAAGAGCTGTCTTGCATCATAAAGAGCGCAAGCTGAATTGCATTGCCAAAATTGTTGAAAATTCTACAATCTTTGATGAGTATATTCTCAAGCCTTTCTGCTGGGGTGTCAGGTTCTAAATCGATCCCATCTTCAGGAAGTGTGCCGTTGGTATCAGAGAATTCACAATTTAATATCGTTAGATCTTTGGCTGATGTTACGGATAAGCCTTGCCTATAATTATTGGAGAATCTACAATTTTTGATGAGCACATTTTCACAATAGTTTTTAAGACTATTGGGCTGAAAACTTCTAGTAACAAGTATGCCATCACCACCAGTATCCAGAATAGTCAACCCCTCAATCACAATATTCGTTGCGGAGTTCAGGCTAATGCCATGACGAAATTCACTATCTGCTAGGTCTACATACTCTTGTTTGTTCATTATGAAGGTTGCTTTATATCCGATGATGTTAATATTGGATTTGTCATTTACATTGATTAATGATTCAAAAATATCGAACTCACCTGGTAAGGCACGTAGTACTACACCTTCTTCGAAAATGATAGTGATATCATTTCTTTCTAATCTTAATGGTCCTGTGTTCCAGTCCAGTCCAACGTTATCAACTACTATGGTATCCTCTGTTGTTTCATCAAAAGCAAATTGTAAGAAGTTGGTATTGTCTATAGGGTCAAAACCAATGTCTGAAGAAACAATTATTCTGCTGGCATAGAGATTATTAAAATGGCCTCCTATAATTAATATGAATAAAATTGTTCTGAATTTCATAAGTGTAAAATTGATTCTGAGGAGTCTGTAAGATTTATTTGATTATATACTAAGTAGTTCGCTCAGCTGTGGTCGAGAAGAAAAAGAAAACAAAAGATACACAGTACATATTTTTCATGTCGTCCTTGTGAGTTAATGACCTCTTGCACGGTGTATTTTTAGTATTACCCATTAAGTGTGAATCTTTACAATTGCTTGGTTAATTCAAAATGTAGGAGATTATCGTGTCAGACGTGTTACTATGCAAAGTCTTTTTTATCATCAGGAGGAAAGGTGTATTTGTCAGGGTTGTATTTTAGGATATTTTCTATCACCTCCTCTTCACTTTCTGTTAGATGCAATAGTTCGCCATATTTTCTACCACTAGCGGCAATCCTTAGAAAGTCCCACAAAGGCCTTTCGACAGTCCATCTGTTATGCCCAAATAGAATCATTGGTGATACAAATTTTTTCTTTACAGGTTTGTCAAATCTATCTTTATTATAAGGCGCATAGTGATTTTGCGTTGCATCTTGGAAAATCTCTTGAGTAGTCCCAGCACTACCAGGCGCAAAAATAACGCCGTGCTTAGCTATGGTAAGTAAGCCATCTTCTCTGACACTATTTGCAAAGTATTTTGCTATACGCGTTGCAAAAGGTGCTGGTGGTTCATGTCCATACAACCATGTAGGAATACCGACACTGAGGGATTCTTTTTCTTTGCCTGGAGGGATAGGGTATTTTGACAAAATCTTCCATGCTCTATGTAACCAATCCTTATCATCATATTCCTTTCCTCTCGGCGCATTTGGTTTTCTTATTTTCATTTCATTTAGTGCATCTACCATGTCTTGTAAAGGTCTGCATGCAAAGTAGGCTCCAAAATGCGTGGCTTCCATCGCTCCTGGTCCTCCTCCACTAACCATAAGAAATCCTTTGTTGGTTAAAGCTCTCGAAATCTTTGCGACCTGAAGATAATATGGATCTTTTCTTTCCATAGAATGTCCGCCCATTATAGCGACTACTTTTCTATCCCTAATGATTTCATTGAGCGCATCGGTAATACTATGGTCATGTAATCTCCTTGCCAAGCTGACAGCAATGGAATCAGGGTTTTCCATTCCGTCATAATAGTACTCCCTATACACTTTAAAGTCATAGGTTGTCTCATACCCAGATGGGTCACTAGGATCAAAGCCCTCGAACAATTCTTTTACAGTATAGAGTTTTGATTTGTGACTGGGAAATAACTTGTTGTTCTTTTTTGGAATCACCATTCCTCCTGTTTGTACGATATGACCAGCTGTTTCATTAGACAAATCACATCCTAGAAACATGCTACCATTATAAGTATTTCTGAGAATCTCATCTTTATATTCTTTAAGTGGTAAGCTTTGTATTGCACATGGTTCGATAGGATTTTTGTTCCATTCTATAAAGTCCTTGATATTGTCTATTTCTTTCATTTATTTAATTTTATATTTTGAGGTGAATGTGGGCTATACAATTTTTAGCATTCCTTTCTTTCTATGAGATAATGTACATTTTAACGAATCATGACATTAAAGATATTCTGCAAATTGCACTTTTAATTATTGCATAATCATAAGTTATTCAGTGCAATGTTTTTACAGAAATTTAGATGAAACATTTCATTCAATGTCTTTTCTACTTTTTCTTTTCTATAGCCTTGCTCCATTTACATAATTTCTTCCTTCACTCTAGGTAGGAGAAGAAACAGACTTATAATATTAGGAGAGAGTAAGGCTTTTGCCAGTTAAGAGTTGCACATTGGCTGTAATTTTTTCTATTGGCCAGTCCCACCATTGCATCTCTAATAATTTTTTAATGATTTCTTCGGGAAATCTTTTTTTGATTTCTTTAGATGGATTGCCTCCCACAATTGTGTATGGTGCTACATCTTTAGTAACGACAGATTTTGTGGCAATGATGGCACCATCGCCTATTGTTACACCTGGCATTATTGTGGCATCATATCCTATCCATACATCATTGCCGATTACGGTATTTCCTTTAGTGGGATAGGCCTTTCCTTCCATAGCCTCTGACCAAGAACCACCAAAAATAGCAAATGGATAAGTTGATAGAGATTCATGTAGGTGATTACCTCCATTCATAATAAAGGTGACATCGGAAGCGATCATACAAAATTTTCCAATAATCAGTTTGTCTCCAATAAAGTCGAATAAATACTTTACATTTTTTTCAAAGTTTTCAACTGTTTCAAAATCATCGTAGTAAGTGTAATCGCCAACAATGATATTAGGGTTGGTGATGATGTTTTTTAGAAAGCATAGTCTATCGTAATGCGCTAGTGGAAAAATTGTATGCTTATTCGGGATTTTCATTATAGGTTATTTTGTATGAAGTGAATGATTAAGTTTTTCAATTATGAGTATCGTGTTTGACCTGAGATGTTATCTAATTATTTATCAATTTCATAACAGAGGTCAGATGATGATCTTCGATCACAAACAAATCCTTCCTTCCAAATACTTAACCGCTTGTCCTCTTATTGTTACTCTGTCCTCATTCAATTGGCAGAGTAATTCGCCGCCGCGATCAGATATTTGTAGTGCCCTTAATTTGGTTTTATTTAGTCGCTCGGCCCAAAAGGGGATTAAGGTGCAATGTGCTGAACCTGTTACAGGATCTTCAAAGACAGCGGCTTGCGGGGTGAAAAATCTGGAAACAAAGTCTACTTCATTAGCTTTGCCTTTAGCAGTCACGATGATTCCACCTGGACTAAGATTGATTTGATCAAGGAGTGCTGTGTTAGGAGCTATTTTTTTGATGTCTTCTTCAGTCTCATACACTAATAAGTAGTCACGAGCTTTCCATGCCTCTGTGGGTTGGATATTGAGAGACTCACTAATGATTTCTGGCAGGTGTACTTTTTGGGCTGGTCTTGAAGGAAAATCAAGTTCTAGATAATCTCCTACCTTGGTTACTGTTAAAAGACCGCTCTGTGTATCAAAGAGAATTTCATTCGATTTATTTCCTAGCTCATTGATAATAACAAAGGCGGAGGCCAGTGTGGCGTGGCCGCAAAGATCTATTTCGATTTCTGGTGTAAACCATCTTAAGTGATAGCGATTCTCAGAGGACTGCACGAAGTAGGCTGTTTCAGCTAGATTATTTTCTATAGCAATTTGCTTCAATGTCTCGTTAGGTAGCCATTCATCCAATGGGCATACAGCTGCTGGGTTGCCGCCGAAGAGCTTATTTGTAAATGCATCTATTTGGTATATGTTTGTTTTCATTGTATGCTAATAGTCTTTCTGCAATACTTATAACTTGTCTATCTGGGTTTCAAGATACTAATTGTATCTCTTAATAGGTGGGGTAATGAGGAGTAACTTATTTCTATATCTGTTTTTGACTAGACTAATAAAGGCCAACAAACTTTTAGATGACTATCAAAAAAAAGTATGAATGTTAAAATGACAACTTCAATTAAATCAATCTATAATGGATTTACAAGGCAGCATATGTTTCTTTTTCAGTATCTTGTAAGAACATAAGAATCATTATTATGAAGAACTTTCTTTCATCTAGCATATTGTTGTTTGTTGGATTCTCTTGTGTTGGTCAATGTGATTTTCTATCAGATAATTCTGGTGCTTCATGTGAGAATGCCACGGCTTTGTGTCCAATAGATTTATTGAATCTAAGAGGAACTTTACCTTCAATGGCAAACACTAATGCCCCGTCGCCCCTTTGTCCTAATGATGGCGAAGCTGATAATATAATGTGGTATAAATTTTTTGCCTGTGAGGAAAGTATAGAGTTGCAAATCACACCTGAGAATTGTACCATTGTTGATTGTGATAGTATATACGTCTCAGGCATGCAAGCAGGGTTATACAGGAATTGCAATGTCGATGATATTATTGCGTGTAGCATAGAAGGAAATGTATCTACTTTTACCTTATCTGGAAATGGGTTGGTGCCAGGTGAACTCGTCTTCCTCTTTCTGGATGGATATAAAGGATCGGTCTGTGATTATGAAATCACTGCCCTTTCTGGAATAGATACTTCGTTTGTCGACATTGACATAGATTCTTTGGCGATGCCTGAGGATGGAGGGGTCACTGGAGATGATGTCAGTTGTATTGGTTTTATGGCAAAGTATAGTTTTGATCGGGCTTCTTGTGTTGGATCAGGGAGTACTCCAAGATGTCTTCAGATTGATTTGTTCGAGCAAAATTTGCTTTGTTATGAATGGATTATAGAACCTTCAGAGGGCTGGGAGTTTGTAGGTGATAGTACAACTGTTGAAATTGAGATAAATTGGTTGGTAGAAGACACCTTTCAAATAAATGTCATTGAGCACAGAGATCCCATATTGAATATTTGTGGTAACGGCACCTTTGATTGTGGAGATTTTGTACCACTCACGGTAGCTATATTACCTCCTGTAGTGGAATTTCTTCCGCCAATATTGCTCTGTGAAGGAGAAAGGATAGAATATTGTGGAGAGGTGATTACGACATCTACTACAGTGACTTGTGAGGTAGATAGTTGTCAATTCGAAGTACAGGATTTTATATTCTTAGAATCAGTAATCAATAATCTAGGAACGATTTTATTTTGTTCTAGAACGTCTTGCTATGAACTATACGGTGTAGACTATTGTGATTCTGGATCTTATTCCGTAATTAATCCCAATAGCCAATGTCAGGAAATAGTCGAATTTACGTTGGTTGATTTCCAGGACTTTCAACTTCAGTTGGTTTCCTCAAATGATATCGATTGTACAGATAGAAGTTCGTCATTATCCGCACAGGTGTCCATGCAGGGATATAATGTTCTGATAGATTATAGCTGGGCTGATCAATTTGGTAATCCACTTTCTAATAGTGCTGACCTTATAGTAAGAGAAGGTGGCACATATAATTGTATGGCGACAATACCAGGTATCAATTGTGAAATCTCATCTTCGATACTTGTCAATGATAATTCCTTAGAAGTTACTGCCACCTTTAACTATGATACCATCAATTGCGAACAAACAGAAAGTATATTAAGCTACGCAGCAAATCAGAACATCACTAGTCATCGTTGGAGTGACAGAATAGAATTCCATTCCCAACTTCCAAATCCAAGTGTCGCTAAGGGTGGTCTCTATTACGTTACATTGACAGCAAGCAATGGATGTCAGTTAACTGATCAGTTTACAGTACCTGAGAATAAAGAAGTTCCTGATGGGGCTTTTTTGCCTGTCGGTGATTGGGAATGTGAAACAGAGCAAATGGAATTGCACCTCACTATTCCTAATAATGAAGTGCTTGTAGATTGGCAAACAACTGACGGCCTGATTGCAGAGTCAAGCAATACTTTGGCAGTTATATCCAAACCAGGATTGTATGAAGCGACCCTTTATCATCCTTTGTCTCATTGTACAGCTCTTATCTCTGCCAACATTGATACTGCCCTTAATTTTCTGCAGGATTTTGAATTTGAAAAAACAGATGTCTATTGCAATGGAGCCAATAACGGACAAATCACCTTGACGAATATTCAGGGTGGTATAGTACCCCTAACTCTTCTTGTAGACGGCATACAAAGGGATGGAGGCTTGAGTGTCGATGCCTTAGGGCCTGGTCTTTATGGTGTAGAATTATTAGACAATAAGGGTTGTATTGTGCAAAAGGAAATTGAAATCTTAGAGTTTCCAGAAGCAGAAATTATTTTACCCTCTGAGATAGCGGTTGTCTATGAGACTGCACAAAACATTCAAGTTCAATTATCTCAAGATCGCACTATAGCCGGAGTTGTATGGACTGATCTACAAGGTAGTGTACTCGGAACTGAGGCAAATCTGCAAGTCAATATGTCTGAGGATACCCCACTCAAAGTGGAGGTTACTGATAATCATGGATGTGTCTTAGAACAAGTGGTTCAACTAAAAGTCAGTTTAGCTGACGAGGTATATGTTCCCAATATATTTTCTCCTAATGGTGATGGAAGCAGTGATTTCTTTACAGCGTTTTCTGTAAAGTCACCTGGACTAATAGAGTCGCTAACGGTATACGATAGATGGGGCAACACACTTTATATTGCGAGTGGTTTTGAATTAGGGGACGAAGGACATGGATGGGATGGCACCTATGAGGGTCGTCAGTTGATGCCAGGTGTATACATTTACAGTCTAACTATAGATAATGGTGCTGGTGAGTTGGTAAATATATATGGTGATGTCACGCTGATCCGATAGTCCACAAATACATTAAGAAATTCCTTTTGAATCTGGAGCTGGCTTAATTGCGCTACTTGTGAGCATAGAAATTCATATCTTGTGATCCAGTCTTCAATCACATAAAATTGTATGCGTCTTCTCAATGGTATCATTTTATTATTGAGCATTAATTCATTAATGTCTCAAAGTCCTTTTCCGTTTAACTCTGTCCATGGCACTACCAAAGCGCCATTAGAAATCCATGTCAAGAATGAGCTGAATGAGAAGTCTTATTTGTCATCTCATATGCCTAAAGGTAAAATCTACTTAGTTAGTGTTTGGGCTACCTGGTGTGCTCCTTGTCGGGCTGAACTGAGGGCACTGCAAAAAATACATTGTGATTGGTCTGAGAAGTATGATTTTGAATTTATTGCCATTTCTATAGATGCACCGACACATCGTTCTAAAGTATTTGATATGGTCAATAGGACAGACTGGAATTTCAAAGTCCTTCATGATGAATATGGTTACCTGGTCAAAGAATTGGATATCTCTGCCTTACCTCGTATGTTCCTAGTAGATCAGACAGGTAAGATCGTGCATGAGCCTCATGGATATAGTACGATGGCATTGAAAAAAATAGAGGAGAAAATTGAAGATTTGTGACTTAGTTTTTCTTTAGGGTCTTTCCAGTATCTCTTTGTAAGTTCGGATGTCTCCTCGGAGTCGACATAAAAAGTTGCATTTTATATTTTTTTCATCTCGACAACATTTGAGAGATCTATTAAGTAAGAATGGATGTCGTTCAGCGTTAAGAGATGTTTCCGCTGGTCGGCATGAAAAGGGCTGTCAATGATTTTAGTTTTTTTAAAATAACCTTTTCCACTACCCTTTGAATTCGAATTTAAGTCTTGAATTACAAGTAAGTAGGTTCCATCTGCAATTGTTTTGGCTCCGACTTGGTTTGAATTCTTGACCGAATGTAATAGTTCACTTTCTAGGCTATACAGATTTGCTTTAAACCTTAAATCAACTGTTGCTTCAATGTAGATATTATCTGAAGGTGGATTCGGATAAATGTCTAGAGCCTTTCCGGCATCAAAATAGATCCTGTAATAACTTGTAGATGAGCATATATTCTGTATTAGATTATTTATTAGGAATCCAGGTTCAGAGAAATTTAATCCCGACATGACTAAAATTAATAATTTGGCATAATTAAACCTTAACATATTTATAGTGGGTAATAGCAAGCATGTATAGATAAAAATTTTATATTTAGGAGATTTAATAAACTAACTTACTATATTATGGGAAAATATATTGTAGAATTAATTGGTACTTTTTTCCTTGTGTTAACTGTAGTTGTTGCAGTTGCTAAGGGAGGAGATATGGCTCCTGTAGCTATAGGTGCTTCACTGATGGTTATGATCTACGCAGGTGGTCATATATCGGGTGGGCACTTTAATCCTGCCGTTTCGGTAGGGGTGTTAATTAGAGGGGCGATGTCTGCTGCAGATTTCGTACCTTATGTTATCGCGCAGTGTGCAGGAGGTGCATTAGCAGCATTGGTTGCTACATCTGTATTAGGCATAGACCACAGTGCTAACACTGCTGCGGCTTTTGGCGCTGCGGGTGGACCTGGTGTTGCAGCTGCTTTTGTGGCAGAGATATTAGGAACTTTTGCACTTGTATGGGTCGTACTCAATACGGCGACTACCAAATCTAATGAAGGCAATTCTTTCTATGGATTGGCGATTGGATTTACGGTAACGGCCATGGCGTATGGTCTAGGCGGTATCTCTGGCGGGGCATTTAATCCTGCCGTAGGTCTCGGTGTATCCATCGCAGAGATGACATCTTGGTCTAACATTTGGGTATTTGCAGTAGCTTGTCTTGCGGGTGGTGCTTTAGCGGCACTTACATTCAAAGCGACTTATCACTTAGATGACTAATATGCATCTAACCAACTAAGAGTTATTAAATAGCTGTCCGTTAAGTTCGGACAGCTATTTTTGATTTAATTAGCATTTATTCCCTGAGGCTCAAATTTCTCAAACCCATCTCCACTTTGTCTGTATACGCCATCATTGTTAGTGCCTAGCCAGATGGTACCTTTGTTATCTTGGTATATAGAAATGAGCAGCACCTTCTGATGTTCATTTTTGATTTCTGTGTTGGAGAGGGTCTGCCCATCATACTTCCATACGCCACCACCATAGGTTGTCATCCATAGATTGCCTTCACTATCTGTAAGTCCCGAATTAAAGTAAAGCAGTTTATCCCTCACTATATGATCAGGTATGTCTATCGCTTTTAGTTTTGTATACCTATTGGGAGAATTGGCGTCTATCGCGTATTTGCTTTTGAAATTACTCAACCACATATATCCATCTCTATCTTGCAGCATAGAGCGGACGCCAGGCTCCCGCCCATCTGGTAGTCTTGAAATCTCTTTGTCTCCAATCCATAGAAAAGACTCTCCATCATAACGAAATGCACCAGCGATTACAGTGCCAAGCCAGAGATGTCCTTCTTTGTCTTTGTCTATTCCAAATACTGTATATGGACTGTATGATAAGCCGTCTTCGTGTATGCCCAGACTGTCTCTGATGTTTTGCTTTGGCAGAGCTAATTCGTACAGATTTATACCATCATATCTATAGACGTGATTGGCATTTCCATTACAATTAAACCACAAGTCATCAGGCTCTAGTTTCCACTGATTGTCCGAGGACGATATAATATCTAAAGGCACAAATGAAGTCCCATCGTATTTGCTCACGCCATAGGGTGTTTCTATATAGATATAACCTTGGTTATCTTCCTGGATGCTTCTGATGCTATTGTCTGTTAGACCATCATGTGTGGTAAATAAGGTAAGAGACTGCTCATCATAATAGTAAAGACCATTTCCATTGCTGCCGAACCAATAGTGCCCTTTGCGGTCTTGATAGACGTTCCAAATTTGATGGTAAATCTCTGAGACATAAGTGCCAGTTTTTGATCTCCGGATTGTAGACTCATCGAGTGTTACAATTTTTGTTTGTTCCTTGCAAGATAAGAACTGACAACAAGACAAGAACAGGATAAGAATGAGTTTTGTCATTTTAAAGCTAGCTATTTCATAAGGTAAAGATAATTCATATTTGTACCTAATTGGACAATGGCTAAGCCAGCGGCGATCTTCGTAATTAAAATAGTAGATAGAAAAGGTTCCTTTTAATTTAACTGAATAAACCATTTAGGCTACACGATTTTTATTGATAGATAGTTGGTAGGACGGCCTTTAGTTATTTTAATTAGGGAGGTTTTAAATAGCGTCAAGTACAATGGCCGATTTATGACGAATGTAAGGAGGAGTTTGGCGTTTGTTTAGCTATTTAAATCTGATTTAGCTTTAAGAAATGGGTAGAGCCTAGAATTTTGTTTCCCGCTCGACTTTGCTCAGGGCAGGCTTTTTCAATGAAAAAGAAAACCGACTGTAGGCAAGTATGATTAACTAGATTAAATGAGGAAACTGCTTATTTTCGACAACAGTTTAACATACTAGCTATGTGTATATCTAGAGAATCTGTTGATTTTTGATGCAACTTAGATGCGCTATTCAGTAATTTAAATTGAGACATAGACTGCCAGGTGCAATAGTTCATAGATAGCTTAAGGTGCTGGAAACTATTCTATTGATTAATCAATCTGATTTTTTCAATAATTTCGGTGACAAAGTCATGGAGATACAAAGGAATATCATCAAGATTTACATCTATTCTCCAAATATATCTTTCTCCATTTTCTACTAATTCGACGTAGATGCCTCCCCAATCACCGCAATCAGGACAACCAAAGACCTCCTGATCAACTGTCAATAATTCATTAGGGAATAGATTTTCCAAACCCGTTACTAAGTCAAACTTCTCATCACTTAATTCACCAAATTCAAATTCTACCTGGTTGTAACTATCTAGTGAATCCTCGAATAATTTATCGGAAGTTAGTGCATATGTTTCTACGCAAGATTCTCCTGCACACTCTCCAAAGAAGTGTCCAAAGACTAGATAATTTTCTCCTAATTCGGTAAGTTCTAAATTGGATTCGTCATTGCCGCAAGATGTCAATGCCAATAAGGATAAGAATAGGCATATTGTGACTATGGATACAGCGTATTGTTTCATGTTGCTGGTATTTATGTGATAGATAGAAAGACAGCAAATTTGAACCAGGATGTTGGCTGAAGAGTAATTTCTATTTTATTGTAAAACGACTACTCTAGTGATTATATCACCGATCTTTAAAAGATACACACCTGCAGTTAATGAACTTAGATCAAGATTTTCTTGCGAACGAAGTTGTCCATTGAGGACTGGATGACCTTCTAAAGAAAATAATTGATATTGAACTATTAAGTCTCCACTCAGATCAACCCTAACGTATTCTCTAGTAGGATTTGGAAAAATCGAGTAATAAGACGTTGTTTCTTCGACAGAGCTTGTGCGACAACCTATTTGTCCATTTAGCTCAAACTGTGATAAGAAGCGCCATAACTCTATGTCTGCATCTATATCCATATTCCCAAAAGCTCCTGGCCAGTCATGACCTCCATTATTCACTTTAAAGTGTTCTACAGAAGTGCAGTTGTCACCATTACTCCAGCTAATATGGTCTACAGTGCTACCGTCATTTGTGTTAGTGTTGGCGACAGAAGTAACAACAGGATCAGCGTCAGTATTATCAAAATTAGTCCAAAACATATTGAGCTCATCCAGGGAAATATAGAATTTAGTGCCTGCCCATACGATCCCATCATAATCATCATTGGTGCCGTGGATGGTAATGACACCGACTGGTCTATCTGGAGTACAAGCCTCATAGGTGTCAATAAACATTGATCTGGCTACTGAGCCCACGGCGGCAATGCGATCACTCATCCTGCAGGCCAGCTCTAAGGCAAATTCTCCTCCATTAGAATAGCCACAAGCGTAGACCCTATTAGAATCTATATGATACTCTGCTGATAAAACCTCAATCATGGCAGCTATAAATTGGGTGTCGTCATGATCTGTAGGCTGCTTATGAGTCCAGCTGGTCGCATTGCCACTATTTGGATCTCCTAAGGCTTGAGGATAGACAACAAAAAAGGCATCTGACTCAGCCATAGACCGTAGATCGGAGATGGCTATCTGGGAGGCAATATCACCAGCGCCACCATGAAAATTGAAGAGCAAAGGCCTTGCCGTATTTCCAGTATAGGTAGAAGGTATATAGATACGATACTCCCTAAGATTGCCGTCTACAGTAATGTTTTCTGTCAAAAATTGCTGAGCAGATAGACACAAAGAAGTGCAGATAACAACATATAGGATAAGCCACCGCAGAGTCATATTCGATTAGTTAAGTGTCAAAAGAGAATCATAAAAATAACTATTTCTTTATACCATATCTGAAGATTAGACTGCAATGATTAAGCATTGATCTCTATATCAACATCATTCTCCTCATCGCGAAAGAACCCATGTTATGCAATTCATTAAAAATTAGAGACAAAATCAATCGTCTTCAATCGAGTCATATATTCTTCTTCTATTATTATAAAATTAATTTACTGAATAGACCATTTTAGCTAAGGAGGTTTTAAATGGTGTTAAAAAAACAATGGCCGTTGTTTGACGAGTGCAAGGAGGAGTTTGGCACTTTGTTACAATGCCTCATTAGCTATCCCTCTAAGAAATATAATATCAGGGTGTCTTGTGTTCTATATTATAAGATTCATTGCTCATAAAATTGATGTGAATGTTGTATTTAATTGCAAACCCCAAACCCTATGCCCCTAATACATATTCGAAAATCCCAGAACCTTAAACTATTATACCTGTACCATACAGTCAACCTACTCACTCAGAACACAAATCCTACCTTTCATAACATTCTGTAGGAAGTGTTATAGCTGTTACTATAATCAGCTTAATATTACTCATAGCTGATTTCGTCTGACATACAAAACCAGAAGATAATTCTAAAAAGTAGTAGAGATGGATTTACTAAAATCAACCATATGCCTATTTGCGCTAATGAGCTTAGCTTCATGTAGCTTAGAAGGGGATAATCTGTGTATGGATTTACTGTGCCAAAACAATAAAAAATGCGATGACCCCTGTAATTGTGCAGAAGATTTATCAGGCAGAAATTCCGGAAACTTCGATCCTTCTCATATCCAAACCTACTTGGATGATAGCATAACACCAAAAGAATTATATGATGGCGGCGTACATTTAGACAGCATCTATGGTAAGAGGTATAAAGGAGGCCTTATATTTTTCCTCAATACGACTAACGGTACAGGCTTGGTGTCAGCCAAAGAAGATCTGAGTGCTGAAGCCATATGGGGTTGCAATGAATCAATATAGAGAGATTGCCAAATGTAACCACTTATCCTGTGGCATGCGAAAGGGAGATAGGAGCAAGAATCGGAGATGGCACCGCAAATACAGATATGATATTGGCCAGTTGTGCCTCTGAAAATATAGCTGCCAGAATATGTCGTAATCTAGGAGCGGAGTGGTTCTTACCATCTCGTGGTGAATTAAGAACGATGTACTCCAATCTAAAAGCTAACGGAAATCTTGGCAATTTTAATGGTTACTACTGGAGTTCTACAGAGGTCAATTTCGAACATGTTTGGGTAATCAACTTCAATATTGACTATCAAGCAATCAGTATTAAAGGAAGCAAGGACATTCATGTCCGTGCTGCTCGTGCCTTTTAATTACAATCGTTAATCCCTGTAACATAATTTTAACAGCCTAAAGCTCTTTGATAAATTGCTTCTTTGAAAACAAGTATCCAACTGATAATGTACCTATATATCACATCCTTTGATTTTGTGAGTTAGGTATCATATCTTATTGCTGTGCAGAACATGTAAGATAATATGATGTTCAATATTTACGCTACATAAATATTTTAGATTCTTTATCATATACATCAAGCCATTTTTAGTAAATCATGTTCAAGATAACATCCCCCCATTCTTTAAAATATCTTATAATCGCATTTAGGTAATTTGTTTTTATAGGTTAGATAATATTTTATTAAGTTCAAGCACTTGTTTTTAATACACATAAGTTATTAGACCTTAAACTATTAGATTGAATGAAAAGAAAAAACCCATTCCTATGGATAGCCCTTTTTATATTGATTTTTCTGCTTTCTCAGGATTATCTATTCATGAGTTGGGAAGGACATGTCGGTACGCTTGGATTCCCTAAATGGATAGCATGGTTTGTTTTTGTTCACATATTGTTTGTTGGTGCTTTTTATTTTTTCGCTAAAAATTATTGGAAGGAATGATATACTTCATTCTCATCGCCTATATCACTATTGTCTTTCTTGGCAGTTTAAGTGGTACGTCCACTAATGCTAAGAGTCCTGAGGGGTATTTTCTAGCCAATAGAGGCTTAGGCACTTGGGCTTTGTTTTTCACCATACTGGCGACGAACTTTAGTGCCTTTTACTTTTTGGGTTTTGCAGGTGCTGGATATCGGGTAGGGTATGTCCACTTCGTCATGATGGCTTTAGGGACGGGTTTTGCATGTATCTCCTTTTACATATTAGGAACAAAAATTTGGTCACTCGGGAAAGAACACGGATTAATTACACCTGCTGAATTAATCTATCATCAAACCAAGAGTAATGTGCTGCGCTGGACCTTTGCGGGTATCATGCTCTTATTTACTTTCCCATATTTGGCGCTACAAATTATTGGAGCAGGTTATATTTTGGAAAATATTACTCAGGGTGCAATTCCCTATATCTGGGGCGCAACTCTTCTTACCTTGTTTACGATTGCGTATGTGTGGATAGGAGGGATGAAAAGCGTTGCCAAGACAGATTTGAAACAGGGATTGCTCATGATATTTTTGATGTTTGTCGCTGTTGTGGTGATTGCCAATAACTTGGGAGGATTGACAGCTGCACATGCAAGAGTCTATGAATTACAACCTGACCTTTTTTCCAGAGAAGGTACAGGAAATGCGTTCCCGCCAAGAAAGTGGTTTAGTCTATTGATATTTTGGATCTTTTGTATTCCTATGTTTCCTCAGATATTTATGCGATTCTATATTGCGAAGGATATAACCACCCTAAAAAAATCTGCTCTGTTATATGGATTGATTCCTTTATTTATATCTATACTGCCGGTCATCATAGGGGTATTAGGACATTTGACTTTTCCTGATTTAGCAGGAAAAACTACCGATCAAATCTTGCCTAAGATGTTGGCCGCACACAGCCCCGAGTGGTTTGCTGGCTTGGTAATGACAGGCGCCTTAGCAGCCTTCATGTCTACTTTAGATTCTCAGTTACTGGCGTTGAGTACAATTGTCACCAGAGACTTTGTATTACCTTTCCGAGAAAAGATAGACCTAGAGCAACAAGTCTTCATTGGTCGGGTATGGGTTGTCATCTTTGCCTGTGTTGGCTTATTGATTGCTTCACAACCATTTGATACGATAGATGATATGGGACGTTTGTCCTTTGGTGGATTAGCGGTATTATTTCCAATTACCTTCGTTACATTGCGCGGGGGTGGGGTGGCCCCATTATTTGGTATATTATCTATACTGGTCGGCGAACTATTACTTTTGGGGTTTTATTATCAGAAGATTCCAAATGAATGGTTGTTTGGATTTGATCGCTCTATTATTGTGTTGGTAGTTTGCTGTGGAATTGTATTGTTTGGAAAGTTATTTAGTAGGAGAGTATAACCCATTAAACTTATCGCTACAACAAAATACATTGCTTCCATACTACTATGGAATGAAAACTAGTTTTTTTACAATCTGACGTACGAATAATTATATCGATCGTCTCATATATATTGTTAGTCACAGGCTGCGAGACCTGAATTACTATTCCGTATAAAGATTTGGAGTTCTATGTGCTGATTTTAAGATGATGGAAACTAATTAATAAGCACCTTGTAGTGGTGAGAGACCCCATTAACTACTCTATTTTTTTTAATAAGTATGATGTAAATTTTTGGTTTAGATTGATAACCTATTTCACATATTTATCATAATACTCACTAAGCTCTTAGTATGAGTTTAGTATCATTTTATTGTCTACAACAATTCTTGGATAATCACAATTTAAATTTTGATAACCTTATAATCTCTGACTCTCGAACCATCAAACCATTTTACAAAATAGTGCCCACTAGGTTCGTCCTCCAAGGTGAAAGACATACTTGATAATCTTTCGTTTTTTAATGTCTTCGTATCGATGACTCTTCCTAAATAATCAAAGACTTCAACACTTGAGTTTGATATTGGACTTATACTCTCATCAAACTTTATTGTGAATTTTCCATTTGTAGGATTAGGATAAAGTATCGTAAGGTCCTTATCTGCTTCGTCTGTACTGAGCGCATCATTTCTCAGGCAAAAATCCTCAGAAAACATACTCCCAAATTGACCATTATTATAAATTAATGTATCTCCTTGTCCATTCAACATGTGAAAGTTACCGATTCCAAAATCACAACAGATTCCATCTTCTGCAGAATCCGAAATACTAAGATTATAACATGCCTCAGAACTTAAGCAAAGGGGCACAGTGAAAGTTGATGACTCGAAGATTCCACTAGAGACTATTTCGCTAGTATTGATATTTGTAATTAACCACTGATTTTCTCTAGGAAATTGATCTGGGTTCACTACAAGAGTCACTTCTTCTAGATTGTTTTCTGCACTTATACTCAATGATGCTGAATTATTGCTTGGCTCTACATCTGGCTGTCCATTTAATGCTATTATACGTAATTCAACGATATTATCTTGAGCTACTAAACTTGCATTAATAGGAATTTCGACATTAACCACCATCCCACTAGATAAAGGCCGTTGGTACAGGAAGGTATCTATTATTGAAGAATTGACAGTGACTTCTATGGTAATTTGATCAAGTATTTCATCGCCGAGATTGGCCAATGTTCCTGTAACAGTTAAGCTTTCATCACAAAAAATACTACCATTTATTGATGAGATGCCTGCTTCTAAGGCATGTAGTTTTCTTATGACTCTGTATAGGGTGTCATTTTTGCTGTATCCATCCTGGAGCTGAGTTACAAGGACACCTACGTTATAGTCACCTATAGCTGAAAAATCTTGAGCAGTAGCAAACTGATAGTCAATAGATTGTGCAGGTGTCAAGGTATCATTGACTTCAATAGTCTCTACGACTTCATCTTCTATAAGAAGTGATATACTGAAATCAGTCATTTCTTGTAGTCCCAGATTAGCAACTGAGGCTGTAATCAATTCTGAATTCCCTAATGCAGAACTGTCTTCAGGATCAGTGATCTCGGCAATGGCCAAGTCATATTCAGCATTAAACTCAGACCAGAATGAGACCCATGGCCTGGCTTGCTTTATGATTAATTGATCATCGACTGTTACTTTATACTCTATGTCCATTCCAAAACCTTCAGCACCAACGAGATTATAAAGAATCGAAAATTCGTCATGTATTACATTAAGATAATCTCTCAATTCATTAAGATGTTTTTCTTCCATCACTAATTGATTCATTATAAGGTTTGAAGTCCTCAGTACTACAAAACCTTCGGCAGGGTCACTGCTCAAGAGAATTTCTTCTGGTATCGAATTTACATCTGGATTTGTGATCAGATCTTCGCCTACTTGAGTATTTAGGTAAAAATTATTTTGAGTTTGATATATAGGGTCTATACTTACTCCGACACCATTTGATTTTTCATTTTCATAGTTAGGATGACATAACACTCCCATAGCAGCTATGAAGTGGTCTACCCTATAAAAATTTCTTTCTTCATAGGCTCTGAAGTTCCACATGCTTGCATAGACTTGTTTGATGGATTTTGAGATATGACCTTCGTCTAGATGTTGGGTTTTGGATGTGTATAATCCAGCACCACTGAATCCAGGAAGGTCCTCATTATTAGTACTGGAACGACATCTTACTGCTGTGCCTGTAGGAAATGACTTGTGCATCTCATCTAGTTCGTCGAGCATCCATTGTGGCATGTCCGCATCTTTTATTTCTTTTCGGAAGTCTTTTAGCCTTTCAGTTCTGGTGTCTATATCAAGGATGAAATCGGCTTCTGAAATCATTTCTTGAGCTTTTTCATAGAATCCATTATACTTCATAAATTCATCATAGAAATAAAAAGGCACCCCATATCCATTGGGGATGGTTCCTTCAGGAAATCCGAATCTCCTCATAGTAGCTACATTACTACACTTAGCACCAAATTTATTTGACATGTCAAATTCGATTTCATCCAATGGAAGAATCTCAGTCTGTGTAAGATCCCTTTGTGGTATCTGATCATTTGTAGGTCTTAAGTTTTCAAACCAATCATTTACCTCATCCAATGTGGCTTCTCTTATTTCATAACCATCTTGTCCTGCTCTGTAATAGATATATTTTCCAAGGAGAGAAGATATGGAATCTATTTCCAATGGATCTTTAATATACGCATTGGGGACTTGATCTTGGATGGCTCTCAGGTTGACGTGTGAGAGTGGCGTTTGTACTACAGAGGTGATAATGCCCCCCACTCTTGGCAATGAATTTGGTAAAGCATCATATAGCACAATATCTCTGGAGCCAGGAACTTCATCAAGCCCTACTACTTTGAAAAAACCAAAGCCTTCTGCTTGATTAAATGGAAGATAGTCTACGTCTGTAAAAAATTCAGATTCCAAAATCACCTTTACTCTCGAACCTATATAGTCATCTCTGTAAATCGAATTGTAACTGCCTTCTCCAACTTGACCAATAAAATGATTAAAGTTATTCTGGAGCACAGGCATATTAGCAGCTAATAACTCAAAAGTTCTTCTTGTATGCTCAAAGTCATAAGAAATTCCAAAAGAATAATTGAAAGAAAAATCGCCTATTACGCCATTAGGTAGAATTGCATTGGGATTGAAAACTATCTCGCCTGAGACAATACTGACCGAAGGTAAGTCCAAATCAATGGCATCATAAAACTCTGCATGTACAAAGTGGTTCTTACTGTTGATAAAATATATTTCTGGATTATCAGAATCTTGATTGACAATTGCAAACTTCATAAATAGTCGATCATTCAAGAATGGCGCCCACGGTATATCATCACCTACAACAGCCAGTTCAGAAAATGTCTCCATATCATCAACAGAATTAACACCGTCATTGAAAGAGACTGGATCCGCAAAATTCAAGGGCGCCTGGGTAGGCATATTGTTAAATTCACTAATATCATCCAATCCATCAGTATCCGTGTCTGCAGGGTCTGATATAGGATATGCTGTAATTGTATAACTTTGTTCAACAAATGCATTAAGTGGCTCCGATACTATCATCCGCCCATTAGTGCCCACAGTCATAGATGCGATGGATTCATAGGTCATCTCAGGTTCATGTAATACAGAAAGTAGATAATACTCATCTGCACTGCCTTCTATCTCCAATTCCACTTGCCCTAGATCGTTTACTCTATAGTCTAGGATTGGTACATCTTGAGACATACAAAGTGTTAAAGAAAGCAAACTTATGGATATAGAATAAAGAAGTCTTGACATGGCTGTTTCTTTGCAAGTAATAATTAGATAAACTGTTTCCATCTAGTAATTCGGATGATAATGGAAATACGTTGCATCAAAGGTGTAAATAAATGATAAGCACCTAAGTAGACTTCGCAAATTATTAAGCTAGAGGGTTAGAAAACATCTTATAACTGGATTAATTGAACCTAAAAACTGAATTGATTCCTTATGCTAATTTGACAAATTTCCTTGAGTAGGAGAGCTTAGAGGTTAACACTGTATATGAGTACTACAAAATATAAAGAACAAATTATTGATCCGACAGCTCGTAAAGTGCATAATACTATATGAAAGCAACTATGAACAATGATACAGTCGAAATTATAATCTCGGCTGAAGAGTAAGTGGATATCCTGGCTGACATTGCAGTCACAGAGTGATTTAACTTAGCATTTTGAATACTTGCTCGACCTTATTTTACATACTTATCATAATACTCCGCATACGAATCATAAGTAAATTTAACCGCATCTTT
>CAZMMQ010000056.1:0-26993 GCA_964567435.1 uncultured Saprospiraceae bacterium | reverse complement strand
ACGTACTGCCCTATTTGGAAAAATTCTTTCAAATCAGCCACTTTAGATTGCTTCGCATGCTCTGTCCCAAAGGCCGTATACCCCCTTTGCCCTGCCAATCCATCAAGTAAGTAACCCCGCTTTTTATCCACCGGAAGAGAGAAAAATGTCTTGGAGGCCGCATAAAAGTCATCGACTAGTTGTTTTGAAACACCGTGATTAGTAACGCCAACGAAACCGACCTCATGAAATGCCTTCCCAAGTTGTGTTATAAAGGCTTTTTTTTGAGATTCATCACCATTGACAAATTGTGATAAATCAACAACCGGAATATTTCTTTTACTCATATCTACTAGTTTCAGTTCAATTCAGCTTACAAAAGACAATTTTAAGGCCATTTTATGGGGCAAATGCTCTTAATAAGCCAAATTGACTATCAAATTAGACTTAAATTACGTTATTATTAAAAAAACACCTATGCAAAGTAGGGGTTTAGGGGCTGTTAGCATGTCTTAGTGTCAGAGAGCCTCTTTTTCGACTAAAGCTCAATAAAGAATGTGTGCACCCTTAAATTTGAAACTCTATCTCATAGGTATATGCCTACTGGGTTTCCTGAGCACTACATTCTCTCAAGTCCAACAAATTTCCTTCGCTAACGAGACTAACTTACTTAGAGGTAACAATTTTAGTGGTGTTTGCATGGCTATTTCCGATATGGACGGTGATGGCAAAGATGATATTATCAGGTATAACATTGGTAGAACACTCAATATTGAATTTCAACGGGGCGCCAATCAAGCATTTGAAAATAAGAATATTGGTCCTATCTCAGTTTTTCCAGAATGGGCAACTACTATTGCCGATGTAGATAAGAATGGTTACAACGACATTCTGGTAGGTGGACGATATGACAATCTTAAGTTGATCTATAACAATGACGGGACATCCATGACTAGT
The DNA here is from genome assembly GCA_964567435.1 of uncultured Saprospiraceae bacterium. Classification (GTDB taxonomy): domain Bacteria; phylum Bacteroidota; class Bacteroidia; order Chitinophagales; family Saprospiraceae; genus RFSX01. The sequence continues at coordinate 26,057 of CAZMMQ010000056.1, read as the reverse complement.
ACAAATGTCCCTAACTCTAATATTTTTGTGCAAGGGACTAATTTTGTAGACTTCGATAATGATGGGTGGATTGATATTTTCTCTTGTGATGATGATGCTGAAAGTCGGAAGTATCTTAATGATGGCAGTGGTAGTTTCACCTTTGATCCCCGCCTAATAGACACCAGAACTGTACCAACGAGTGATAATTCAGGTAATTATGCTAGTTCTTGGATAGACTATGACAATGACGATGATTTGGATTTATATATCTCCAAATGCAGGCTAACTGCCAATAGTCCTACCGATCCAAGAAGAGTCAACCAATTATTTAGAAATAACGGTAATGGAAGCTATACTAACGTAGCAAGAGAAGCGGGCATGGATATAGGCGCCCAGAGTTGGCTTACTGAGTTTGCAGATATAGATAATGATGGAGACTTAGATGCTTTTGTCGCCAATCACTTCGATGCTTCTCAACTTATGATAAATGATGGAAATGGTCGGTTTACAGATGCTTCTTCAGGCAGTGGTCTCTATCCTACCTTGAATAATAACAATGTCTTTATTGTCCAAGCGGTTTTTGAGGATTTCAATAGTGATGGTTATGTTGATTTATTGGTTGCAGGGACCAATCACTTCCTCTTTTATAATAATGGAGATGGGACTTTTAGCAGAACCAATCCATTTGGAAGTCAGCAGATAGAGTCATTTGCAATTGGTGATTTGAATAGTGATGGTTTTACCGATGTCTACGCAGGATATGCTAATCTCTTTACAGATCCTAGCGATATTGCAGATGTTCTCTTTATGAATGAGGGCAATAACAACAATTATCTTTCTGTCAGATTAGAAGGAAGAATTAGTAATATAAATGGTATAGGAGCTAAGATTTCAGTGTTTAGTTCTGATTTCGGCGTGCAGATGAGAGATGTGAGAGCCGGACAAGGATATGGGGTCCACCATTCATATACCAAGCACTTTGGTCTTGGAAATGCAACAAGAGTATCCCGGATTGAGGTAATGTGGCCTAGTGGCATACGTCAAACTATTTCAAATCCACAGATCAATCGAAGCCTTCTCATCAGAGAAGAATTACCTTGTACAGGAAATCCATGTGATGATGGCAACAGTTGTACGATCAATGACAGAAGAGATGAAAATTGTGATTGTGTCGGGACAGCGGTTGATGCAGACAATGATGGTGTATGTGACTCAGAGGATGCTTGTCCTGGTGCTGACGACCGTATAGATTCTGATAACGATGGTCTCCCAGACGGGTGCGACTCTTGTCCAACCTTAGACAACAGCCTTATAGGTCAAATTTGTAATGATGGTGATCCATGCACAGTCGGTGAAAGATTTGATCAAAATTGCAATTGTACCGGTGGTCAATTATTAGACTCAGATAACGATGGCGTGTGCAACGTTGACGATAGATGCCCAGGCTCTAACGATAATTTAGATTCTGATAATGATAATACCCCGGATGGATGTGACAGCTGCCCTACCCTAGACAATAGACTTATAGGTAGATTATGTGACGATGGAGACCCATGTACTACTGGAGAAACTTACGATAATAATTGCAACTGCACAGGAGGTATTACAATCGATGCTGACAATGATGGCACTTGTGCTGAGTTGGATGCAGATGACTCAAATGCCTGCATACCTAATGACGCAGCTTGTGTATCACCACCACCGCCACCGCCGCCTTCCACAAATACAGGATGTAGCTTAGTAGACTCTACAAGTTTTGAAAACAACGATCAAGGCATATGGATAGGTGGTGGAGTAAATGCAAGAATATTTGTAGATCCTATTATCGCTGCTTCAGGGACTCACAGTTTTTATATTCATGACAACAATGGGATATCATCTTCAATATTTACCCAACCTATATCGGCTAATGGACACAATGAGATAGAATTATCCTTCTCTGTATTTCCATTTGCTATAGAAACAGGTGATAGATTCCATCTAGAGATTGCGACAGATGGTGTCAACTATCAATTAATCAATACCTACAGTGAAGGCAATGACTTTAGAGATAGAATAAGATTTAATGAATCGACCACCATCAGGGGATTTTCATTGACTAATGCTACAAGGCTCAGATTCAGAAGTGAGACAAATTCTGCCGAAGATTACTTCATGTTGGACGATATAGTTATTAGAGCCTGTTCAGGTCAATCTAATAATTGCACACCAGGATTATCATGTAATGACGGAAATCCATGCACCACAGGTGAGCGATTCGATGCCAACTGCAACTGTATAGGTGGTACGCTTTTAGACTCAGATGGAGATGGCATATGTGACTCTGATGATATCTGCCCTAATTTCAATAATGCACTAATAGGAACACCATGTGATGATGGGAATCCTTGTACAATAGGAGAAAGATATAATGCCTCTTGTGATTGTACAGGAGGAGTAGTTATAGATCAAGATGGTGATGGATTTTGCTCTACTCAGGATCCAGATGATCTGAATCCTTGCAACCCAATTAGTAGCTCTCCTGGTTGTCAAACGTCAAGTGATGGATGTACACTTATCAATTTCACGGATTTTGAGAATGCCAATTTAGGTATTTGGACCAGTGGTGGACAATCCGCGCGGTTATTTGATTTCCCAGAAAATGCCAATTCAGGTACAGCGATATTTTTTGTTAGGGATGACTTGGGTACACCATCTAGTATAATATCTAGACCACAAAATTTTGTCAACGCTGCAAGTGCCAACATCACTGCTAGTATCTTACCTTTTCAGACAGAAAACACGGATCAACTTTTAGTAGAATCATCTACTGATGGTATTAACTACGTTATCCACAGGACTTACACAATCGGCGTAGATATTAGAGATGGCGTTAGATTCCAAATGGATGTAATTATAGATAATATCAGATTTACATCGAGAACAACATTTAGGATAAGAGCTGCAACGGATACGAGTCTTGATTTCTTCTTAATAGATGATTTGGGTTTAGAGATATGCAGTTCAAATTGTAACGAAGGTGCGCCATGTGATGATGGCAATGCCTGTACGGTAGGTGAAAGATTGGATAGCGATTGTAACTGTACGGGTGGCACATTCTTAGATACAGACAATGATGGTATATGCGACTCTCAAGACAGTTGTCCTAACTTCAATAACAGTCTAATTGGACAGCCTTGTAATGATGGAGATCCATGTACAGTTGGTGAAAGATTTGATAATAACTGTGGATGTAGTGGAGGCACATTGGTGGACAATGATGGTGATGGCATCTGTAGTACGTTTGATGCGAATGATAACAATCCATGTGTACCTAATGCCAATAGTATAAATTGTGTGACGCCAACTGGACAACTCAACTGTGCGCCAATTAATACCACGAGTTTTGAAAACGGTGAAATGGGCATATGGCAAGATGGTGGATTATCTGCTCGTCTATTGAGAAGCTCGGGTTTTGCTAATACTGGAGAATATAGCTTCTACATACAGAATAATGATGGTGGGGCTTCTAGTTTGATTTCTACTGCTCAAGACTTTTCAGCCTATGAGGCTATAAGATTGTCTTTCCATTATTATGCATTCTCTGTGGAGAGCGGTGATAGATTTGTTGTAGAAATCAACAATGGATCAAATGCGTACTTTCCGATAGCCACGTACATACATGGCAGAGATTTTGTCAATGAAGATCGAATAGATATCAGTCTTCAAATAGACAACATTAATTTTACAAATGACGTCTCTATTCGATTTAGGTCTATATGTGATAGTGCTGCTGATTATTTTGTACTGGATGACATTACCATGGAAGGATGTTCTAGGGGTGGATCTGTAGGATGTAATATTGGCGCAGCCTGTGATGACAATGATCCTTGTACTGTTGGATCTGCTTTAGATGCCAATTGCAACTGTACAGGAGGAACAGAAGTTGATAATGATAGAGATGGTGTCTGTGCGGCATTTGATCCTGATGATAATGATGAATGTGTGCCAAATCCAGTTGGAAATAATTGTACGCCTCCAGGTGGTACTACACCGACTAATTGTCAGTTATTTTCATTTACAGGATTTGAGAATGGTCTCTTAGGCACCTGGAATGACGGTGGAGGATCAGCGAGATTGCTCAATAGTCAACAGTTTGCCACCAATGGCAATTACAGCTATTATATCCATGATAATGATGGTACACAATCGTCCATCTTTACTGATCCTATTGACTTATCGGCTTATCAATCAATCATACTTGATTTCAATTTCTTCCCTTATGATATGGAAAATGGAGACCGCTTTCATTTAGAATACAGTCTTGATAATTCTCCATTCCAAATACTAACCACTTTTGAAGCAGGTGTAGACTTTACTACCGAAGTTGGTCAATCTCAATCTTTGAGTATAACTGGCACCTTTACGTCAAACACAGTCCTTAGATTTAGAGCTGAAACCAATGAGACGGATGACTATATCATGTTAGATGATATAAGCATAGAAGTATGTGACCCTAGAAGCATTAAGGACGGAAACATCACTATTCGTTCGTCCAATTCAACCTCTAGCGAAAAATACACCACAGAAAGAGCGGCTACAGAATCGGATTTAATCTCTGAATTTAAATCAGATATTGCTGTCTATCCTAATCCTGCAAACGATATACTCTTTATTGAGTTGGAAGGAGAGAAGTCTGCAACTACACTATCCATATTTGATGTAGAAGGTAGAGAAGTCAGAAATTTTTCGCTTTTATCTGGAACAACTGAGCTCGACATCAGTAATCTAGAAGGAGGTCAACTTTACCTATTAAGATTCACAAGTCAGCACAGCTCTATTACAAAGAAGCTGTATAAATTATAAGTTATCTTCTGCTTGGTTTGTATTTAGACTGTTCTAATAGTCTCTGAGCATCTTTATGTTCTATCAAATCCTTTATAGTGAAATCGGGATTCCTATCCATAAAACTTTCTATTATTTTATAACCTGAATAAACACCTGTTCTTCCAGGAGCAACTTTGGGCATGCCTTTTGACGTAGGGGCAGATTCTATATAATGTGCTATCTCTAAATGATTGGTTTCATATAATAACTCTTTCTCCAAAAAATAACTCCAAATTTCTAACTCATTATCCTTGACCCAATCCATTTGTGGACTCGTATATTCCCATAAGATTGTATCAGTTGTCGATGGAAATAAGTGCGCCATTACATAAGCTTTCTTTCCGTGATATATCATCCTATCTATAAATCGCTTACCAGTTGGGTTACCCAAGATATCGACGACAACCATCTCGATGGATTTTTTGGCTATGTAATCTGCTTTATATGTTCTTGAGAGATACTTGCTAAAAGCAGGATTCCCTGGATCTATTTTCTTATACTCAAAATCATCTCCCAAAAAGAAATCCAAACCGATTCCAATGGCATCTCTACCATCTTCATCTTCAAAAATGAAATTCTGATAGCCAAACTCTGACATCAATGTATAGAACACAGGTATTTCCTTTTCTGGAAAATAATGCTTAAGATATTTGAGAGGTTGTTCTATGCTTTGTGCTATGGTCTTATCATCATATGGAAATATATGCTCTATGGTATCTAGAAGTGACACAATCCGCTCTTCTTTTGCGAATTCCGAAATCCGCTCATAGTAGACTTTCTTATCTGGCGTATACATTTTTACTAATTCTTTGAAGTATAAGTCAGTCATCTTAGGATAGGCAGTCAATAACTGCACATAACTAGCTTCTGCTTTCTCTGGGTCAATATTAGCCAGACCTGCATCATAACGAATGAGGTCAACTTCCACCTTTACATCTGACACATCAGGAGCTGGCCTTGACGTTGGATTCTGACAGGACATGATGACTATACTAGCCACGACCGCAATATATACTAAGACCTTATAATTCATCTTTGATTATTCTTTATCATAATATGGGTACAAACATATCATCTCGAGTTATTATTGTGAAATGATAATAGGTTGATTGAAGATTACAACTTTTTCCAGCAGATTTCTATTAGCTAATAGAAATACTTGTTTTAAAAAAAAAGCCTAAAGCTTAGTCCTCAAACTATGGAGCATCAAGATCTCAACTTAAACTTTGTAGATGATTTTACATCAGCTCTTACAGCAGATCCTGTGCTTGAGAATAGTAGACGCCAAGTCACTGATGCTGCTTATTCATGGGTAACTCCCACTGCCACAGCAGATCCCTCAATTATTGCTGTCAGTCCATCTGTGGCTCAACTCATAGGATTAGACTACTCGTCGACCAAGGGTCCTCTTTTTAGGGATATATTTACCGGTAACGCATCTTTTCAGAACGCTAAATCATATGCCATGTGCTATGGTGGTCATCAGTTTGGCCACTGGGCAGGGCAGTTGGGTGATGGAAGAGCAATCAATATAGCTGAGATCTCACATAACAATAAACGATGGGTCTTACAACTCAAAGGCGCAGGACCTACACCCTACTCCAGATCTGCAGACGGGTTGGCCGTACTCCGCTCGTCTATAAGAGAATTTTTGTGCAGTGAAGCCATGCATCACTTAGGAGTACCTACTACAAGAGCCTTATCAATAGGCTTAACTGGAGATAGTGTATTAAGAGATATAATGTATGATGGTCATCCAGCATATGAGAAAGGGGCAGTGGTGTGTAGAGTCGCATCCTCATTTATAAGATTTGGCAACTTCGAAATTTTTGCTTCTCGAGGGGATACAGATAACCTTAGAAAACTGGCAGACTATACTATTGATATCCACTTTCCGCATATAAGTCAGGATAGCCCAAGTAAATATGTGGACTTCTTTCATGAGGTGGCTGCCAAAACCTTAACCATGGCCATACATTGGCAGCGTGTGGGATTCGTGCATGGCGTCATGAATACCGATAATATGTCCATACTCGGTCAGACAATAGACTATGGCCCCTACGGTTGGCTAGAAGGATATGATCATAATTGGACTCCCAACACCACAGATCGACAACACAGAAGATACAGATATGGGTATCAGCCTAGGATGTGCCTATGGAATCTCATGCAATTAGGAAATGCTTTGTATCCTCTAATAGGAGAAAGTAGTCCATTAGAAACCGTTTTGGAAAACTATCAGAAAAGCTATCCTAAAGAAGAATTGGAGATGATGCGCCATAAATTTGGATTATATATAGAAGCTAAAGAAGATAGAGACATTCTTGAAAATTGGAAAAAGGTAATGCATCTCACAGAAGTAGATTACACCATATTTTTCAGAGAATTGTCAGAAGTAGATTTAGAGATCTCAGCAAAATCTGAGAAGTTGCCAACTCCTATCCTAGCTGCATTCTATAACGCAAATAACTATACCGGAGATATCAAAAAACAATGGGACAATTGGTGGAGGACTTACGTAAAGAGGTTGCTCAAAGAACCAGAGTCTGTCCAAAAGCGTTCGAAGAAAATGAAGCTCACCAATCCAAAGTATATATTGAGGAATTATCTTGCTCAGCTATGTATAGATGCTGTTAATACTCAAGACTATGCTTTGCTGGAAGAGATAGCTTTGATGTTACAGACACCTTATAGTGATCATCCAGAATACGATAAATGGTATAAAAAGAGACCAGAATGGGCAAGACATAAGGTGGGTTGTTCTATGTTGTCCTGCAGTTCTTAGAGAAGAAAAAAAAGTAGTGCCAACCAATAACACTACTTTTCTAATTCAAAAACCAACTAATCATTAATTAAAAAACGTCTCTTTCTTATTTTAAATCGGCAAAAAAACGAGAATCCGATTGCATTAGTGTTTCATTCTCATTGCATAAATAAGACAAGGCACTGACTTCTAACCCCTATGATCAAATTAACATAGTGTCAATCTTAACTTATTGAAAAAAAATATATATGTAGCAGCCTGATATGTAAGTGAGTTACAACCAACCTATTGATATCTGTCAGTTAGTTATCTAAGACTAATCTTTACTGGTTTCATTATATTACATTTAGGCGCAAATCTTATCTAAAAAGTGACTAAGAGAAAACTAATATCCTTTTGTCTCCTATGTTTCGCATTGACGGCCTTTATCTCAGGCATGTATCTAAAGGGATTGTTATATGCTCCCAATCACTATGCCCCGACATTTGGTGGAGATGGATTGACCATTCATTACAATCTGCATTATCATGCAGCTTTTGGAGAAGGCGCAGAGTTAAAGTCACAATATCATCCTCATAGAGAGGTCATTTATATGACGGATGCACAAGGGGTTGTGGCTTATGTGCTAGCAACGCTTCGCCCTTACTTTCCTCAGCTTCATCAGTATGCTTCTGGCATTTCCAACTTTCTCATTTTTTGGAGTAATCCCCTAGCGGCTATCGTTTTATTCCTATTCTTTCTCAAGTTGAAAGTGAGACCCTCCCTGTCCATCATCTTTGCCATTCTCATTGCACTGATGAGTCCGCAGATCACGCGGCAAGTTGGTGGTCATTATGCTTTGGGATATGCTTTTCTTATTCCATTACTAATGTACTTCCTCATTAGCCTGGACCAATCATTAAAAAGAAATATAATCAATGCCTTAGTTTTAATCATTGTGCTCTCCATTTTGGGCATCAATAATCCTTATCTCCTTGCTATCTCAGGTTCCTTCTTTTTGGCGTTTTCAGGAATAGGAATACTGGCTTATATTTTATTGAGAAAGGGACGGCTATCACATTTTATATTGGCATTAGCCGTTGCTATCATTTCGCTTGTCATTACAGGTAGCTTTCTAGGCAGTCTGGATGAGGTAACAGACAGAACTAAGGTACCTTATGGATTCTTCGGAAATTTGTCCACAGTTAAAAGCATTTTCTTTCCAAGCGGAACATTATTAAATGAGCCTTTATCTGCCTTATTTAAAAGAAGTCGACAGATCAATGAGGGTACGGCCTATATCGGACTTGTACCAATACTATTCTTAGTATATGCACCCTACAGTCTTATCATACAAAAGACCAGCTTATTCGGTAGTCATTACTTGGGACAAATACTACTAGCAAGCATTGCTGTACTTCTATTCTCGCTAGGTATTCCATTTCTCTATATGCAAGAGTGGACTCTAGACCATTTGGGTAAAGTATTGCAGTTTAGAGCTCCAGGCAGATTTTCATGGGTTTTTTATTACGTGACTACCATGATAGCCGCATTTGGTGTATCTCGATGGATATCAAGCATAATAGAAACTGGACGTCAACAGAAGGCGATCTTGATAGGCACCTTAGTGATTGGATTATGGGGATTAGAAGTCCATCAGTTTATGCACAGAAGTACTAAAGGCAAGATTCATCATAATGCCTTTAACAATGAAAGATTAGTTGACTATAGACATAAAGTGGAAGAACTCAACCTCAATGGAGATAAGTATGAAGGTATCTTTCTGATACCAACAGAGCATGGATGGACAGATAAGGTCCATCATCCGGGTAAATTTCGATCTAATTATGAAGGTTATAGATATTCACTTACCTCAGGCTTACCGCTCATAAATGGTAAGCTATCAAGGATGTCCGTCTCTCAGTGTCTTTCTTCTATGGAATTGCTAGCAGACCCTATGGTCAAAAAAGACTTACTGGATCAATTTTCATCAGAGAAAGATATATTATTTGTCGTCTCCCTAGAAAACGAACTGTCACCCCAAGAAGCCAGATTAGTCCATTCTACTAATGAAATATATAAGACTGATAAGTATATGCTTAGCTCTATTAATATACAGGAATTTATTACCCGTGAGCACTTACATCGACAAGCATTAATCAGCGATAATACCATAGACAGCTTGGCAATACCTATCATCTATGACCATATGGATAATAATACTCAATATGCTTTTGCTGGATCTGGTGCTCGAAATATAAAGGCAGGCAACGAGGAAATCTTGTCTTTTCCACTTAGCAACTCATATAACCATGATACTTTAGAGTTGAGTTTTTGGTATTATGTGGACCATGATTATTCAGGCGGACCTGTATGGGATCTGATATGTAAACAAAAAGGCAAGATTACTTACAAAGAAAAACTACATGGTCTTGACCTGATGGAAACACAGGATGGATGGATGAAAGTCGTCTTTGAACTTCCTACCAAAAAAGAATTTGAATCAGTTACCATCGAATCCAATTCAAGACATCCTTACTATATAGATGAAGTATTGGTTCGTCGAATTCAGGATACGATCTCTATGGGTATAGACGGTGAGCTTTTTGTCAATAATTACAGAATAAATAATTAGTGTTAAATAATAAAATTGTATTGGAACTGGTGTGGTGGTTGACGACGAGCTTAATCATTGTGATCGTACTATTACCTATTTATTCAACCATTGGAGAAGACTATTTTTTCTATGTGCAGAATATAGGCATAATCATTATTGCGATTACTCTTATCAGGTACATCTTCTTACTTAAGCATCATTGGATTTCAAACTCTAAGTGGTTCAAAGCCCTTTTTATTTTTGCGCCTATTCCTATTTTATTTTTCCTAATAGGTGCCTTCACTGATTTCCAGGCATTCAGTGATGAGAAAGGTATAAATTCAATGTTGACCAAGCTACCCTACAAAAATCAAACTGCCTTGGCTACTTATATAAGAACAGAAATAGTCCTTTTTTGGTCTGCTGCATTTTTGTCCAACTTTTTTATGCCAATCAGAATGATTATCTCAATATGGAGAGAAATCAATAAGGGCACTCACTAGATCATACCAAACTACTTCTTAGTTTGACGAAATATTACTTTTGAAGAAAAAATAAATTTGCACAAACATGAATAAAATAGAAGAATTCAATGTTTACAGACAAAAGATGAACGATCGGATCTTGTCACAAGACAACAAGGTGCTGAAAAGATTCTTTTCTCTCGATAATCAGACATACACTGCTGGTGCACTAGATCTCAAAACCAAAGAACTTCTTGGCTTAGTTGCTTCAATGGTGCTCCGTTGCGACGACTGTATAGCCTATCATCTTGGCACCGCTCATGAGTTGGGTACAACTACAGAAGAAGTATTTGAAGTTTTTTCTATTGCCAATTTAATTGGAGGCAGCATTTGCATACCTCATACAAGAAGAGCAGTAGAATATTGGGATGCATTGGAAGATCAGAAAAAGAATGCCTAAATGATCTTAAGACTTATTGGGCTATGTGGCCTCTTATCACTTTTCATTTTGCACTCAATGGATGCACAGATAGATACCTTTTCTATACATGAAGGCTGGCAATTTCGTCAAGGCACCTCTACAGAATGGAATAATGCCATAGTACCTGGTACTGTACAAGAAGATCTCTTGAGACTTAATCTCATGAGACATCCATTCTATGGCACTAATGAAGACAGCATTACCTGGGTAGAAAAAGCTGACTGGGTCTATGAGACTACCTTTGAATTAGATCAGGGGCAACTGGAAAAGATGAATCAAATCCTGGCATTCAAAGGGCTGGACACCTATGCCAGTGTTTATTTAAATGATACTCAAATTCTTCAGGCCGATAATATGCACAGGCAATGGGAAGTGGACGTTAAGGCGTTACTCTCCCAAGTAAATACGCTTAAAATCATATTTCATTCTCCAATAAAGGTCGGAGCTAGATATATGAACAAATTACCTTGTCAATTGCCAGCAGAGAATGATAGTGGTGATGTGAAAGTGATGCCTGTAGTCAGAAAAGCTGCCTTTCATTTTGGATGGGATTGGGGTCCTAGAATAGTCACTATAGGGATATGGCGTCCAATCGAGTTGCTTTCTTTTGACGGACCAAGAATATCATCTTTGAGATATATTGACTTTGATATGGCACCTGATGCCTCAGTCGCTACAGCGAAGGCAGAAGTTGGTTTGTCTCAAGAATCTTTTGAAAGAGAGACACAGGTTAAGTTGACTTGCTCAGATATGACTGGACAGATCATCTATGAAAACACCATAGAAGGTCAGTACCCACTTACTTCTATTCAATTTGATATAGAAAACCCTCAATTGTGGTGGCCGCGTGGACATGGAGATCAGCCCTTGTATCAACTCAATGTGTCTTTACTATACAGAGGAGAGATCTGCTCCGAAAAGTCGTTGACTATAGGTCTGAGGAAAACTGAACTAATTAGAGAACCAGACAGCATTGGCACCTCCTTTTATTTTAAAGTAAATGGCCAACCCATCTTTGCAAAAGGAGCAAACTATATACCTCAAAGTCATTTTATAAATAGTCTCACAGACAATGATTATCGTAGAGTCTTAGGTGATGCTGTGAGAGGCAATATGAATATGATTAGAGTCTGGGGCGGTGGTATATATGAAGAAGATATATTTTATGATCTATGTGATAGCTTAGGTATCATGGTTTGGCAGGACATGATGTTCGCCAATACAATGTTTCCCGTCGATGAGAAATTCGTCAATAATATGATGAAAGAAGTAGAAGATAATGTAATGAGATTACATCACCACCCTAGTATCATCCATTGGTGTGGAAACAATGAGATAGAGGTGGCATGGTATAACTGGAGTTGGCAGAAGAAATTCAACATGCCAAAAAGTTATCAAAAGGAATTAAAGGACCAGTATGATGAGGTCTTTATGCATAAGATTCCAAACCTCATTAGTACCATCGTTCCAAATCCGAACTTCACACATACTTCCCCTCTCAGTAACTGGGGTAAAATTGAAAATTTCGATCATCACTCTATGCATTATTGGGGAGTATTCCATGGAGAGGACCCTTTTGAGGACTACGCAGTAAATGTAGGTCGATTTAATTCAGAATATGGTTTTCAATCTTTCCCAAACATAAAGTTGATACAGAAATACTTCAATCCTAGCAATTTCGACCTTAAAGACCGTCTTCTCTCTCACAGACAAAAAAGCTATAAGGGCAACAGATTAATATATAAGCATATAGATGATTATTACACCACGCCTCATGATATGCTTTCACTCAGCTATATATCTCAACTCACACAAGCTAAGGGAATCAGTTATGCTATTCAAAGCCATCGTATACAAGCTGATCGATGCATGGGTACCTTATTCTGGCAGCTCAATGATTGCTGGCCGGCTATCTCATGGAGTAGTGTTGATGTAGATGGTACTTGGCGAGCATTGCAATATGCCGTAAGAGATGCTTATGAAGAAAAGACTATTTTTATTGAAACTACTGATCGGGATTATACCCTATATGTAATCAATGATACGCCTGATGAATTCAATGCCATTTGGAAAATGACAGTATACAAGAATCATGAGGTCATCTTCTCAAAAGAAGGAATAGTCAACTTACCTTCTTATTCCAATCTGCATTATGACCTAACACCTTTAAAAGAACAGCTCAATGATGGAGAGTATATGAAAATAGAGCTCGTCAACGACCATGAACAAATCAGTAAAACACATTTACTGATCAAACCAAGAAAATTGAATCTCAGTGATGCAAAAATAGACATGGAATGGGAAGCTATTCCAGAAGGACTAAAACTAAAGCTGAGCTCAGATCACTTTGTCAAAAACTTGTATTTATATACGAGTTCAGAGGGATTTATGGATGACAATTTTTTTGATTTATATCCAAATGAAACAAAAGAGGTCATCATTAGGACAAAGGATGAACCTAACCACTTTTTTAGGACATTGAAACACTACTCTCTCAACCGAATGTTAAAGGAAAACCCTGATTAACAATAAAAGTATATATTATAAAATATTTTTATATGTATCTTTGACCTCTAAATTAATTAAGTCAAAATATGAAACTCTTAACCACCTTACTATTTGTCATTAGCCTATCAGCACTAACTGCACAAAGTAATGCACTTGAAATAGAACTTAGCCATAATATAGATGATGTAACTGGTGATGACTTTGAAGTACAACTTTCTGTCTCTAACTTTGCAGATTTGATTGCTATCCAATTATTCCTCAATTGGGATGAACGCATATATAGAATAAATGAAGTCGTCTTTGCAAATGACGAACTTCCTTTCTTTAATTCAAGCATCATTCTTCCATCAGATGATGTATCCATTCCAGATCCTGGAAAAGTAAGGATCATCTGGGCGGATGCCGCTCCGGTCACATTGATGGATGAGTCCATATTAGTGACGTTCTCTTTTACAGTACTTGGACAAAGTTGTGACATCAGTGATTTTACACTCGAAGACATAGGTTCTGAAGAGAGTGAGCAATTATTGGTTATAGATAATAACTTTCAAGAATTAGACATAGATTTTGATGCGACTGGTATACAAGTACCAGATGACGCTTGCACATCTAACACCAATGATATATCTGAACTGATTCAAGTGAGCACTTACCCTAATCCAGTGATTGATGATTGGCAGATAGATATTAACCTTATCGGGAATGCGAAACAGCTCTACATATACAATAACACAGGTCAATTAGTACGACGCGAAAGGATAACAGAAAGTCATAGTAGAATTGATCTTGGAGAATTGAATGAAGGATTCTATTTGTATAAAATCACTGAGCACAATGCCCTTATAAATCAAGGCAAAATCAACAAACTGAAATAAGCTGGAGAATATCGAGATAAATTAAAATCCTTTTCACTGATAGTGGAAAGGGTTTTTTTTTGTGAACAGCCATATAGCCTATAAGGCTTACTCATTATGCTTATAAGCTCAATTAGTAAGATCTCATCATGTAGTTGATATTTTTTCAATAATTCACTTATCTTATTGGCTCAAATTGGTTTGTCTTATGTATAAAGTCTTTAGTCGCACTCTCTTATTCATATTTGTGCTTTCTGTTCATGGATTATCTCAAGATGTCACTAGCTATGTGGACCCATTTATTGGGACAGGAGGTCATGGGCATACCTTTCCTGGAGCAACTGTTCCGTTTGGCATGATGCAGCTTAGTCCTGACACAAGATTGACTGGATGGGATGGATGTAGCGGATATCATTATACAGATTCTATAGTCTATGGATTTAGTCATACACATCTTAGTGGTACTGGCGTATCAGATTATGGAGACTTATTGCTGATGCCATTCACTGGAGAGACCAATTATCATAATGGTTATGACGGTAATGAGGGATATGGGTCTGCATTCAAGAAAGATAATGAAAAAGCATCTCCTGGTTATTACAGTACTAGGTTAGAAAAATATGGTATCGATGTAGCCTTAACCACTTCCACTAGAGCTGGCATGCACCAATACACCTATCCTACAAGGCAAGACCGCAAACTCCTCATTGACTTAGAACATCGAGATGAGGTGATAGATAGTGAACTTACCATAGTGAATGATACAGAAATTGAAGGATATAGACATTCCAATGCATGGGCTACTGAGCAGCGATTTTATTTTGTCATGCAATTTGATCAGCCTATAATTAATCACGAAATATTGTCTTCTGGCGTCGCCAATAATAGTTTTAAGTCTGCTAAAGGTCAGGCCATTAAAGCCATGTTGAATTTTGGACAAACAGATAATATCCTCAGAGTTCGGGTTGGCATCTCTTCTGTGGATATTAATGGTGCAAGGCAAAATCTAAAAGAAGAAATTAATCATTGGAATTTTGACACAACCTTAGAGGAGGCGGAGCAACTATGGACCAAAGAACTGTCTAAGATAAAAGTCACTGATGATGATATCGAAAAGAAGACCATTTTTTACACCGCTCTATATCACACAATGATAGCGCCAAATATTTTCTCAGATGTGGATGGAAGATATCTTGGCACTGACTTGAAGATTCATCAAGCAAAGGATTATGATCACTATACCATATTCTCACTTTGGGATACTTACAGGGCATTGCATCCATTAGCCACTATCATCGACCAGAAAAGGACAAATGACTACATCAATACTTTTATGAGTCAATATCAGCAGGGCGGACAACTGCCTATGTGGGAACTTGCTGGCAATTATACAGGCTGTATGATTGGGTATCATGCCGCTCCAGTCATTTCAGATGCTTATATGAAAGGCATAACCAGTTATAATGAAGATCTGGCACTAGAAGCTATGATTCATAGCGCTACTGCTGATAGACTTGGCATCCAGGAATATATAGAAAATGGGTACCTATCCACTTCCCAAGAAGCAGAAAGTGTATCTAAGAGTCTAGAGTACGCCTATGACGATTGGACAATAGCTAAAATGGCAGAGAAAATGGGTAAAAACAAAATTGCTGCAGAATATTATCGTCGGGCGCAGTATTACAAAAACTTGTTTGATCCCAATACACAGCATATGAGAGCCAGGAGCAATAATCGATGGTTTTACCCTTTTGATCCTACAGAAGTTAACTTCAATTATACTGAAGCCAACGCGTGGCAATACAGTTTCAGCGCAGTCCAAGATGTACAAGGTTGGACAGATCTTATGGGTGGTGTAGATAAGGCTGTAGCCAAGTTAGATGCCCTCTTCTCAGCTCCACAAGCGACGACAGGAAGGCATCAGGCTGATATTACCGGATTGATAGGTCAATATGCCCATGGCAATGAACCTAGTCATCACATTGCTTACCTCTATAATTACATGGGACAACCATATAAGACGCAGAGGTATGTCCGACAAATAATGGATGACTTATATGATGCAGCTCCTAATGGATTGTCCGGTAATGAAGATTGTGGTCAAATGAGTGCCTGGTTGGTATTTAGTGCGATGGGTTTCTATCCAGTTGCCCCTGGAAGTAATGAATATATCATTGGTTCACCTTGGTTTGATGAAGTAGAAATTTTCCTTGAAAATGGTCGTTCTGTCCTTATTCAAACTGAAAATAATTCTGTTGAAAATATTTACATCGATAAAGTCTATGAAGGAGAAGGCAACTATTCTCAGACTTTTATTCCGCATGATTTACTTATGGAGGGCCCCAGCTTCTACTTCGTCATGACTGATTCTCCCAATTCTGGATATGGATACGAAAAGACTGACAGACCTATAAGCAGAATAGTAGACAATGAGCTGGTTACCGTGCCAGTAGTTTTTCGAGGTGATCGATCATTCAGAGACCAAACGGAAGTAGAAATAATCACTACCACCCCTGGTACAACTATCAACTATACTCTAAACGGTAGCAAACCATTGCAATATGACGAACCTATTACCATTAAAACCAATTCAAGTCTGACAGTCTGGGCCGAGAAGCAAGGTGCTTACCCAAGTAAAAAAGCGACCAGCTATTTTACTAAAATGGATACGGACAAGAAAATAACACTTGACAATGAATATGCCCAGCAATACTCTGCTGGAGGTAATGACGCATTGATAGACCAGATTAGAGGTGGTGAGGACTTCAGAAACGGTACTTGGCAGGGCTATGAAGGGGTAGATGCTGTCGCCGTCATAGATCTTGGCAACATCAGATCATTCTCAGAAGTTCGTATGGGTTTTCTTCAAGACGAAAACTCTTGGATTTTTATGCCAAGTGATATGGAAGTCTATATTGGCGAACCAGGACAATGGACTCTTCATGATTCAATAAATAATAATATCATCAAGACGACGGACAAAGGTGCCATTATCAAGGACTTTGTCATACGTAAGGACGCAAAATCCAGATATGTAAAAGTTGTGGGCAAGACGCTTGGTGTATGTCCGCCACATCACAAGGGTGCTGGTAATAAATGTTGGGTTTTTACGGATGAAATCATTTTGAAGTAAAACACATAATGTTTTGTATTAATCTATAATGACATACCAACCAGCACTATGTGTCGGACTAACTACATCTATTAAATTTGGTCAACATTTCTTTTCCGAAATTATCATTTGATAAGTTCAAATTTGCCTACTTTAATAGCTTAGTTTCATTAATCAATAGCCTATCACATGAGAATCTATACAACCATTTTCGTTTTACTATTGTGTTCTGTATTATTTGGACAACTATCTAATGAAGTACTTTTCAGAAACGGTAGTGTAATGCTGAGTGACAATCTTGATGAGTATATCACTGAGAGTGCCCTTAGCCGAAGTGATATTACCAATGGTAGATATTACAAACTTGTCCAATTTAATGCTATTCCGACTGGGGCTGAGATTACAGCCATGGAAAAGAAAGGCATTCAGTTACTGGATTATATTCCTCACAAGGCATACTATGTGTCCTTTCCAGAATCATTTATACCAGATCAGTTAAAGAGCATGAATGTGAGACATGTATCTAATATGTCTCTTGACTTGATTATTTCTGATCGTATCCAAGCCAACGAAATACCGGACTGGGCCTATGTTGACAGAGATCATATAAAGGTATCCCTAGCCGCTGATAAAAACATGGATGCAGAGACCCTAATGAGCACATTGATATATGATGGTGTGGAGGTCACAAGTTATAATGGGCACAATAATATCATGATGGCTGAAATCCCATTGTCGGATATCCAAAGAGTTGCTGCATTGCCTTATATCTTCAGTCTGGAATTAGGACCTGGTCCTTCTACGCCAGATGAAGTTCCAGGAAGAGCACTTCTAAGAGCTAATGCGATAGATACACAAACGCCACTTGGAAGGAATTATAATGGAGAAGGTGTGGCTGTGTTATGCAGAGATGATGGAAGAATATTTGATCATGTAGATTTCCATGGTAGATTATTTCAAGAAGAGGAAGGCGATTTTCCTGATAGAGGAACACATGGTGATGGCGTATCTGGCATAATGGCTGGATCTGGCAATAAAGACCCACGCAATAGAGGTATGGCAGCTGGTTCAGACTTATATGCTGTAGATTATGTGCCTTCGTTTACAGATTTTATCACAATGCAACTGCACCTTGCCAATGACGTATTGGTTACAAATTCATCTTATAGTGATGGTTGTAATAGAGGATACACCAATACAACCAGAACAGTGGATGAGCAATGCTTTGACAACCCCACTTTGATGCATGTATTCTCCGCAGGTAATAGTAATGGTCTTGACTGTGGATATGGTGCAGGAGAACAATGGGGTAATATTACAGGTGGACACAAACAAGGTAAAAATGTAATTGCAGTCGCCAATACAAATAAAGTAGGAGGCATAGAGAACTCTAGCTCAAGAGGACCTGCCGATGATGGCCGTATCAAGCCAGATTTGGCTTCCAATGGTGCCGCTCATATCTCTACTGAAAGGGATCATGGCTATCAGTCATTTGGTGGTACATCTGGAGCTGCTCCAGGAATTGCTGGTGTAATGGCCATGTTGCATCAAGCACACAGAGAATTAAACAACGAGGAAACTGCAGATGCTGCTTTGCTTAAAGCCATCTTGATGAATACGGCAGATGACCTTGGAAATCCTGGGCCTGACTTCACATTTGGCTGGGGTACAGCTAATGCGCTTAGAGCCGCAATTGCTTTGGAGGAAAGAACCTATGAAGCAGGCACCTTGGCGAATGACGAAACCGCACAATATACTGTAACTGTACCTGATGGTGCAAGAGAACTAAGAGTGATGACTTACTGGCACGACAGACCAGGTACATCATCGGGTTCTAGAGCACTAATCAATGATATTGAGTCTAGACTTACAACACCTGACGGGACAGAGCATCTGCCTCTAATACTGGACTTTACCCCTAACCCTAACACCTTAGACCTACCAGCTGTGGAAGGTGAAGATAATCTTAACAATCAAGAACAGTTATTTGTAGCCAATCCTGCTGCTGGAGAGTACACCATAGACTTACTTGGATTGGAAGTTCCTTTTGCTGACGTAGAATACTATATCACCTGGGAAATTAGAATGGATGAAGTGACACTTATCTACCCATTTGGAGGAGAACAATTAATAGCTTCAAGAACGGAGACGGTATATTGGGAAGCAGAGCCAAATGGACAACCATTCACAATAAGTATATCAGATGACAATGGGCAAAATTGGAGGCAATTGACTACTGCCGGGGCCAATGCACAAAATACTAATGTAGGTATTCCAGCATTTACGTCAAATGAAGTTCTGATTTCGATTTCTAGAGGAAATGAAACAGTTATCAGTGATCCAATGACGGTAACGAGAATCCCTAACAGTTTTGATATACTGGAAGTATGTGGTAATGATATGCTCTTTAGTTGGGACCCTATACCTGGTGCCGAGAGTTATGATGTATATAGCCTAGGTTCGAAATTTATGGAAGTGTCTCACACGGTCACAGATACCTTTTCGAGATTGCCAATCGCTAATCCATTTGAAATAACTTGGTTCGCTGTATCTGCAAATTTCCCTAATGGTATCAAGGGTCGTAGAAGTATTTCAGGTAATACAGATGGTCTAGGCCTCATTAATTGTAAGCTCGATTTCGATTTGACGATGAGAAATATTGCCGTACCAGAATTAACAGACTTTGTGACTTGTGCCGGCACTCTGGAAGAAACTGTTACTGTAGAGGTCGTTAATTCTGGAAATAACAGTCTATCTAATATTGATATTTCCTATCAAATTAATGACGGTCCTATAATTACAGAACTCTTTAGCGGCACCTTAGAGACAGAAGACACGATCATTTATACATTCGCTGATCCTTTTACAATGTCGGAAGATGGAGATTTCGAACTGAAGACTTGGATTTCACATCCTAATGAGACTTTGAATTTTAATGATACCCTAACGATTGGAGGGCCGATTTACTTAAGTTCAGGAGAAGAGTATCCGATAACAGAAGGATTCTTTAATACAAATCTTCCTGACTTTTGGGTAGTCGATAGCCCATTAGATAATGTGACTTGGGTTACTTCGTTTGGTATAGGTATCAATGGACAACAAAGTTCTATGTTGACTATGCCATTCAGTGATATCAATCGTGCAGTTACAAATGATTTCCTTTCTATGGTGCCATTAGACTTGTCAGCACCAGGAGATGATGCCATTATTCTATCCTTTGAAATGGCATATTTCCACAATCGGGAAGACGATGATGCATTCTTGATAGATGTTAGCATGGATTGTGGAGAGACGTTTACGGATACCATATTTCATAGAAGAGGTGCAGAACTAAATACAACCAATTTTCCTTTCTCATCACCTGAAGAGAGAATCAACTGGACACGTGAAGAAGTAGACCTTAGTCAGTTTAGGGGTAACGATAAAGTTATTTTAAGATTGATAGGTGACAGTGAGAGAGGCAATGATTTATTTATAGATAATATAAATATACGAGAGAGAGCTATACAAACTCCAGTGGCTAATCTAGATGTAGCAAATATTCCATATTGCACTCTGGAGCCTGTTATTGTGAGTGCCAACACTATTGGTGGTCTTTTGGACTTTGACTGGAACTTTGGGGCAGGTGCACTTCCTCCAACATCGACCCAATCTGGTCCTCATCAGATCTCATATTTCTTACCAGGTGAAAAAGAATTGTCTCTGACCTTAAGTAATTCAGCGGGAACAATCACAGAGTCAGTTACGATTCAGGTAATCGACACACCAAGTGGAGGGTTCAGTTTCGATCAGTTGGGCGGAGGACAAGTACAGTTCAATGAGAACTTTACTGATGCCAATAATATTTTCTGGGAATTTGGAGATGGACAATTCAGTACCAATTCTTCACCAACTCACACATACAGACAGCCTGGAACTTACGATGTAACTGTGACTATATCCAATAGATGTGGTACTAGAATATTATCTACAGTCGTCATTGTGGAAACCACAAGTACTAATGAATTAGAAGGGTTACTGGAAGCAGCTATTGCACCTAATCCAAATCAAGGGACTTTTGTTCTGACTATCGATTCAGAAAAACAAGAAAATCTGAATATGACTATAGTTAATACTTCTGGTCAGAAAGTTGATACTCAATCACTAACCTTACAGAGTGGCCGTCAGCATATTCAAATAGATAATGATGAGATGGTACCTGGTCTATACTGGGTTAACTTATCAAACGAAAAAGGTGTTAAAACAATCCGTATGGTTATCATTGAATGATATCCAGCATTTTTGATATAATTATAGTAGGTATCCTTAATTGGTTACCTACTTTTTTTTTTGCGCCTTTCTCATATACTTCTGACTCAAATATCATGCATTGAACTACTTGCCAAACCCAATGAGAGGAGTTATTGCCCAGCGCTGAACAGAAGATTGCACCGATGAACAATACGAAAAAGAGGTTTGTTAGGATAAAAGCTAACCTTCAATTATGAAAACCCTTCCACCTGGCCAAAAAGAAACAAATCTCTTCCCTCGTTTTGGACTGCCACAGTATGCAAATCGTTTTCCTAAAGAAGTAGATAAAATCAGGATTTTCATAGGTGGCGATTTAGAGGAGTTTGTTATAGACGAAGATTTGAGGTCACTCCCAAGAATGTCTCAAGTTTCAGACTTTCACTGTGTAACCACGTGGAGTAAATTAAATCTCAATTGGAGCGGCTACCGCTTCAGTGATTTTTATAAGACATTCATATTACCGAAAGTTTCAGATAAAATCACTTTTGTTGTTCTAAAGGCACAGGATGGATATAAAACAAGTTTGCCTTTAAAAGACTTGATGCAGCAAAATGTTATGTTGGCAGACAAACTTGATAATAAGCCTCTCTCCTTAGAGCATGGCGCACCGATTAGGATAGTTGCTCCCGACCATTACGGCTACAAAAATCTAAAACACATAAAGTGTATAGAGTTTTATGTTGAAAGACAAGAAGTAAAACAAGGATATCTCAGCTTTATGGATCATCCAAGAGCAAGAGTTGCTAAAGAAGAGAGGGCGAGCAAAGGGTCTGGTATTCTATATAGGTGGCTGTACAAATTTGGCATTAATAGTACGATTAGAGATTTTGAAAAGGCCACTGCCGAGTACAGAGCGAAATTGCAAACCAAAGAATGAGGAACTGCTGCAATTAACCCTTACAACTAATCAAAAAAGCCACCTCTTGAGGTGGCTTTTTTTATTGTTATATCGTCAATCTCTCTAATTAGATCTTCCTCATTCTTAGGCTCTGAGGTGTTACTTCAAGATACTCATCCTCTTTGATGTACTCCATAGCTTCTTCTAAGGAATGGACTATTTTAGGCGCTAACTTCGCTGCATCATCTGCACCGGCACTTCGCATGTTTGTCAGTTTTTTCCCTTTTATAACATTGACTTCTAGATCATTAGCTTTAGAGTTCTCACCGATCACTTGCCCCTTATACACTTTATCTCCAGGCTCTATAAAAAACTTACCTCTGTCTTGTAACCTGTCTAGTGCAAATGCCAAAGCTTGCCCCTCTACGCCAGACACGATAGATCCTTTAATTCTTCCTGGGATATCCCCTTTATAGGGTTCGTAGCTTATAAATCTATGGGTCATAATCGCCTGACCAGAAGTCGCCGTCAGCATATTATTTCTAAGACCAATGAGTCCCCTTGAGGGCACTTCAAATTCTAAATGCTGCAAATCACCCTTGGGCTCCATGCTTTTTAGAATACCTTTACGCTGAGTGACCAGCTCTATCGCCTTTCCAGAAAAATTCTCTGGAACATCTATTACAAGCAATTCTACAGGTTCACATCTCTTGCCGTCTATCTCTTTGAAAATCACAACAGGCTTACCGACTTGTAATTCATATCCCTCCCTTCTCATCGTCTCTATAAGCACGGACAAATGGAGTACTCCACGGCCGTATACATTAAACTTATCCTCTGTATCAGTATCTTCTACTCTCAGCGCCAGATTCTTCTCAGTCTCCTTGTATAGTCTATCTCTCAGGTGTCTGGAGGTAACAAATTTGCCTTCCTTGCCGAAGAAAGGAGAGTTATTAATCGTGAAGAGCATACTCATCGTCGGCTCATCTACCTTAAGATGTGGCATCGCTTCTGGATTCTCCAAGTCTGTTAATGTGTCTCCTATATCGAAATCTTCGATACCGACTATCGCACATATATCACCACTTCTTGCCGTATCCACCTTCTTCTTCCCTAATCCTTCAAAGACAAAGAGCTCTTTAATCCGAACCTTCTTCTGCACACCATCACGCTTGCATAACATCAAGTCCTGACCAGCTTTCAGGTCCCCTCTGAATATCCTACCTATGGCTATTCGCCCTGTAAACTTGGAGAAGTCCAATGAGGTGATTTGCATCTGAGGTGTGCCCTCTCTATATGGCGCCTCAGGAATCTCATCTACCACTGCCTGTAAGAGCGGCACGATATCCTTGGTCTTCTTCTCCCAATCGTGACTCATCCAGCCAAACTTAGATGACCCGAAGATGGTCACAAAATCCATCTGCTCCTCAGTCGCATTCAGGTTAAACATCAGGTCAAAGACATCACCCTGCACATCCTCTGGCTTACAATTCTCCTTATCTACCTTATTGACGACTACAATGGGCTTAAGACCTAACTCGATGGCCTTACCCAGTACAAATCTTGTCTGAGGCATCGGTCCTTCGAAGGCATCAACCAATAGCAATACACCATCAGCCATCTTGAGTACCCGCTCTACTTCACCACCAAAGTCTGCGTGACCAGGCGTATCTATAATGTTAATCTTAACACCATTGAAGTGGGCAGCCACATTCTTAGATACAATGGTGATGCCTCTTTCCCGTTCCTGATCGTTATTATCCAAGATAAGTTCGCCCTTATCTTCTCGTTCGCCAAGGACATTACACTCATGTATAATCTTGTCTACCAGCGTCGTCTTTCCGTGATCTACGTGGGCTATGATGGCTATATTTCTGATGGATTCCATAATTTCTAAGCGCTTTTGTCTTAAGAAGGCGCAAAGATGTAATAAATATGGAGAAGGTGCTTTTTAAAGTGGGACTTTATGAAAAGTGGATAGCAGCTGAGGAATGCAATTATTCTGTCAGTCTACCTAACCCTACTCTCTCCCACGCTTCTTTGCCCCCTTAGACACCAGCCAATCATAGAGTGCCTTCCCTTCTGTATAGTTTTCATCCTTCCAGTAGCTCAATTTACTCTCAAGGTTATCCAGAACAGTTTTACCGTGCCGGCTTTCATTGATATCAAATCCTTGACTAAGAATGTGGTCCGTAAGTTGGATATTTCGAAAGACGATAGATGAATGCAAATACTGAGAAGAATTGCTTACAAAATGCTTATAGATTTCGAAAGCAAACTCAGGATTCTGATACTGAAAAGCCGTCTCAATTATCCAATTAGAAAATGGTGAGACAGGTGATGACAACTCTCTGCGTTCGAACATCTGTCTTATTGTTTCTATATCTCCTTGCTTTATGAGAGGTAATACAATTTCTTTTGCTGATTGGGCATCAAGTGAAAGCAATCTTTCTTTAATCAAATGTAGCTTAGCACTATCCTCTTCACTTTTATTTCTGCTCAAGCTATACTCCGTTCTGTCCAATAAGGTTTTCTCAAAGGACATGTAATTCGGTGAAAGCCCTTTAGATAGCAAATAATTGAGCAGTCCTAAATTTTTACTACTTATAGCCACAGAAGGCAAGTCGCGAGAATAGGGACTATTATAGAAATAATCTGCTATCTCTTTTTGGTCATATTCTAAAGCAAGAGAAAGACACCTTGATAACCGACCTTGATAAAAAGCTTGAATTGGACTATAGTTAATTATAGAATCTAGCTGCCCTGCTTTTATGAACCTTTCTACAATGGCATCCATATCGCTAGCCCCTTTTGACTTTAGCCAATTAACATAGCTTTCACTGTAGGCAGTTGAATCTCTCTCTACTTTATGCATGAGCTCTTCGAAAGGGGTCACCCAAAATGAGCTGTAGTTAATATCAATACCTTGATCTAACATATAAGTCACTAGCTCTTGACTGCCAGACAAAATAGCTAATTTCATTCTGGCACTATTCAGATTAGGCAGGCCAAGGAAGTACTTAGCAAGGTCGATTTTATCCCTCTTGATACTCTTTTCTATAAGCACAGACAAATCTGCATGCTTCCTATTTCTTTCAATATGCAAAGCCAGACTATCCTTAATAACTTCATCACTATTATCGAATACTTCATTAATCAATTCATCATAAGTCTTTGCACCATGAGAGATGAGATAAGATTCAATTTCTTTGAGTTTAGCCAATCTATCTTCTCTCCCGCATTCTATTTTCTCTTGAACTATATCTAAGATAGTCCTTCTAAAATAGGGTCGGCTGCTAGAGTAAGACTTGTAGAATTCAGCG
>CAZMMQ010000055.1:0-27017 GCA_964567435.1 uncultured Saprospiraceae bacterium | reverse complement strand
AACATGACCATTGATAAGAAAAACAAAAAGATAAAAGTCCGCTTACTTTCAAATGAATATTTAAAAGAAAAGTAATTTTATACTATAGAACTTCTAACTACCCTAAGAGTTAATGTATGAGAATACTCAATCAATCTATGCATATGGTAGCAGTAGTCACTGGAGGAGCATCAGGAATTGGCCTGGCAAGTTGCAAGAAGTTAGCAAAAAAAAATTACAAGGTCGTTGTATCTGATATCAATGAGTCAGAAGGTGAAGCAGCAGTTGCAGCTATTAAGGAAAGAGGTGCGAAAGCTATTTTTCTTAAAGCGGATGTGAGCAAGTATGATGAAGTAAAAGTTCTCATAGAAAAAGCTGTGGGTCATTATGGTCAAATAGATTTACTCGTCAATAATGCCGGTATTGGACCCAAGTCATATACCCGAGTAGCAGACCATACTCTTGAAGACTGGAACAGAGTAATAGCCGTCAATCAATCAGGTGTATTCTATGGAATGAAAGCGGTCCTTCCTTACATGGTCAAGCAGAAATCTGGTAATATCGTAAATATATCTTCAGTGGCAGGTATCAAGGCATCGACGACTGGCATATCGTATGCTGCAAGTAAATTTGCTGTAGTAGGTATGACAAAGAGTGCCGCCTTGGAGTATGCCAGATATAATATCCGTATCAATTGTGTTTGCCCTTCGTTCACACATACTCCTTTATTCGAAAATGACTTACTAGGAGACCATCCTCAGTTGAAAGACAAATTACTGCGTACAATTCCTCAGAGAAGATTTGCTGAGACGTCCGAGATTGCAGATGCCATTTGCTGGCTGGCTTCAGGGCAGTCTACTTATGTGACAGGCCTAGCCCTCCCTATAGATGGTGGTATATCTTTATAACTACATAATAACCTTCCGAATCAGTAGAGGCCTTTAGAGGCATTGTCATTATTAGTTTTATTTTACAGGGAATTTCTTGTTCAGGGTCTTAATCTAGAATTAATTGTTAAGATCTGCTATATATAATAAGGTATGCACTTTCAGTTCTCAGAGAAAACACATCAGCAAATAGAGCAGATTCGGTCATTTATGGATCGACACATTTATCCATTAGAAAAGGAGCATAGAGAATATGCAGAATCCAATCCTTCCCATGTGTTTCCTAAATTGGAAATGCTCAAGGAGAAAGCAAAAGCTGAAGGACTTTGGAATTTATTTCTGCCAGAAGAATATGGAGATTTGAGTCCTGGATTGACTAATCTCGCCTATGCTCCGCTTGCACAGGAAATGGGTAAGGTGAATTGGGCTTCTGAAGTATTTAATTGTTCGGCCCCAGATACAGGCAATATGGAGGTGCTCGCTAAGTATGGGTCACCTGAGCAGAAAGCACAATGGCTCACACCCCTGATGGATGGCAAAATCCGATCTGCATTTCTGATGACAGAACCCTTGGTCGCTTCTTCTGATGCACGTAACATATCATGTCTTATCAAACGTGAGGGAGACGAATACGTTATCAATGGTCGGAAATGGTGGTCATCAGGCGCTTACCATGCTAAGTGTGAAATGTTTGTCGTCATGGGTAAAACTGATCCAGAGGGCGAACCCCACAGCCAGCAAAGTATGATTATTGTTCCAGCTAATGCGCCAGGGGTCAATAGAATCAGAAGACTTCCTGTGTTTAATGACTTGCATTATTATGCAGGGAGCCATGCCGAGATAGAACTCAAGGATGTGAGAGTCCCTGCAGCTAACTTGTTATTAGGTGAAGGGAGAGGATTTGAGATAGCACAAGGACGATTAGGTCCAGGCCGCATTCACCACTGTATGCGTATGGTAGGGCAAGCAGAAAGAGCCTTAGAGTATATGTGTCGTAGGGTGAAAGAAAGAGCCACCTTCGGCAAAGAACTAGCTAAGTATAGTTCCATAAGACAAGATATCGCCCGCTCGGCTTGTGAGATAGAACAAGCAAGACTATTGACACTTCAGGCTGCAGATACAATAGACCGTGAAGGTATCAAAGGCGCCAAGACACTAATCTCTATGATAAAGATTGTAGTACCTAAGATGCTATGCGAGGTCACCGACAGAGCGATGCAAATCTTTGGTGGAAAAGGAGTGACGAATGATACACCACTCATGGACTTCTACAGTTGGGGCCGTGTACTGAGATTGGCTGATGGTCCAGATGAGGTTCACATGTATCAGTTAGGGAGAAACATTATTAAGTCTCATGGTGACATAGGACCGATGACTCAGTATCTCGATGAAATGTAAATGGTGAAGGTGTGAAAGACATGGATAAAGCAAAAGAAGTCAGAAAAGGGGAGGAGCAGGATTGGGCTGCTCTTGAAGCATATCTGAGAGCGACCTTGACAGAGGAGACCAAAGGAAATATGGAAGTGCTTCAGTTTCATGGTGGACATGCAAATCTAACTTATCTTCTAAAGTTGGGGGAAAAAGAACTTGTCATCAGAAGACCTCCTTTTGGAAAGATTGCACCAGGTGCCCATGATATGAAGCGAGAATTTCGTGTACTATCCAAATTACATAACTTCTTCCCACAAGCCCCTAAAGCTTATCATTACTGTGAGAATGAAAGTATCATAGGTGCTCCATTTGTTGTCCTAGAGCGCAAGACAGGTGTTGTAGTCCGTACCCATGTTATAGACTGTTTTAAGTCTGATGATAATGTAGCGAAAAGACTTACAGAAGCACTTGTTAAAGTATCAGCTGATTTGCATAAGGTGGATTACGAAAAGGCCGACCTGACTAAGTTAGGCAGACCAGAGGGTTTTCTGGAGAGACAATTAGCGGGCTTGGATAAAAGATGGAGTCTGGTGAAGACTGGGAATTCCAATGATATGGATGACGTCATAAAACTATTGACTGCAAGCATCCCGACACCACAGGCTATATCAATTATTCACAATGATCTAAAACTAGATAATTGTCAATTTCAACCTGATGATCCTGACCAAGTGACTGCAGTATTTGACTGGGATATGACGACGCTAGGAGACCCCTTGGTAGATCTCGGGACTACCTTAAGTTATTGGCGAGAGCCCTACTTTGATGAATATAACCTGCCTGTATACCTGTCTACAGAATTTCCTGAGAAACAGTTTTTAATAGATAAGTATGCAGAGTTCACAGGTTTTTCTATGGAGAACATTAATTGGTATCATGCCTTCGCATTTTTGAGAATTGGGGTTATTGCCGCGCAGTTGTATCAAAGATATGTGAATGGAAAATCCACAGATCAACGTATGAAAAAATTTCAGCATGCTGCGGATGTATTTGCCGCTTATGCAAAAAAGTTAATGACAGAATAATTAAGACAAGAAATTAAAATTAAAATGATAGAGAATCTTTTTCGATTGGATGGCAAGGTAGCCTTAGTAACAGGGGGTTCCAGAGGTATAGGTTTGATGATAACTCAAGGACTCATAGAGTCTGGCGCTAAAGTCTATATTACCTCACGTACTGCGGAAGCTTGTGAGAAAGTTGCGACAGAGATGAATGCCTTAGGTCAAGGGGAGTGTGTGGCACTACCTGCAGACTTATCACTCGTAGATAACATCAATGCATTTGTAGACATACTCTCTGAAAAAGAGTCACACATAGATATTCTTATTAATAATGCTGGTGCTACTTGGGGCGCACCTTTGGAAGAGTTTCCTGAGAAGGGCTGGGACAAGATTATGACACTGAATGTCAAGTCTCCATTTTTTCTAACGCAAAGAATGCTTCCCATGCTCAAGAAGAATGCCAATCAAGATGACCCAAGCAGAGTAATCATGATCAGCTCTATTGCCGCAGTAGAATCTGATTCTTTTATGGCCTATTCATATGGACCAAGCAAAGCCGCAGTGGCTCAGCTGGGTAGAATGATGGCCAAAGAATTGGCACCTCAGCATGTTCTTATAAATACTATCGCTCCAGGATTCTTCAAGAGTAAGATGACGGCCTTTATGGATCCTATTGAAGCGGCTAAAGGAACCTTAGTGGGTCGGGTTGGCCGTCCTACAGATATCGCCGGCTTAGTGATTTATCTTTGCTCTCATGCAGGTAGTTATATGGTAGGAAATTATATTCCAGTAGATGGTGGACAATTACTTAAGTAGTATTTGATTCTGGTTATATGGAAATAAGTACACAATATATTTCGACGCAGAAGACTGCCAGATATGTTACCTACGGCAGACTCTCAGAGAAGACTAAGTATTTCTGGTTTTGTTTGCATGGGTCCAATATGCTCTGCGAGCAAATGTTGTATAAGTTCAATGACTTTAATCCTGAAGAACACTTTGTAGTTTCTCCAGAAGCACTCAATAGATTTTATGCCAATGGTTTTGGAGGAGATGTCGTCGCAAGTTGGATGACTTCTCGTGACCGCCTAGAAGAGATTGCAGATTTTTCTAATTACTTAAGTAATTTATATAATCTCTACCTTTCTAAATTACCTCAAACATGTCAAAAGATAATATTGGGATTTTCTCAAGGTGGTACAACAGCTTTCCGTTGGTTGCATCAAAATACCATTAGCGCAAATCTCTTGCTTGCTTATTCATGTTGGATTCCTGAGGATATTGATCTCACTAAGTCAGCAACAGATCTCAGTAAACTAAAGCTCATATACACATTTGGCTTACAGGATGAGTATCTTACTAAAGAGCGAATCAGTCTTGTGGAAAGTATCATTGACAAAAATCAATTGTCAATAAATCTTATCAGTTATGAAGGGATACATAAAATTGACAGGAGGCATTTGGATGACCTTTTTCAATCTCATGTCAAATCGTAATAAAGAGTAGCAAATAACTTCAGTTGTCTACAAACGTGTAATGCCAATAATCAAACTAGAATTTATAACTAGTTGTCAGATTAAGAAGATTAAGACTAGGCTGAGTGCCAAAATTTGGAATAAAAGGATCTGAAATCAACTGACTTACTCCCCATTCACCATCTAATAAAATACTGAAGTGTGGATTAAGTCTAACTGAGACTCCAGCCGAAACACCTAGATTGGTATCTGAGAATATACTTTCTGAAACTTCAGGCGTAATTGGTACTCTCCTTGTAACAGGTTCTGGAAGATTATTATCAATATTCTCGCTGTATGTATACCGAACTCTGACACCAGAATTGAAAGCTATTCTATTAGATAAATTATAGTTGACGCTGACAGGTAAGTATACCTGCTTAATTGTATTTAGTCCGTTATAGTAAGTATCAGTACCTAAAGGAACGGGTGAAGCTAAGGCAACGTTAGGAGGCAAATCACCGGAAGCAGGTGCTCTTTCTATTGGGGATATAAAATAATGTTCTCTGGACATTACATTTACACCTAGTCCAGTAGTAATGCCAAATCGCTTACCAACTGGAATGTCTATTCCTGTATTAAATCCTATGCCTGTAAAATCTTTGTCTGAGCTTATGACGGCTTGCATTCCTACATGAAAGTCAAGATTTCTCTTCTCAGTCAAAGATTCTTGATTGTCAGAATTTCCGTTAACAATATATGGTTCATTAGGAGTATGAGACATATTTACCTGATCAATCACTAAGCGATCTATGTAATCTAGTGGTTTGGTATTGTCAAATATAGGTGCTGAGGCTAACTCTTTATTTGAATGACTTTGAAGATCAAAATGTAATTCATCTTCGTCATAAAAGTAAGTAACAGATAAGCTAGGCTTCTCTGATGACTTAAGGTAAGATGTGGGAGTCTCTGTTGAGCTTAGTTTTTTTGCTATTTGCTTTGTTTCATGCAATGGCGCATGGCTGATGCGGTCTTTATAAATAATTTTTTCTTTAGTCAGGATTGTAGATGGGATATGTGAGGTATACTTATATGCAAAGAAAGTGGCAAAGCCAGACACGATGAGTAAAAGACCTGATAAGAGTAATATCAACTTATTGTTAATGCTGTTAGATGTTACTACAGGTTTGACCTCGTCTAGTCTTTCTGACAATTTTGTCCAATGCTGATCGACGAAATCCTTATTGTATGTCATATGTTCTTTATCCTGCATTTATATTCTTACCTGGGTCAAGAATGAGTTTTTGTAACCTCTTCCTTGCTTCTGATAGATGCCATTTAGAGGTACCTACACTTATGCCTTTTACTTCTGCTATCTCTTTATGGCTATATCCCTGAATAGCATACATCGTGAATACTTCACCTGATGCATTAGGGATCTTTTTAATCAATTTAATAATGTCCTCCTCGTAAAGATGATTCAGTGCGAGGGGAATACTGCTTTGCTCTTGGTCTTCAAATACCATGAATTTCACATAGTTGCTGTCCTTTCTGACGGCATCTGATAGACATCTAAAAACTATTCTCCTTATCCAACCCTCAAAGCTACCTTTGTGCTCAAACTGGTCTATACGCGTAAAAACTTTGAACATGCCTTCATTGATGATAGATGCAGCTTTCTCTTTGTCAGAGGTGTATCGCATGCACATACTCATCAGAATCGGAAACTGAGAACGATATAACTCCTCCTGACAGCGGCGGTCGTTTCTCTTACATCCTAGTATGATGGTTTCAATGTTCAAAATATCAGAGATAGATTTTGCTATGAAGATAGCAATTATTTATTTCTGATACTATTAGTGGAATGTGCTATAAGGCTAAAAAAAAAGTGGCCAAAAGTTGCGACGAAAACTAAACCTTAGTTAATCGAGTCTGTCGTTGCAACTTTATGGCCAGATGGGATATAAAGAAAAAACATCTAAGAAATTCCTTATCCCGCTTTCAAGTAAAGTGCTTTTTCATAGCTGATCTACTTGTAAAGACTGAATCATTGCTGAATTTGGTTGGGTGGTATTCAAATTATTTAAGTATTTCAGCAAAAAAACTAAAACACATATATATAAAACACTGTTAATCAGTGATTTATATTTGTCCAAATTTTAATTTTTTTCAGCTTTTTAGTGGTGATGAAAAGCTTGAATGGTTTGGAGTCCAGCATCACCAATGAGATATAAGAAATATTGTCCAGTGTCCAAAAGATCCAAATTAAGTTGCTGAAGACCGCTCTCAAGACTGCCAGCTTGAATTTGTTGACCCATTAAATTCACAATTTTATATTGATTGAAGGCTTCAGTATTTTCTACCCAAATGTCGCCATGTGTCGGGTTTGGATACAGCGTTATAAGAGGATTTTGGCTGTCTAAATCATCCGTAGATGTGAGAGCCATGTCCGTGGTAACAACATTATCTATGCAAAAGTAAGCAGGGGTATTAATCCCAAACTGTCCAAAATCACTAGAATATAGCTGAAAGGATAGCGTATCCACGTTACCAAATCGGGTGAGATCAATATAGGTCCACTCATCTATTATATAGTCATCTGATGAATTATCAAATCTGTAGTCAGCTAGATAGAATACGATACTGTCATTATTGACATTTCGACTGCCATACTCTTTGATGCTAACAAAAAAGAAATCAGGATCAGTGCCATCCTCACCACCAAACTTCTTAGCATAATTATCTCCTTCAAGCATGCTCAATGCTGCATAAGTAGAATTGTTGATATACAATCCTTCTACCACACCTGCACTGCCCTCATCCGTAGTATGCAATAGACTTTCACCAGATACAAATGCTGTCGCATATGTAGCAGAACCATTTACGCCACTTCCTGTGATAGAACTATATTGGTTAGTAAATCCTGGAGTTTCTGTATCAGTAGTAGTTGATATAGCCCATCCAGCCCATGAGTTATAGGCGTCATTAAAATTATTGATTAGTCTTATATTGCCATCTGTAAATCCTCCTGATCCGTCTGATCCATTGAGAAAAGTGTCTTGTGTGATACCAAATGACTCAAAGTCCGAAGTAGTCTGACTATGTCCTACACATATGGTTATCAGTATGAAAGTTATGGATTGTAAGTATTTATTCATTTTTTTTGGATTTGTTTTTTGTGAATGCTTAATCTAGTGCCTATCGTTACATAGCGCCCAGGCATTGGACGCCTTTCTATGACTCTGAATTCTGTATTGAGTAAATTTTCTATTTCCACATATATATTACCGTTATACATGCCTTCAGATAAGAATTTTCTTAGGCTAGCTGTTGCGATAGTATAATCATCTAAGTCTTCATTTATTCCTGACACCTGTCCTGTATGATTGATGTTGAGGTCTGCTTGCCAGCCTTTAAATGTAAATGATGTATTGAGTCTAAGTTGATGTCTAGGCGTATAGACTAACTGATCTCCAATCTCTATTCGAGGCAAATCTAGTCTATTCAAATTCTCAGACCGGGTGTAGTTATATGCTAAGGTGGTAGCTAGATTGTGCTGACCTATCCGTTGCAGATTATTCAATTCTATGTCCACGCCATAACTTCTTACCAGACCTACATTGAATGGTCTCCATATAAAACTATTCTCTACTGGCGCCCATAGTATCCAGTTTGAAATTCGGCGATGATATATACTGGTATTAATGTCAGATATAAATGGGATAAGGTCTTTGAGATATAAATGTAGTTCCTGATTCCATCCTTGTTCTGGAATGAGGTTGGGATTTCCACCTGGTTGCCAGAAAATTTCATTTAATGTTGGTGATCTGAATTCTCTAGATAATTTAGTATTGATTCCCCAATTGTTCCTATTGTATTCTATATCTATAGAAGGGATGAGAGGCACATTCGTAATACTGTTCCATTCATTTCTTACGCCAATATTTATGGCCCAGTAATTATGCAAATATTTCAGATTACTATAGA
This sequence comes from uncultured Saprospiraceae bacterium, assembly GCA_964567435.1. Taxonomy (GTDB): domain Bacteria; phylum Bacteroidota; class Bacteroidia; order Chitinophagales; family Saprospiraceae; genus RFSX01. The sequence goes on along the minus strand of CAZMMQ010000055.1, from coordinate 18,278 downwards.
TAGAATGGACGGTGAGTTTTTGGGATCCATCAAGATAATTATCAGAAAAACCAGTTGTTTGATTCACTTCGTACTTTCCTGTGGCGAGCCAAGGCCCTAAATTGAATTGTAGTTCTACATCATACCATAAGCGTGTAAATCTGTTTCTGGCGTCTAATAATATGGAATCATCTTCAAAGTTGTTATGCTCATCAAGGTAGGCTATTGCAGATTTCCATTTGAGATTTTTATGATGGGCCTTCCATCCTAAGCGTATTCTTTGTAGTAAATCATATTGTCTAGCTACCGACCGGTTTTGGGTCGTTGTAGGAGGGATGCCTTTCTCCGTCTCCTGTAGCCATCCATCTATATTAATTGTATGTTTGGGATTCAATAGGATGTCTCCATTGATCAGGAGGCCTTGAGAAAATATATCAGCATTGGAATTGATAACTTCATTAGATCCGAGAGTGTAGCCAAAATTATTTTCGGATTGTCTAATAAAGCCACTGACTTCAACACTAGCTTTTCCAAAGTTTACAACGGCATCAGCATGGTAATGTTCTGACTCAAAGCTTCCTAAGGCCATTCCACCACCTATATGCCATACATTAGTATTGTGCAAATCCTCTGACGGCCTGTGTAGGTTTACAACACCTGTAATTGCACCCGAACCATGGCTGGCAGATACACCTCCTTTGTTGAGGCTTAGTGACTGGTTTTGGAATCCTGTCAATAGTGATAGGTCAGTTAATCCTAACATAGGATTAGTCACGGGAATATCTTCCCAGGTAATTAAGGTCTGACCCGAATTGCCACCCCAAAGAGAAATTGTAGCTAGAGATCCTAATCCGTATGATTTTATATAAGCACTTGATTGATTGTCTAATAGGCGATCAGGCTGTCTCTGCCAACCAGGTAATATTGTTAGATCACCAGAGGTATTTGTCTTAAGGCTTTGAGAGACAGTCAATGGCTCTATATCTACATGCCAGATATCCTTTTCTAAGGCAAGACTATCTGCCTGACCATATAGACCACTGTATAGAACTATTAGCAATAGAGCTGTATATCTCATATGATATATAAATGATAAAATTGTATCTGTTCTTACGATTTCCACCGAACCATATTTAGAACTAAAATAGCATAAGGCAGGTCTTCTGACTTAGTGCTCTGAGTAAGGCCTTCCCATCTAATACAGACAGTGGTTGTAGAATTACTCAGTTGTGTTTTGCACCTTACAGCAGCGGGGACTGTTCCAGATTTTCACTGAATTCCCTTTTAAGACAGACACGTTGGCTGTCACCTTAAGTTGTACAAAGATAACTAAATGATCGAATTAGAAAACCAAGGTAAACTCAATTTCTACTTACAGCGTGATTGATGTAGATAAAATGAAATCCTTTATTGAAAACAATAAAGTACTGTAGGAGTAGGCAGTATCACTACATATTAGAGTACACTTTGACATAAAAGTACCCACTACTTATTATAGTGAGAATACCATCAGATCTGTAGGTACGATAAGTAATCTTACAAATGACTGCCTTTGGAGTGTGTAAGTGCTATATGCTTGTAATAAGGAGTGACAGAATAGAACTATTACAAGAAAAGACAATAAAAAAAAGCCATCGTTAATTAACGATGGCTTTTTTATAATCGGGTTTCAATAATTTTTTATTGGAAGATATATCTAACGCCTAATTGCATTTGCCATCTTGAGCTTTGGATACCTCCATCGTCTATTACAGCAAATGGCTCATTGTCTTCTGTAGCTCTAGCAGGATTATAGCTGAAAGTTGGATTATTTGTCCCATCTTCAAATCCTTCAAAATCTAATAATTCAAAGCTGCCGAAGCTGCCTACAAAGTATCTTCTTCCCCAGTTGCTATTTATAAAATTGGAAAAGTTAAATACATCTAGAGATATCTGAAGCTTATGTGTTTTAGCATTTGTTTTGATACTGAAATCCTGAAGGAATTTCAAATCCATCACATGGCTCCATCTTCCTCTGTTCTGATTTCTTTCAGCATAATCACCTCTGTTTTGACTTAGATAAGGGTCATTTGATATGAATGCGTCTAATGCTTCCCATTGCTGTGCTGCAGTTAAATCTCCATCATCTACTAGGATGATATCACTTGACGTTTCTGGAATATAGATAAGTGATCTTTCTCTGGAATCTTCATTAGTCAGGTTGCCATTATCATTATAGATATAGCTGTATGGCCTGCCAGCTGAGCTCTCGTGGAATAAGGTAATAGTAGTGCCGAATCCTTCACCAAAAATGTTGAACTCTTTGCTAAGAGCAACAATGAATCTTGATCCTGGAGAGAAATCTGATCTGGATAAAGGTTGGTCAAAGTTTCTTCCTCCTACACTATGTAATCCTCTCCACTGAGAAGAATTCTGTGAGCTTGTTCCATCAAATACAGAGAATGAATCTCCAAAAGAGAAAGCTGCATTGGCAAATAAGCCATTTGAAATTCTTCCTGTTACACTTGCAGATAAGTTGTAGCTATATCCTTCAGAAGTATTAAAACCTAAAAGTATTCTGTCATAAGTAGGATCTACTTCATCTCTTCTGTTATAGATAGGTCTGTTATCTGGTGTTCCTGTCAGATTACCTATGGACTGACTAAGGTTTAGGTTTTGATAAGCTACGTTTTGTATTGTCTTATTGTATAATGCATCTAGTTGTAAGGTCCAATTACTAGTTAATTTGTGATCTAGCGCCAGATTCAACTTAAGAAACTGAGGTAACTTAAAGTCCTCTGCAAACAAATCAACTGAGCCAGATGGTTCTACATTGTTTAAATCAATATTACCAGGCAACTGAGTTTGTGGATCAGGATTAAATGGTAAGTCACCAAAGGCTAATTGGGTGCCCACATTCAGTCCATAATTATTGAAGGCGCCACCAACCCATACTAGTGGTGCTCTACTCGTAAATAATCCTGCACCACCTCTAAGCTGAGAAGTGTTATTTCCATTGATATCCCAGTTGAATCCTAATCTAGGGGAGAATTGTAGTTGTGGTTGTATAAACTGACCTACTCTTGCACCTCTCAAGTCATATCCCTCTGCTTCTAATAATGGAATTGTGGTGTCATTAAATGCATCATTGTTAGGTGTATCTGCATAGAATGGTAAATCCAATCGAAGGCCTGCTGTAAACTTAAAGTCATCAGATATCTGAATCTCGTCCTGAAGATATAGTCCCAATTGTCCTGCTGAAAATGATGCTATAGCCTCAGACTCATCACCTGAGATATTATCTACAAGAGAAAAGTTTCTTATGAAGAAACTTGAGTTACCGCCTTCTAAGAAAGTAGGCACATCATCAAAATCATATGATCCAAAGTTGAATGCAATAAATAGGTTATCCACGCTGTAGAACTCATTATGTGTACCTACAGTGATTGTATGCTTGCCTTTGTATAGCTGAAGATTATTTGTGATGGTAAAAACATCCTGATTCAAAAGGTTAGCGCTACTAAACTCTTCTCCTCCCAATGATATCAAAGCAGAGCCGTCGTCTATATCTATGTGAGGAAAATCATTTCCTGTTGGGTCTCTATCATCTCTTACAGCCGTATAACCGATGATAAGATTGTTGCTAAAGTTAGTATTGATTAATGTATTCAATTCCAAAGAAGCAGTTGTTGTTCGTGAATCAAATGATTCACTTGAGTTCAAAAAGTTAAGACTGTTAAAATCAGATTGTACTCCTTCTAAGTTGTTGGCATGAACATGTGATAATTTGAATGCCAATTTGTTTTTAGTATTGATATTGTAATCAAGTTTTAAGTTGTATTTCTCTGAGTCAAGAAACCGCTCATTATTTTCAAATGTACCTGGGTCGTACCCAAATTCGTTTAACCTAGAAATAAGTGCATCGATTTGCGCTCTGTCAGAATCTCCTATATAATTTTCGAAGTCAAATGGAAGTGGAGTTACATCACGTTGGATTTCTGCATTGACAAAGAAAAATAATTTATTTTCTATAAGAGGTCCTCCTACTCTCACCCCTGTAGTCTGAGCAGTAAAATCATCAAGTCTGGTTCTCTCTATACTGTCATCATCTGTCGGCGTCTTACCTGCTAAACCTTGATTTCTGAAGTAAGTGTAGACTGAACCTTCAAAATTATTAGTACCTGATCTGGTAATTGCATTGACAGCTGCTCCTCCAAATCCTCCTTGCTTGACATCAAAAGGAGCAAGGTTAACTTGAAATTCTTCTATGGCATCCACAGATATCGGAGAGACACCAGTCTGGCCACCATTCGTTCCAGAACCTGCTAGTCCAAAGACATCATTACTTACAGCACCATCTATATAGATAGAGTTGTATCTATTATTTTGGCCTGCGAAGGATAACTCAAAACCGTCATTGCCTTCTGTAGTTCTACTTTGTGGCGTCAGTCTTGTAAAGTCGCCTATGGATCTGGATACAGTTGGTAAGGCATTTATTTGTTGCTCGTCAATGACAGTTTCAGCACCTGTTTTTGTGCCATCAAATAGACCTCCTGCAGAGATGACAATTTCTTCTAAACCTATAGATGCGGTTGCTAGAGCTGCATTTAGTTTTAGGTTTTGCCCAAGATTTAGATATACGTCATTCCTTACAAAATTTTCGTAACCAACATATGACACTTCAATGGTATAAGGACCACCGACTCTCATTCCAGGTATTCTAAAGAATCCAGAGTTGTCGGATGCAGCTCCATACACGGTGCCTGAAGGAACATGAGTTGCAATAATATCTGTCGCAATCAATCCTTCCTTTGTATCTGAATCTGTAATTTTTCCACTCATGGATGATGAAGTGGATCCTTGTGCCCAAAGCCCAGCAATAGCCATTAGGCACAGCATAATTGTAGTTGATAGTTTTTTCATATAAGTAGTTTATTAAGACAAAGGTATAAATTGAAGATAGTTAACTAGCTTGTCAGATGTAAATTAATTATCATGTATAGATTAAGTTGTTGGTAACTTGTTTGGATTGTTAAAAGAATTCTTGAATTCATTACCCAAAGCAATATTTTATTTGTTCTTCCAGATGGTTATTGCCTTAACTTTAGTGCCCTATGTACTAGTTATCTAACCTATAATATCCACTCTTCAAGTAACTTCCTTCAGGGATGCTGATTGGATGATCTACATCATGGCCGGTCTGTTTGATTTTAACAAATGACCGACCCGTTTTATTCATGGCTTTTTCTACAGTCTGAAAAAAGTCTTCTTGACTAACTCTCGAGGAGCAGGAAGCTAGAATTATCGTGCCTTTAGTTGCAAGGAGTTGAATGCCTAGTTGAGCCAACCTAGCATACTGTTCTAATGCTTTCGATACCTCTTTTTGGGACTTGGCAAAAGCCGGTGGGTCAATGATGACTAAATCAAATTTTTTCTTCGCACTAATGAGTTGATGTAAGACTTTGAATGCATCACCTGCTATCGTTCTTATTTTTACTCTATTGAGTTGTGCATTCTTTTGAGCAAGTGCAAGTGCCGGTTCACTGATGTCTATGGCCGTCACAGACTTGGCACCTCCTACTGCAGCATGTATTGCAAATCCACCTGCATAAGTAAAGACATCCAATACTGATTTTCCTCTGGCGATAGATTGGACGTGCCGCCTATTTTGTCTGTGATCTAGAAAGAAGCCTGTCTTGTGTCCCTTTATAACGTGGCTATAAAACTTGACGCCATATTCTATAAAAACGATCTCTTCAGTGTCTAGATGTCCTCTCAGTATTTGTCCTTCAGAAAGATTGAGGTTTTTCTGTTTCATCATTAGCCTTGACATTCTTAGCACTAACGACTGAAGTTTTCCAACCTGCATGATTGTATTTGATATATCCTCCAGATAAGGTAACCAGATTGATGAATATAATTTGATGACAGCACAGATGTCATACACATCACAAACAAGGCCAGGTAGTCCGTCATTTTCTCCATATATCAATCTATATCCGGTTACATCCTCTGCTAGGAGTTCAGTCCGTTTGTTGTAGGCTGCATGGATTTTTTGATTGATAAAATGGCCATCTATTGTAGTACCATTCTCTGTAGATAGAATTTTGACACGAATTGGAGACTCTGCGTCATAGAGTCCTATAGCTGCAAATCGATTGAATTTGTCATCAAATATGATCGCTATATCCCCTGTCTTGCCTTTCTTATTCTGCTTGACAATGCTCTTGTCGAATAACCATGGGTGTCCACTTTTGATATGACGTATAGCCTTTTGCTTGACTTTTACAGCTAATCTTTCTTGCGACAAAGGATAAGTAGGTTTGTGAATTCTTTGTAATGATAATATTTCCTACTTTAATCCTCCATAAATATCAATAACGCTAAATAATATGAAATCACTAATCTTGCTTTTGGTCCTATCTCTTGGACTTACATCCACGAACTTAGAGGCCCAAAGAAAGCGAAAGAAAAACGAACAAACAGAAGCAAAAGAGGAAAAGCACGCTATAGATAATGTGAGCTTGTCCAATCTCAAATTCAGAAGTATAGGTCCGGCTTTGACCTCAGGACGTATTTCGGATATAGCAGTTAACCCTAACTGGAATCAGGAATATTATGTGGCCACTTCTTCTGGAGGTGTCTGGAAAACAGTGAATGCAGGTACGACTTTCAAGCCCATCTTTGATAGCCAAGGCTCGTACTCTATCGGATGTGTAACCATGGACCCATCTAATCCTGGTATAATCTGGGTAGGTACAGGAGAGAATAATAATCAGAGATCAGTAGCCTACGGGGATGGCATCTATAAGTCTAATGATGGTGGCAGTTCATGGAAGCATATGGGCTTGAAATCATCTGAGCATGTATCCAAAATCATAGTACATCCGGACGATTCCAATACGGTATGGGTGGCAGCTGTTGGACCATTATGGAATTCAGGCGGAGACAGAGGAGTGTATAAGTCTACTGATGGTGGTCAGACATGGAATGCAACACTTTCTATAGACAAGCATACAGGTGTGGCTGATATGATTATAGACCCATCCAATCCAGACGTACTCTATGCAGCCGCTCATCAGAGAGCTCGTCATGTATTCACCTACTTAGGCGGTGGTCCTGGATCAGCGATATATAAGAGTGTAGATGGAGGAGATACTTGGACTAAGTCTTCTTCAGGGTTGCCAAGTGTGGATCTAGGAAGGATAGGCTTATCTATCTCAAAGGCAGACCCGAGTAAAATTAATGCAATAGTGGAGGCTGCCGAAGGTAAAAATGGATTTTACAGATCTACCGATGGAGGAGCCAGTTGGCAAAAGCGAGGTGGCCATGTGACCAGTGGTAATTATTATCAGGAAATTATTTCAGATCCTACCAATGCAGATATCATCTTCTCTATGGATACATGGATGAGCAAGAGTACAGATGGTGGAAAATCTTTCAAAAGAGTAGGTGAGATTACTAAGCATGTGGACAATCACTCCATATGGATAAATCCAAAGAATAATCAACATTGGTTGGTAGGATGTGATGGTGGTATCTATGAGACTTGGGATGGTGCAGCTACTTGGGCATTCAAAGCCAACTTGCCTGTGACGCAGTTTTATAAAGTTGCGGTAGATAATGATGAACCTTTCTATAATATCTATGGTGGAACTCAGGATAACTTTAGTCTTGGAGGGCCGGCTCGAACGACCACAAGTAATGGTATCATGAATTCTGATTGGTTTATAACGCATGGTGGAGATGGTTTTGAGTCGCAGGTAGATCCAGAAAATCCAGACATTGTGTATGCACAATCTCAGTATGGTGTACTTGTGCGATATGACAGAAAGAGTGGAGAAGAAGTTGGTATACAACCAAAAGAGAGAAAAGGAGAGAATGGCTACAGATGGAATTGGGATGCGCCACTTCAGGTAAGCAATCATAAGTCTGGTAGAGTATATTTTGCAGCAAACAAGTTATTCCGTACAGATGACTATGGCAACAATTGGACCGTACTGAGTGATGATCTCACTCGGCAGATCAATAGAAACGAATTAAAAATCATGGACCAAGTCTGGAGCATAGATGCTGTGGCTAAGAACAGATCTACGTCTCCATATGGTACTATAGTCGCTTTCTCAGAATCACCGGTGGACGAAAATCTACTTGTGGTAGGTACTGACGATGGATTGATACAAGTGTCTACAAATGGCGGAGATGATTGGCATAAAATCGAGAACATCTCAGGTGTGCCCAATAACACGTATGTCAATATGGTCTACTGCTCCCAACATGACGCGAGTGTGATTTACGCAGCATTTAACCATCATAAGTATGGGGATTTCAAACCCTATATCTACAAGAGTAGTAACAAGGGGAAAACTTGGACTAAGATCACTAATAATTTGCCTCAGAGAGGAAGTGTGTACAGTATAGAAGAAGATCATGTGGATAAAGATTTGGTATTCTGTGGGACTGAGTTTGGTGTATTCTTTAGTAGTAATGGTGGAGGTCATTGGAGACAGCTTAAAGCTGGAGTACCAACTATTGCGGTTAGAGATTTAGCTATCCAGAGAAGAGAAAATGACTTGGTGCTGGGTACATTTGGTCGTGGGTTCTATGTGTTGGATGACTATTCTTCACTCAGGAATATTGGAGAAGGTAATATGGCTGATAAAGCAGCGATATATCCAATCCGTGATGCTTATATATATGAGCAAAATGCACCACTGGGTATTAAGGGTAAAGCTTTCCAAGGAGATGCATTCTACAGTGGTGATAATTTGGATCCAGTTGTGCTTATTGATTACTATTATCCTGAGAAGTTTGAGAGTAAAAAGGAGCTTCGACAAAAAGACCAGAAAGACGATAAGACGCCAACTGCTTATCCAACCTATGAAGAATTGAAAGAAGAATCATTGGAGATAGCGCCACAGTTGATTTTTACGATTAAGAATGATGAGGGAAATATTGTTAGAAAATTAACCGCTAAGCCAAAGAAAGGTATCCAACGTCTGACGTGGGATATGAGGTATGCTTCTACCTCTCCAGTAGACCTGTCAAAGCCTTCATTCTATAATCCTTTTGCAGGGGAGGACTCTGGAGCACTGGTTCGTCCGGGTAATTATACTATAAGTTTATCTAAGTATGCTGATGGGGTATCAGAAGAAGTTGTAGCACCTACTTCATTTACGATTACGCCATTAGACAACCGAGTCATGCCAGCAACTGATACCAAGGCGAAAGAAGATTTTCAAAATGAATTGGCTGAGCTATCCAGAAAAGTTCAAGGTGCAGGACTTATGCTCTCTGAGCTCGATAATAAAATGAGACATATTAAAGTTGCTATCAATCAGATAACCGCGCCTTCAGGAGATTTACTTACGGAGTATAATGCACTTAATCAGAAGTCTAGAGAATTGAGAACAGCTATGTATGGTGATAATATCAAGACAAGATTAGATATAGATCAGCCACCTACTCCTGCGGGAAGATTGGGCTGGTTAGGGTACGAGCAAGGAAGGAGTACTGCAGACCCTACAGGTACACATCTGATGAGTTTCAATATTGCCAAAGAAGAGTTCGAGCCGATGTTAGATGAGTTAAGGTCTTTGATAAAGAATGACTTAGAGTCTTTGGAGTCTAAGTTAGAATTGGCTGATGCACCATATACGCCAGGCCGTGCAATAAAGATGATAGAGTAAAGTATACTGAATATAATTATAGAAAAGCCCTTGCAGAATGGTGAGGGTTTTTTTTAATACTTGGGCACAAACATAGCTCATGGAAAAACCGCTAGAGAATAATCATCTGCTAGCGGTTTTGTGATTCTATTTAATCTGTATCACGCTATAATTTGACAAACTTTTGCGTGTGTCTTATTATTTCTCCTTCCATTCGGAGGAAGTAAGTACCAGAGGGCAAGTTCTTAGAAGAGAAGTTGATAAAGTGTTCTCCTGTATTGAAGAATTCTTGAGTTCTAAGGCTTCTGACTTTTTTGCCACTCATATCATAGATGGTAAAGTTGATCGGTTGTCCTTTCTTAAGTCTGAATCCTACGACTGTAAAGTCATCCACAGGATTGGGCCTGATAGGGTAGATGTGGCTGAAGTCATCTACTAAGTCTGTAGCTGATACAGTATTATCGGTGAAGACGATATTCTCATCTCCATCCTGATAGTCCACAAAGCCTATTGGGAGATAATACATCTCGTCTGTTGTCCCTTCTCCCCATGTGACGAATCGAGGTGGATTACTTGGATTGTTAGGGTTGTCGATGGTGTTATCATAACTTGCTACAGCATTAAGAATACTTCCTGCAGGTGCAACAATGTATCTGTCAAAGTAATATGATCCTTGCCAGTTAAAATCCCAATCCGGTATATTGATAAGATTGACTCGTTCTCCGTCGGGCATATCTAGCCATACTTCCCAGTGCCTGCCTAGTAAGTGCATGTGAGGAGATATATTAACTAGACTGATATCTGTCGGTATTTCATATTGGCCATGGAAAGTCTTTGTTTCTCCAGCTCTTATGATAAATTGGTCATTGATGACTGAAGGCAGGGGCACCATTATATGACCATCGAGTTCTCTTTCGAATGTCTCCACTTGCTCATCCATAAAGAAGATGTTGATTGTAGACTGATCAGACTCATCTATTGGCCATGGGGCATAATGCAATTGTACTACGAGATCTGCTCCCGCTTGCAATATCTGACCTACACCATCTGGAAACCTGATCGGCTTCTGGCCAGGTACATATCCTGGAAACTGTTTTTGTGTTAGAATTGAGGCTGGGTCCATAGTATTAAAACTACCAAATCCGTCAAATCCATATTCTGGTGTCTGGGCATCTCTTGCTGCTGCGATACCTTCAGTATCTTCGAAGATAAGGGCATGATGTACGATGCTCGAATTACCAGGGCGGAACTCCATCGCCTTCACAACTTTGTCTTCTAATAAGCCAGTAGGCAAGACAAAGTATCGGTAATCGTCTTGGTTATTACCTTCATGAATCCACGCTTCGGACATCTCTAGCACCAAATCAGGAGCACCAAGTACTGACCCTGTTGGAAAGTCAGGAAACTCTGGCTCATTGGCTACGTCACCTCGAGGCATGTCTGCGTCTACCCACTCGGCTATTGTTTGTATCTCTTCATCTGATAAGAAATTTTCCTCCAGGAAGTTCGAAAATAGTGGATCAGGTTGCCATGGTGGCATAATCCGGTTCTCGGTTACGAATTTTATAGTTAAACCCCAAGCGGATACTTCTTCATAGCTTGTTAATGTCATCGGGCCAACCTCTCCAGGACGATGACAAGAAGAACACTTCTTGTAGATAATTTCAGCAATATCATCCGCATAGTTGGCTTGCGTAATGCCTTCACCGCATACAATTATGATTACTAGGACTGAGAAAATATATTTCATTAATACTCATTTATTATTTACGAAGATAGCATCTATGGATTGAGACATTCTAGGCCTGCTCAGGAATTTGTGATTTCATGTAAAGAGGACCTTCAATATTTATGGACCTCAATATCTAGTTATAAAATTAAATAATAATACAATACGAGTGAGTTAAAAAGTCTTTCTGCGCATCAGTGAATTTTGCAAGTATAGAGGGCATTTCGTAGGCTCAAATGCCTGGAAAAGTCTATATCAAGACTGTAGTACAGACGACTTAGTTATAATACTGATGGCTACATATTTTATGTATACAGATTTCTCCTATCTTCGTCGCTTATTATTTATTGTCAAGCAATTATTACAATTATATTAAATTAAATACTAGATATTATTCTCATGAATAAACATAACTTATTACTAGTCCTACTCTTATTATTAGGAGGAATCATGACAGCACAGGATGCGATTAAGTGGCCTGAGCTACAAAAAAGTCCAGCAGATCAAGCGACCTATCCTAGAGGTGCAGCATTTGGGAATTACCTCGACGCTGACGATCCAGATAGAAATCCAAAGATCAAAGTTACTTACTGCAGACCTTACAAAAATGACAGAGTTATTTTCGGTGATCTTGTTCCTTACAATGAAGATTGGAGATTGGGGGCTAACGAAGGCACAGAAGCTACCTTCTACCAAAATGTAGAAATCAATGGTACAGTTATACCAAGAGGTCGCTATAGACTCTACGCTGAAGTCAAGAAAGATGTGTGGAACATTGTGATTTCAACGGCTACAAATACGGCTGGTCTAAGCAACGTAGATAAAACGAAAGAAATTGGCCGATTTCCTGCAGCAGTGACCAACACCGGTTCGAGCAGAGAACAGTTTACGATTGGATTCCAGAAGGTGAATGAAGGAAATGTAGATATGTTATTCGAGTGGGATGAAGTCAGAGCGACGCTTCCTATCAATCTCAATGCTTCTAGCCTAGCGGATGAAGATGCAAGTCCAATGCATAATATCTACTTCCCAGGTGGTTCTAAGTATCTCAACTTTATGAAGCCAGAAGAACTTGAAGCCAATCAACCTCAGATAAAAATCCAATACAGTAGACCTCAGATGAAGGGACGTGAAATATTTGGTGGACTACTCAAGTATGGAGAGATGTGGAGACTTGGCGCTAACGAAACAACATTGATCAGATTCCACCAGCCTGTCACTATAGGCGGTAAGGACTTAAGAGCAGGCACCTACGGCTTATTTGCAGTAGTCAATGAGAAGAGCTGGGATATAATTATCCATACCAACACTAACAGTTGGGGCTTTGCAAATCATGACGAAGAGACAAACGTTCATACCATTACAGTGCCTGTAGAGAAAACAGCGTCTACTTTAGAAGCTTTGTCTATGACTTTTGATAAAGAATCTGATAGTAAGGTAAATCTTCTCATCGGATGGGAGGACACTATGGTTAGTCTACCGATTATGATGAAGTAAGCACACTTCATTTACAATCACTTTGAGAGTGAGATAGTAGAAAGAGCAATATGACGTATAGTCCTGTTGCTCTTTTTTTTTTCTGGAAACCTCAAACCCAGAAGGACTAAAAGAACATTGAAGTCCAAGAATTCTTATGACAGCTTAACGGATCGGCGATAGGCGGCTGTACGAAGTATGCTGTCCTATCGCATGTTATGCAGAGTTCTTGGATTCACACAGCTACCTTTATTTTCTTTTGTGTATTCATTAATGCTGCATTTTTATATTTTTTGTTTATTGGATTTTTAAGCTTAGAAGGTCTATTAAATGCTTCTTGGTTAAGTTTAAAATTTTCTGAGATTTTTCTTATTGTGTCTTTAGAGAGCCCTGTTTGATAATTGAGTATTTTGGATACAGTTCCCTTAGTTAGATTGAGAATTGTTACGAGATCTTTGGCTTTTAGACTGTGATCTTCCATTAAACTTTTGAGCAATTGTCTTGGGTCTAATTTAGGCGTTGGATAATGTTCATCATCATATTTTACAATAAGAAGTGTAAGCAATTCTATTTCGTCTTCATCTTTTTTTTTGTCTTAAAAAACGAGCTGCTCAAGAATCTTACAGTATCTATAGTATTGACGTTCAGCTTTGATGATTTTATATTTCAATGCTTTTTCCTTTAATATTTGTTGATGGTGAATTGATGATTATTATCACATATTTTGGTGTATTCAACATGTGATCCGATCCAATTAATGAATAAATGGACATAGGTTTTGCCAAATTTATAAGTACAAATCATTCAATAGTTATTCCCACTGATGTTAAAGACCACACGGTTCGAATTTCTTCCTATAATATCTGCAGACCCAAAGGTTTCTTTTATATCATTCGTATTTAACCATTGAGCATCTTTGAGTTTGTCTATCCATTCTATAAAGGAAGGTCTACTGCTTGCATTCTTGAGCTGAATTTCTCTATAGGCTTCTTTTTAATAAGCCTCAGCCTCTTTATTCAAAGACGCAATAAAGTTTCAATATATGAAACACTCTAATTTTGGTGAATTCTGCATAACACGCTTTTTGCAAAAAAAAATGATAATGACAAAAAGAAAACCCTTACATAAAGAATATGCAAGGGCTTTTTTCTTGAAATTTCCTAAGATGATTATTCACAAGACTGCGAGTAGTTGAAAAGAGTTTCTCCTAACTTCTTCCAATCAGTATCCATTGACTTGACAAAATCTGGGCATGCACCAAACACATTTTCTGCTTGCTTCTTAAAATCTTTCTTTTTTAGTTTATAAGCGGCGTTATTACCGATTTTGATATAATATGAATTTTCGTAAGTCTCTGTGAGTGAAATTCCACCTACAGATAACAAGCCGCCTCTTTCCCTGGCAGAGGGATCATGGAATACTTTTACCTTACTTCCAAATGATGGATTAAGTAGTTGTAAAAGTAAAGTTTCCTTTTTCTTCTTTTTGATGTAGACCTCTGTTGTTTCGAAATAAGCATATCCATCTTTGATTAATTCTTCATTAGCATCTGTCTTTGATTCCCATTCTGTAGCATTAGATGCTACTTTTAAAGCTTTGTTTAATTTGTCATATCCGCTTTGAGGGAGATACATGAACTTGATGTCCTTAGCTTTGATTTTGTGCTTTTTGCCATCTGCCTCTAAATGTACTTCTTCAAATAGCCATTTAGATCTTTTCAATTTTTTGATGGTTCCTTGTGCTTCAGTGCCATCCATCAGAGTTATATAAGTGGTTTTCTTTTTTGAAAAACCGTCCTTAGGACTAGTCAAGTACTGAGTTTTCTGCGCATCTAAGTTAACGGTAAATAGTACGGCTAAGCATAGGCTTAAAGTGTAACTGAATGTTTTTTTAATAGTTAGTTGCATATTTGATAAATTAAGTTGTTGAAAAAATGTAGGATAATTGATTGTGGGGTTTTTAAATCTTCGTCAATATAGAACTTTTTATTCGGCCTTCTTTGTATAGGACTATTGTGTATTTTCCAGAAGGGAATGATTTTAGATCAATTTGTGTAACTGCCTGACTTATATTTAATCCTTTGATTTTTTGACCTGACTGATTTAAAATAGAAAGTTTACTTCCGATGATATGGCTGCCCTTAATGGTTATTGTGTTGGTGGCGGGGTTTGGAAATAAGGTGAAGTCCAAATCACTAGTTATAGGTGAGGTGGTACTTGTGGTTCTCTGAGGCCATTCTAAGCGATATACTTTGTCAGTCACCTGTTGGTTATCCAGCATGCCGCCCGCTATATACTTTAAGGTGTCATTAATCTCAGCAATGCCTCTGAGGTCCATAGGAAGTTCTGATACATTTGTCGAGGACCAGTTTTGTTTGGAGTCGGTATACAAATCCCAGTGAGTAGGGGAGACACCACCTGAGCCATTATATGCTATGCCATCAAAATTATAGGTGACACTACTTCCACCTATCCAGTGCAGTTCATTTCCTACAAGTGTAGCAGCAGCACGGTACACGGCAATGTCCTCATCAGGTTCCGTGACGGACCATTCTATCTGCGTCGGATCTGTAGGATTAATTATACCTTTTCGAAGATATGATTGTATGCCAAATCCTCTGATAGCCGTTGCACCACCGAAGTAGAATATGGTATCATTTTGAATTAGACCAGATGCACCAAATGATCTATATACACTAATATTCGGCGTAGACGTTCCTTCTGTCCATGAGTCAGTTGCGGGATTATAGATTTGTACTTCTCTGATATTAGTATTGGTATTCCAACCGGTGACAAGTATTATTAGACTATCACGATATACGACTTGTACATGGTCGTCAGTTGGTACGGGTATAGGTGTACCGTTGTCGAGAAAGGTATTATTCTCAATATCATATATATGTACAGAGTCTGAGGTAATCTCTGTTCCATTGGCATTGACATAGTACCCACCCATGATATAGATTCTATTTCCAATTCTGGATGCGCCTGCACCAACTTTTCCACGAGTATCAGGTAATGAAGGTATAACCTCACTTTCTCCGGTTTCTAAATTGTATCTAAAGCTGCGGGTATGTATCCCAGAATATATCTTGGAATTATCGATACCTCCAAAAGAGAAAAGATAGGGTACCCCATTTATAAATCCTTCACATACGGGGTTATTACTCACAGCCTCAGGTAGTTGCCCTACTTCCGTCACTGTAATCTGACCAGATATGGATATCGTAAATACCAGATAAAGAACAAAACATAATAATCTCATAACATTAATTCTAGTATTAAGATAGCAAATTATGATGTCTCGATTAAATGTTAGGGATTAGATTTAAGAAAATAACAGATCTTCGGACATTAAAAAAGGCTCCGAGAGGAGCCCTTATCTCTTTGGTTATTTATCATCTCTCAGGTGATATTGAAGTAATAATCCAAAGGGATTTCATGAAGTAAACTGTTGCTAAAGTAATAATTATTAGCAGTTTACATATTATAAAAACAATAAATTATAAAATTTTATATATGAATTAAGCTTATAATTTGGCTTTGAATCTGAACATATTGATGATAGGTACAAAAACGCCAATTAATAAGACGGGCAATAGCCAGGCGCCCGGACCATTGGACATGCCTTCTACTACGCGTATAATCTGAACGAAGATATAGCCAAGACAAGTGGTCAGGAACAGATTGAGATATGACAATTGGAGAGCAGAGTATTGACTCATTTTGATTACTTGGTCATCATCAAGGCCTTTGTATCCCGTGCTCCATCTACGGAGAGAATCAGGATTTGCATTCTGGCTATGTCGAGTGACCAATAGCTGTATACCGAAGGTGAATATCATGATGGCATAGAAGGCCCATATGCTGGATTTGTCTCCCCACGCATCTGCTTTACCTGTCCCATTGAAGTGGATGGGTATTTCATCAGGCAGATTTGGGTATTTCAGAACACCATAAATCGTGACAGCGATGAGTATTGCAGTAGAGAGAAAATCTATTTTGTTAAGAGAGGGCTTTTCTTTTATGATGCTCATAAAGAGTCTAAGTTAGGTAATTCTACCATATCTCTCTGCCCATCTCCACAGATAGACGTCATACACCTGATAGATGTTTTTATCAGTTGTCAGCTCCTCTATAATCATAGACTTGTGGGTTAGTGCTTCTATGGATTGTTTAGTGGTAGATTGGGATAGGTTGTACTTATTTAAGAATGATTTGGCTGTATAGGCTGATACCTGCCCTTCCTTTGCGATAGCGACCAATACTTTCCATTGATTCTTACTGAGCAGCTTTTTATAGTTGATATAGATGACCTCATATTGATAAAGAATCTGATCCTTGATTTGATTAACCACTCTGAGGGTGACCAGCTTTTTGTTAGTTGATAGTATTTTACTACATAGGTATTGGGTGTAGAAAGTATGACCATTGGTCCATCTCAGGATTTCCTCTATAGCCTCATCTTCTGAAGCCTTTCTTGCCTTTTTGAATTGTCTCTTTATAAATGCGCTATATCTTTTTCTATCTATATAGTCCAGGTTCATAAACTCTATGCTCGCAAAAAGGGGTTTGAGTGGATTGGAGAATAGATTGAGTAATAGATTTCTTTCACTCCCAGAGAATAGGAAATGGACATTTTTTAGAGTTGGAAAATAAGACCTGAGGGTGGCGTCTATTACTGTACCGTCATTATAGTTTGCGATTTGCTGAAACTCATCTATAGCAATTTGAAACTCATATTTATGCTTGGCAAGCAGGTCCATCAATGCTTGAAGTGAGGGTACCACCATCGTGGCTTTACTGGTATCCAACTGGATAGAAGGTAGTTGTGTAATTGGGTCTATGGATATGGTGGGTCTTAGCTGACTAAAAAATGTGAGGGCATTCTTAAACAGTCCTTTCTTTTTATTCTCTAGTGCTTGGAGAGTGGCGGTTATTAATTTCTGAACGAACTCCATGTCAGAACTGGTGTCCATGACATCCAGATAGACAGTGACTGTTTTTCGCTTTTTATTGAGATGGTGATGGAAATGTTGGATTAATCCGGTTTTGCCCATCCTTCTGTACGAGTATAGTACGCCATTGCGTCCTTGCTTCCACATAGCCAATAGCCTGTCCAATTCTTCTTCTCTGTCACAGAAGTTATCTGGTCCAGGATAGGCATCAACGCTAAATAGTAACTTATTGTCCATAAATAGTTAACTCTCTATCCGTAAAGATAGTTCCAAAGTTGCATAATATAAGTTTCATAAAATATGAAATATATATTATGAAGCATGGTTTATGTAAAACTGGATAGTAGTAGCCTTTGGCTAGCATAAGTCCTGAGATCACTAGTCACACTCATCCCTAGATGTATAGTGTCTAAGCGCAATTGTACAAATCCTGTACCTAGAGAATCTCTGAGTACCCTCTTTAGATTTCTAATAGTTGTGCCCTTTCTGA
>CAZMMQ010000054.1:0-27655 GCA_964567435.1 uncultured Saprospiraceae bacterium | reverse complement strand
GGTTTACTCTAATTTAAACCTTTTTTACTTATTCCTGCATTTTGTTATGCACCCTTGGAATGTATGTAGATGGATGCTGTGTTTGAAAAAGGGTGTTTCTGAGTCTTTGAGTTCCTAAGAAATCTAAGAGTAATGTCATGTGATAGTTCCACTACTTCGCTAGGTCGTTAGCTGATGAAGGAGTTCTCTTTTGTTTAATTCGGAAGAAACATGCATATGGTCTAAAGTAACCAGAGTGATGAGAATCTACAAGCCAAAGAAACATTTGACTAATAAAATAATCCTGAAAATCACTAAATCTTATAATCAGGATCGGAACATAAAGGCACTAGAGGGCAGTCTGACATTGAGACAAGAAAATGAAAATATATCACCCCTACGAGGTTTTAGAGATTAGAATCTTATTCTATCAAGCTTATTAGATCCTGTTTATCTCATTCATCTTAGTCATCTTGTTCTGGCAAAATGAGGAGTATATAATTATCTTAAAGATATCAGAATTTATAATAGATAAGCATAATTACATCTGGGTAGCAACCTAGACGATCGAGGGTACTCCCTGCTCTGCTTCGCTGCGATCGAGTTGAATAAAACGTGGTTTAATATTGAATTTGTGATAAAGAGAAGAGCCAATCAAAATCTAAAATCACCTAATCTAAGCTCCTGAAAATTCACTAATCCTGACAATTCTGATTCTGACAAAATGTGGGAGGAGTTAAAGGAGTGCATAAGTATAATTTATTTGGCACTGAATTAATTACTATTAGGTTCGATTCAAGACTTCAGCTCTCTTTACAATACAAGAAGATTTTTGGACTCCTACCATAGATCAAGATGAAAAAAGGAAATGATGGTCATTTCATGGTTAAATCATTCTTAAATAAGGACTAAATAGGAGTCAATACTTAGTATATTGCTGTTATACATTCAGAATATTACGCGTAAAAAGAAATATATGAAGACTAGATTATTATTGATAGTATTAGCAACAACTTTGGCTTATAGTCCTTCACAAGCTCAATTTGGGAAGCTATTGGATAAGGCCAAAGATTCTGCAAATAGCCTCAAAAAACTTGGGTCAGGTGATGATGGACTAGATATATCTGGTGGACTCAAAGAAGCCTTAGAAAATGGGGTGTCAGAAGCCGTAACCACATTATCTGCAAATGATGGTTACCTAGAAAGCCCTTACAAGATTCTAGTGCCTGAAGATGCACAAAAAGTTATTAGTACAGTAAAGAAGATTCCTGGCTTTCAAGATGTAGATAAGAAACTGATAGCCAAAATGAATGAAGCAGCAGAAATAGCCGCAAAGAAAGCAACCCCAATATTTGTGGATGCCATCACTGGTATGAGTATAACAGATGCTAAGGATATACTCTTTGGTAAGGATGATGCGGCCACAAAGTACTTGGAAAGCTCATCGCGAGAAGCGCTGTATTCTGCCTTTATGCCAGTGATACAGGATGCATTAAATCAAGTAGATGCGACGAAATATTGGAACTCCGTAGTTACAAAGTATAACAAACTACCATTGACCAAAGATGTTAATCCAGATCTTGACGATCACGTCAACAATAAAGCCTTGGATGGACTATTTAGTCTTATTAGAGTTAAGGAAGATGGTATTAGAACAGATGTCAGCCAGAGGACTAGCCCTCTGTTAAAGGATGTCTTTGGGAAACTAGATAATTAGTACCGCTGGTTGAATAAGTTAGAATCGAATTTCTCTAAACCAGAAAACAACCTGAGAGATAGAATTGGTGAAGTAGATTGAGTAATGAGTGAGGATGGGTGGAGACTCATCCTCTTTTTTTATGCTTATTTCAATTCTTTCCCTTCACAAAGGGGACAAATCTGAATTGTCCATGGATTTCTTTTTCATATTGTTCTGAATCGACCTTGGTAATCTTATACATCTGCTTGACCTCATCATCTCCGGCAGGAATGACCATTATACCACCTATGACGAGTTGGTCTAATAGGGCTTGAGGTACTTCTTCAGCGCCAGCCGTTACTATGATTCTATCAAAAGAGGCAAAGCGAGGCGCACCTGCATAACCATCACCATGCAGCGTTCTTACAGATTCATAGCCGCTTCGCTTAAGCATAGCAGTCGTCTCCAGATATAAGGATTCATGCCTTTCTATGCTATATATCCGACGGCATAGATGCGTCAATACTGCAGCTTGATATCCGGAGCCAGTACCTATTTCTAATACCCTATCTTTTTTGCTTACGTTCAAAAGCTGAGTCTGAAAAGCAACTGTAAATGGTTGTGAGATGGTTTGATTAGATGATATAGGCAGTGCCTTATCCATATATGCTTGCTCTTCAAATGCTGTATCCAAGAACAAATGTCTAGGTACCGCACCTATGGCTTTTAACACTGCTTCGTCTGTAATACCCTTAGTGATCAGCTGCTTGACCAACTGTCTTCTGAGTCCTTTGTGTCTATAGCTATCCATAATCCTACCAATATAACTCATTATATAATTATGTAATATGATTCTAGTGCAGAGAAGTAAATAAAGTTTCTTAAAATGTCATAATTTTACTTAACTTATTAATTTTGAGGTAACTATAAAGAACAATTATATATCATATGAGTCAGACGCAGATAAAATTCGGAACCGATGGATGGCGGGCTATTATAGCTAAAGAATACACTGTAGATAATGTCAAGCGGGTTGCTGAAGCTACGGCCAGATGGATGATGTCCAACTCTATGAAGTCTGCAGTGATTGGATATGATTGTCGTTTTGGTGGACCTATGTTCTCAGAAGCTACCGCTCAAGTGCTCTGTAATTTTGGGATTAAAGTGTACTTGGATAAATCTTTTGTATCCACACCGATGGTATCTCTTGGTGTAGTGAAGTTAGCCGCTGATATGGGTGTAGTGATCACGGCATCTCATAATCCGCCAAGCTATAATGGCTACAAATTGAAATCAGCTTATGGCGGTCCTACTATACCTAAGCACATAGCTGAGGTAGAATCCATTATACCTGATTCTCCTATGGGCAAATTAGAGTCTCTTGAGCATTATGCCAATGATGGATTACTCGAGTATGTCCATCTCGAAGATACTTACATAGAGCATGTCAAAGAAGGATTTGACCTAGACCTGATCAAAAGTTCAAATATCAAATTGGCCTATGATGCAATGTATGGCGCTGGTCAAAATGTTATACGCAGATTATTTCCTGATGCGCATATGCTACATTGTGAGTATAACCCATCATTCCATGGTCAAGCGCCAGAACCAATACACAGAAACCTTGGAGAGCTATCTGCGTTTCTCAAGGGCAGCTCAGAATATAACTTAGGTCTTGCTAATGACGGTGATGCAGACAGAATTGGTCTCTACGATGGAGATGGAAATTTTGTTGACTCTCATCACATTCTACTTCTGCTTTTATATTATACATACGAACATAAGAAGCAAGATGGAAAAGTTGTCATCACTTTTAGCGTAACCAATAAGATGAAGAAGTTGGCGGAGATGTATGGATTGGATATCGAAGTGACCAAGATTGGCTTTAAGTACATCGCAGAAATCATGACCAAAGAAGATATCCTGGTTGGAGGTGAGGAGAGTGGTGGCCTTGCTGTCAAAGGACATATCAAAGAGCGAGATGGCATCTGGATAGGCTTGATGATTATGGAATTCATGGCCAAGACAGGAAAGTCATTAAGTGCTTTGATTCAAGATGTATACGATAAGATAGGTCCATTCAAGTTTGACAGAGACGATCTTCATATAGAAGATTCTAAGAAGTGGGCCATCATGGACAAATGTAAGAACGGAGAAGTAACAAGTATCGGGGAGAGAGCAGTTATAAATACAGAGAATATTGATGGATATAAATTCTTTCTCTCAGATAATGAATGGGTGATGATCAGACCATCAGGAACAGAACCAGTCCTTAGGGTCTATGCGCATGCTTCTGACTACGACGCTGTAAGAAAAATACTAAACGATACGCATAAGACACTGCAAGAAGGATTGTCTTAGCATTATTTGCTTTGACTTGCTTCTCGTTTATAGCTTCTATAATTTTCAGAATAGAATGCAGTTTGCGGAATATCACACGTGTAATCAATTCAAACAATTTATTTATTGTTGTTGTTTTCATTTCCTACATCATTGATGGGCTGTGGTATTATTAAAAACATACTGGACCTGCTCATCAAGTAGGTCTTTTTTTGTATTACTAAGTATAGTATATGAATCTAAAGGATAGAGTACGAATATTTGTAGAAGAGACTTTGGATGTTTTGTTTCCAGTCAGAATGGGTTTGCGTTCAGTTGAGGAAAACTGTACGGTAAATTTAGAGGAGACGCTATTGCAATTACTCGATAGCAACCTTCTGCAATCTGAAATCAAGAATGAAAAAGTAGCCGCTGAATTTGTGCAATATCTGGAAAATTTAAAAATCATCTTGCTAAAGGATGTAGATGCTATATATCAAGGTGACCCAGCTGCAAAATCCCAAATCGAAATCATCTTAGCTTATCCAGGATTCTTTGCAATAGCCGCCTATAGGATAGCTCATTGGTTACAGGATAAAGCAGTCAATTTACTACCTCGTATGATTACGGAATATGCTCATGGTCTGACAGGGATAGATATTCATCCTGGAGCACAGATTGGAGAGCATTTGTGTATTGATCATGGAACAGGTATAGTTATAGGTGAGACAACCATTATTGGTAATCATGTCAAAATATATCAAGGTGTGACACTTGGGGCGCTGAGTGTAGAGAATAGGGAGATGACTCAGAAGAGACATCCTACCATAGAAGATAGAGTTATCATCTATGCTCAGGCTATCATCCTTGGGGGAGATACGATTATAGGTCACGATTCTATCATCGGTGGAAATGTTTGGTTGGTGAATAGTGTACCACCGTATTCCAAAGTCTATTATAAAAATGAAAGATCTGTAAATTCAAATAATAAGAATATAAGCAAATAGGAATGAGAGATTTTACAACACTTATTGGAAATACACCTTTGGTGATATTAGACAGATTAAACCCAAATCCCAATGTGGAGCTATATGCAAAGCTGGAAGGTCAGAATCCTGGGGGAAGTGTGAAGGACAGAGCTGCTTATTATATGATCAAGACGGCTATGGATGAGGGTACACTGACTAAAGATGATATCATAATCGAACCTACCAGTGGCAATACAGGAATAGCCTTGGCCATGATAGCTGCAAGATTTGGTATCAAAATCAAATTGGTTATGCCAGAAAGTGCCACACCCGAAAGAATCAAAACGATGAAAGCCTATGGGGCGGAAGTCATCTTAACACCTGCGGCCAAAACTATAGAATACTCCCGAGCTTGGGCAAAAGAGCAAGCGGATGAGCATGGCTATATACTCTTGGATCAGTTTAATAATCCCAATAATAAAATAGCCCATATCAAAACCACTGGTCCAGAAATATGGAGAGATACAGAAGGACGAGTGACACATTTTGTTTCCTCTATGGGTACAACAGGTACAATCACTGGAACCTCAACTTATCTAAAAAAACAATCTTCAGATATTCAAATTATTGGAGCTCAGCCAATCCCAGGAGATAGAATCCCCGGCATAAGAAAATGGTCTAAGGAATTCTTGCCAGGTATCTATGAGCCAGATCGTGTAGATGATATTATTCTTGTTAGCCGAGAACAAGCAGTGGAGCATGCCAGAAAGCTATCACAGATAGAAGGCATTATGGGAGGTATGTCGAGTGGAGGTGCTTTGTATTGTGCCTTACAGGTGGCTAGCAAAATAGAGAAAGGGGTTATAGTATTTATTGTATGCGATAGGGGAGACCGCTATTTGAGCTCAGGATTATATGATTTGTAGTGGTAAAGCTAAGCAGTTGCATTTTTATAATTGTGAAAAAGACAGGAGGACAACTTCTCCCTTCTCCTGATAGAGTAAGGTGGGATGAGTAGAATATTGACGCAAAAAGGCCGCCCTTTCAGCCAGCCCTTTTAAATCAGAAGTAGTAAAATTTAATTGAGGTAATTATCTCTTTTACCACCTCTTAGTAGATTGTAAAGAATAGTGATGACTTCTTTCATGGTCGATTATGTTTTAGGTTGATAGATAGTTTTTAACTCATTTTCTTTTTGATATTCTCACCAAGATCATTAAGTGTTTCTTTGATTTCTTCTATACTCTCATCAGCATATTTTGCAATAGAATCTATATTTATTTCTTCACCCTTCATGGCTAATTTGTCTGAAGCAGTCTTAGCTTCAGGAACAAATATCCAGAGTAATAAATATGGAAGGAATCCTACAAAAGTGAATGCCATTAGTATAAATAGTGCCCTAATTATATTAGGTGACTGTAACCCAAAGTAGGCCGTCAATCCTGATGCTACACCCCCAATCATTTTGTCTTCTGGATCTCTAAACATTCGCTTACCAGTGCGATGAGATGATGAGCTACTGCTTTCAGCTTGATCAGTGGAGGTAAACTCTTTCGGCATACCCATGATTTGTTGGATTTTATTGACATGGGACATTGAAATGATGCTTGTGCCACCATGCATCTGATCTTCAAAGAGTTCTGCTATTCTCGCCTCAATGTCATATATAATAGTCTCTTCTCCGTTGTTACCTTCAAAGTAATTCTTGATATCTGACAAGTATTTTTCCAATGTTCGGTATGCATCCTCATCTATTGTGAAGGGCTTTCCAGCTAGATTGATGTTGACTGTTTTTTTCATTGATTTTATTATTTATAATTCAAGTTGGTTATTTAGTGACTTTGTTGACAGCTTTCTCCATATCCTTCCAGGTGTTTTTGAGCTCACCCAGAAAGTCTCTGCCAGTGTCAGTGATAAGATAGTATTTGCGTGGAGGCCCAGATCTGGATTCTTTCCAATTATAGCTGACAAGCTCAGCTCGAAGTAGCCGATTCAGTAAAGGATAGAGGGTGCCTTCTACGACGATCATTTTAGCATCCTTGAGTTTCTTAATGATGTCTGAGGGATACATCTCTACTTTATCTATTATAGATAGAACGCAAAATTCTAGTATTCCTTTTCTCATTTGTGCTTTTGTATTATCGATATTCATTGTATTGCATGATTCAGTATTATAAAAGGTACTATGTATGACATAGTTCCAAATATAACATAATTCTAAGCCCATTGCCCACTGATTTCAGACAGACGTATTAATTTTAAGGACGAATGAGTAAGAATATATAGTCAATAATATTTTACAGGGGTTGTAATGAGTGAGAACAATATGTCTTCATTAGCATTATCACATGTATGAGTACCTATCCACTATTGTTATATGATGGAGAATGTATGCTATGCAGCAGAGCTGTCCAATATGTGTTAAAGCATGAAGCTGAGCATATCCTGCATTTTGCACACTTAGATAGTCAGGTAGGGCAGAAATGGATGAGTAAAGTAAATTCACAAAGAGGACCCGTCGACACATTAGTCTTGATTGAAGATGGAAAGGTGTTCTTATATAGTGAGGCAGCACTAAGATTGAGTCGCTACCTCATAAGACCATATTCTTTTTTAGCTTTAGGTAGGATTGTTCCTCGGCTTATACGAGATGCAGTATATCGCTTTATCGCCAGAAACAGATACACATGGTTTGGAAAATTGGATACGGAATGTCATGTTCTCAATCCATCAGATCTTCATAGATTCCATAACAGTAAGTGATAATAACAATAAGAATCGTGTATGATTAATTGGGTTACTTTCTAGTATAATTTGGAGCCTCTTTTGTTATGGTAATATTATGTGGATGACTCTCATGTATGCCCGCTGCTGACATTTTTATCATCTTGGCTTTTTTAAGTGCAGAGATGTCCTTTGCACCTACATACCCCATACTAGCTCTCAATCCGCCTATATATTGAACCATCACTTCTGCTACCGTCCCTTTGAATGGTAATCTGCCTTCTATACCTTCTGGGACTAACTTTTTTACATCTTCTTCAACATCTTGGAAGTATCTGTCTTTAGATCCTTTCTGCATGGCTCCTAATGACCCCATCCCTCTGTATACTTTGAACTTTCTGCCTTGGTATAAGATTGTTTCTCCAGGCGCCTCCTCTGTTCCCGCAAAGAGAGATCCAGCCATGATACAATCTGCACCAGCACATATTGCCTTAGGGATATCTCCAGTATACTTGATACCTCCATCACCTATAATCGGGATACCCGTTCCTTCCAAGCCCTTAGCAGCATTCATAATAGCTGTCAATTGAGGGACGCCTACACCAGCTACAATCCTGGTTGTACATATACTTCCCGGACCAATACCCACCTTAACACCATCTGCACCTGCATCCGCCAATGCCTTGGCGGCAGAAGCTGTTGCTACATTGCCACCGATAACTTGGAGATCAGGAAAGTGATTTTTGATATGTGTGACCATGTCCAATACACCTTTGGAATGTCCATGTGCAGTATCTACCGCTATGACATCCACATCCACATCTACGAGTGCCTGCACCCGCTCCATTGTATCCATAGTCACGCCGACAGCTGCTCCTACAATTAATCTTCCATGAGAGTCCTTTGCAGAATTGGGATAATCTTTGACCTTCATGATATCCTTATAGGTAATCAGCCCTATGAGTTTGTTTCCACTATCTACTACTGGCAGCTTTTCAATTTTATGTTTCTGTAGGATATTTTGTGCTTCAGCAAGTGTGGTGCCTTGTGGGGCAGTTACTAGATTAGAATCAGTCATTAGTGCCTTGACCAGTTGCTGGTCATCCGTTTCAAATCTCAGATCTCTATTAGTTAGAATGCCAATCAAAATTCCCTCGGCATCTACAATAGGAATGCCACCAATTTTATAAGTATTCATGAGCTTCAGAGCATCTGCTACTTTGGCATTTTCTCTAAGAACAACTGGGTCGATAATCATTCCACTCTCTGATCGCTTCACTTTACGAACATGCTCGGCCTGTTGGGCGATTGTCATATTTTTGTGTACTAGACCTATCCCTCCCGCACGAGCTAATGCAATAGCTAATCTGTATTCCGTAACCGTATCCATCGCAGCGGACACGACAGGAATATTGATGTGTAAGTCTTTTGTAATTTTTGTTTTAAGGTTGACATCTACCGGGAGTACTTCGGAATAATCTGGCACAAGCAGAACATCATCGAACGTCAGAGCCTCATCTAGTGGTGTGTGATTTCTCTCCATGTGCAAATCTATAAAAAAAATCACTGTACAATGTGACCACTATTTTAAAAATTATCATTCCTTTATATGACCAATATTGGCATGATCAGACATTTTGGAAATGTTATCTGTATTCTCGGATGAGAGTTTTATGAAGAAAGCTATACAAGAAGCCGAAGTAGCTGCGGCATCGGGCGAAGTGCCTGTAGGTGCAGTTATAGTCTGTAATAATGTCGTTATTGCCAAAGCACATAATCAATCGGAGAAGCTCGGTGATATTACAGCTCATGCAGAAATACTAGCTATCACAGCTGCCTCCAATTATTTGGGAAGCAAGTTTCTGACTGATTGTACTTTATATGTTACGTTAGAGCCATGTGTAATGTGTGCCGGAGCTATTAAGTGGGCCAGATTGCAACGAGTGGTATACGGAGCCTCTGATGACAAGCACGGGTTTATGACATTTGGAAAAGAAGTATTACATCCATCTACCACCTTAGAATATGGTATATATAATCAAGAATGTTCTGATTTGATGAAGAATTTTTTCAAGGAATTGCGCTAATTATTTGATCTAACTGCACCTTAACACTTATGTTAAACATTTATAATTCTAAGCATCTTTATTCAACCACTACTTAAATTAATAGTCCAAGAACCAACTACGTGATTGTCCACTAATAACTACTATTATGAAAAGAATTATTCTCATCTCTGTAGCATTTACTATTGTGTTTAGTATGATTTCTTGTTCTAAGAATCTGACATACTTCACACAAAATCTGTATGAAGAAAATAGATGGAGTGAAGACGAGCTGCGAAGAATACAGTTTTATGTGAGCGAAGACATTGTATTGTATAGGACTGCGAGTGGCGGAAGTTCTTCAATTGAAGATGGGAAAATCGAAATAAAAGACAGACAGAAAGTTGATGAAATCGTTATCAAAGAAGGTACACCAGGTACAGTTGTCTTTATTCCTGAGGAAGATAAATATGGGGTTAGTTTCGATGATAGTGGAGCCTTTCTCGTCTTCGGTCCAGGTAAAAATACAAGAGGTAGATATACTCTCAAAGCGAAACGCTGGCGTGAGAATCGACGAGGAGGAATTATAACCTATGATGGACAAGAGTATTATACAGATTCACAAAGTGCTTATGCAGCACTGATGGTAGATCTACGCAAAGCTCGAAAATCTACAGTGACCAAATCGACTGCAAGCGGGAGAAAGGTTAATTGAGTTTTGTTACTGCAAAATAATTGATTGCAATAAGCTTATAGAGCAATATTAAAAATGGAATCTCTAGCGATGCTGATCGACTAATATCACATTGCCATCTGGATCTTTTATCATAAAGCTGGCTGGTCCAGTACCATCTTCCGGTGCATTGACCATGAACGGGAAGCCAGCTTCTTGTAATCTTTTTTGAATATGTCGGACGTCCTCGAAGTTTTCTACTTCCTTTGCTTGTTCGTTCCAACCAGGGTTAAAAGTCATGATGTTTCCTTCAAACATGCCTTGAAATAGACCGACAAGTGCATTTTCATTCCTCATGATCAGATAATTTTTTTCCATGTCTCCTCCTTGAATAGTAAATCCCATTTGCTCATAGAAGGCCTTGGAAGTAGCAAGATCTTTGACGCTAAGGCTTATTGAGAAGGCACCTAATTTCATTTGATTAATTTTTTTGAGTGTAATAATTGATGTCTGTCAATTCTAAGGTAACTAAATCCAGCCTATCGGTAAGATTTAATATCACTTCCTTACCTTCATGATATGATATTTGCCTTTAAGGGATTTACACCAGTGGTCCATCCAACAGCCTTTGTGCATCCATTAGCTGCCGTGACAGGCAATGTAACTATTGGAAAAGATGTGTACATAGGACCAGGAGCGGCTTTAAGAGGGGACTGGGGAGGAATAGTGATTAAAGACGGTTGTAATGTACAGGAAAATTGTACTATCCATATGTTTCCAGGGGTGACTGTAATTCTAGAAGAGTCAGCTCATATTGGACACGGTGCTATCATCCATGGCGCACATATTGGTGAAAATTGTATGGTCGGAATGAATGCAGTTATCATGGATAACGTTGTGCTTGGAGAGGAATGTATAGTTGGCGCTTTATCTTTTATTAAAGCCAACAGTAAGTGGCCAAGACGGAGTCTTATTGTCGGGAATCCTGCCAAGGTTATCAAGCCGATAACAGATGAAATGATCGAATGGAAGACCAAAGGTACCCAACTCTATCAGACTCTCCCTGCAGACTGTCACCAGCACCTTTCTGAAGTCGACCCTTTGACAGAAACTCCTGAGGAGATGCCTTCTCAAGATATCCTTTACAAGACCTGGAAGCAAATTAATTCAAATAAATAAATTGAAACCATCTATCCTGACACCTCACGAAAAAACAGCTTGGATTAAGTCTAAGTCTTTAGAGTATGGTTTTCTTGGCGTTGGCATTGCGAAAGCTGAATTTTTAGAGGATGAAGCAGCGCGATTAAAAGATTGGCTTATGCGCGGGTATCATGGCAAGATGTCCTATATGGCTAATCACTTTGACAAACGGACAGACCCAACTAAGTTGGTAGATGGGGCCAAGTCAGTCATCTGCTTTGCCTATAACTACAATCCAGAAGATACCATGTCTACTCAGGATAATCTCAAGATTGCTCGGTATGCTTATGGCAGAGATTACCATAAAGTAATAAAGAAGAAATTGGTTAAACTTTTTAATGAGATGCAAGGAGTCTTAGGTCCCTTTTCTGGACGTTGCTTTGTCGATAGTGCTCCAGTTATGGAGCGGGAGTGGGCTTTAAGGGCTGGCTTGGGTTGGATAGGAAAGAATACCTTGATCATTCATCCCAAAAAGGGCTCTTATTTTTTTCTTTCCGAAATGATAATTGATATAGAGTTAGAGTATGATGACCCTATGACCGATCATTGTGGGACTTGTACAAGATGCATTGATGCCTGTCCTACAGATGCCATATCAGAAGAAGGATATGTACTTAAGGCTTCAGATTGCATCAGTTACCTGACTATCGAATTGAATGACGAGGACATTCCATCAAAGTTTGAAGGAAAGATGGATAATTGGATTTTTGGTTGCGATGTCTGTCAAGAAGTTTGCCCATGGAACAAATTTTCTACGCCACATAATGAATTGGATTTTGCACCGAGGGGCTTTGAAAAATTGAATAAATCTGATTGGAAAGAATTGACTCAAGATACTTTCGAAGAAATTTTCTTTGGCACTCCTGTAAAACGAACTGGATATATCGGTATAAAACGAAACATAGATTTTGTCAGTAAAAAGTTAAACAATTAAGCCTGACACAAGATTAGGTTTGAGTATCTTATGCAAAAAATTGATGCCATGACCAATCCATTGCGATTAATTTTATCATTATTATTTCTGTGCAACTTCCTAGGATGGCTTTTAGGACAACAACCAATAACTACAGTGCCAAGAATGGTAGATGGACAAGTAATAGCTTGTGAAAAGTTGGAGATGATGGAGAAGTACTTTGAATTAGTCCAACAAAATGCGGACCCTTCATTGCCTCCTTTAGATAAGCCAACATATCAACATAGATCAAATCATGCCGAGGTTATGGTGAGCAATGGGGGTGAGGCAGAATCTGAGATACACGCAGTAGTCAACCCACTTGATAGTAACAATATTGTCGTTGCAGTTATGAATTTGCAATCAGATAATCCATTAGAATTTATTGATGTATCTGTTTATGTTACAATGGATGGCGGAGAGACTTGGTCTCCATCACTCTTTAATTACCAAGGTCTAGGAATCATTACTGTTGCTGGAGGTGATCCCCTTTTGGCATTTGACAGTTTTGGGACTTTATATATAACTTATCTGTTAGTGGAAAGAACTGCTAGTCAACTTAATTGGGGGCTCTACACCCAAATGTCCAATGATGGTGGGTTGACATGGAATAATAACAATGAACCAGATTTTCTTTCAGTTGCTAATGACTTAGATTTCTTATCAGATTTAGATATCGTAGCTGATAAGCAATGGATGGGAGCTGATCTTTGCGATTCCAGTCCTTATATTGGTAATGTGTATATGTGCTATACTCTACTCAATTTAGATGAAAATTCATATAGCATAGCATTCAGAAGAAAACCATCATTTTTAAATAGATTTGAAACCAGAGAACTGGTGATTTCTCAAGTTGTCACTAACGGTATCGTTCAGTTTTCTAATTTGGAAGTAGATAGTGAGGGCAATATCTATGTACTGTATCTAGTGAATTTGCAAGGAAGAAGGAATGTGCACACGGCATTTATGACTACAAGCACAGATGGTGGGGAAAGCTTTTCAGAGCCTGTAGTTGTTACTGATATATTTTACCCAGATTTTGGATCCTCCGATTTGCCGATTCCAGGGATGAACGATATGAGAAAGTATCCTTGCCCACAGATTGCCATAGACCGATCTGGATTGGAATATAACAATAGACTTTACTTTACTTACACAGGGTTTGGTTTGGCAGCAAGAAGCAGTGAGACCACAGATGTATATTTGATGAGTTCTGATGATGGCGGACAGACATGGAGTTTGCCTGCTAAGGTGC
Source organism: uncultured Saprospiraceae bacterium (assembly GCA_964567435.1). Taxonomy (GTDB): domain Bacteria; phylum Bacteroidota; class Bacteroidia; order Chitinophagales; family Saprospiraceae; genus RFSX01. The sequence continues at coordinate 13,862 of CAZMMQ010000054.1, read as the reverse complement.
ACGATGACGGTGCTCTAGATGTAAACCAGTTTTATTCAAGCATAACAGTTACGGAAGCCGGTCGCTTAGGATTAGCATGGTATGATAGGAGAGACTATGATCGTACTAGCACATTGACTGATTATTTCTTAGGCTTTTCGGATGATGGAGGAGAGACGATTACTAATGTAAAAGTAAGTGGACAATCTAGTGATTTTGAATTCATAGGCGATAGAAATGCGTCTTTTGGAATAGGTGAATATAATGAAATTGTCTCATCTGGAAATAAATTGATACCAGTGTGGTCAGATGGTAGGGCCAATGACGGATCGGTGGCCGTATATGCGTATCTGTTCGATTCAGTTGATGTAGTAAGTTCTGTAGGTTCGCCAACTGTCCAAATTAATACGGATGTTTTTATCGAATCCTTAAGCCCAAATCCGGTCCATGATTCATTTGATATAAAATTATCATCTAATAAAGCAAAGACAATTAATGTTTCAGTAATTAATTCAGATGGAATAAAAGTACTTGAATTACTGTCGTCATATAATCTTATACGTTCAGAGACAATCCAAATTGATAATCACAACCTTTCTAGTGGACAGTACTATTTGTCTGTTGCATGGGATAAAGGCAAAGTAGTCAAGAAGTTTATAGTTCAGAACTAGTTTTGTTCATTCATAGGAACTTCAGCTCCTTCTTGGATCATGTTTTCTTGTAAGTAATTAGTCGTATTTTCGTTAATCACTTTTTTAAGATTGTCAAAGTTTTCTTGTTCCTGTTTTTCAAAAGAGCCTCCCAGCATTTCCATAAAGGCAAACATCGATTTCATTATAATATTTTTACCCATGACCTGTGATTCTGATTTAATGATTGTCTCCCCATCCTTACTTGAAAAAAATATAGTTTGAGCAAAGTCCATCACATCACTATCAAAATGCATCTTAACATGATCATTTGCTTCTATAGATTCTAAGGTTTCTATCATTTCAAAATCGTCTTGCCCTTCACCTGGATTTACAACAACTTTATACTTACTTCCTACTTGAGCTTTCTCACCACTAAGTAATTCCATGCTTTTGAATCCCTTCAACCACAAAGGATATTTGGATTCATCCTGTGACACGGCCCACGCCTCTTCTACGGATTTGTTGACTTTTATTTCAGCTCCATAGTTCACTTGTGGATTGAGTAGTCCTAGAATGAGGAATACACCTAGCATTAATAGAATCAGAATCAATAAGACTTTTAAAAATTTCATAATCTTGATGTTTGCTGTTTAATATAGCGGTAACCACTTTGTCGCTTTTAATAACACATTAAGGTAAACTAAGTTATTGCAATATTTTTATTTCAATATTACTATAACGTTTTCGAATTAGATAATCTCATTAATCTTCGACTTCTAGTATGATTTCTATCTCACAAGTAATGTTAGAAGGAAGTGATGCCATGCCTACTGCTGATCGGGCATGCCGTCCTCTGTCTTCGAAGACCTCAATCATAAGCTCTGAGAAGCCATTAATAACTTGAGGATGAGCTGTAAAGTCATCTGTTGCATTTACCATGCCCAATACTTTAACTACTTGCTTGACTTTATTTAAGTCTCCTACTGCCAATTTAATTACCTCTAGTTGGTTGATAGCCACTTGCCTCGCGGCTGCCGCCCCTTCTTCTGCAGTGAGTTCACTTCCTACTTTTCCAGTCAACAGTTTGCCATCTGAGGTTCTTGGTCCTTTGCCAGATAAGAACAATAAGTTTCCAACCTTGACGTATGGCTCTATTTTAGCAGTCTTAGAGATAGACGGTTTAGATAATGTGATACCTAATTCTTTGATTCTTTCCTCTACATCATAGGCATAGGTTTCTGACTTATCCTGATTGTTGGATTGGACTGACGAACTAAATTGACAACTAGATAGAAAGAAAAGTGAAGCCAGGATTGGGATGAAATATAAAGAAGTGATTGGTTTTAGCATTACTTGATTTTATTTTATGTTGTATAAAAGAAGAAATTTTGATTTTGTCGAATGTCTAAAATAAGAAAATAGCTACGTACGTATAAATTTTGGCTGTAAGCGTTAAATATCCAATACCCGAGACTTCGTTGCTTTGTCAAGTATACGCGAAACTTCTCAAAATTGACTATATCTTCGCATTGTGACTACCGATGATTACAAGAAGATGGCACCTAAGCTTCCACAGGAGCCAGGGGTCTATAGGTATATAGATGCTAGGGAAGTCGTCATATATGTCGGAAAAGCAAAAAATCTCAAAAAGAGGATATCTTCTTACTTCGGAAATAAGAAACATCTGGCATTCAAAACAAAGACACTTGTAAAGAATGCTGTCAAATTAGAGTACACTGTCGTCGAGACTGAGCAAGATGCACTTCTGCTAGAGAATACCCTTATTAAAAAACTGCAACCTAGGTATAATGTCATGCTCAAGGATGGCAAGACCTACACCTATATAGTTATCAAGAACGAACACTTTCCCAGAGTGTTTTTTACAAGAAAGGTTTGGAAAGATGGCTCACAGTATTTTGGACCTTATACTTCTAAGTACAGAGCCAGAATCGTACTAGATATTATTAAGAAGCTATTTAAGCTGAGAACATGTTCGTTGGATTTACGCGAAAAGAATATAAATGCGGGAAAATTCAAAGTATGCCTTGAGTATCATATTAAAAACTGTTTAGGCCCCTGTGTTGGATATGAATCTGAAGAAGAGTACAATGAAAAAATACGCCAGGTTAAAAATATTCTAAAAGGAAAAGTCAAACCAGTCCGAGATTACCTGAAGACCAAAATTACTGAGTCTGCAGAAAATCTGGAATTTGAGAATGCCCAACTTTATAAAGAGCGGTTAGAAAGTTTGGATGATTATCAGTCCAAATCTACTGTGGTTAATGTATCTATCAGAGATAGTGATGTGTTCTCTATCAGATCAGAAAAGGAAATGGCCTATGTCGCCTACCTCAAAATTGTCGATGGCGCATTGATTAATTCTGACAATCTCGAATTAAAAAAGAATCTCAATGATGACGAAGAAGAATTATTGGTATTTGCCATTAATTATCTCAGAGAAAAATTTCACAGTATAGCTGAGGAAATCATAGTGCCACAGCCTTTGTTTTTAGGTCAGAATATTAGGGTCACAGTACCTCAACGAGGAGATAAGAAACACTTATTAGAGTTGGCTGATAAAAACCTAAAGTATTTCATCCTTCAAAAGAGAAAAGATGAAATAAACAAGACTAAAAAACAAACAAGTGCAGAACGCATCCTAAAAACAATGAAGTCCGATCTTGATATGGAAGAATTACCTTTCCATATAGAATGTTTCGATAACTCTAATATCCAAGGAACCAACCCAGTTGCCAGTTGTGTGGTTTTCAAAAATGCTCAACCATCTAAGAAAGATTATCGCAAATTTAATATTAAAACTGTCGTAGGCCCAGACGATTTTGCTTCTATGAAAGAAGTTGTCTACCGAAGGTATAAGCGACTCAAAGAAGAAGCTTCACCTTTGCCTCAGTTGGTAATTATAGACGGTGGTAAAGGGCAACTCAATGCTGCATACGAAATTCTCCTAGACCTTGAGTTGGAAACAAAAATCACTTTAATCGGAATTGCTAAGAGGCTGGAAGAAATTTATTTTCCAGGAGATTCTATCCCACTATATATCAATAAAAAGTCTGAATCCCTTAAGCTCATTCAGCAATTAAGGAATGAGGCACATAGGTTCGCTATAAATTTCCATAGGGACCAGCGGTCAAGAAAGGCGCTTGGCACTGAATTGGAACAAATACCAGGAGTAGGAAACAAAACAGCTGAGAAACTGCTCCAAACATTCAATTCAGTTAAACAAATAAAAACCAAGACTGAAAACGAAATATCAGCTGTAGTAGGACCCTCATTAGCAAAAGCTATCATAACCTACTTTAGTGGTAACCCTTAATCAAATAGCCTAAAAATTTGACAACTTCATTACAAAAAGTCTAAATAATATACCTTACAGGCCCTCTACATAAGGGTAAATTATGTAGAGTCTTGTCTCATTAATGGAGAGATATTACAACAAAATCTCTCTTTCTACACCCTTTGTATTCTCTGTTCTACAGCTGATTGTCGTAGACATGTTTAATGATTATGGCATATTATTTGGATGATATATCATTCAAATAGCCGGATTCTTCCAGAGAAGAGGCCTCATCGTATCCATTTTTATTCATCTATCCCAGCTATAGCGCAGGACAGTATTAATTAATCTCTACTGAAATGAATAATAAATGGGTAATTCCATACAGACAGGTGTACTGAATTTTAAAGGCCTCAACCTTTTCAGTACAAAAAGATATAAGGATGAATCAGCTGATCATAGCGGAAATGATCAGTTTCTTCTGTTTGTATCTAGCATTGGACATAGCCCTTTATACTGTATAAAGTCCCGAGTAGACTATATACAACCACATTTATCATATCTGTCACTAACTCCTTTGGTTGTTAGGCAAACCCCTATTTCCGATTACTCAATAACCGATACTTAATAAGAACGAAACCTATAGATTATTAGAATGGGAATTTTACAAAGTCAATCAATAATGTACCTAATAGGTGGCAGCAGATTTATTACAAGTCTGCTATTGTTATTTCTATGCGTATTCACTCTGCAAGGTCAAGATGGATTTAATATAGTAAAGACTGCTAATGATGCGACACCACAGATTGGGTCGCCTTTTCATTTTATCATCAATGCCTCTTGCAATAGTGGCGTCAATGATTGTGAATCTGCAATTATAAGGGATACAATTCCCAGCGAACTCCAGTTTATGAGTGTTGTACAGCCGCTTCCTGATGGGGTTATGTATACCTACGATCCTGCTACTAAGGTAGTCGAGTTTCAGTTTGATGCTACTGCTTGCGGTAGCTGTACACCTGATGGCATCAATACAGACGAAGATGACTTTGCTCAAGGAGCAAGTGTTCAAGTTTTGATAGAAGTTATGTTTCCATTAGGTACACCTAACGGTACAACAATTACAAATACAGCATATGGATTTTCTACAAATGAGGGAAATCCAGAATTTACTTCCAATGACATTGTAGCAAGAGATGGAAATCTCATTTTTGGATGTAATCACTTACATATAGGTCACTCTTCAGACGCCACAGTTGCTATAGATGGGACTTATGAGACAAGAATTGAATATGGTAACATAGGAACAGATCAGATTGAATTATACACAACTAGAACAACTTTGTCTTTAGGTACTATATTTTCCCATGTAACAACACCACATATTCCTGGATTAGATCATAATGGTAGCATCTTTTATGAGATTCCTGGTTCCACAGGTCCAATTCATTGGTTTGACTTTAATATCAATACACCACAGACTAGATATGCTTCTGAATTGAGTCTCCCAACAGGAGTTGAAATTTCTTTTATTTCAATGCAACTTGGGACACTTGTTGGAGATGGCACTTGGGATCCTTCATTATTTAGTTCTAACCCAGAAGCGTCTTTGAAGATTTATAATGGTGTTGCTGATTTTCTTGGACCAGGAGTAGTACTCAGTTCATGTACTGCTTTTGAAGGAGAGGTAGATGATATACCATGTTTCAATAACTCCTGTGATCAATCAACCATCACAGATGACAATAGTCTTGTCTCTGGTGAACTAAGGAATCTAGATTTGGCTGGCAATAGTGTCACGTCTCTGACTGCTGGTGATCAGTTTATATCTCAAATCAATTTTGGATCACCAGAATTCAATACAGAAATATTAAAAGGTGGTGTCCTAGTCAATATATTACCTCAGGGGGTTTCCTTTGTGTCTCATGCACCAACTTGGGATTATAGTGCTATACAAAATCTATTGCCTCTTTTTGAGGTGAGTACACTGCCTGATGGAAGAGAGATGCTTAGATTTGTATGGGATCAATCCTTAGGCAATGAGTTTATGCTTAGTCCTACAGGTTTCTGGACAGGATTTGGAATAGATATTACTGTAGAAATAGATCCGTTAACCACACCGGGCACATATACTAATGAGTACTTCTTCTCTACAACAAATAGTGACCATGCTTGCCAGAATGGAACAGACCAAGATGATAATCAGAATTACCTAAATGGATATGGTTTTGATAATCAGTACTGTATTTCCACTTCTGATATCGAAATACAGGCCAATTCAAGTTCCGCTGGACTTGAATCAATCAAAGAAGTTCTCGGTGCGCTAGATAATGAACTAACTAGATATCCACAAACAGGGAGTACCGTTCCTGGTGGACTGAATAATTATACCATTACGCTTACAAATCCTAATCCAACACCAATCAATAATATTGTAGTTATAGATGTATTGCCACATATAGGGGATACAGAAGTTCTCAATCCTAGTGCATCTAGAAATTCGGAATGGAGACCAGTGATGGCAGCACCGATTACTCCACCACCAGGCGCTACAATATATTATACGACTGCGACAAATCCTTGCAGGAGCGAATTGGCAATACCTGGACAACCTATTCCATTTCCTCTTGGATGCACACCACCAAGCTGGACAACGATTCCACCTGTAGATATTACAACAGTGACTGCGATAAAAATAGAATTAGGATCTTTAGTACTCAATCAAGGGGATACTTGGACCTTGTCTTGGGATATGAGGGCACCTTTAGATGTGAGTGATAATTCAGGCATAGCTTGGAACTCCTTTGCCTACATAGCTGATAATGCAACAACAGGGACGTCATTGCTAGCAGCAGAGCCTATAAAAGTAGGAATAGAATTATTCAGTAATCAGATTCCAATTATAGGTGATAAGATATGGGTAGACTTGGACGGAAATGGCATCCAAAATTCTGGCGAACCTGGCCTAAATGGTGTAAGAATCAGACTTTGGGAAGATGCTAATAATAATGGAATTTCTGAACCAGGGATAGATAGACTAGAGACTTTTGCGATTTCCACTGCTGGCGGAAGATATATTATTTCTGATTTTCCTTTAGGAAATTATTTTTTAGAGTTTGTTGGCATACCAGATAGATATACACCTACACATACTAATGTAGGGTTAAATGATGCCATAGATTCTGGTGGCCTTATTACTGATGTCTTTGTAGTAGGTTCTCAAACTCACAGTAGAACTTTCGATCTGGGTTTATTTGATGGATCCTTGCCAGCTCTGTGTGGCGATGATAATCTTCCTGATAAAGATAGAGATGGTGTGGCAGATATATTTGACCTAGATGTAGATAATGATGGTATCAGCAATGAAGAAGAAGGAATCGAATGCAATAGCATTGACTTATCACCTTTTGATGGTCTTAATCCTCTCAATATTTTCAATTCAGGTAACATTTCTATAGGTCCATCTGATATGAATTTAGAAGCACCATTATCGGCAGCAAATGGTGTTTCAATTGAAAGATTTGTATTTAGATCAGAACATGAGTCAGGTAACATAGGAGTGCTATTAGAGACAAATTCTCAGAACCCAAGCCAGTTTGTAGAAACAGTCTACCAGTTCACAGAACCAATCTGTGGATTCAATGGACGAATAGTAGATTTAGATGAAACGGATGCTATAGACATATTTGGATTGATTGATGGGGTTGCAATACCATTAAGTTTATTCAATGTGGGTACGTGTTTGATCTATGATGGACTCTCACAGATAAGAAGTGATTGCAATAGTCAGTCTGGTCCAATCGAAGGTAATGTTATAGACCACGCCTTTGAGTTTGTGTTTTCTGATTGTATCGATGAATTAAGAATTAGATTTTATGCTCAGGGACCTGGAGATGGGGGAGCTTTTACTTTTCAGCCTACATCACATGCTGTTTGTGTAGGAGCGGATTGTGATGGTGATGGCGTGCCTAATTATAGAGATTTAGATTCAGACAATGATGGTATACCAGATGCGGTGGAAAACTGCGGGAACATCTCATTAATGCTCGAAAATTGTATGTTAGATTCTAACGGAGACGGTAATTACCAAGATGCCAATAATGATTTATGTTCAGATGGTATTTTGAGAGGTGTATGCAGTACTCCAATAGATACTGATAGGGATGGGACTCCAGATTATTTGGATCTGGATAGTGATGAAGATAATTGTCCAGATGCTCAGGAAGCTTGTACCATTTCATTTACTCCAAATATCCAAAATACTGCAGGTAATTGTGGGAGCCAGGATATTATCTCTGTAGATGATTGTGGTTTAGTGCTCACAGAATTTAATTCTAGTGTATGCTTTGTTCCTTCTGATAATAATTGGATTGATTCAAATGTTTCTTGTCTGGATTGTTCAGTCAGTATCGTTGCAGACACCGGATGTTATGGAAATGAAAATGCTAGTATCGAAGTAATTGCGACCGGAGGTTCTGGAAGTTTTACATACAACTGGTCTAATGGATCTACATCACAACTACAATTTAACTTATCTGCTGGCACCTATACTGTAACAGTCTCAGACAATTGTCAAGCTACTTCTGAGTGTAGCATTACCTTGAGCAATCCTGAAGAATTGACCCTAGATGCTGATATAGAGCCAGCAACTTGCAATGATAGTAATGATGGGGCTATCAGGATGTTTGCGCCTCAAGGATCACCTCCATATACTTATTCCCTACAACCTGGTGGAACTAATAATACTGGAGTATTCAATAATCTTTCTGCTGGGCACTATAATGTGACTCTAACAGACAATAATGGTTGTGAAATTATAGCAGGTTATACAGTGCCAGGTAACAATAGAAATCTCGTTTGTACACAGGATAGATGTTTTAGGGAATCTACTAATGTTTGGCAACAATCTTCAAGGTTTTCTGCAAGAACATCTTCTGCTAATAATAGTGTCAATTTGAGTATAACACTTAATTCGAATTCTGCTATAAGAAATATAAGTACTTCAAATCGACTATCTAATAATGATTGGTTTGTAGAAGGCGCAAATGGTGCACCTTCCTTTCAGTTTAGATATGTTTGGGATTTATCTCCAGATGGTAATCATCAGGATATAGATTTGCCAACTGACGATAAGGGGACTGCAACAATCAATATTGATTTTGCCAATCCAGTAAGAGATGCAGTTTTACATATTGATAGATTAGGAGATTCTTCTGCATCTAATGGAAGACGACTTTCTAATAGTTCTGAGTGGACGCTTACAACTTCTGGAGTAACCATGCAAAAATTATCAGGTACCTCAGATTTGGAAGTAACTAGGAGCAGCTTTTATAGTTCTCCTGACAGATTGGCAACTGGTAATGGTGGAGAAGCTGATTACTATGTTGGAACAGGTGTATCCGCAGGTTCTATCGCATTCTATTCTGATGAGCCAATCACAAGATTATCATTTGCTGTTACAGGAATCGGAGTAGAAGGTAGTGCTCAAGATATGGTTGAATTAGCTTTAAGTTATTCAACCTGTTTTGAAAGTAACACCACCGCAAACTTTTGTGACGCAAAAGCAGGAACAGCCAATGTATATGCTGTTGGTGGTACTCATCCTTATACTTTCTTATGGGATAATGGACAGACAACTGCATTTGCATCTGATTTAAATTCAGGACTGCACGAAGTTACCATAACGGATGCATTGGATTGTGAGACAGTATGCGAGATTAACATAATTGATAATTCGATTAGTATCAATCTAGATGAAGATGCAAGTTTTTGTCCAGAGGGCAGTTATACTTTTGACCCTTTAATGGACAAGGGAGTGGCACCATTTGAGTATCAATGGACTGGTCCTAGCTTCAGCTCCAACGTGGCAAGACCAACAGTTGTAAATCCAGGTTTTTATACTTTGGTTGTAACTGATGCTAATGGATGCTCTGACTCTCAGTCAATAGAGCTTAGCCTATTTAGCCAACCTGTTGTAAGATTTGATAATTTAAATGCCCCAGATTGTGTTACGAGTACAAGTGGTACAGCAAGGGCAAACCCACGTAATGGACAAAGACCATATTCTTATGCGTGGGATAATGGAGAAACTAGTAGAATTGCTATTGCATTGAATGGAGGAAGACATACTGTTACTGTCACTGATAGGAATGGATGTACAGTTGTCGGATCTGTAGTTATTCCACAACCAAGTATTAGTATTGGATGTGATCTTAACGTAGTAAGGCAGGTGTCTTCAGCGGGTAATGATGGTATATTAGAAGCTGTTGCCATTGGTCAGATGGGAAATGTATCATATGCTTGGAACAATGGGGGATCAAGTGCATCTTTGACTAATCTTGATATTGGATTATACGAAGTGACAATTACTGATGATTGTGGCGCTGAGAGTACCTGCTCTGTTTTTCTTGGGGGAATCTTTACTCAGTGTGGACAAAATATCGTAACTGACACATATGTGAGAGGGTTTCTTGATGTTTCAGATAACTGCTATGCACTTCCTGATATCTCTAATATGGAATCTACCTTGGTTGAGTATTGGTTGGAAGATTTCGAATGTGGCTCTGATTTGCCAGAGACTATAACCATTGAAACTAATGTAGGTGATACCTATGTATTAGCAAGTGCATTTATTACACAAAAGGGGAGAGGAGCCGAAGAAAGGGTATATAGGACCATTATTCCCGGTACCTTTAGTGAGGTGTGTGTGATTGATATTGGTGACTGCGAAGATGTTATAAGTTCAGCATATCATGTAAATAGACGTGAACTTGGTTCAACAGGAGTAGTAGTTAATGTGGATGAAGAATTGCATGGTAGAAATAGTGATGATTGTCTTAGTTTTGAAGTACCAGTGGTAGGAGCATCTACAGATAGATATATATTTGTTATACCTGTACACGAAAAAAGAAATTTTGGTGAAGTATCGATTGGCGTCCAAGCTTGGATAGGCGATAACATTATTGCGTCCGACTTTGATGTATTTACCAATCAAAATGCTGGGGAAGAAGCATCGAGGTTTGAGTTCATTCTTGATAACTTACCCAACAATGTAGAATTCTTTAAAATTGATCTTTGTTCCCCAGAAAGAACTGGAGGTTCTTTCGGTATAACATCATTTGGACTTTCCAGTGAAAATTGTTGTCTATTATTACAAGCTACAGTTGAACAGCAAAATATGATTTCTTGTTCTGGAAATATGGATGGTAGTGCGACAGTAGTAGCTACTGGGGGATTTAGCCCTTATACGTATTTGTGGAGTAATGGTTCGACAGGCTCAAGTACCTTTGGGTTAGACGAGGGAATACATATGGTAACAATCACCGATGCTAATCAGTGTACACTTATGCAATCTGTAGACATAACGTCTAGCCCACCATTGATAGCTGAAATAGCACCTATACCAGATTTTTGTGATGGAGAAGTACAGATGGCTTCGGTCTCCACTATTGGAGGAACTGGACCTTTTACTTACCAATGGAATGTTGATGATCAAACAGCACAGAGTTTCGAAATAAATGAATCAGCAGCACTCAATGAAAACAGATTATTCACTTATGCTGTTCAAGTCACTGATGCTAATGGATGTACCGCAACAGATGTAGCAGAATTCTCTGTAGAATCGATTCCTTCTGCTTCATTTGAATTCGATAACTTTGCATGTGATGGAACTGGTGAGTTATGTTTCTCATTCCCTAATCATTTGACTCGAACTAATATTGAATTTTCTATAGACGGAGGTAATAGTTACTTCAGTAGAATTAGTGACAACACAGAAACAGTTTGCTACAATATTCCCGTAGGTAATCATTCATTGTATGTAAGATGGGGTAATAATGATTGCCCATTATTTTTAGGGGACATTGAATTGTTAGAAGATTTAGAAGGACCTAATATTACATGTCCGCAAGATGTAAATGTACAATGTGGTGCATCTACAGATCCTGATAATACAGGAAATGTCATCTTCATATCTGATAACTGTGAGACTCCAGGAGAATTAGATATTACACATACTGATGAAGTTAATCTAAATGAATGTGCTAATTCTATTGGAACTATTTCAAGAACTTTCTTTGCCTCTGATCAATTAGGAAACATATCTTCTTGTAATCAAGTTATTTCTGTAGTAGATATAGAAGGTCCGACCATCACTACTAATGCAATAGATCAGACAGTAGAATGTGATGGGTCAGGTAATCAGGCTCAATTAAATGCATGGATCAATTCACAAGCCGGCGCCTCTGCAATAGATAATTGTAGTGGTGTTATTTGGACTAATGAATTAACAGCAACGATCCCAGCATGTGGACAATCTGGATTTGTACAAGTTACCTTTATCGCTACAGATAATTGTGGCAATAGCAGTGTAACAACTGGTACTTTCACAATAATAGACAATATTATTCCAGTATTGATTTCTCCAGCTAGTGATTTAAATCTAGAATGTTCTGATGGTAACCACCAGAATGATATTCTTGATTGGCTAGCGATAAATGGTGGAGCGGTGGTGTCAGATGCCTGTAGTGGTAATAATGTTAATTGGACACATAACTATCAGCCAGGAATCGAAAATACAAATTGTGGAAACTCTGGTTCATTCCAGGTGACATTTTCTGCTGAAGACGAATGTGGTAATGTTATCAATACGCAAGCATGGATAAATATTACAGATAATTTACCTCCACTTTTGACTGCAAGTGCTAACGATCAGGTTGTAGAGTGTGATGGCTTAGGAAATGTATTAGAGATAAATGCGTGGCTCAATTCTAATGGAGGGGCACAAGCTTCTGATGATTGTGGATTTGTGTTATGGACAAATAATTTTAATGGATTTAGCCCAATATGTGGTATTACTAGTAGGGTAGATGTTACATTTACCGCTACCGATGAATGTGGTAATTCGATTAATACTGATGCTTCATTTACTATAGAAGATACGGCACAGCCTAATATTTTTCCACCTGCTTCTCTTCTGTTTTTACCATGTAATCTAACTAACCAACAAGACCAGATTAATGCCTGGCTGGCCAATCAAGGTGGCGCACAGGCAATAGATGGTTGTAATGGTAACCAAGTAACTTGGACACATGATTATATCCCTGGGGCTGAACAGACAGGCTGCGCAGCTACTGGTGACGTAATGGTTACCTTTACAGCAACCGATATTTGTGGAAATGAATCTACAACAGAAGCACAGATAATTATTGCAGACGATAGTCCTCCTATCATCGCTAATCAAGCTAATGATATCACGGTAGAATGTGATGGTGCTGGAAATACTTCGCAATTCCAACTATGGTTAAATAACCAGGGTGGTGCTATTGCAACAGACAATTGTGGCCCAATAATATGGTCTAACAACTTTGCTACTGTAACTAACAATTGTGGTGAGACTGCAAGTACCACAGTAACATTTATGGCAACTGATGAATGTGGAAATGTGTCTTCTACAGAGGCAACTTTTATCATTGTAGATAATTCTGCCCCACAGATTATTATTTCTGCTTCTAATCTAGTCTTAGAATGTGATAATGCCAATCAACAAAGTGAAATAGATGCATGGTTAACCTCTAATGGCGGAGCTGTCTTGACAGATTTATGCAGCGGCTCTAATTTTACTTGGTCACATGATTATGTGCCAGGGTCTGAGAATACCTCCTGTGGAGGGTCTGGTACCGTATTGGTGACATTTACTGCAGCTGATGCTTGTGGTCTTGAGTCAATTACTCAGGCACAGATAACCATAGCAGATACAACACCACCATTAATAGACATAGAAGCAGCTGACCAAACAGTAGAATGTGATGGAGCAGGCAATACGGCACAGCTACAAGCCTGGTTGGATAACTTTGGTGGTGCATCAGCAAGTGATGCATGTAGCGAAGTGGTGTGGACAAATGATCACACAAGTCTAAGTGACGATTGTGGTGCATCAGGAAGTACAACAGTGATTTTCA
>CAZMMQ010000053.1:0-27901 GCA_964567435.1 uncultured Saprospiraceae bacterium | reverse complement strand
TAAGAATTCTCCTTTTAATATTCCATTCACTCTTTCTGCAACTGCATTTTCATATTGTATCGTCCATAACGGAATGGGTATATCGGGAGTGGTGAGGTACGAGCCATTCCCTGATTTTACTGTGCTACATGCTTGTGTTCCCTTTACACAGATTCAAAATTTCACTTATGGTCTAAGGAACTACCACCATGACAGCAGCTCTGAGTCGCCCCATTTGGGGACTGCCTTCCTGATAAGGAAGGTCGACTCTTTGCTGCGACACATGAAACACCTAGTCTACTTTCACAATTTTGCTTGTCCAAGTCCTCCTCTCCTTATTCTTTTTAGGTATATACTCTACAGAATATGCTCCTGATTGTAGGTTGCCCATAGATATATTTTGTTGTAGAGAAGAATCAGATACATCCTTAGTCATTGCGATTTGCCCATACATATCTATTACTACAATTTGCCCCCTCTTCTGCTCCTGTAACTCCACAGTCAGCTGATCTCTTACAGGATTAGGATAGCAAGTTAAATCCCTACACCAATAGACATCCTCGCCAAACACTGAGGTAATGCCTGGGTCACACTTGTCTTCCTCATCTACACGAAATCGCTGACCGTTCTCTACTTGTTCTACTACTCCAACCTTAAATCCATAGCTATAACCTTGATAAGTTGGTTTTTTTGATTTCTGTTTAGTTGTCTTTTTACTTCCCATAGGAACTAGTTTTTGTATAAAAACTGTCAACCTATTTTAGGACTGGACATAATTTATCTTGTGACTAATGACGGTCTCCTAAATGCGCTGTTAAGGCGCATAGCCTCAATTGCCGTATATACTTTGTTGGGTGTACGCCTTTCTTGAATTTAATTATTCATAATCCAATCAATAATATATTTCTTTGAATCTTCATTAATATTCCAATCTTTTGTTGTCAAGGAACTATTTTCTTCTAAAAAATGGTTTAATCCCTCAAATGATTTAAATTCAATATTTACGTTATTAAAATCTTCTATGGATTTTTTACTTGCTATTGGGTCTATTAAAATATCTTCCGTCCCAATAATTACTAAAGTTGGAATATTCAATTCTTTATAGATCGTTGAATTATCTAATTTAGCGAATTCTACTATACTAGGCATTAGATAACCTTCAAACGATTTTTTACTTATACCATAATTCTTAGATTCTTTCTTTGCAAGTTTCCATAAGTCCCATGCATTCTTTTTTGGATTTCTATCAATTAAATCATGGACATATCTCAGTGTATTGGCTTTTTCTTTAACAGTTTTTCCAGTTATGAAATTGTCATAATTTTGTATCCCATTTCTAATTTGATATTCAATTAGATTCCTTGGTTTTCCAATTGGTGCTGACCATTGAATTAAAAAATCAGGGGTGATGTTTTCTTCAATTGCTTGAATAGAAACAATTCCACCCATACTATGAGCTAAAAATCCAATCTTTTTATTAAAGGCACTGTTTGATTTTTTTAGTTGTTTATATATTTGAATGAAATCATCTGCGTAAACTTGGTGATCTTCTTTATTTATTCCTGTAGATTTTCCTACACCTCTTTTATCAAATCTAAATACACCGATATTGTTTTGAAGTAGCGATTTTGTTAAATATTTATGTGCTTTTTGAGATATATTTCCTGTTCCAGAAATTATTATCAAAATTTTATTGAATTTGTATTTAGGAGTAATTAGTGTTCCATACAATTCGATATTTTTATCAAGCTTAACTACCAATTCTTCCGTATTGTAATTCCCAATTCTATATACGGATTTATCGGTTCTTGAATCCTCTTGACCAAAAAACCAATTGGTAAGAAGAATTAAGAATATTGTTATTTTGGTCTTTTTTAAATTCAATTTGCTGTTTATTTTTTTCTCTTGGTGACATCCAACGGATAATGATATGTCGTCGTCTCTACGAGGTACGAGTAGATATGCGATCATATCTAATGTTAGGCATAGTTCTTAATTCACACAGCTACTTTAATTTTCTTTTGAGTATTCATTAATGCAGCGTTTTTGAATTTTTTATTTATTGGGCTTTTTAATTTGTATGGTCTATTGAAAGCTTCTTGATTTAGTTTGAATCTGTTTGATAAATTTCGTATCGTTTCTTTAGATAAGCCAGTTTGGTAGTTTAGTATTTTTGAAATTGTTCCCTTTGATAAATCCAAAATTTCTACTAAGTCTTTAGCTTTCATTTTATGCTCTGACATAAGTGATTTTAATAATTCAATTGGATCTAATTCAGGTGTTTGATAATTTTCTTCGTCGTATTTTTCTATCAACAATGTCAGAAGCTCTATTTCATCTTCATCTTTCTTCAGATTCTTAAATACGAGTTCTTCAAGAATTTTACAGTACTTGTCATATTGTCTTTCTGTTTTGACAATTTTATATTTCAATCTTTTCTCCATTAATATAGATTTATAGTGTATTGCAATTCATTATCACATAATTTGTCATATTCGGAATGTGTACCAATCCAATTTATGAACAAATGGACATAAGCTCTTCCAAATTGATATTTACATATCATTCTGTAATTATTACCGCCAATATTAAATACAACTCTGTTTGAGCTCTTACCAATTAAGTCAGCTGTGCCAAATGTCAGCTTTATGTCATTCATTGTTTTCCAATTAGCGTTCCTTAATTTATCGATCCATTGGTCAAAAGAACTTCTACTTGATGCATTAGCGATTTGATATTTTGCTATTGTCTTCTTTTTGACCAATCTAATTTTCATAAGACAAAGATACTGAATAGTTTCAATATATGAAACATTTCGATTTGGGGGGAAGGTTGCACCGAATTATGCCTAACGGTCTGGCTAAACGCAGTAGCCCCGCATAGGGGTTATTGCCGTTTTAGCCTTTGTTCTCGCCAGTCTTCTTTAGTCTTAATTTTCATTATTTGTCACAATACAAATCGCTCGTTCAATGCAGCTGTCAAAAGCTCATATCCTTTCAATAAGTCTTTTTTATCTGCACCAATTCCAATTCTGAAATGATTATCCATACCATATACATCACCTGCTAAGATAAAAACGCCTTTTTCTAAGCGTAACCAATCCGAAAGTTCTGTTGAATTGATAGGGAATTTATATTTGATAAAGACCATTCCGCCTGCTTGAGGAGGTACAAATTCTAAAAGATTATCATATTGTTTTGCCCAATCAATGGTCATTTGTAAGTTTTCGTTGAGCATTTTAATGTTCCGAGACAATACTTTTTCTCTCTGACCGGGTTTTAGGACTATTTCACCAATTTTGTGACTCAAAATTCCTGCAGTAATTGAGGTATAGTCAGAATATGCCCAAGCATCATCCATTATTTCTTTTGGCCCTGCTAACCAACCTAAACGCAAGCCCGGAAGGGCATAAGTTTTTGACAAGCCCCCATTGACAACCACCTTCTCATACATGCCATAAAAACTTGGTTTTTCGACTCCGTCCAAATTTGCACCTTTATACACTTCATCACAATAAATCCAACAGTCATATTTTTTAGCAATTTCAACGATTACTTCCATCTCCTGTTTTGACAGAACGTATCCCGTGGGGTTATTCGGATTACATAAAACTATCATTTTTGTTTTTGAAGTCATTTGGCTTTCCAATTCTTCCAAGTCTGGTTTCCAATTGTTTTCTTCTCGCAAGTGAAACCGCTTTGGAATACACCCTATTTCTTCTGCAATGCCCCAAATTTGCATGTAATTGGGTACCATCATCACTATTTCATCTCCTTTTTCCAATAGGGTATGACAAGCAATAAAATTTGCTTCCGCCGTTCCATTAGAAACCATTACGTTATCTTCGGTACAGTTGGGATACAAGTTTGCAATAGTTTGTCTCAGTGGAATAGAACCATTTGTTTGTCCATATCCCAAGACTGTATTCATCAACATATTGAGTTGTTCCTCTGAAAGTAATTCTTTTAAAGTATATGGGTGAAAACCACTTTCGGTCAGGTTAATTGGAACGGTGTTTTCGTAAAGAGATTGAATACGTTCTAAATCAAAAATTCTAATATTCATAATTCTAAATTTTTATGATGATTAAATATTGCAGATGCAATCATGATATCTTGTACAGCTACTCCCGTCAAATCAGCGACTGTTAGCTGCTTGTCATTAACTCTACCTTGACTTGGACTTTGGATGAGTGCGCCTAATTCAATTAGTTTTTTTTCATTTAACCCCCCATGTTTTCTTGCCTGATAGACCTCTCCTCTTGATTGACTTTGGCTTACACTATCTGAAATAACTAAGTCTGCATTTTTAATAATTAAAGGAGAAAGCTCAATTTTTTCGGATGTGTCAGAACCAATTGCGGTGATATGAGTGCCTGGACTTAAATCTTCATATTGCAGCAAAGGAATGGTCGATGGTGTAGTGGTAATAATTACAGAACAAGACTGTGCAAGAGAAGAGATAGAATTTGCTACCCTAATGTTAAATGAACTATTTTGAAACTCTTTTTGAAAAGCAAGGCAAGAAGATTTGTTTCTACCCCAAATGATTATGTTTTTGCAATCAGAAACTTGATGCAGAAATTCCAACTGTAAACGAGCTTGAGTACCCGTTCCAATAATCCCAATAGCACTTACATTTTCAGGAGCTAAATATTTCAGCGTAATCATACTGGCGATGGTTGTCCGAATATCGGTTAAATGCCCATCATCCAGTAATATCGCCAATAGTTCTCCTGTTCGTTGACTAAAAAGCATCATTAGTCCTTGACTTGACCTTAACCCTAACTTTGGATTTTCATAAAAACCAGAAGCGATTTTAATTACATAATAGGGAGTTTCTTTAAGATAGCCGTATTTAATGTGAACTTCTCCGGGAGGGTTTTCAAACAATAATTCTCCAATAGATGGTATCACCGCTTTTCTTGACGAATAGGCTACAAAACCTTCTTCAATTAGCGGAATAGGATCAATTGTTTTTAAATACTCTTGAATGGAAGGTAAATCAATGATGGCAGGGACACCGTTAGTCATCCTAATATTAATTTTACACCGTTAATTAATATTAGGGTATGTACATTTCGGGATGTACAAGAATATAATTTGTTTCCCTATTTCTTCCCCAATGTTGGAAACAAACTACGATATGAAAACCATTAATTTTTCATATCTGATACTTCATCTGATGCTAAGATACGATATTTTTTCCTTTTTTTATTGATTGGCGAGAACGGACGAATAATGATATCTTCCGTACTTATGAGTTTAGCCTTGAGTATAGGAAATAAGTATGGAATGATATCTAATGTTAGTGACTGGTGCTTATTTATGCTTGTCAATTAATTCCATAAAGTATTGAGTATTTGGTTGAGGTCCATTCGAATATATTGTATTCCCATCTTTTCCTATGAAAGCGAATTTTGGAATTGAGAATAAATCAAAATAGCCCTTAGGAATTTCATATTCTCCATTTTCAAATATACCATCTATGAGATTTGGATAATTCTCCTTATTGTCTTTTATGTGTTTCCTCCATTTTTCTTCTTGCTGCCTAACTGCAATCGATAGAAATATAATATCATCACTGTTGTATTTTTTTACAATCTTCTTGTAATCTCCTTCTAATTGTAGGCAAGGTTTGCACCAAGTTGCCCAGAAGTCGATTACTATTAATTTGCCAGCAAAGTCTGCCAATTCAATTTTGTTATCATTCTCATCTTTAAAATGGAAATTTGGAGTCTTTAATTTAACGTTACTATCATATTCCGAAAGAATAATCTCTTGGAATTTCGAATATGATTTTGAATCTCCATATGTTAATTTATAGTAGCCCAAGAATTCACGAACTGTAAATTTATCAATTGAAGAAACTAGTTTGCTCCAATTTTCGCGTTGGGTGAATGCCACCTCAAATAATTCTAAAGTTTTGGTCTGTCTATCTATCTGTGTTTCCTCATCAAATAATTTCGACATAAAGTGCTCTGCATTATTTACAGATTTATACTTTCCTATGTACTGTTCATATTCCAATTTTAATTCCTTGACAGTACTACTCGTACTTTGACAAGAAACCATACTTGCGATAATTCCGATGAATATTAATAGCTTATTCATATGTCATTTTTTAATCTTACTTGTCACTAACGGATAATGATATGTCGTCGTCTCTACGAGGCACGAGTAGATATGCGATCATATCTAATGTTACATGCAGCACTTTATGATTTTGATTGAATAATTCATATCAGTTTTATTTATCCTCACAATCAATAAACCATATCTCTGGAAGTTCAGAAACTTCGTATCCCCAGTTTTTTAGTGCATTATGCATTATTTCTTTTTGGCTAATACAAAACTTGAATCCTCCAAAACCCTCCCAAATAGCCCCTGACAATTTACCACTTTTCAATCTGCCTTCTTTTATTTCTTTTGTTAATACTTCAATAACATGAGGTTGAAACAGTAGATGCGGTTGACTTTGTCCGACATGAAATAGTGTCATTTTCACCGCCCAGTTTCTACAAGAATCTATTCCTGTTACATTTTTCAATGGACCTATTTCTGGAAACCCTTGGCTTCTAGAGTATTTTACTAATTCTTCAAAATTGGATTTGAAAATATCATTTCTTTTTATTCTATCGGATTTAAATTCTTTATCATTTACATCTGTATTTACATATGATTGGTCAAGTTTAAGCATACTACAGAAATCAATTTGCTTAGTTCCTTTTTCTTTGCAGCTACAAAGTAATATTAGTGGTAAGAGTATTGATGGTATTATTTTCATTCCATATAAGTTGTAATATTTTCGTGTTGCATGTAACTACCTTATATCCCCACCTTTTTTGCTTGACAGTTGTATTATTCTTGCATCTAACTGTCTAAATATAATCAACTTATATTAGTTATATATTCAAACTTCCATGAAAATATGTGCTTACTTCTCGTCTGTTGATCTATGATTTTAGCGAAAGTCAAATCTCATCGAAATATTTGAGCAATCTTTTATGCCTCTTTTCTATGTATTTAATCATGATGTTTACTTCTTGATTGAAATCATTATCATCATAATAAATATCATTATCCACAGGCCATAATTCAAAATTTTTCTCTGCCACATGACTGATAGATTCGCTCATTCTAATTACTCGTTGCTTTAAACCACTTTCACTTAATAAAGCACTATTATTAAGCTCCTGCCAGCGATCTTTCAGTGCTTTTGTATACCAATCAAAACCCAATAGGCGACTAAATAATATGGATCGATTAATATTTAAAAATCTCTCGTCCATATTTAACTCATTATCACCATCTCGACCAAAGCTGTGATCATAATCCCAAGGTGCAATTCTTATTGGAGTCTCATTATTTGATTTGTATAGATAAAAATTCTTCAATATCCCATCATTATTATTTGAAACCAATAATAATAAATGCCAATCAATTATATTCCTGATATCAAATACTTTATCAAATTGATTACTAAATATCTCATCACTACTTTCCAATATAAATCTCCTTGCATTCTCCAGATATTCCTCCATGTTCTTGTTTTGGATTTTTGGAAGAATCTGTTGATGAAAATTACTTGAATCCTGGGGCACGACTCCCTCATAGGTAGATCGGAATAAATGAGGCTCCTTAAATATAAATGCCAAAGAATCAGCATCATTTACTTTGAGGCTCGACTTGTCTAATCTCTCCATAAGCACATACAATCCATTATAGCTTCCATTGAGCCTAACCTCTACATACTGACATTTGGAACTCAAATTATTTGGGTCCATATCAGAAAATAGTTCATAGGAAAAGACATGTCTCAGAAAAGTCTTGTCTATATAATTAGCATTCAATATCCAATCATCATCTGAGGGGAGATTGGCCAAGGGCTTATCAACATTAAAGTCTACATTGTAAGAATGTTTTGGAAATAAAATAGAATAGCCGCCTCTGCGCTTTATATAACCATTATGTATGATCTCTTCTGCACCATTAAATTCAATAAGTTTTAACTCAACTTTCTTATCTATAGGAATTACTCCGTCGTAGTTTAAATTCAATGTCCTTAGATTCCCAATATTGGACGTGTCTTTCTTGCTGCTGCAAGCAATGAATATAAAGGCAAATATAACTAAGGTCTTTTCTAGTCTCATTCAGATAATGGTGACTGCTTTTCAATATAAAAAAATAAGTAATAGTCGTCTAAGATTTACCATGATATTGCGTTAAAAACAAGTCAGCCAATAATTTCTATAAGTCCTGTAACTAATATAAGCATTCCTATACTGAGTATTAAATATAAGATATAAGTCAGTACGAGTCGAAGAAGGATTCTCCATCCTTTTTCTTCTCTATAGAATTGTAGAAATACCCAAAGTGCATAACTAAATGAAACAAATAAAGATATTGACACAACTTCGTCAAAATTAAATTGCGTCCTTAATAGTGCGAATATTGAATAGACTATAGCCTGATGTCCAGCGACATAAGCATTCAAAACAAAGTGCTCCAGATAATTTGTCCCAAATTTCTTAAAGCAAATAAAAGAGGATAATGAAAATATTGGTATAAGCAACAGTGTGGCATATGCATAATTCTTTGAAAACCATTTTAAGGCGGAAGGAATGTCAGATATACCTTCTCTATCTAATGCTCCCTTAGCAAATCCAGAAATAAAATCATCTATAAAAGTATTCTGTCCAGATACTTGGGTTATAAAAAATTGCAGTGTAGCAAGAATAAGTAAATAAGCTATCGGTTTGAAATGATTCTTTCGCTTGCCATTTATATATGCTCTTATGACGTGACCTGGATTGACAGACAAGGATTTTAGCGTAAAAAAAAAACCTTTGTCTACATTTAGAATACTTTCAGAAAATTCACTTAATAAGGAAGAGAAAGTCAATCTCCCTACCTTAGCGGCCTGTCCACAATGAGCACAGAATTTATCCTCTACATTATTTCCACAGTTTTTACAATTCATTTACTTACTTTCAAACTCTATATACAGGAACTAGTATACTCTAAACGAAAACTTTCAAGGCAGGCTTTTTATCATCTACCGTCTTTCCAAATCGACTTCGCTTTTCAAGTTAAGAGCCTCATCAAATCAATCTTGTTAAGATCTATACATGCTAACAAAGTGCTTCCATCAAAGTCCACAGTCCAAATTAAAACATCCTCTTTGATTTTTTACTCTCGAAAGAATAATCATTAGTCCTCTCAAAAACCAATACATTCTAAACCTATCGCGCATATCCAACGAAATTCTTAATTTGTCACAATATAATATGGACAAACCACTAAAAGACTTAGTCATAGTAGAATTGGCAACTGTATTAGCCGGTCCTGCGGTTGGTATGTTTTTCTCGGAATTAGGTGCAAGAGTTATTAAGGTAGAAAATCCAACGACAGGAGGAGATGTCACTCGACAATGGAAACACCCTACAGAAAATACAAATACCAATATATCTGCCTATTATCACTCAATTAATTGGGGCAAAGAGGTTCATTTTCTCAATGCTAAAGAGCCCGAAAATTATAAGCAAATATGCCAGCTTATCTCCGAAGCTGATATTGTCATTTCTAATTTTAGAGCCTTATCTGCCAAAAAGTTGCAGCTAGATTATAATTCCTTATCAAAGAAGTTTCCTGACTTGATATATGGAAGTATTACCGCTTATGGATCAGATAATAATCAGCCTGGTTTTGATGCATTGATGCAAGCTGAAACAGGATGGATGCATCTAAATGGATCCACAGATGGCCCTCCAACCAAAATGCCTGTTGCACTTATTGATGTACTTGCAGCACACCAACTGAAAGAGGGATTACTTATCGCCCTTATACAAAAACTCAAAACTGGAAAAGGACACCATGTAACAATATCTCTATTTGATGCTGCCATATCTGCGCTCACCAACCAAGCGAGCAACCAGCTCAATCTCGGACTTAATCCTATTCGTAAGGGGTCTTTACATCCCAACATCGCGCCATACGGAGATATCCTCAAAATGAAAGATGACGTTTCTATTATTTTGGCTATAGGAAATAACAAACAGTTCAATGAGCTTTGCCAACTTTTAGATCTTAGTCACTTATCTAAGGACCCCAACTTCGCAGATAATACGCAACGGGTAAAAAACAGACTAAAGTTGCTCAAACAACTTCAGGTCAAATCATCGCAATGGGCTTCTGAAAAATTTCTAATATCCTGCCTTCAACGATCAATTCCAGTTGGACGGATCAGAGACTTAAAGACGCTGTTTGCAGATAGTGCATCCCAACATATGATACTCTCTCAGCAAGAATCCGATGGGACAGTCAGCCAGCGTGTCAAGACGGCTGCCTTTCAATTTATCACAGACAAGACTTAAAAAATATCTTATAATTCACTAATATAGGTACATGCGATTACTTCTATTGACTCTCTTTCTTATCACTGTCCTGACAACAACTAATGGCCATACGCAATCAGCCATCTACTCAGCGGAGTCTATCCACCATCCACTTATTGCGGACAATGGCATGGTATCCACCCAGCATCCCCTGGCCACCCAGATTGGCCTTGACATTCTCCAGCAGGGTGGCAATGCAGTAGATGCTGCAGTCGCCGTTGGCTTTGCTATGGCAGTGGTCTTACCTAGAGCTGGGAACCTTGGTGGGGGTGGATTCATGCTGGTACATATGGCAGAAACAAACAAAACAACAGCTATCAATTATCGTGAGATGGCGCCAATAGAGTCACATAGAGACATGTACCTTGATGAGGAAGGAAAGGTAGATAATGAAAAATTTAATCAAAGTTATCACTCTATAGGTGTACCCGGCACTGTAGCAGGATTATTGCATGCGCTGGATACTTATGGGACTTTAGATATAAAAACGGTGATAAATCCAGCTATCAGTTTAGCTACCAATGGATTCTATGTAACGCATGACTTAGAGAGAGTACTCGCTACACAAAAAGAACGCCTAAGCAGATGTGACGCCACAAGAAAAATATTCTTTCCTAATGACAGTACTATGCATGCTGGAGACAAACTCATACAATCTGACTTGGCCTGGAGCTTGACGCAAATCGCAAACAAAGGATGGGATGGTTTCTATAGAGGAGAGCTGGCCATCAGACTAACACGTGACATAAGACGACATGGAGGCATCATCACTGTGGCTGATCTCAATAATTACAAGATAACAGAAACGGATTGTGTATGGGGAGACTATAGGGGGCATAAGATAGCCTCTATGCCACCACCCAGCTCTGGTGGTGTACATCTGATACAAATGCTGAATATTCTTGAGGGATTTCCTATAGATTCATTACAACATAATTCGTCAGAGACAATACACCTCATGGTAGAGGCTATGCGATATGCCTATGCAGACAGAAGTGAGCACATGGGAGACCCTGCCTTCTGGGATGTGCCTACAGGTGGGCTGACCAGTAAAGCATATGCCAACCACCAACGTCAACATATATCCGCAGATACTGTTAAATCTTCTACATCTATTAATCCAGGCCAACCAGCTGACTATGAAAGCAACGAGACCACCCACTACTCCGTCGCTGATCAGTATGGCAATGTGGTCTCTAACACCTATACACTTAATTTTAGTTTTGGCAGTGGGCTGGTGGCAGCAGGCACGGGCATTCTCTTGAACAATGAGATGGGGGATTTCTCAGCCAAGCCAGGCTCAGCCAATGCTTATGGATTGATAGGTGGCGAAGCCAATGCCATAGAGCCTGGCAAGCGGCCATTGAGCTCGATGACACCAACTATTGTCTTTAAAGATGACAAGCCTTATATCATTACAGGTAGTCCTGGTGGCAGTCGGATTATCACCACCGTCTTACAGATTATATTAAATGTAATAGATCATGGTATGAATATCGCAGAAGCTACACATGCACCACGCATACACCATCAGTGGTATCCAGATAAGTTATTCTATGAAAAATATTTTAGCGCAGATACCAGAGCCGCTTTAGCGAAGAAGGGACACGTCTTGCAGCAGAGGGCGGCAATGGGCAGCACTCAATCTATTCTTATAAATGACAATCAATTTCACGGGAGTAGTGATCCACGAAGACCTGATGGGACGGTTATGGGGTACTAAGTTTTATCTTGATAGAAACTCATCTTCTTTCTAGTGCAGCAACTAAAAAAGTCAGCTTATTTTCATAAGCTGACTTTTTCATTATTACTAAGGTGCTAACATTACTTCAAAAACTCCACACTAGTCTTTATAAATTCTGACAACTCCTCCCCTTTTAGCATATTCTGATTGAGGCGAGCTAGGTCATAAAGATATTTGGCAAATCGCTGTTTCTTATCAGTCGCAATTTTACTCAAGAGTTTATCTGCTACCAGTGGGTGATTTGTATTAATAACCACATTATGACTATCAGGCATATCACCCAAATTCATACCCTGCATCATCTGCATCTCTTTCATACGTCTCATGAATTCAGGTTTGGTAATAAGCACTGGATGATCCTCAGGCGATAAAGGTCGTAGTTCTATCTGACCACCTTTCATATCACCTAATGATTCTGTAAACAATTCTTTGACTCTTGTTTCTTCTTTTTCTGATAAGACCGAAGCTTTCTCCTCATCCTTCTGAACCAACTTATCCACAGTATCTGAATCCACTCTCACAAAGGTGATCTTATCTTTCTTATGTTCCAGATGCTGCATGAAGTGATTATCTATCACATTATCCATAAGCAATACATCGTAGCCATAAGCTGTCGCAGATTCGATATAGGCATGCTGCTCTTTAGCGTTATTCGCATAGAGTATGACAGTACGATCATGCTTATCCGTCTGATTAACTTTTGCTTTTTCTAGATAGTCATCTAAGAGGGCAAACTCTCCGTTTGTACTTTTCATCAAGCAAAAGGCACCCGCTTTATCGTAGAATTTCTCATCAGACAACATACCATACTTGACAAAGGTGCCCACATCATTCCACTTAGACTCAAAACCCTCTTTGTCTTTTTTATAAAGTGACTTTAATTTATCTGCTACCTTCTTAGTGATATAGCTGGTAATTTTTCTCACATTGCTATCGCTCTGCAGATAAGAACGAGATACATTCAAGGGGATATCTGGTGAGTCAATTACACCATGTAAGAGCAATAGAAATTCGGGTACAATTTCCTTCACATCATCGGTCACATATACCTGATTAGAATATAGCTGAATTTTATTCTTCTGTATTTCTAATGAATTATTAAGCTTCGGGAAATATAATACCCCAGTCAGATTAAACGGAAAATCAATATTGAGATGTATCCAAAATAGTGGCTCCTGACTCATTGGGTATAGCTCTCTGTAGAAATCTTTATAGTGGTTTTCTTTGAGCTTGTTCGGTTTTTTCTTCCAAAGCGGTTCAGTATTATTGACAATATTATCTTCTACAACTTCAGTAGACTTTCTGTCCTCGCCTTCACCTTCCCATTCAGTTCTGGTCTTCGTCCCAAACCTAATTGGGAAAGGTAAGAATTTGGAGTACTTATCCAGAAGAGATTGTATCCGACCTTTTTCCAAAAACTCTGTGCTATCATCAGAAACATGCAAAACGATATCAGTTCCTCTGAAATCTCTGTCACCTTCAGATATTGTAAACTTAGGGTCTCCCTTACAAGACCACTTTACTGATTTGGCTGATTTCTTATATGATTTAGTGATGACATCAACCTTATCTGCGACCATAAACGCTGAGTAGAACCCCAACCCAAAATGCCCAATGATATTGGCATCATCCTGATATTTTTTGAGAAAGCTATCCGCCGAGGAAAATGCTACCTCATTGAGATACTTCTTCACCTCTGCTTCTGACATGCCTATCCCTCTGTCTCTGATAGTCAGCGTCTTTTTCTTCTCATCTAAGATGATATCAATGGTGAGCTCACCTAGCTCACCTTTGTACTCCCCTTTGCCAGAAAGAGTCTGAATTTTTGTCGTTGCATCTACAGCGTTTGAGACAAGTTCTCTCAGAAAAATCTCTTGATCTGAATAAAGAAACTTCTTTATTATTGGAAAGATGTTCTCTGCTGTTACTGAAATATGTCCTTTTTCCATATTAACTATATTCGATTATTTATGAGTATTGTAATAGAACACCCATTCTCTTCAAATGGAATGCCATCCTAATTTTAGTGACAATCTGTCTGACCAAAACTGTATTGTGATGCAAATATGGCATAAAGCCTGCTATCTATATTCGTGTTAGGCCAATGCCCCTTCATTAATTGTTGCTATCTTGCCTTCGTGAAGCATCTACATTGGGCGCAGCTCATCAGTTTTCTTAGGGTCATTTTTACACCTTTGACGCTTGTATATCTCACCGATTGGGAGCACAAGACTGTTTTTCTCATTGTGACCATCATTGTTGCTGGGCTGACTGATTTCTTTGATGGCTATGTGGCAAGATTGGAAAAAAAGACGAGTTACCTAGGCGCTATTCATGACTTTACGGCTGACAAACTATTTGTGTTATCCGCTTTGCTGGTATTCTCTGTAGCCGGTAAGATTCCGACTTGGGTCACTTTTGTCATCCTATATCGTGAAATTTTTGTCATGGGGATGCGTATTTACACCAGCTATAATAGAGTAGAAATAAAAGCCAGCCCTATTGGCAAGTTCAAAACGGCTGTACTTTTTGCTGGTATGCTGGCCATGCTCATCGACCTACCCTACTTCATGTGGATTATCTATCTAGCTGTAGCAATGACTATGATTTCCTTTGTGGACTACTTCCTAAAGTTCCGATTGGTTGTCTTACAAGAAGATTGAACACCATTCAAGCCCTCAATACTAAAAAAATGCCAGCAATGAAATCCTCATAGCCGGCAATTAATAAAATATCTATTTCTTTCTATTAGTTAAGAATCTTTTCTTCGTCACTGCTCGTATTATTTCTACCTATGACATAAGAGAGTTGGACGCCTACCGCAATATCATAGAAGCTTAATTCAGCTCCCCATGGGATACGAACTATAAGCCCCGGCTGAAATGACGATCCTACATAGGTAAATGTGGTTAAGAACTGGCGTAATACTCTACCTCCAAAGTCAATATCGCTTTCTGTGAGGATGGAAGTGGTCGTCAAACCACCATTAATATCTATTGATTGGTTACGATAACCAATTAGCGCATTTAAATCAAGTAATATCTCAAAGTCCTCAAATGCATCATCACTTGGCAATATCGCTTTGAGTCCCGGATTCAAGCGGTAATATCCACCATCACCAAAAGCAGATTCATAGAAGTAACTTGGCTCTATAGATGTTGTACTAGCAAGGCTCGCTGTAAATCTCTCCGTAAAATCAGTAAATAAACTAATAAAACCACTTGTAGGAAGTCTCAGTTTAGCTTCAAAATAATTAGAATTAGAAAGATTTCTAAATTGGTAAGCAACACTAAGATTACCTATACCCGTATCACTTTCTGATGGAATACCAAGGTTTTGAAATCCAATTCTTGATATTGGCAATTCTAAGGCAATCTTATGTGACTTTCCTACTTTAAATTCACCACTTAGATAGGTATCTGTGGTCAGAAAATCAAAAACATTATTATCTTCAAAAAATGGCTTATTTACTTCTAGTCGTACCACATTATCTAGACCATAGTTATAATAAATAGACTGTGAAGACAAGGTAGTCAATGCAAAAAAATTACTAGCAAATACTAATAGGATAATTGAACGCATAATCTATAAAGTTGTAATTATAAAATGGAACATTGTCAGTGTAAATGTATAACTTATGTCTGTATAATTTAGACTTAGAAATTTAAAACACTATTATTATTTTCTTAATTTAGAAGTGTATAATACGCTATTCAAAACTTACATTATGAGAATCTTCCTTATTACAACCTTCGTTGGCTTATCTTTCATTAACGTTTTATTTGGACAAGATTGTAACCAGCTTGCGACAATTACTGAAGGTCCTGCTACTAATGCAAGTGGTTTGGGTTTTAGATTTGAAGGTGAAGTGGGTAATGATGGGATATTATATTTCAGAGGATCACCCAACGGTATATCTAATTCCGTTTGGCGATCAGATGGTACAGAAGATGGCACTTTTGAAATCCTAAGAGCTGAAAATCAATTCAGAGATAATTGGGACGCATTTCACTTTACGCCAGATGGTGTTTTTATCCAAGAAGATGGCGCCTGGGGAATTCTAAGAAATGGAGAGACCACACTTAGTCCATTACCTCAGTTAGGGGATATTAGTTATGACCAGCTTGTGCAAGGCCCTGACGGCACCTATTGGTTTGCGGGAGAAAATAATGGCATGGAAGAAGTCATCAACTTCGACGCAACTACCGGTATGACAATTAATCTTGGTGCAGTACATACACACCAAAATTTCTCAGATGTGTATGCAGGCAATTTAGCAACCCTATTTTTTCCTGACAATGGCAATAATCTAGATGGACTCATTTATTTTAAATCTGAGACTATTTCTTTTCTAATCACTGAATTGCTATCGGTCTCTGGTCTGCAAGCACAGTCTATAAGTCAAGCAAGCATCGTGGATGATTATTTGTATGTCTCATTCACAAATGCGCAAAACCAATTTTCCAATGTTATCATCAACATAAATACAACGGAAGTTTTGGATGCCAGTAATCTCATTGGAGATATCTTCCATGTAGAAGTAGGAAATGAAATATATTTTATAGCAGACAATGGTGTCCTTAGACTGAATACAATAGACCAATCAGTCATCGATATTCCTATAGATATTGCTTTATTTACCCCATACTTGGTTCTTGAAGATAGACTTATGGTACTGGGTGTAAATCCTAATACTGGTGACACAGGCTTGGCTTCCATTTTTCTTGAATCTGGAGATGTCTTTTATTGGCCGAATGCCCAGACGGGTAATTTTTTCCAGAATAGTAAATTCTTGGAACATGAAGGTGAATTCTTCTACATAGCTAATGACAACTCTAACCAGACATTATTTCGATACGACTTTAGGCAGGCTAGCCCTGTAAGAATATGCGACTTATCTATGATTACAGGAGCTACTGTTGTACATGCCTTGGAAAGTGTCAATGGAAGACTCCTTCCAAGTAAACGATTTGATAATCTCCAACATGAATTCTTTCAGTGCAATGTGCTTTTTATTTCCACTGAAGACCCTACTGTTATAAACTTAAATGTATATCCTTCACCGACCGAAGATATGCTTCACTTATCATCAAGAGAGCTATTAAATCAATTTGTAAGAATTTTTGATGTCACTGGACAGCTAATAGCTACTTATAATATCTCCCTTGACCAAAGCATAAATGTCTCCGGTTTAGAGGCAGGCATGTACATAGGTGAAATACTACAAAATAATAAAAAATATTTATTCAAATTCGTAAAAATTTAAGTCTATTAAATATACTGAATAGACCATTTAATCTACAAGATTTTTATTGATGGGTAGTTGGTTGGACGGCCTTTAGCCATTTTAGCTAAGGAGGTTTTAAATGGCGTTAAAAACAATGGCCGTTGTCTGACGACTGTAAGGAGGAGTTTGGCGCTTGTTTAGCTATTTAAAGCTGAATTAGCGTTAAGAAATGGGTACAGCCTAGAATTTTGTTTCCCGTTCGACTTTGCTCAGGGCAGGCTTTTTTCAATGAAAAAGAAAACCGCCGGTAGGCAAGTATGATTAGCTAGCTTCTAAATGTGGAAACTGCTTATTTCGATAACATTTTAGCTAGCTAGTGTACATCTAGAGAATCTGTTGATTTATGGTGCATCTTAGATTCAATATTCAGTAAAAATAATTCATATTTAATTATATCGCTTAGACTTTCACCTGCTTCCATCGTCCCTTTCTAAAGACGGTGATGGTAATGATGCTTGCTAGCAAATTAGAAATTACTATTGCAGCATACACACCTACTGAACCATAGCCTAACATGACAGAAACAAAATATGCCATGGGAATCTGCACTAACCACATGACACAAAATGTGATTAACGTTGGTGTGTAAGTGTCCCCAGCCCCGTTAAATGCCTGATTCAATGTCATTTGATAAGCAAAGAAAATATATCCAAAACTCAATATCCTCAAACATCGACTCGCTTCGTCTATAACGGCTACATCATGTGTAAACAAGGATGTAATCTTCTCAGCGAAAAAAATAAAAACCAATGAAATTATGAATAGGAAAATTACATTAAACAGAGCGGCCTTCCACACTGTCCGCTCTGCCCTATTTGGCTGACCAGCTCCCAGATTTTGACCCACAAGCGTAGCCGTAGCATTAGCCAACCCCCAAGAGGGCAAAATAGAAAATATAATTACTCTCAATCCAATCGTATATCCTGCCAGAATAGTCCCTTCAGAATCCACCTCGTTACCTACTTCTGCTAATATTTTCACAAGAAATAACCAGCTTGCCGTAGAAATTAAAAACTGACCCGCCGCACCACCAGATAACTTAAAAATCTGTTTTATAATTGAAAGCTTAGGCCGGATATGTTCTCGGTATATCTTTATAAGTGATCCTCCACTTGACAATACATAGATTTGATAAAGCACTCCTACACCTCTTCCTGTACACGTCGCCACAGCAGCCCCTGTGACACCCATACTACTAATAGGACCTACTCCAAATATAAATATAGGGTCTAGAATAATATTCAGCCCATTAGACAACCAAAGCGTCCTCATGGCTATTGCAGGATTTCCCGCCGCTCTAAAAATGCCATTAAAGACAAAGAGCAGCATCAATATAATATTGAGAGAAAGAATAATTCTTGTGTATTGACGACCTTCTTCAATCAAATTCTCACTACCCCCCATCAGCGCTAGAATTTGGTCAGTATAGTAAAAGGCGATAATACCAGCTAGGATACTTACACCAATCCCAACCATTATTGCTTGCACAGCTACCAGTGATGCATCCTCAGTCTTTTTCTCACCGACCCTTCTAGCCACCATCGCTGTAGCTGCCATCGCAATACCTATCGCAACAGACTCTATAAGCATAAGCACACCTTCTGTCATTCCTATTGTTGCTACAGCATTATTACTGACTTGCGCTACAAAAAATACATCCACAATCGCAAACAAGGATTCCATCACCATTTCCAGCATCATAGGGATCGCCAGTAAGATAAGTGCTCTATTTACTGGCCCTTTGGTATAATCAGCTTCCTCTCCTCGAATAGCCTGACCAAACAGTTTGACGATTTCTTTTATGGTCATTTCTCTGCCTTTAGTATCTTGCAGCTAAAATTGACAATACATTTCCTAATATGCTCACTACCAGTCATCTTGCTCATGCTTATAACAGTCAACAAAGGTTTACTTTTCCTGACATTAACTGCAAGAGTGGTCAGACTTTATTAATCTTAGGATCTTCGGGGGTGGGAAAAACAACCCTTCTTCACATTCTAGCAGGCATCCTCAAACCAAAAGAAGGAGAAGTCAATATAGATAGGACCAATCTTTATAGATTAAGTACCAATGCCCTAGACCAGTACAGAGGGCAACACATAGGCTTGATTTTTCAGAAACCACATTTTGTCCAGTCTGTTAGCGCCAAAGAAAATCTCATGCTAGCCCAAGATATGGCTAACAAAAGTCAAAATCTTAATAAAATTAATGAGCTACTCTCCGCCCTTAATATAGAGCACAAAGCAGATGCTCGGACTCATCTCATGAGCCAAGGAGAGCAACAAAGATTGTCTATAGCAAGAGCAATGGTCAATGATCCTAAACTAATCCTTGCGGATGAACCGACGTCTGCACTAGACGATACCAACTGTAATGAAGTGGTCCATTTAATGAGAACGCAAGCTGATGCAGCGAACGCCGCGCTGGTAATAGTGACTCACGACCAGAGACTCAAAGACCTATTTCCTGACCATATAGAATTGAGTTAAGATGCAGCTGATTAAACTTGCCTGGAGAAATATTATTTCTGACCCTCTGACTCTGTTTCTTAATCTTGTGTTATTAACACTAGGCATTGGACTTATCAATTTCATATTGCTATTCAACACACAACTGAAAGATAAATTCGAAAAGAATCTAGCAGATATTAATATGGTTGTCGGCGCCAAAGGTTCTCCTCTACAGATGATCCTTTGTAGCATGTATCATATAGATTCCCCTACGGGCAACATCTCTATCAAAGAAGCTAAGCCCTTTCTTAGAGAAAAACATCCATTGATTGGATTATCGGCACCATTGTCTATGGGTGATAGCCACAAAGGGTATCGAATAATTGGTACGGATCACAAATTCCTAGAATTCTACAAAGCAGAAATAGGCAAAGGTAAATTATGGAATAATCTGTACGAAGTGACCATAGGTCATGAAGTAGCAACTACACTTAATCTTAAGTTGGGAAGTACATTCAAAAGTTCTCATGGATTCATAGAAGATGTGGATTTGACACATGACCATGGGGCCCTAAAAGTAGTAGGCATTCTTAAGCCGACAGGTAGTGTCATAGATCAATTGATTTTAGTGAGTACTGAGTCGGTCTGGGAGGTACATGACCATACCGAAGGTGAGCATGAGCATGAGAGCCCCGAAGACCATAAACACAATCACAGGGAAGATCATTCGCATGACGACCATGAACACAATCATGACCACGACCACAATCATGATCACGACCATGACCACAATCACGATCACGATCACGACCATGACCACAACCATGCACATCATGACCACCGCAACGACCTAAGCAGAGCACACCTGCTCACACATGATGATCAGGAAATAACTTCAGTCATTGTTAGGTTTAAAAACAAGACGAATTTTCAGGCTTTAAATATGCCTAGAAATATCAATGAAAATACAGACTTGCAAGCTGCCAATCCTGCCTTTGAAATCAATAGACTATATGACATGATGGGAGTAGGTACACGAGCACTGCAGTTATTGGCGATACTCATAGCCATCGTCTCTGCAATCAGTATATTCGTATCCTTATTGAACTCACTTAAGCGAAGAAAATATGAGTTGTCCTTACTCAGAGTGATGGGAGGCAGTCCTGGCAAACTACTAGCACTTATTTTGTTAGAAGGTCTTATCCTTGCTGTACTTGGGTTTATATTAGGGATGCTTATGAGTCATCTGAGTATGGCTGGTTTAGGGGATAGCTTGCGAGAAAAATACAATTATGATTTTGCAGCTTGGACGACACATGGGAAAGAATCACTGTTGTTTTGGGGTGCTATTGCCTTAGGGTTACTTGCTGCTTTACTTCCTGCAATTATGGCCTATCGCACAGATATCCACAAGACGCTAAGCGAAGGATAACTAAAATTTATAATAGGGTTTGAACATGATGGAGTAGTACACAACTCAGTTGTAAAACAACCTAGATAAATTCTTAAAAACCTACTAGAGGCCTGATTATCCTAATAGACATCCTCTTTCTATTTGTGGAGTAGGATTAAATGGTAGCTTCAATTAGCACTTCAGAATGTCATAGCCAACACTAATAAATAATTTTTTCTTTTTTTATTAACCTAATCCAAAGTACTTTAGAGGGGACTTATTTTCTTTTAAAAATTTTCTGAGTATCTGTGCAAAATTGCATCAGGTAATACTCATGAATAATCAAACTGCATATGACAAAAATTTACACTAAATTATTAATGATTGGACTTGCTTTATTTACTTTCACACAGCAAGGTTTTTCGCAATGTGATGCCGGACAATTGCAAACAACAACTCCAGACACAGTAGGTTTTGGAGAAACATTTATTATCACAACTATCAACGAAGAAATTCCTCCTATTCCGGGTGGCTTTGGATGGATTTTTGACAACTCCAATACAGATGGGGAAGGTGGCCCTGGAGGAACCTTTATTTTACCGGCAACAAATAGTGAGAGTTATAACAGCGATTTAGCAGGAGTTCTTTCAGCAAATGGTATTCCAGCTTTACGGGGTACCTGGGTTTTAAGAGGCACTGCCTTTACGGATTTTGATTTTACGATGCCATTCGCCTCAGTTTGCTCCACAACAACGGACTCACTTCTTGTGACTTTCGACGATTCCATAATGAATATGTGTTCTGCAGGTGATTTGCAAACTACAGGTACAGTCGAAGTAGAAGACGGAGAAACCTTCGATCTCTTAGCCACCAACGAAGTTGCAACGGGCACTTATGGTTATACCTTTGACAATACTAACACTGATGGGACTGGATCAATAGAATCTGCATTTACAGTCTTTGTCCAAACGCCTGATATCTCTTTCGATAATAACCTAGGCGGTATTCTTACTAATAATGGTTTGCCAATTTTGGAAGGGACATGGGTTGTCAGAGGAGAAGCTTTTTCAGATGAGCAAGGCCAAGTCTTATGCTCCACAACAGCCGATTCCCTTGTTGTGATTTTTGGAGCAATAAGTAATGTCTGTATTAGTGGTGATTTATTGACTACTGGTTCTGTGACCCTTTGTGGCGATGAAACTATTGCCGTACAAGCTGAAAACTTTAGTCCTCCTTCAGGTGGAGGATTCGGCTATCTAATGGCGAATAGTGTCACAGGAGGTACAGGAGCTCTAGATACTGATTTTCTTTTATTTGGCGTGACAGGTATGGATATAATTGATGCTAGTATTGGAGGACTACTACCAGATAATGGTTTAGAAAATTTCCAAGGTACTTGGGTCTTAAAATCAGTATCTTTTTCAAATGGAGGCAATCCAGCTCTTACCGATATTTGCGCTGTTTCGCAAGACTCCCTTATTATCACTTTTAGTCCTGAATTAACACTCGACTTGGATAATGATGGTAATACACAAATAATACCTAATGTGACCGGAGGCATTAGACCACTTTCGTTTGCGTGGTCTAATGGAGAAACGACTCCCATAGCGACTGATTTAGAAGACGGCATACTAACACTAACGGTGACTGATGCCGCTGGATGCTTTGTAGAATCGTCGATAGACTTACAGAATACTTCAGTGGAAGACATTCCTGGATTGGAGTCATTTACATTCAGTCCTAATCCAACAAGTGGTATGGCAACATTGGATTTCACATTGAAATCAGAACAAGACATGATTATTAGTATCCAATCTCTGGATGGAAGAATAATCGAAACTATTATTAATCAGAGAACGACAGGTGGCGTCTACGATATCAATATGTCAGACTATAATTCTGGAATGTATCTGCTGCATATAAATACAAATGAAGCGCAATATGCTACAAGGATTTTAAAACAATAAGCGTACTTAGAGAATAACAAATAATGAGGCTGTTCAAGATTATACTTGGACAGCCTTTGTTTTTTACTTGATATTTAACTTTATTGCAAAAAATCTGATAGTAATGGCGAAGATCAAAGTAGAAGAATTCGTAAATCATCTGGAAGGTGAATTCAAAAAAGCACTTTCTAGTACGATATACAAAGAGCTAGGTGATGTAGAATTTAATGCGAAAGAATTATTCAATACCTTCAAAAATGAATTGGTAGACAAATGTAATACCTACGAAAGTTTGCCTAACAAGTATATTAAAAACTAATCATGAAATCGACAGACGAACCTATCATCATCACTGAAGAAATAAATGCTTCACGTCAAAGGATATGGGCAGCACTTACAGAATTGGATTTGATGAAGAAATGGTTCTTTGATAACATCCCAACTTTCGCTGCAGAAGTTGGATTTGAGACAGCTTTTGACATCTATAATGAGGGTAAACTATTTCGTCATGAATGGAAGGTACTGGAAGTTGTGCCCGAACAATCTATAACCACACAATGGACCTTTGCAGGTTACGATGGCGTCAGCAAGGTAACCTTCTCTATCAATGACAATGGGCCTTCCCATTCGGTTACTGTTAAGGCATGGGCTGAAGAAGACCATGATACCACCATCCCTGAATTTAGAAGAGAGAGTGGTGTAGGCGGTTGGACTTACTTTATGAAAGAAAGACTCAAAGGGTTTTGTGAAAGTATGTAACCGCAGCAGAGAGAACTAGTAGATTAATAAGTATGCACAAGGTCAACATGAAAAAGGTTTTCCATTTTACATTGTTTTTCTTCTCGACCATAGCAGAGAGAACTATTAAATAAGAAAAGTATACTGTACACCGAAAAAATCGATTCACAAATGTCTCAAATAAGCCTCTGGATTATTAAGAAAAGATCTGGTGATCGTGTAATGTTCTGTTTCTTCTAAAGGAGTTTTTTCCATTGCATCTTCGGTCACTTCATAGATAGTCGCCCCTGGGGTTGCCATGAGCATCGGCGAATGGGTTGCAATAATAAACTGCGACATGTGATCACTGAGATGCGATTTAATTTGGTATATGAGCGCTAATTGTTTGGCTGGTGATAGAGCCGCTTCAGGCTCATCCAAAATATAGATGCCCGGATGTTTGAGTTTTTCTTGTATGATGTGCAAATATGCTTCTCCATGAGAAAAGGAATCTAGTTCCTGGCCGAAGTTTTCCCTCATGTGGTACTTTTGAGTATTCGCACTATCAGACATTTCTTGGATGACCCTATCCGGCATATCTCCTTCGAGGCTCTTAAAATATTGAAAGAGACTTGTATTACTCCTGTCTGTACTATTCATCAGATCACCAAAATCTTCAGCTCTAAAGAAAAATCCCACCGTCCGATGTATAGCAAACTCGATATCTAGATAAGGCGCTAATCTTTTGGCAGCATTAAATGCCTTTTTGGTATAATCTGCGCCATCCATATGGGGTAATTGCATTCTATATGCCAAGGTCTCTAATAAAGTAGACTTGCCTGCCCCATTATCACCTATCACAAAAGTAATAGGTGAAGAAAAATCAAGGTCCTTAGCGAACCTAATCGCGGGCACATCGTAAGGATATGGATGGGACTTATCCGTCTCTATATGGACCTTCTTGACAAAAGACATGATATAAATATAATCGTTCCTTCTAACTCTTTAATACTCAGCTTGGATCACTTTCTAGTCACCTACTTACACTTAATCTTCAGCCCTTGACACTTAATAATTCTCCCTTACAAGGCGTTACTATATATTATAACTTTGTCTCACATAAAGACACCCATTACGCATGTCCACTCAGAAGAAAACTAAAAAGGCAGTCACAGATGATGCCACTAGTCAAGAAGAAAAGCTTGAGCGCATTCTAGGCAAAACCATTTTTTGGTTGTGGATACTCCTGATTGTTAGCCTGCTAACGGCTGCTGCCATCTTTACACTGATATCTTATACTAAGATGCCAGACACCGAAGAGTTAGAAAATCCTAATTACGAATATGCAACTCTAATCCTCAGTGATGATAATAAAGAGATGGGCAAGTTCTTTTCCAAGAACAGAGAAGGTGTCACCCATGAGGAGCTCAATGCCTACCTAATCAAGGCATTAGTGTCTACTGAGGACGAACGATATTATAGGCATACTGGCGTCGATGCAAGAAGTCTGACTAGAGCGATCCTGTTTGTGGGAAGGAAAGGAGGAGCTAGTACTATCACCCAGCAATTGGCCAAGCAGTTTTTTACCAAGAGATCACGATCCTTCGTCAAGAGAGTATGGCAAAAACTGAAGGAATGGGTCATCGCCATTCAGTTTGAAAAGCGATATACCAAGGAAGAGATTATCGCCATGTATCTCAATAAATTTGAATTCACCTTCAGCGCACATGGTATCAGTGCCGCCGCCAAAACCTATTTTGGCAAAGATCAAAGACAATTGTCCTTAGATGAAGCAGCAATCCTGATCGGCATGCTCAAAAATCCCTACACCTACAACCCCAAGCGTTTTCCTGAGAATGCCACCAGACGTCGAAATGTAGTGATGAAACAGATGGTCAGAAATAACGTCATAACCGAAGAGGAATATGATGCGCTTAAGCTGAAACCTATCAACATGTCCAATTTTAATAGGTCTGTACATTATGAAGGCTTGGCACCCTACTTCAGAGAAACACTCAAGCAAAATGTCAAAAAAATCATCAAAGAAAAAGATCTAAAAAAATCTGACGGCTCTGCTTACAATGTAGATGAAGATGGCCTGCGCATATACACCACTATAGATATGGATATGCAAAGACATGCTGAGGGAGCCATGTTTGAGCATATGACACTTATACAAAAACGATATGACGAGACATGGAAGAACAAAGACCCATGGTCTTATGATGCCACCTCTGCACAAGAAAAACAGCGCAAAGACTTTCTCAATTCGGCAGT
Source organism: uncultured Saprospiraceae bacterium (assembly GCA_964567435.1). GTDB lineage: Bacteria > Bacteroidota > Bacteroidia > Chitinophagales > Saprospiraceae > RFSX01. The sequence continues at coordinate 1,712 of CAZMMQ010000053.1, read as the reverse complement.
TAGAAAATCTGATCGCTATCAGAATTTGAAAAATAAAATGCTCTCAGGTATTACACAGAAGATCTTAGATAAGTATCCAGAAGCTAGGATGTGGGATGCCGATGTCAGAAGAATGCTCAGTGAATCCAAGCAGGCTGGTTATCTCAATAAATTACTTAAGAAGGGAGATATCAAAAAAAGTCAAAGAGATGTCTATCGCAAGTTGATGTCTGATGAGATGTGGAAGGAATTTGTTTTGACAAGGAAAAAATTGGACGAAAAAGCCAAAAAGGAATTCTCCTTCAAGACTAAAATGAATGTCTTTGCCTTCAACAAGGAAGGGGAAAAATCTGTCGTCATGTCACCTCTAGATTCCATCAAATACCATCAGAAGCTTATGCAACTTGGATCTGTAGCTATAGATCCATCTAACGGATATATTAAGACTTGGATAGGTGGAATAGGCAACAAGTACTTTAAATATGATCACGTACAAGCTGATCGTCAAGTCGGTTCGACCTTCAAGCCGTTCCTATATGCATCAGCTATCCTTGATGGTAAGTCCCCCTGCAGTCGTATCATGGATGTCAAGCACGAAATCCCCGCAGGTGATCCACACTTCGGACTAAAGGAAACCTGGTCACCCGATAACCACGATAGTAAATTCACTCAGGAACCTTGGACACTAAAGGATGGTCTCAAAGCGTCTAAAAACTCCATTTCTGTAGGGCTACTAAAAGAAATGGGTAGTGTAGAGCCGATTAGAAATCTTGTAGAAAACCTAGGTATTTCAAAATCAAAAATACCCAGTGCACCTGCCATAGTCCTAGGAGCTGCACAAGTCAATGTATTAGAAATGACGGCAGCCTACAGTGCCTTTGCCAACTATGGCTTCTACAACAAACCCACCTTTATCAAAAAGATAGAAGACAAGGATGGAAAAGTCATCTACTCATCTGTGCCCCAACAACGTCGGGTACTTGGAGAAAAATTCAATGAAGTTGTGGTCCATCTCCTCCAACATGCCTCAAGTAATCATACCGATAAAATACCCAATACCCAATGGGGCGGAAAGACTGGTACGACCAATGATTTTGTAGACGGTTGGTTTATGGGTATTTCGCCAGAGCTAGTCGTCGGTACATGGGTAGGTGGAGAATATAATTGGATACGATTTCTAGATATCGCCTACGGATCTGGTGGTGCTATGGCTAGACCCTACTATCTGAAATTTATGAATCGCCTAGAAAATGATCCAAATATCCAACTCAATAAAGACGCTTACTTCAGTATCCCCGATGGTGACCGCATCACAACTGATTGCTCTCAATATGAGCAAGCAGACTTTAAAAAGGAAGAAGTGCAAAGAGCCAAAAAAGTCAAGGTCTTCAATGATGACTGGGAGGATGAGTTTGGGAGATAAATCTTTTGAATTTTGAATGAAGAATTATGAATGATGAATTGGGAATTATGATTTTTGAATGCGGAATGGGGAATGAAGAATTGTGAATGCTGCGGGAAGATTGCCCCTGTAGGGGTCGAGGGTCGAAGAGTCATTTTGATTTTTGATTTTTGAACACTACCCCTTTTGTCATTTCGAGCGACGTCAGGAGTCGAGAAATCTTGTTCTAATGAAATCTACGCTACAATATTCTTTACTACTTGAGCTCCATTAAAACCCGATCGTCTGAGCTTGCAACCCAGATGTAATATGCTCATCTAATATTAATTCT
>CAZMMQ010000052.1:0-28443 GCA_964567435.1 uncultured Saprospiraceae bacterium | reverse complement strand
CATATGAGAATTGAGTACAAGGAGGACTGCCTACTACGAAGTCTATATTTTTTCCATAATCTAACTTCTTAGGATCAATTTTCCTGATATCAATTTCTTTATGGTTTGTATTGAAATTGAAGTTGTGAGTTTGGTTTGCCTCGTGCCACCATTCATAGGATGCTACATTATTTATTCCCGACAATTTCATTCCCATTGTCCATCCACCAATTCCGCTATATAAATCTATCGAGTTCATTTTTAACTGTTTTGATTTGAGGAATATAGTATTTGTTCTTCAGCCACTTGGAGTGCCTCAGATGGGTCGTTTACTTCTTGCAACAACTGATAAATCTTTGAACCCATCCACGAAGCCTCAAGTATAGTATAAGGAATGTCTAAGATTGAAGACAAGTCGACTACTTGCTTCTTTGTTGCATTCCTCAACCCATTTTCAATTTTTGATATTGTTGCAGTGTCGACTTCAAGTTGTGCAGCTATTTGCCTTAAGAGCAATCCTTTTGATTCTCTGGCTTGCCTGATTTTCTTTCCAAAAGTCATAATTGATTTATTTTGACTTGACAAATATAGGCAAACGAATAGAATTTTCTACTATATGATGGTTTATAGTTTTTTGTCCTGCACTGCCGACTTTATACTTGTTTATCGAGGACATTATGCTCAACTGAGTGTAATAATTATGTATTTATTTATTTACAAACGTATAATAAACGTATACAAACATTTATTATACGAATCACAATGACATCATGTGAGAATATTGCAGTATCGTATTTATTACTTTATAATATTTAAATCAATATGAACTATATAAGAAACTCTATCCAACTCATGGGGCACTTAGGAAAAGAAGTAGAACTTAGAACTTTTGATAGTGGCAAAAGCAAAGCATCATTCTCAATCGCAACAAATGACTTTTATAAAAACAACAAAGGGGAGAAGATAACTGATACTCAATGGCACAATGTTGTAGCTTGGGGAAAGCTAGCATCAAACATGCAAAACACCCTTAAAAAAGGAAGTCATGTTGTCATCAGGGGAAAACTCACTTCCAGGTCTTATGAGGACAGCACAGGCACTAAAAAATATATATCAGAAATTGTTGCTTCTGAGTTTGTAGCCATAGATAACAAAGAACAGTAGTTAACTACTCCTATTCAAACTCTATGTATAAATGTAAACCTGTGTGTATATAAACTAGGCTATACATTTTGTATAGCCTAGTTCATTATGTCAGGATCTAGTAATTTAACTTTGCCTCTTACAAAGCAATAAAAGCTATTTCACCTATAGTCTAATTCATTTAGTGTTTGCATAGTCTTGCATGGCATACATCCATTCTATATTCATTAATGAACGACAACTATTTTTGCTATCCGATTATGTCCTTCCATACTTATAGAAAAAGTATAGGGTCCAGGATCATAATCTCTGACATCTACTTGTACAGGGTCTGCAGTCAATTGATCCACTAAGACAGAAGTTTGTAACTGACCACTAACATTGTAATCCTCTACAACTACAGATTTGCCAGCAAACTCACTTAGATCCATCTGTACATACTCAGAGCTAGGATTTGGCCACAGCATTATTGTTTTCGCATCTATATCGAAGTAGTCATGTCTTTCAGGTAGAACATCTGCTTGCTCAGGAGCATGTACCAATCCTTTGATCATTATGTAATTATTACCAGGATTAGTATTGGCTGTTATTGTAATACGTTTAGCCTGATACTGCCCGCCGACTTTGCCTTTCGCCTTCGAATCAAACTGGACCAATAATTCTCCAGTCTCTCCTAGTAGAATTGGTTCTTTCGGCCATCGTGGCACTGAACAGCCACAAGTTGCCTAGGCATTGGAAATAACCAGTGGTTCATCACCAGTATTAGTCAAAGTGAATACATTCTGTATAATCTCCCCCTCCTTGATATCTCCAAAGTTAAATTCTGTCTGTTCAAATTCTAGAGTTGTTAGGATTTCCGGAGTTATAGGCTCCAATTCTGACTTTTGACTTTGCCTGAAAGACTCAGACTAATTAATGCTAAGAAAGCATGAGATAAGAAAGTTTTGTTAGTCATAATGATAGATTTAGTAATTAAGAAACAATACTTCCTTTAAAATAGCAGATGTAATCCAACCTAAAAAAGTTGTATCCGTCATTATGATTTGATAAGGATTACTCACTTACTTTGATATAGGCATATACTGGGTGTAACTCATTTGTACATAAAAAAAAGGCCACACAAAATGTGTAGCCCTTTTTAATTCTTTCTAGACTATAAAACTTTATTTTTTTGCGCCTTCAAAGAATGTAATAAAGTCTATTTCGTTTTTTAGTTTAATTCCTTTCTTGCGTGCATAATCTTGCATGGCATACAATTCAGTCTCAGGTATATGCGGGAATATTTCTTTTTTCTTCAACTTCACTCTTGCTACTTGATTATCACCATACTTGATATAGTACTTAGTTCTCTGAGAAAATTGAGCCTCAGTTTTAGCTATTCCATTATTTGACGCCTGTCTCAATGAGGCATATTTTTGCTTAAAAAATATCATATCTCCATCCTCATAGAGAACTTGGAAGAACTTAGATGGATTTTTGCTATCAACCTTCTTGAAGACCAATTCTTGTCCTTCATAAGGTAATCTTACTTCTTTATAAAATCTGCCATCAAGCGCTATTTCTTGTCCTTCAGAATTCGTGGCGATAACCTTTTCTGAATAAATATCTATTTGTAATGGCACCAATACTTCCGTATTATTATTTAATACTAATGTGCCCTCGATAGGCTCATCATTCAAAAATGGAGATCCTTCAATTTGATTATACTGTAATCTAGTAGAGGCATAAGAATTTTTAGCCATAGCGTTAAGCATCGTTTGCTGAGCTAAGTCATTAGAAATGGTATTAGAACCAAAAGAGTTACTAGATGAAGACAAAGAAGAACCGGCTGAACTTCCACCGCTACCTCCACCGCCTCCTGGGCATTGAGCGATGAGTAAAGAACCAGTTAATAAAATTGCAAAAGCTGTTATGTATAATTTCATATCTATAATTTTAAGGATATTAATATAACAAAAATTTCTTTTATTTCCATATAATATATCACGTAAACTCCTCGAAATGAGCAAAGTAAACAAGGGATAGCAAAATATTCAATGCCTGCACTTATCAACTTCTAGTGCTGAATCACCAAATAAAATAGAGGATTGTTAAAGCGAAATGCCTTTTGAATGGTTTACTTACATTGCCTCAAAGTTGTCCTTCGAAAGTTCGTACCAGTTGCACTTAGTACCCTCGAAGACAAAAGGCATCCCTTTCTTAAGTCCTATTTTTTGCAGGATATGGTTGGATACCACATGCTCTACTTCTGCTGCACCACAAATCTTATCAAGCTTCAATTGATTGAATCCATATATAAGAGAAGCAATAGCTGATTCTGTAGCATAGCCCTGCGCCCAATGACTTTCTTTCAATCGATAGCCTATGTCATAATAGTCAAACTCAGGACGCAACTTGGTCTCAAACTTCAAACCGGACCAACCTATAAATGCATTATCTGACTTTCTAATCATCGCTGATCTGCCAATGTGATACGTTTCATATTGAGAGATAAGATCATTGATGATATCCTCTGACTGAGATCTTGTCGTTACGGGATTCTTACCTAAGAACTTGTGCACCCTAGGGTTCGAGTCTAACTCAAACATATCTTCTACATCCTCGAGAGTGATATGACGATACCAAAGTCTCTCTGATTCAAATAGCATTTTCATGACAATAATATGATTGTATAAAAAACTAAGAATTCTATCTTGGTGGCCTTCCTCCTCGTCTATTATTTCGACCTCTGCCTTTGCCCTTGAATGAGTTGCCTCTACCACGTCCTGGTCGTCTTCTGTTTGGATCCCAGTCCGGTGATGGCCCAAAGTCTGCCGGTGTTTTCATCTTCAGTATTTCTTTCTCTATGAGTTTTTCTATACTTGAAAAGGCTCTCATATCATCTTCATTGATAAAGGTGATACCTACACCTTCAGCTTCAGCACGTGCTGTACGACCGATCCGATGGACATAATCTTCTGCATCCCTAGGTACATCATAATTAATAACCAGATCGACGTCTTTGACATCGATACCTCTAGAGATGACATCAGTGGCTACTAAGACCCTTACTGTTTTGGCTCGGAATCCCAACATGACTTCTTCCCGTTTGTGTTGATCCAAATCTGAAGAGATAGCATGTGCAGCGATTCTTGCCTTCTTGAGGCCTGAAACGATCTTACTGATATTCTTTTTAGTAGAGCTAAAAACTATAATACTCTTATACTTAGGCTTGTCCTTAATGAGCTTTGATAATAAAGGTAATTTGTACTGATCATGAACCAGATAGGCCGCCTGTAGTATCTTCTCTGCTGGTTTAGAAATGGCGATACTTATCTGCTCAGGATCTGTTAAAATCTCCTGGCTGAGTTTGACTATTTTTTTAGGCATTGTCGCACTAAAAAGCAAAGTTTGCCTGTCTTTGGAAAGCTTACCGATGATATTAATGATATCATCATAGAAGCCTATATCTAACATTCTATCAGCCTCATCAAGGACCAGATACTTAATAGACGCATAGTCCATATGCCCATTCTGAATAAAGGATAGCAATTTACCTGGCGTAGCGACAACAACATTGACACCCTGCTTGAGTGCGCGACTCTGCATTTCCCATTCTTGACCACTTGTCCCGCCATACAAAGAGATGGATGACACATTAGTGGTATAAGAAAATCCTTGAATTTGCTGATCTATCTGCAGTGCTAATTCTCGAGTTGGACAGATGATAAGTGCTGTGGTTTTTTCCGAGCCATCCCTAATGACTTTATCCAAAATAGGGAGCATGAAGGCTGCTGTCTTTCCTGTCCCTGTCTGTGCAGTGGCGAGAACATCCTTGCCATTTTGAATAAATGGAATGGCTTGCTCTTGTATGGGAGTGGCATTTTCAAAGCCCATATATGATAGCGCTTCTAATAATGTTTCACTAAACCCAAATTCGTCGAATGTCATGTAGTTGATTGAAAAATTAAAAAAAGCCCTTTACAAAGTGGCAAAGGGCTTTTAAAACTTATATCTGTTAGAAGAATGTCGACCTCTCGTCCTTAACGTTGGCCCTCTTCGTCATGTTTTTGATGATATTAAAATCTACTTGACTTTTTGTTGTTCCAGAAAGGGATTGCTTGAGGAAAGGCAAGTTAGTAGCAGCACCTGCTTCTGTCTTACTAATAGGAGACAGTACATATACGCCTGAGTTGCCAATGATAGGCTTCGAAATACCTTGTACAGCAGTCTGATGTGCTGCAGTTAATACATCTGGTTCTTTTCCTATTGCGGGGATAAGTGTTGTTTTTGATCCGACATCAGAAGCAGTCTCTACTGACAATCCCTGACTACTTGCCGCTTCATTGATATTATTGAAATTCCAACCAGCGATAAACTTCTCTGCTTTCAGTTTATCCATTACTCTAGATTCTACAGTAGATCTCATAGCACTAGAAGGTGGAATGCCTTTAGATAGTATAGAATTAAGAGATACCAATACGTAATTATTCTCATAGTATTGGACTGGGTCTGTAAATCTGAAGATATCTCCACTCACATCTCCTATCTCTGTCGATGGGTCAAATGCCCACTTGATCATATCTCTTGTGGCTTGATTAGGAGGGAGAGTACCTACTGCATAATCATTAGCGGTCACAGGGGCTGACGATTGTACTGAAACGCCATCCATATTTGCTATAGCGGTCTTTACATTTGCAATCTCTGTATTATTACTTATGACTTCTGTGGCTTTATCATACGCTGCGTCTTGTGAATCTTGTGATGGTTTGATAGGTTGAGAAACTGTCGCTATTCTAAATTTAGGTTTGTTATCATTGAAGACTCTATCAGTTACTTCCAGAAGATGTACCCCAAATTGTGTTGTGACTGTATAAAGACCTCCTTTTCGACCTTGAAAACTAGCTACAGCAAACTCCGGTACCATCCTTTCTTGTGTAAATCGACCCAAGTCACCACCATTGGCTTTGTTTGACGCATCATCACTGTGTCTTAGCGATAAGGTGTCAAAAGGTGTCCCACTGATATAAGCTCTTTTGATACTATCAATAAATGTCCTAGCTGATTCTAATGCTATAGGATTATTGATATCTGCATTCTTCAAGATATGTCTCGCGGCCACTGTATCAGGAATTGATCGCTTATCTATCATCTTGACGACCAAATACACCCCATTCTCAGCGAAAGGTCCATATGACTGACCAGGCTCTAGAGAAGTAATTTCCGCTCTTGCTGATAGAGGCATCAATTCATCAGACCCATAGAGATGACTGCATGACCCATTATTAGCTAAAGCATATAACGAATCTTCTGCAACAGTCCCTTTACTCATCAATTCTGCCTTCATGGTATTTACTTGATCATATATCGCCACACTATCTGCTGCTGATGGGATGACATTAAATGAGACATACTCTAAGACTCTTGTTTCCTCATCTACTCTGTACTCATCCTCATTTTCTGCTAAGAATTGAGTAATGGCTTCATCTGTTACCGTCACACCTGATCCATCTATATTGGCAAAAGGCACTTTGACATAATTGAAGTCCACTTTAGTATTATCCATTTTGAATGATTCTTCTGCCATCCAAATTGGTGTGTAAATAGACTTTGACACAAGTGTATTCAACTTACCTTCCAATTGTTCTTTGACTATTTGCTTTTCTTGCTCTGCCCAGTAGGCTCTGAATTCTGGATTCATTTCGTCACCATTCTCAATGGCGGTTTTAAACTGCTGCAATGACGCTTGGTCTAGTTGCCCAGTCTGTGGATTGGACCAATTCCTTCTGATGATTTCGCTTTGGTTAACTCCAAACTGGAGATCCATTAATTCATCTTTTGAGACCGTTAATCCTAAATCTTCAGCTTCATTTTCGAGTAACGCCTTCTGTACATAGAAGTCCCATATTGTTTTACGAGTAGAAAATGCATCTGTTCCTGAATTCCTGTAGTAGGCCTGTTCCGTCGTTTGAAATGCACGATAGTCTATCTTTTTACCACCTACACTACCCATTGTCAAACTAGTTGCAGCCCCTCCTGCATTACCTGCACTGGTCATATCCATAAGGATAAATGCTGCTAATGCCAATCCTAAGAGAATCAGTACAAACCAAAAATTCTTTCTTATTTTTCCTATTAAAGCCATCTTAAGCGCCTTATTTTACTTGAATCTGTAATTAAAATCTGGAATTCTGGTTGGAAAAATAACCAACCACAAAAGTCTGCAAATGTAGCCTATTTTAAGCCAAAATTCAAAGGTTACAATTGTCTCAAATGTCAACTACGGGGCATGATTTTGGGAATTATTGGCATACTTATTGACGTTCTATACTCTGAGATTGAGTTTTTAATGCCTTATTCATTGGTTCTTTTAAAAGCTTAGTGACCGTCCCGATCCCATCGGGACGGTTTTTTTATACCCATTTCAATGGCTTAAGGCGTAGTGCATTTTGTTCTCAATCAGTTGGTTTTCACCTTAGCAAGCCGCTTCATAATTTCTAATAAGCCTGGGCAGTACTTCATATTGCGCTTATGATGTTGGAGGTTTTCATAGAACAAGTAATCACCGCTATGAGGATATAGGCGACAGGCTGCAGGTCTGTCTTCGTAAATGCCGCATTTGTTATCAGCCTGTAAAAATGGGCAAGGACTCGTATTAATGACGGCATCTCCATCTTCGTCAACTATAATATATTTCTCCATAAAGGCGACTCTACTCATCCCCAGTCGCTGGGCGATGCGTTTGATATCCCTTTTGGACAACATGGGTGGGATTGTCTTGCAACAGTTGGCACACTGGAGGCAATCTATTTCGTCAAAGACATCTTGGTGAACCTCTTGTGCTAATTGATGATTTTTGCTTTTGGCAGCAATGACCTTTTTCGATATTGATTCCAGGTATTTCTCATCTCGATGCTGACTTTGCCACTTGTGTATTAGGGATTTCATTCTTAGGTAATACTTGGTGGGTACAAGGTAGTGAAAGGAAAATTTGTAAGAGAAGAAGAATGGCCTCCAAAAAGAGGAAGGTGATTATTATTCCTTATTATATTAGCTATATGTCTAACAACTATTTCGAACTGGTATATAGGGTGACCAAAGCTATTCCTAAAGGCAGAGTGACTAACTATGGTGCAATAGCCGATTTTCTGGCATTGGGATCGGCTAGGATGGTGGGTTGGGCGCTCAATAAATGTCATGGCAAAGGAGTGCCAGCACACAGGGTCGTCAATAGAAAGGGAGAGCTATCAGGACGTAACATGTTCCCTACTCCAACTATGATGCAACAGTTATTAGAGCAAGAAGGAGTTATGGTGGCAAAGGATAAGGTGGAAAATTTCAAAGAGGTATTCTGGCACCCTGGAGAGCATTTGAATCAAGATGACTTTGATTCAGATGAGTAGAATACATCTGATATCTGGACCGAGGAATATATCCACTGCACTGATGTATAGTTTTGGCAATAGGTCAGACATGAGTATTGTGGATGAACCATTCTATGCCTATTATCTTCATAGTCACCCTCAGATAGATCACCCCGGCAAAGCTGAGACTTTAACATCTCAGTCTATCGATATCAATGAGATCATGACTGAGGTTATTGAAGGCCACTACCCTACAGATCATGTATTTTTAAAGAATATGGCTCATCATATGGATGGCTTAGAATGGTCATATATCAAAGGACTAAAAAATCTGTTTCTTATTAGAAATCCCAGTCAACTGATTGCTTCTTTCGCTCAAGTCATAGAAAATCCTACGATGTTGGATATAGGCTTAGAATTGGAATGGCAAATTTTTGAGTATTGCCAATCCATTGGTTCAGAATGCATTGTGCTTGATTCTAATCGAATACTAGATAATCCTAAAGATATACTGACAAGGTTATGCAACAAGTTAGAGATCCCCTTTTCTGATAAGATGCTAGAATGGGAGGCAGGACCACGTGCAGAGGATGGCGTATGGGCTCGCTATTGGTATACGAATGTGCACCAGTCTACAGGCTTTAAAAAACAGAATACAAGTTCTCGACCATTTCCTCATAGACTACAGCCATTACTAGACTCTGCAGAAAAGTATTATGAAAAATTACTAGAGTATAGTTTGTAAATTTTAGCTGCCACGCATCATGGTCTTACTCAAATTATACATTCAACTATGCAATATATGTTCTCATTCAACTCAAAACAGCTATTATAGCAGAACTAAAAAAGTGTCCATGCTACAATCTTTCAATCCAAAGAATAAAGACTTACAAGTGTTTGTAGGTAACAAGCTTTACCACCGAGATGAGGCTAAAGTCTCAGTATTTGATAGCGTCGTGCAAGGTGGAGATGCAGTGTGGGAAGGATTAAGGGTGTACAGAGGGGGTGTATTTATGTTAGACAGGCATCTAGACAGGTTAATGGCTAGCGCAAAAGCTATGCATTTCCAAGGTGTGCCTAGCAAAAAGCAAGTGACTGTGGCTTTATTCAAGACTTTGAAAGCCAATGAAATGACAGATGATGTGCATGTTAGGCTTACGTTGAGCAGAGGAGAAAAATTGACTTCAGGCATGGATCCACGACTTAATACCAAGGGTTGTTTATTGATTATACTACCTGAATATAAAGCGCCCGTATATGACAATGACCATGGTATCGACATCATTACAGCATCTATTAGAAGAAACTCCCCCAATCACCTTGATTCCAAAATCCATCACAACAATCTGATTAATAATATCTTAGCAAAGATAGAGGCCAATGTTGCTGGTGCGGATGCGGCCCTAATGCTGGATGTTTACGGTTTTGCAGCTGAACTCAATGGGACCAATATATTCATGGTCAAAAAAGGTAGGCTTTACACCCCGTATGCTACGGCTTGCTTGCATGGTATTACACGGGGCTTAGTATTGGAATTGGCTCATGAGCTTGGCATACCTAACACAGAGAAGAACATATCACTAACTGAGCTATATAGCGCTGATGAAGTATTCTGCACTGGTACTATGGGAGAGCTAACCCCTATCAACAAAATTGATGGCAGACAAATCGACAAATTGGACGATCTAAAAGTAATGAAGAAGCTTATTAAGGCTTTTGAGGCCAAGATTCCAACTTATAGCGTGCAAATAGTCTGACAAAACAACTGTTACTCCCTTCTGGAACAGACTTATTACTCAATCTTATATAATATTAGTTACTGACTATTCTATAACGCAATATATCGGAGTTGTAGGTAGTTATATGACTTGTAAACTAAGTCTGTTAATTAACCCTCTAACCCGTTCTATATGGAGAGATGTTACACTACGAATTCTTTATTAAAATATTTGTACCGAGAAACCTCCTTAACCCAAACGCTTGAAATAGAGCATGCAATAGAGCATGATGAAAGCACAAGGGCCATTTTCAAGCTACTTAAAGCTGGATATAATAGTTTTCCGAAAGTACAATTTCAACCAAAAGATGAGACGCTGATGAGTATACTTAAGTATAACAGTGAAACAAGCGTCAACTGCAGTGTTTGCTAGGATTTATATTGTAGCCTACCTGTTTTTATTAATAAAAAAGCAAACTACTTGGAATTGTAGTTTGCTTTTTTTAATCCATTTCTAGGAGGTGACTTTCTAAGTATCTTAGGGATTTTGAGAATAAATTTGCTACCAATTCCTACTATACTTTGAATCTGAATCTCGCCACCTATATTATCCATAGCCCGCTTACATATAGCTAACCCAAGTCCAGTCCCCTGATACTCATCATAAGTATGTAATCGCTGAAATTCCTCAAAAATCTGACTGTGATTGGATGGATCGATTCCTATGCCATTATCCTCAATTTCTAGATTGTAATAATCGCCGTCTTCATTAGAGCTTATAAAAACAATGGGAGATCTCGACACATTATATTTGATCCCATTCTCAATAAGATTCTTTAACATCAAAATCATCACACTCAGCTTCCCCTCAATTTTTGGTAACACGTTTTTGATTATAATGGAAGCTTGTTTTTCTAGAAGAATAGGATGAATAAGCGTTTTGATATCATTGACCACTTGATTGACATCTATTTGAGCAGAATCTTCTGCAGCAAAATCAACTTTAGAATAGCTCAAGATATCATCTACTAATCCATGTAGTCTATTACTGCCATCCTTAATAAATTGCAGATAGTATTTCCCTTTATCAGATAAGTCAGAACCAATTTCCCTTTCCAAAAGAACAGAAAAATTAATCATGCTTCTAAGAGGAGACTTGATGTCGTGGGAAGCAATACTAGCAAATCTCTCCAATTCCTGATTACTTCTTAATAGTTGTTTGGTCTTTTCCAGAAGTTGCTCTTCCTTTTTGATCTCCTCGATGTTCTTCTTAGATATATATGCGAAGATGATGTAACAAGTTACAGCAACAGAAACAAGAAATAAAAAATGATTGGTGAATGTCTCAATTATTAACTTAAAACTGTACAAACTATTATTCGGAATCGTGGTTTGAGATTTGATAGATAGAAGGACGACTGTCAGCATAAGACAATAAACCAACATCAATCTTACATTAATAATGGCCGCAAAGGCTATCAAGAATACAAACCACTTTATATTGAACGAGATAGCCATTCCTGTATTCATTACATTCTTATACATAATAAAGGAACCTATTACCAAAAAGATAACTAAGACATAATTAAGATTGTTAGTTAGCTTGATAGTTACAAGGCATGAAATCACAAGAATTAAATATAGTATAGGTTGTTCGTCCTGACAATATCCTAGGCTTTGGCCTAAGTATATAACAAATGGTACGATTCCTAGGACACAAAGAAAATTAACCAGAATACGCAGACGGAATAATTCATGTGGATTGAGATTGGATTTTTCAGAGATAAAAAAGTCTAAGGCATGCATATTTGGAAGAGTTTATAAGGTATACTAGTGGAACATATAGCATATTAATGTAATGTATGCATTTAATCATTTTTTTTCTAAAAGTTCTGTTCAATTTTCTACCCAACTATTGTTAAACAATCACTTTTAAGGAAAACCGAGGTATGATTTTGGTACATTGGTTATCAATAGGCAATGAATATACTCACCTGGAATTGTAATATGGCTTTTCGCAAAAAGTACCGAAGCGTACTGAGTCAAAATATAGATTTGGCTATTATTCAAGAATGCGAAAACAAAGAAACGCTTGAAAAAGAGCTGTCTCATCTTACCTATAATGATATAATCTGGTATGGTCGCAATCCTAATAAAGGGATCGCCGTCATTTCCTTTAATAAGACAAGTATAGAAATGATGGATATATTTAATCCAGAATTTGAGTACATCTTACCAATACATGTAAGATTTGGACATCGAATAATCAATCTCTTTGCAATATGGGCTATGCCTTATCAAGGCTCATCTACAAAAAGTTATGTTGGACAAATATGGGGTGCTATCAATCATTACAATAAGTTATTACACCATCCCACTATATTGGTTGGAGATTTGAACAGTAATGCACTTTGGGATTCGAAGCGTAAAACCGGAAATCATACTCAAGTCGTCCAATTCCTGGCCAATCACAACATCCATAGCGTTTACCACCAACTAAGAAATTATCCTCATGGATCAGAGCGCCAACCAACCCTCTATCTCCTAAAGGATAAATCTAAGCCTTATCATATCGACTATTGTTTTGCTTCTGGTCAACTTATTACTGAGGATACATCTATACGGATAGGCGCTTATCTAAAATGGAAATCCCTGAGCGATCATATGCCTCTAAGGATAAAGAATCTTGGCGTCTAGAATCTAATGCTTCTTAATTGCAAAGCCTATACAGATTACAAGATATTTGATTTATATATTTGAATAATTCCATACGAGGTCGGATGACTCTCTAAGTCGCTTTACTTTGATTGGGTTCTAAAGTGATTAGTAGATATCTTGACAGTAGCCTTCTCTCGGCAAAAAAGTTTAATTTACTATTCGCAAACTTAATCCTAGTACTCCTATGCTCAGAATCATCATTGTTTTATTTCTTCCATCTTTAGCATTTAGTCAAGACTTTTTTACTGGCGTTGACTTATCTTACACCAACGAGATGTGGGGTACCAACGAATTCAAACAAAATGGCGTAGATAATTATGACCTAATAGGCCTTTCTTATTATCCAGTCTTCTCTCCAAATACGGCTATAGAAGATATTGGCGTCTTGGTTAGAAACCTAAGCAATACAAGTGGCAAAGAAGTGATGATTGTAGAGACTGGATTTGCTTGGTCTGAAAATATCGTTACTGATAATTATACCAACTTTATTAATAATAATGGTGAGGTTCTTCCTTATGCAACATCTGTAGTCCTAAAAGTGCCCATTGGAATATGCTTACACTTGATAGACATTCTGCAAAGACAGGAACATTTTTAAATTCAATTGGACATAATTATATTGAGACATCCGATTTAAGTAAGGGTATATACATACTCCAAATTTTGTCTTTGGAATCAGAAGATGTCTTTGTCAAGAAGTTGATCATTCTGTAATCAGATATAACGTATTTACTACAGAAATTAAACTAAAAGAGAAATTGAGTATAGAAAGCGATTACAATACTTGGGCAGACCAATATGATACTAACGACAATAAAACGCGTGATCTCGACCGAAGGGTCACTATTCAAATCTTGAGTAAGTATAATTTCAAGAAAATTTTAGAGCTAGGATGTGGGACAGGAAAAAACACCGTATGGTTATTGAATAAAGCTGAAAAGATAATTGGAATTGACTTTTCAGACAACATGTTGGAAATCGCAAAGAGGAAAGTTACAGACAACAGAGTTACTTTTATCAAAGGGGATATAAATGACAGTTGGAACCTAGCTGACCATTCTGTAGACTTGATAACCTCAAGTTTGACTCTTGAGCATATTGATAATCTATTCCCAATTTTCAAACAAGCCAATAAGAAATTAATCAATGGCGGATTGTTCTTCGTCAGTGAATTCCATCCCTACAAACAATACAAAGGATCTGGTGCAAAGTTCGACGCTGAAAATGGTTTAGTCCAACTTCAGGTGTACACGCATCATGTTTCAGAATTTGCTGAAAATGCTCTCACTAATGGATTTGAAATACTAGAAATCAAAGAATTTTTTGATGATACAAAAGAGGATGCCTATCCAAGGATTATTTCCTTTGTATTCCGAAAAATAAAAGAAATGGCAACGAAACGACCAGCGCAAGATTAACGCCATTTAAAACCTCCTTAGCTTAAATGGCTAAAGGCCGTCCAATCAACTATCCATCAATAAAAATCGTGTAGCCTAAATGGTCTATTCAGTAACTTTAATCTCCTCTGCTATCTAGCACCAACAAAGCGTTCTTCAATATCCATTCCTGCTGCCCTTAGAGTTACTACAAAATTTATAGAATCCGGCGTATAAAAACCAGAGCCCCATACATCTAAAAGAGATTCATTGTCTGTCAAACTGAAGGTAGTACGATCCTGAGAGACATAATCAAAAATTGCATCAAAGGTTGTTTCCGTATTAGAAAAAACAAACCGCCCAACCAGCACACCCAAACCATCACCATAGTCTTCTACACGAGCAGGCAAGGTCATACCATCGGCATCAACAACTTGATAAATAAAAGTCTGAGGAATTCTACTATCATCTTCACATCCAACGGAAGTTAGAATAAGACATAGATAAAGTATATGGTTTCTCATAAGAAGTTATTATACAATTAGAAAGTTATAACAAAATAACTTATGTGGAAACCTCGCATTATTACTTATAATTAAATTAACCAAATCCAATTCTAAGTTAAAAAATTGTGAATGACCTAATAGATACTCTGTTGTGCATGCAATATAGAAAGTACGACATTCCATTCTACAAAGAAATTTCATACTAGAATAATGTAGATAAATTTCTATATTTAATTTCAATTACATCATTCCATATTTTCAAAAACACCATGCAAGATTTACAATTTCCCATCAACTTCAAATTTAAGATCTCTACCCTGTCCAATGACTTTACAGCAACTGATGCCAATGGTAAGGTAGTCGCCTATGTCAAGCAAAAAATGTTCAAACTAAAAGAAGACATAGTCATCTACGCCGATGAAAGTCAGACTAAAATTAACTACAGAATAAAAGCAGACAAATGGCTAGACTTCTCTGCTGCTTACACTTTTTATGATAACAACGAAAACACTATTGGTAAGGTAGTTAGAAAAGGATGGCGTTCGCTCTGGAATACTAAGTATGAATTAATCGACCAATTTGAAAAAGTGCAATACAAGATCAGAGAAGAGAATGCTTGGGTAAAAGTTGCTGATGGTATATTTGGTGAAATTCCCATACTTGGAATGATGACTGGTTACTTATTTAACCCTACATATCTTTTGAAAAATAGAAATGAAGAAGTTATCGTTAAGCTTAAAAAACAACCTTCATTTTGGGGACGAGAATTTCTTGTGGATAAAGTCGGCACCATAGACAATGATGACGATGACAGAATCATGCTCGGTCTTATGATGATGATATTATTAGAAAGAAGAAGAGGTTAATTGGAGCTCTAGTATCATTGACCCTCCACATATCCTTTCAAATACTCAAAGTAAGATGTCAATTTTCCAGACTTAGTTATTGTAGCTCTATCTAACAATTCTGACTCGTCTTTCGTCAATTCTGGCAAGACGTGTTCTATAAACATTTCTCCAAATGCTTCAGATGCATCGCGTGGCAACTCGTTCGGTAAGTTATCTATAGTCATCATATCTATAACACCTTCTCCGTGAGGCGCGACTTCCATATCTTTTGCAGGGTCATAGCCAAAAATTGGATCTGGAATCGTGGATGCTTTTAGAGTACTAGGTATAGAAGAGACAGGTGCTATATCACAGGTCACATCAGCAATCACAGATAACTTGAAGTCGTCACTCTGCATTTGTTCCTTGGTAAAGAAAGCAGGAGCCTTATTGTCCCAATAGATGCCATTAATCATAATATCTGTACATGGCAAGAAGTGATGAAAGTCACTATCATATTCTTTTGGATTTTTGTAGAAATCCTGAATGTCATCAAACACCTTTCTATCCTTTCGTCGTGCATAAAAGAAACTGCTCAGCTGAGTGTACACAGGACCTTCACCAGCTCCTTTTACATAGTCGAATGCAGACACTTTTTGTACACCCATATCATCCAGCACTTTTGCTGCACCAGTAGATACTCTACCGGTACCTGTCAAGGCTATCCGCATTGGTGGCAAAGTTGTTTGTTTGTATATCTCAACAGCATCTGCATAACTCTCAAGATTGTGCAGTCGTGGTAAATTAAAAGCATCAGTTCGCTTGCCATAAGTCCATACACCATTATGAGCACCAACCATACCCGCAAAGACACCAAAGGCAATCAATCGCTGACCTTCCTCATTTGTAATGACCTCATAATCTATCAGTCTGATATTATTTGCCAGTACTTTCTGTAGAAGCTTTCTGTTATAAGCTTGTTCCTTTATTGTGTGGCTAAAAAAGAAATAAGTTTTATCAGCCATTAATGCCTCCACTGGTACTTCCTTCACTCCAATCATGATATCACAATCACTGACTCCATCTACCACTGGCACCCCTAACTCTCTGTACTCTGCATCTCTATAGGATCTGACCTTGGAGGATTGAACTACAATATCCAACTGTTTCTCATCTCTTAAATTGGCCACCTGTTTGGGTGTCAATACTACTCTGGAATCAGATGGATTCTTCTCTTCTCGTATTATGGCAAATTTCATAACTAATTGTTTCTATACAAATAAGCCGCAAAAGTAAGTTGCAGACAATTAAAGAAAGAATGTTATTCTTTAGGGAATGAATGTTAAGTATCCATCTAGTATTGTCTGAAGAAACACAAATAGACCTAACTAACAGGGACCGAAATAGAATGAGGAAGTCACACTATCGAATTACCACTATAAAAAAACAGGTCCACCACCATGGACCTGCTAATTAAAATACTCTATTTCGCTTACAATATTCTTATACTTTATAATGGCTGTGCCACTGGAAAATCTACAGGTACTTCAGTTGTTCTATGTAGATAATTAGTAATAGTGATTTCCCCAACTTGATTAATCAAGTCTATTAAGTTTTCGTTAGTCCAACCTGCTGAGAAGAAATTCTCTAATACAGCTTCATTTGCAGCCCCTCTATTCTCTACTATATTTCTTGATAATTTTGCTAGAGCATCTAGTTTCGCATCAAATGGTGCTTCACCAGCTCTCATTTGTGTTACCTGATTAGCATCGAATCCATTCATTCCTGCTATTGCCGTGTGAGCAGATAAGCAATACTGACACTGATTAAATTCACTCACTGCTAGATTTACAACCTCTTTCTGCTTTGTACTTAGAGATGACTTACCGTTAGAGAATTCTATGTAGTTCTTTAAAGCATTTTCACTGGCAGCCATCGTCGCATATATGTTAGGCACAAAACCTACAGCACTTTTCAAATTGTCAAATATTCCTTGATTCGTTGCACTGACTTCTTCTCTGGTAGGAACCTTAAAATTTTTCATTTCTTTTGATTTGTAATTTAATCGGGGAAAATTCCCCTAATTGACAATGCAAAGATGCATCAGAAGGACAGCCAGACATAGGTCAAGTCTTCCTTTATCTATGTATAAATTTCCCTTATTAGAAAAATTATTGAAATAAAGAGAGTTATAAGGGGAGGTAGCAACTCTAATATCCTAGTACTTCTAAGTAGCTTTTGACACTTTCTCCTTTCTATATACTGTGGGGCTCTTACCAGTATGTTTTTTGAAAAACTTAGAAAAATGACTAGAATCACTATATCCCAGTTCAGCAGCTATCTCTATAGTCGACCGATTAGTATAGACGAGTAATCGCTTTGCTTCATGGATTATCCGGTTGTTAATAACCATTAGTGGAGACTGGTCACTATACTTTGGAAAAAGATTAGATAAAGTCTTAGGAGACTTGAATAAGAGCTTAGCATAATCCTTTACATGATGAAATTCACGAAAGTGTTGTTCCACAAGCAAATTATATTCTCTGATGGTATCTAATTGAGGATTAGTGATATTGGGTTCAGGCAAGCCTTGTCTTGCTAGTCTTGTAGATTTAATGAGTAGTCGCTTGAGCAAAGACCTTAACATTTCGCCTTGTAAGTAATCTTGTGTTTGCAGATCCTCCTTAAACATCTCTAGCATTGTTTCAAATTTACCTATCTCTTCATTTTCTAATATTATTGATTGAGGGCGAGCAGAACCGAAAAATAAGAATCCATTGCAAGAGACTTGATCATCGTGAGTTTGAATGCAAAAAAATTCTCTATTAAAGACGAAGGATATCAGGCCATCAATTTCAGGAGGCAACTCTAATACATTTAATGGTGTCAAGAAAATCACTTCATTTTCAGTAATGATTACAGGATAGCCATCTACCTTAATCGATTGGCTGGGCTCTTTATACCAAACAATCTTATACAAGTCCTTTTTGCTTAACAGGCCAGTGGATTTACTACATGAAAAATCGGTTACAATAAATCGGTCTTCATCTTTTAAGCTGGAATACTCTAACTTCATGCATGCACAATTAAAAATCTAAAAAAGAATCTTATAGTCTATAACAAGATCACATCATTAAGGTAACAATCTTTATTACAAACTAGGACTTCTGAATGAATTCTCAGCATATTCCTTTCACTCTTGTTAAACCTTCATTTGGGTAAAGGATTGCTTATCGCAAATAAGACATTCTCTATTATACTAAGGACATTTAAAATTATGTATTTGTTTCGAATGTTAGATTGTATTCACTGCTGATTATAGTTGGTTACACCGAGGCTAATCATTATATTTACCTTAATCTATGGGCCTTCGTAAAATAAAAACCAGATACAGTCTTATTGAATTCGAAAATGATTGGAAAGGCGTAGAATCAATATATGCTAATAATCAACTAGTCCTAAAAAAGTTTGTATTAACAGGAACTGACCATAAATTTCGAATATTTGAAAATGGTACACCAGTGAACTATATATTAGCCTCAAAGCTCGGCGTCTTTGGACAAAAAGTCATCGACTTAAGACGTGATGGGCAACTTATTAAGAAAAACTTGTGGGTCATTTTCGGAAGCAAAAAGATTGTGCAGAATAATTTCAAAATCAATGGCATAAAAGAATTGAATGAATATGACACTGAAGAGGCTTTGGAGTTACTTACAAAGGCATTAGATATGCATAGGAGGGATCCAGAAATTTACTTTTATATGGCTTGCTGTCATTCCATTCAAGAAAATGCCGAAGCCGGTTTTGAATGCCTAAGACAAGCTGTGGTGTATAAATACAACGACCATGGTATAATTTTGCAGCATGATATGTTGTCTTTCCTCAGGACACATATTGCCTTTGAAGAGTTTAAGAACTCGAAGTTTTCAAAATATGACAAGTCAAAGTTAGTCTCATGAAACTACTGTACAGTCAGAATGATCTTTGGTGCATTCTCGGTAAGTCAATCACAGGTCAACAGAATTACCCCTAGTTAAGCGTATGCTGTCACAGAGCATTCTAGCAGAGCCGCCTACGCCTTATATAAAAATTCAAGATTCTGTCTTGAACTAACTAAAACAACAATCTTCCTTATCTTCATTCCATACCTACAGGATATCAAATCGACAATCAGCATGTCTTATATTTTCTTGTAGAATGTATAGATATTTTCACTAGAAGAATGTATGTCGACATAGTGCTGAATAGTTTAGACTATTGTAGAAAAGAAAAGGACTCAGACTTTGGGCTTATGTAGTAATGAGTAATCATCTCCATATGATAGTAAGGTCAACAACAACAACAACAACAACAACAACAACAACAACAACAACAACAACAACAACAACCTCTCAAATGTCATTCGCGATTATAAGCGTTTCACAGCAACTACAATTTTAAAGGCAGATGAGGTGGAGATGTAGTTTTGAAAACGGTATTTTAAATTATGTTAGCGACGTAGGCATTTGGTCACTTTGCTGGGCTGCAGCCAACGCCGAACAACAGAATTTTTCGAGACAATGTTATGAAACATAAGAATAGGTCCAGCAGAGCAACATTTTTGAGAAAAATAGACATGTACAAAATAAAAGTTTCTGCGAAGAGGCATGTGCAACAAAGCAAAGGATGCAAAAATCGCATTTGTTTTTAACCCACAGTTCTAAATAAAAAATGTAACAATAATTTGCATAACGTCTTTTGACGTTATATATTTGCTTTAGACGTTATATTAAATTATGGATAAACTCACTAAGGTAGAAGAGCAAGTCATGCATCTCATATGGAAGCACGGAGCAACCACCGTATCACAGCTCATAGACAACTTGCCGCCACCCAAACCACCCCACTCTACTATCTCTAGTTTATTTAGAAAACTGGAAAAGAAAGGATATCTGGGCTATAAAGCATATGGTAGAACCTATGAGTATTATCCTATCATTACTAAAAAAGAGTATAGCAGATTTTCACTATCAGGTCTTATCAAAAACTACTTCAGTGGATCCATAAATGAAATGGTTTCTTTTCTAGTAGAAGATAATGACCTCAGTCTGGAAGACCTTGCAGAAATAGTCAAAGAAGTAGAAAAAAAGAACAATGATAGTTAGCTATCTACTCAGCGTAACACTCCTGTGGAGTCTAAGCTTACTTGCTTACCATATTTGTTTTAGAAATAATGCTTGGCATTCTCATAATAGAGTATTTCTTATAGCCACCTTCTGTGCAGGGTGCCTACTACCTATGACAAAAGAATTTAATTTAATTACACTGGACAAATTCTCTTCTGTAGGCAATGTGGTGGGGACTATCCAAGAAAATTCAGAACAGCTATTATTTCATACAAATAGTGCGCATACATATAGTACAGTAAATAATAGCACTACGGTATCTGAACTATCGCAATCGACAAACAATCTAGATATAATTGGTTCTATACTCTTAGTCATTTACTTTTTGGGAGTATTTATATCGCTACTTAAATATACAATAGGCTTATACACTATTTATAAAATATATAGGTCAGGAGAAAAAGTGGAAATAGATGAATCCCATTTAATCATTCACGATAAAGAAATACTTCCATTTTCATTCTTTAACCATATATACTTGCATGCTCATGTTCTTAAATCGCCAGATCTCAAATCATTTCTGCTACATGAACAGGCACACATAAGCGGTCGGCATAGTGTGGATAGAATGGTGATGGGCATAATGAAGATTGTTTTTTGGTTTCATCCACAAGTATACCATTATATCTCACTGCTCAAAGAAACACATGAATTCACAGCTGACAACCATGCATCGAATAATACTGAGAAGTATGACAAGGCGCTTCTAGCCGTTATGCAATACAACTCCCTACTACTAGTCAATAATTTTCACGGATCCAATTTTAAAAGAAGAATAAATATGCTTAACAGAACAACTAATAAAAGTATACGTCCTTATTTCCTATTCATCCCTGTCTTCATCTGTCTAGTCATCGTCACTTCTTGTAATACCTCAGCAAGTGAAACAATATCCGATTATGCGCTGGGGGCCACACTAGAGAATATCATATTAGACAATTTCTTTGACTCAGATAGGATTACAGAAGCCTACAATCAATTGAAAGAAACCTATCCTGACCATACAGATTATATGCAAAATAGAATTCAACAACACTTTAAGGAGTTTGGTGGTGAAATATTATTTGATGAAGATGAAATTAGAGACCATATAAGCAAGAGTGCATTCTCCGATAGATTTCCAAAAGGGGATGCAACAATTCAATATATTGTTACCTCCCCTTTATCCACAAAAAACAATCTACCTACCCTACGTCCTATCAGATCATCCGACCTTAAAGATGAGGTCAAGCCAGGGTCAAGAATTCATCCTATCAAAAAAATTGAAGTGCAGCATAGAGGCATAGATTATGTGGCCAACCTTGGAAGCGATGTTGTGGCTGCAGGAGATGGAATAATCACGTCCACAAGAAATTTTAAATCAGGATATGGTCATTGTATCAGAGTCAATCATAATCATGGAATGGAATCATTCTATGCACATCTCTCAGAGATACTTGTAAAAGAAGGACAATACATCAAGAAAGGAGACATAATCGGGAAGGTTGGCACCTCTGGACTAGCTACGGCACCTCACTTACATTTCGAGCTGACCAGAGACGGTGAGCAATGGGATTATAATGTCATTAGCCAATCCATTAATTAAGGAGCTGACTCAGAAATATAGAATGAGTTATACTATCATTGATTAGTCGTAGATAATAAATCTGAGTCTACTGAATAATGATATCTTGTATTATTATCTTAATGATAAGGTATGATGATAGTTGCAAAAAGACCACTTCCATATATTATACTCATACCGCTGTGCATCCTATTCAATTCTGAATTATACAGTCAAGAAATATTCGATAGCTCCTATGTGAAAACACAGGAGGTTATTTACTTTGAGTCAGGTGAGCATGTTCTATCAGATTCTCATTATATAATTCTGGATACTTTTATAAACAGAATTAACCAATCAAATAACTACCATTTACACATAGATGCCCATACTGTTGCCCTGAAGAAAATAACTGATCTAGGTTATAATTATGAAATCATCAGAGACACCTCTTCCTCATCAATTTACAATCACTCTTATATATACTATAAGATTAGAGAAGTAATTCTTATAGATGAATCTATTCAGCATTCAGATAATATAAAAAATATCAACTTTACCCTACGCGAACTAAAACCAGATAAGTGTCAACTTGAAATTATCAATATAGAATTACCAAAACCAGGCAATATTCAAGACTGGAGAAATCTCAAAAGAATTAGTAAAAACTATAAAAATCGTCTCAAGAATGAATTTGTCACTGAAATAAAGAATTAAGTTAAAGTCCAAATTTCATGTACATTCTAGCAGTTACAATTTTATATATTACATATTAATATCAATATGAATTATGTCAGAAGAAGTCTTAAGTAAATTAATCCCCACAGTCGCCCTGCTAGTGCTCGGCATAATAGAAGCCATGGGTGGGCTTTACTTTGAAGACAAAAGAACCAAAAACGATTATTCTATAGAGCTAATCAGTTTGGTGACACTACCCGTATTAGTGCAACCAGGAATTTTCCTGCTCACCTTCTGGTTAGGTAGCACCTTCTTTACACAATATGACAATAGTCTTGCTGGCTATTCCCTTTGGCTTCACTTTGGCGCCTTCCTCATATTGGATGATATGATGCAATACTGGTGGCATAGATTTTCTCATAGCAATAGAATGATGTGGAAATTACACAGGCCTCATCATGTGGTAGAAGAAATGGGGGTGCTCGTCACCTACAGGAATGCCATTATGTACTATGCCCTTATGCCTGGCATCTGGTTTTCTGGCATACTCGTATTCTTAGGTATGGGATATGCTTACCTGATATATCTACCTGTAAAGTTGGTCGTCATCTTGCTTGCCCACAGCGAAACAAAGTGGGATCGATTTCTATATCAGTACAAATTTCTTAATCCCTTAGCGTGGATAATAGAGCGATTGATTTCTACCCCAAGTACACACTTTGCCCACCATGGACTGACAGCGGAGGATGGTGTCTCCCACCCCAATGGCAATTATGGCAATCTGTTATTCATATGGGATATTATTTTTGGCACTGCAAAAATCACCAGACAATATCCTACGAAGTTTGGCGCCTGGAATCGTATCAACGAACCTTGGTATGTGCAGCTATTTTTTCCTCTTATTAAGTCTAAGGACAAACGAAGTGAATTACATTCGCTGATCAGTGATGATGATTATGACCCATCTATAGACTTTAAGGAGTATAGTCGGTAGGAGGATAAATTAATCCAATTTCACCATACTTCTAACTGCATGGTATCCCTCTGCTTGGATAATCAATTGGTAAGTGCCTGCTGACCAATTACTGACATCTATACTAAAATCCTCGCTAGCATTTCTAACTAAATGGTCATAGACCCTAGCTCCATTAGCCTCATAAAATATAAGGTGTTTGTCTTGACCAATATCATCAAACTTAATAATCAGAACATCAGAGGTAGGATTCGGAAATATCACAAAAGCCTCTTCTAATGCCTCATCTGTTGAAGTGCTCAGCTCAGGTGCCAATATTTGCTGCATGGCAAAAAATTCGTCAGCATCTATTCTACTGTGAGCCATTCTACTAGCCCATAATAATGTGCCATAAATATGTGGCTGGTTATTTAATTCATTTAAAAGAAAAATGCTACTGCCACCTTCTCCTAGTAGTCCCTTCCTAAAAACTCTGCTACTTATATATTCATCATCTATCACATCAAAAAAACCAGCGTTGTAATATAAAGTATCACCATTCAAATCCAAATCAACAGTACTAAACATATTAGAACATGGATATCCATATTTATGATATACCATGTTAACTAATTCAGTGTCATTCTCATTATAGCTATACCCATCCAACCTGTACTCAACCCAATATCCTCTTCTACTTCAAGCAAGACAAAATCATTACCACTAAGGCCCCAATCTTTAAATGAATACATTTTTGTAACCAAATGCCGCCCAAAATGCTCTACACCATTATTTAATCCTAATTGTATCTCTACAGAATCTACCAAAGAAGCATTGCCACTTCTAAATGCAAAACATACCATTGAAGTTAAGATGTGCTTTCTACTTACTATGGTCCCTGTACAATTACAACCAAATCCATCGTCTAATACACCTATCACTTTAGCAGTGGTTCTGGCAGGATACGCTGAAGCATCACTTACATTATTTAATCTTTCAAAATTTTGTGGCGTTACATTATTATCAAGTTCTATACGTCCTGGGGCTGTCCCTTCAAAACTCAAAGTCATTCCACTGACCTCAGTAAGTGTCGAAGGACCAAAATTAAGGATGGTACTGTCACCTGTAACAAAATCGTATTCCACCATAATCACATCTTGACTATAGCAGATACTCATAAAAAACAATAAGCAGAAAATTGTGCAAGAGATTTTCATATACAGAGATGGTTAGTGTTTTATAAAGCAAACCAAGCAAAACTTGATTACTCTTTCTTAACAATAAAAATCTGCAATTATTGTACTCAATCTTGTAAACAAACTAAATCATATAGAAAATGTAATTTTTGCCACACTTAGCATTATTAATCTAATTCAGCAATGACACCAAATTGGTCATAACCTGTCTCAATTACACCAATAATCTTATATCCATCCATCGGATGCTTTACCTTCCTAGGTCGACAACAGAAAGAGAAGGTCAAATGACTTATCTTCACAACAAAAATTACACACGTGATAAAATATCTACTAACTGCTTCTATCCTGATTGCTTGCCTAACGATGGGTATCAGTCAGAATACTGTAGGTTTACTCACATTCGATGAGGACAAAACGACACCTGGCTATAACCTTCACTACCCTAACAATCAAGGCAATGCCTATCTGCTAGACAACTGTGGTCAGATCATACATATGTGGGAGGAAGATAATTTTGCTCCAGGCAACGGCATCATCTTGGATGAGAATGGTGATCTATATATGTGTAAAGGAAGAGGTAGAACCTCTAACCCTAACTTCCACGCTGGTGGAGGTGGAGAGAAACTTGAGGTAAGAGATTGGGACAACAATCTGCTTTGGGAAATCACCATTAATAATGACACAATGCGTATGCATCATGATATTACACTCAACCCCAATACGGGTGGTGTATTTATTATCGTGTGGGAAGTGATAAATATAGATGATGCCATAGAAGCGGGGAGAGACCCTAGTCTTCTAAATGGACAAACCTTATGGCCCGATAAAATTGTAGAAGTAGAGCCTGATGGTAATGGAGGTGGTACGATAGTGTGGGAATGGAGAGCTTGGGATCACTTGATACAAGACTTTGATTCTACTAAAGAAAACTATGGGGATCCATCAGCTAATCCAGGAAAGATAGATGTCAATATCGGACCAGCTCAATCTGACTGGATGCACGGCAACTCTCTGGATTATAATGCATCTCTAGATCAGTTATTACTTAATGTGCCAGAATTTGATGAATTTTGGATCATAGACCACAATCTAACGACGGAAGAAGCAGCAGGGCCTGCAGGGGATTTGCTGTTTAGATGGGGCAACCCGATTAATTACCGTGCCGGAACTGCGGATGAACAACAGTTATTTTTCCAACATGATGCTCATTGGTTAAGAGTAGCTGAAGACCATCCTGACTTTGGCAAAATAGGTGTATTCAATAATCAAGTGGGAACTGATTTTTCAAGCGTTCATATTTTATCTCCAGAATATGATGAATCAACAGGCACGTATCCAATGGAGCTAGGGAGATATTTACCTGAAGATTTTGAATGGTCTTACACCCGTCCTGTACCACAAGACCTCTTCTCTAGAGGGCTTTCCAGTATTCAGAGATTATCTAATGGGAATACGCTGATTACCTCAGGTCGAATGGGATACACTTTTGAAGTAACGCAAGATGAAGAGATTGTCTGGGAATATGTGAGTCCACTCAGAGGAGGCGCCCCTGTAACTCAAGGCACAGAACTAACAGTTAACCAGAATATTCTTTTTAGATTCAATAGGTACGAAACAGACTATCCTGCATTTGCTGGAAGAGATTTGGAGCCAACCGGATTTTTAGAACTTGATCCAAATCCCCTAGAAAATTGTGCAGTATCAAGCACCAACAATCTACTTACTGAAAGCTTGATTAATATCTATCCTAATCCTGCGAATGATTATTTCCAGATTGAGTTCAACTCAGCATTAATTGGTAGTGAATTAAAAATGATGAGCCTAACTGGAGAAACGATACAACTTATCAATATCCTAGATAAAACATATGTTAAAGTGGATGCGAACGGAATGAATAATGGGATATATTTTATTAATATAGATGGTGTATTTGCAGGTCGAATAGTAATAGCTAATTAGAACCAGATCAAAGACTAAAAAAAAATCGCATGAAATATATATTGACACTAGCAGTGCTTACTGGATTTCAATTTCAAGCTGTTGTTGCCCAGCAAACTCTCACTATAGATAACAAGAACAGTGATAGTGCTATTACTAGTACAACAATTACAATAGAAGGAATCACTAATATGATGCTCGAGTTAATCTCTGGCGAAAGAGGTGCAGCCAGAGACTGGACTACCTTCAAGAATCTTTTCTTGCCATCTGCTCAACTAATGGCAACCAACATAACGAGAGAAGGTAATTACGAAGTAAGTGCCATGAGCATTGATGAATTTGTGACGAATATAGGTCCAGTATATGCAAGAGATGGTTTTGAAGAATATTCAATAGGTTTAACTGTCAACGAATTTAACGGCATTGCAAATGTGTTTCAAAGTTTCTACTGCAAAAATCTTGTAGGTACTTATGAGAAAAGAGGGATCAATAGTTATCAATTGGTATACAAGGACAACAGATGGTGGGTGGCAAATCTACTCTTCACAAATGAAACTGCACAAAGTCCATTACCTGAAAAGTACTTAACGAAACAAAGTCAATCTAACACAAGGCCCAAGCTTAACGTCAATGAACGAAAAAGTAAATTCATTCCTATCAAGCCATAGTACATCTTTCTTTGTTATCAACCGAAGCAGAGAGAACTATTAATCATAGAATCAAGCTTAAAAAAAGGTTCGATGTAATTGTTAATACCTATAACAATACTAAGAAGGCAGAACTTTCAATCTAACAGAATACTTCTATCTACATGGGCCTAAAGGAATTAGAAAATTATTTCTATCAAATACATTTAGAGGAAGATTCTATACTTAACATATGGACAGAATAATACAATTCCAATGATGGTTCAAGACATAGCCAATACCATTATGAGGTAGACATTCATTACAAATCTGAATTAATTAAAGTGCTGAATCTAATGGGAGTCGAATCCTATGGACGTATTACAATGGAATCTAATACGATCAATCGATATAAGTCTTTCAGCATTAATACTATAGATCCCTTTATTTCACTACTCACATTTACAAGCAATAGATTATGATTAACAACACAAGATCAAAATTTCTATAATTGGCTAATGACAAAGCAGTCAATTAAGCAGCTTATAAAACTTATGAAGGAGACTTCATTCAGCCCTAACATAACTGGCCAACAGACTAATTCGAATTATACTATTGTTGCTGAATATCATTTACAGTTTCCAAGAAGAGGAGAAGTCTTAAGGCCAATAATAAATCTACTGAATAGCGCATCTAAGATGCACCATAAATCAGCAGATTCACAGAGATAGTA